>VHBC01000003.1 GCA_016872115.1 Sphingomonadales bacterium | reverse complement strand
TTTCAACTCGAACCGACCCGGCGATTCGCTTACCGACATGATGACCCCATTTATTCCAGTATTATATAGCGTTGGCTTTGATACCAGCACCCAACAAATGCAGCTACAATGGAATCCAAATGCAGCCCCAGACACCTACGGCTATGTCGTTTACACTTTTGACGCAAATGGTTTTCTGGTCGAACTAGACACCGTTTTTGGACTAAACAACACCACTTACCTATACGGTGTTCCTTTTGACGGTGGGCCCTACACTTATACGGTAGCAGCGTTTGACTCTTGCTTTACCTCCAACAATCCGCCCTCATTTCAAACCTCAGCCAAAGCCAATTTACACACGTCAATTCAGGCCAATTACCTGATCGATATGTGTCCGCAACGCGTAGACCTCACTTGGAGTAAATATGTTGGAAATGCGGTTGTCAATTACGAAATTTGGGGTAAGCACAACAATTCTTGGGCACTGCTTGGCACAAGTACTGATACCACCGCGAGTATAAACCTTGTCAAAAACGAAAACTATTGCATCTACATCAAAGCCAATCTTCAAAATGGTTATGTGGCGTTTTCCAACCCAATGTGCTTCTTGATGCCTCAACCCACCCCACCGGCTTTTCACTATTTCAATCTTGCCAGTGTCAAAGAAAAAGATATTGAACTAAAGGCCTGGGTAGACCAAAGTGTTGGGGTAACAAGCGTCTTGTTTGAAAGAAAAGATACCAATGGCGTTTGGGAATCCATCGGCCAGGGAACAATTGTCAATAACAGCGCCTATCTCCTAGACGATGACGTTGATCCCAATTGGGGGCCTTGGACTTACCGCAGTATGTATATTGACAGTTGTGGCAACCCTGGCGCGTATGCCAATGAAAATACAACAATTTTCGTACAGGGAACTGCTGATCAATACAACATGATCAACGACCTCAATTGGACCCCCTATACATTATTTAATGGCGGCATAGCCAATTACAAAATTTACCGCAACACCTACGGAACTTGGGAAAGCGTTCCGTTTCAAATTTTGCCAGATGGCAGCTATAACCTGACCGATGACGTTTCTCAGATGCGCAATAAAGGCGAAGTTTGTTATAAAGTGATGGCGCTCGAAGGCTTGAACCAATTTGGATTTGTTGATAGCAGTTTCTCTAATGAATTCTGTTTGACCTACGATCCCTTAATGTTTGTGCCCAACGCTTTTACGCCTGATGGACTCAATCCTATTTTCTTACCAGTTGTGCAAAACGTGGACCCAGAGAAATATACCTTCAGTATAATTGACCGCTGGGGGAAAATCGTTTTTGAGACTTCGGACCCTACTGAAGGTTGGAACGGAATCATTAGCAGTTCCGGCCTCCCGGCTACCAATGATGTATTCCAATATCGCATAGAACTCATTATCAATAAAACCGACACTATCGTCAAACAAGGCTACGTTACGCTCATCCGATGAATTTAGACCGCATCCTTGTGATTCAAACTGCTTTTTTAGGAGATGTCGTTCTCGCTTCACCTATTTGGGAAAACCTACATGCTGCATATCCGCATGCACAAATAGATGTCGTCGTCAAAAAAGGCAATGAAAGTCTTTTAGAAGGGCATCCATTTTTAAGCAAGGTTTTTGTTTTTGACAAACAAAAAAAGGTCAAAAATATACTCGCTTTAGGCAAAACGTTGCGCCAACAATATTACGACCTGGTTATCAATCTTCAACGTTTTGCAAGTTCAGGAATTTTAACGCTATTGGCAAATGGAAAGGAAAGTAGGGGTTTTCAGAAAAATCCACTTTCGCTGCTTTATGCCAAGCGCTTTCCCCATCAAATGAAAGCCAATTGGCACGAAGTCGACCGTAACTTATCGCTTATTTCAGACTTAATTATTGCGCCAAAACGTCGGCCGCAACTCTACCCTAGTCAATTAGATCAAGACAAGGTAAAAGCACTGCAAAACAACGCATATTACTGTATGGCGCCAACCAGTGTTTGGTTTACCAAACAAGCGCCGGAACACATTTGGCTTCAATTAATTGAAAAATTAAAGCAAACCAATGCAAGCATATATTTACTTGGGGCTCCTACCGATCGTAAAGATCTCGAAGCACTTAAAAATAAAGCCCCAGATGCCCAAATAATAAACCTTGCCGGTGAACTTTCGCTGTTGCAATCGGCCGCGCTAATGGCTGGTGCACAACACAATTATGTCAATGACTCGGGGCCCCTGCATTTGGCTTCGGCAACCAATGCACCGGTGACCGCCTTTTTCTGTTCAACTGTACCTGAATTCGGTTTTGGACCGCTTTCTGACAACGCGCAGCTGATAGAAGTTAAAAATTTGGCTTGCCGGCCTTGTGGTTTACACGGACACAAAGCATGTCCTAAAGCGCATTTTAAGTGTGGTCAGCTCGATATTTCAACCTGTTGACCACGAACCGCTGAAGAAATTTTTCCGTTGTCAAATAACAAAGCTTCCCTGTAGGTCGTAAGGTGCAGAATAATCACCAAATCCATTTTCGGGTGTTTTGTAGACACATACGGATGCAAACTAAAACAAGGACGGATATAGGCATACAAACCCAAAAACTTACGTGTAGAAACGTTCAAGCTCTTGTATTCGCCACCCTGAGGTATTGTTATGGGGGCTTTTAAAAAGACTTTGTTGCGTCTGATGGTATCCCAAGCCTCTGGACTGATTCAGGCAGTATTGCCTGCCAAATATACCTTTTCTCCAATCTCAATTTCATCGTAAGCCAATTGTGCGCCAGCAGCGTCTAAAATAGAAAGTGTGGCATCCATGATTGGCAAAATTGACGTTTTTCTGTCATTTGGTTTTATTTATAAATTTTATGATGAGCATAAAAAAAGCCATCCGAAGATGGCTTTTGAAAATATAAATAAATGTAGTGCTTACGCCAACACTTCTTTTACCAAATCGGCAGCTTCTTGGAGTTGGACTGCCGAGTGGACATTGAGGCCAGATTCGTCGATGAGGCGCTTGGCTTCTTCGGCGTTGGTACCTTGAAGGCGAACAATGATTGGCACTGGAATTTCGCCGATGTTTTTATAGGCATCGACGATTCCTTGGGCTACACGGTCACAGCGAACGATACCACCAAAGATATTGATGAGGATGGCTTTTACGTTCGGGTCTTTGAGGATGATATGGAATGCTTTCTCAACGCGCTCTGCGTTGGCGGTACCTCCGACATCTAGGAAGTTGGCTGGGTGGCCACCAGAAAGTTTGATGATGTCCATAGTGGCCATTGCGAGGCCCGCACCGTTGACCATACAACCAACGTTGCCGTCTAATTTGACGAAATTGAGGCCAGCTTCGTCGGCTTCGACTTCGGTTGGGTCTTCTTCTGATTTATCGCGCAATGCAGCGAGGTCTGGGTGACGGAACAAACCGTTGCCGTCTAGGCTAACTTTGGCGTCAACAGCGATGATTTTGTCATCAGAGGTTTTAAAAAGTGGGTTGATTTCAAACATAGAAGCATCTATGCCCACATAAGCGTTGTAGAGCGCCGGTACGAATTTGACCATGTTTTTGAAGGCTTCACCTGACAAACCGAGGTTAAATGCGATTTTGCGCGCCTGGAAACCTTGAAGGCCAACGCGTGGGTCGACGTGTTCTTTGAAAAGTTTTTCTGGGGTGTGCTCGGCAACGTGCTCGATGTTCATGCCACCTTCTGTAGAATAGATAATGACATTGCGGCCAGACTCGCGGTCTAGAAGTACAGACATATAAAATTCTTGTACTTCAGATGGGCCTGGATAGTAAACATCTTGGGCAATGAGTACTTGGTTTACTTTTTTGCCTTTGCCATTTGTTTGTAGTGTAGTAAGGTGCCCTCCCAAAATGCCCGCTACTTTTTCTTCGACTTGATCGATGCCTTTGGCTAGCACCACACCATGAGAACCTGTTTCTTCGACAGTTCCTTTTCCACGTCCACCTGCGTGAATTTGGGCTTTAACAACGTACCAAGATGTGCCTGTTTCTTCCGTGAGTTGTTTGGCTGCAGGCACAGCTTTTTCAATGCTGTCAACTACAATACCTTCTTGAACGGCCACACCGTATTTTTTGAGAATTGCTTTTCCTTGGAATTCGTGTAAGTTCATACTGTCAAATTTGCGCCGTAAAAGTACGTTTTTTTCAAGAGCCAAAAACTGCTCTACTTAAATGTTTTATCTGATTTGATTTTTCCATGAAGAGGTGATGTCTCTAGAGGCAAATGCCTTTTTCTTCATAGCTTGGACATCTTGCCAAATGGTATCAAGTGCAAACACCAAAGCGCGCTCCTCTTCTTGCATGGCCTCTTTAAGTAAATTGGGGTCAGCAAAATGCGTCTTGACAAAATTGGTGTCAAATTTCCCACTTTGGAATGCCGGATGCTTGAGTACGAACTTACCAAAATCAAGGGTTGTTTTAACGCCTGAAATTTGGTAGCTATCGATGGCGGTGATGCAGCGCTCTATGGCTTCTTGACGCGTTTTACCCCAAACAACTAATTTGGCAATCATGGGATCGTAATAGATCGGAATTTCCATGCCCTCTTCAAATGCGTCGTCGACGCGAATGTAACGGCCAGAAGGAATGCGGTAGCGGTCGAGGGTGCCGATGTCAGGCGTAAAGCCGCTGAGGGTGTCTTCTGCATAAACACGCACCTCTATAGCATGGCCGTTGATTTGTAATTCATCTTGGAGTTTTGGCAAGCGCTCGCCACGCGCCACTCTGATTTGCCACTCAACGAGGTCTAGGCCAGTAATTTCTTCGGTTACCGGATGCTCAACTTGCAAACGGGTATTCATTTCCAAGAAATAAAAATTCAAACCAGCATCGATCAAAAATTCTACGGTGCCTGCTCCTTCGTAGTTACACGCTTTACAAACAGCCACTGCTGCTTCGCCCATTTGTTGGCGAATTGCCGGGGTGAGCACCGCACTAGGCGCTTCCTCTACGACTTTCTGATGACGGCGCTGAACAGAACATTCGCGTTCAAATAAGTACACCACATTTCCATGTTGGTCGGCAAACACTTGAATTTCGATGTGGCGTGGTTGGTCGACAAATTTTTCGATGAAAACAGCGTCGTCGCCAAAAGAGGAACGCGCTTCGTTTTGAGCGAGGGTCATTTGCTCTTCGAATTCGGCTTCGTTTTGTACCAAGCGCATGCCTTTTCCGCCTCCGCCTGCCGAAGCCTTGATGAGTATCGGGTAGCCAACTTCTACGGCAATTTTCTTAGCGGCTGAAACATCGGAAATGGCTTCGTCAACCCCCGGAACTAAAGGCACGTTGTACGATTTTACAGCTTGTTTGGCAGAGAGTTTGTCTCCCATGACCTCCATAGATTCTGGAGATGGACCAATAAGTTTGATACCTTCTGCTTTCAATTTACGAGCAAAGCCAGCGTTTTCTGACAAGAAACCGTATCCGGGGTGTACGCCGTCTACGCCCAAATCTTTACAAATTTGTATGATTTTTTCTTGTTGGAGGTAGCTTTCTGAGGAGGGGCTTTGCCCAACATAAACTGCTTCATCTGCTTCAAGGACGTGCGGTGCATTGGCATCGGCGTCAGAATAAATGGCCACACTTCTGATGTCCATTTTTTTTAGGGTTCTAAGCACGCGTCGAGCGATCTCGCCGCGGTTGGCTACTAGTACTTTTTTCATTTTGTGATAAAGTTACAGGTTGTCTATGTTTTTTGCTCTTTGGCGCACCGGATTTTTTTGGCCCTTTTTCAAAAAGCTGCTTGAGTTGTTTGACAAACGCTAAATCTGAAAAACGATGAAACTCTTCGAAATATGATACACCAAAACCTTGTGTAAACGGACCCTGGTTTTCATTGACCGAGTTGGTGTTGGATTGATTAAACGCTCTTACACGGAAATTATCCTGAATTTTGTACTCAATATTAACATCCCCAATCATTGAATTGGTATAAGCTTGGGTACCGTTTGAACCTGCCGTGCTGCGGTTTTCTACACCAAAGCTACCCGTAATAACCAATTTATCATCGAGGAAACCTTTTGCAACACCAAGCTCCACTTTACTTTCTCCGGCTATTTCATCGGAACCATAATCTACATTTAATTTGTAGTTGTCAGATAATTTACCTAATGCAGCATTGATCTGAGATTCAAGCAAATCGAGTGCAGCTGAACCGCCCGCAGAAAGATTGCCTTTAAGCGGCTGAAACTTACTGACGAGCAACAAAGAAAAGAACTGACGGTTGAGTTCGTCCGGGTCAGATTTAATGCGGTCGATGAGCGCTTTTCCTGTTTCGGTAGTACGCGGCGCCACTAAGTCAAATGTAATTTTAGGCGTTAGCAAAGACTCGCTGAGCTTCAGGTAACATAGAATCTCCTGATTCACTAGCGTGTTGTCTTGGATTTCAGGACTTAGCTCTAAAATTGAGGCCCGTTTTGGGGTTACGGTATTGATGCTAATATCGGCGTTGTAGGGGTCGCCAGTCCATTCAATTTTGGAACCGCCCTCGATGTCAAAAGTTTGTTTGATTGAACCCAAAGCAAAGTTATAACGACTTCCTTTGGCAATGACATAAGGGCCGTTCATGGTGAGCTGGTTGTATTGATCAAGCTTGATATTGAGCTCTCCGCTGCCTCGGGCTGTGATTTCATCACCTGTCTGGTCATTGAAAATGAGTTTCATGTTGGCATCGGGTGTGATGTGAAAATTAAGGTCGAGGTCCAGACCGGTGAAGTCGATGCCTTGTTGTTCTATTTGCGTCGCTACACTGCGTTCAACAAACTGAACAAAATTGTCTTCGTCGTCGATTTCAGACATACCATACATCGGAAAAATGACTTCGGTACCTTTACGGGTGGTGGCATCTACGGTAATTTCTGTATTGCTCATGGTGCCAAAAATGTTCGCCGTACCGCGGCCATAAGCTTTCCCGTAATACACATCTCCTTCTTTATACTTGGTATTCAACACCAGGAATTTTTCTATTGGAACAAGCTGATTGGTACGCGGGTCTATTTTCTTGAGGTCGTCTTCAAAATTGATTTGAATGTCGTAGTTCCATTTATCAAAATTGGTGTGGTTTATGGCACTCGATAAATAAGCAACATTCCCTTCTGGATCTTTAATTGGGAAGTTGTCGAGGAAAAAAGCGTCGTCGGTTACTTGGATGAGGCCATCTAGTTGGTAGGCTACACCCAATAATGCAATTTCTGCACCGCCTTCTTGCAGGCGCAGCTTTCCAACTAACTTTGGTTGACTCGGGCTACCCGTTAGTCGCAAGCGGCCATTGAGTTTACCTTTGATTCCTTTGACCACCTCGGGATCCATGAACGCATTTGCTAAAGAAATATCGGTTTGCTTGAAATTGAGGCCTAAATCGAGGGCATCCTCTTTGAGTTTATAAAGACCATCAAAATCAAAGGTGCGTTCGTTACGGTACTGTAGAGTTCCTTCCAAAACGATACTCTGCCTTGCGTCATTCCAATCGGAATGCAACATAATGTCTCCAACAGATAACCCATCAATTTGCAGTTGTTCGAGATTGGCATCGGCCGCGATGTTAAGATTGGTAAAAGGTGTGCTAAGCGTACCCCAACCACTGAAGCGGCCACTGTACTGATTGGGAAGCCCCACCAAGGCGGAAAGTTCTCCGAGGTCAAGACCTACAACATCAAAGCGTAGTTGATCGCGTTTATTATCGGACAAACAACCATTGATTTGTATGCGCTGGTATCCTCTATTGAGTTCAAAATCAGTTATACTCATCTCATTGGAAGCCAGCGTGATATCAGATTTATTGGCAATTTTCCACTCTACGCCATTGATGGTAAAAAAAGAGGGTTGCAATGCAAAACTAATGTAGTCATTGGGCAAGATGGTGGTGCGCCATTTGAGTTCCGAGAAATCGTCGGTGTTTGGGTCCCAACTGAGCGTTGCCTCTTGAATGCCATGACCACCTTTATTGACCAACTGGAGGTCGTGAAATGCAGTGGAATCTGCAATGCGCAACTCTTTTACATATAGAGCGCCATTAACAGCGTCGTGAAGGATATTTTCTTTGAATGCGAGATTAGAGATTTCTATCGAATTGTATATAATTTGCGCGCTTTTTACTTGAATTTGGAGGTCTTCAGCTTTAGAATTAAAGGAGCCATTGATGGTTGTGCCATTGGTAAGTTGAAGCTCAGGTAAAAATATAGCGAGTAATTCTGTCGTATTGCGCGCTAATAAATTGAAATCAAAATGCGCCGAGCTATGCACAAAACTACGCGCTGCACCGTCTATAGGTGGGTATAAAATGGCCAGATGATGCAATAAATCGGCTTCAAGGGTAGGCTCATCTAATATTCCATCGATAGAAAAGTCTAGGACGGCCGAACTGAGGTCAATATTGGTCTTTTGCCCTGTTTTACGATAGTGTAATTGTGCTAGTTCTCCTGCAATGACATGCTCATCTACCTGGTAGCTGTAGTCTTTAAAACTTGCAAAGCCAACCACCTCAGACCAACTCGGGCCCTCGATTCCTAAATTGATTTTCGTTTTGAGCTCATCGCCAGGAAGAGAACTCAGGTGGAGCGCATACAAATTGGCGCGTTCGATATTGGTTTGTATTTGATAGCTCGGTGCAATAGTAAGATTTAATTGCAGTATACTACTCAATTCAAGATGCGGATCATTGACGACTAATTTAGACAGCAATTGTTCGTTCTGAATGCTGGTTTCGGCTATTTCAATGTTCGCGTAATTGTAGTTGTTCACCAAAAAATGACTGATGAATCCGCTACAATCAGACAAGCCAAAGCTACCATTGCTACCCAAAGCCAATTCGAATTGAAAAGCACCACTCATTGCACCAATTTCGGAGACTTCAAGTAAAGAACCTAATTGAAACTGATCGAGCGCCAAAAACGAAGAATCTCGGACGCCTTTTATGGTGAATTCTTTAGGCGTATTTGTCAAGCGGATTGGCGCTAAGGAAAGTGACCCCAAAGCTGTTTTGACATTTTGAATAGAAACGGTCAGCTGCTCGGGAAATCCAGAAAGTTGCGCTTGCTTTAATTCAATGAACTGCGCTTTTTTAAGCATTTCAGGAATGAAAATAGAAGAAACACCCTTGGGTAAATGTAAATTTTCAATATCTGTTAAATCCACATGCGCTTTGGTAATTGTTTCTTGAAACCAAAGTTGGGCGGTTTCTTTGCGAAAGTCTGGTAGTTGAAGCTGTGCCTGAAGTAGCGATGCTTTTCCAAAGCGCAACTGAAGATCTTTGATTTGAAGTGCGCGCAATTTGTCTTGAACCTTTCCCGAAACATATACAGTTTGATCCATACCGCGCATATCGGGCGCAAAATAGGCGACATCAGTCAGATTTACTTTACTGGGGGCTACAGCTATATCGAATTCGACTCTATCTTCAAAATCTGTAAAATCAGCTTCACTTTTTGTTCTTAGGGCAAGTTTTGGCAGCAATAAGGTCGTGTTGGCTGTCTGCAGCAATGCTTTTCGAAGAACAATTCCCCTTGAAGAATAGTACGCATATGCCTTGAGCTGCTTGAGTTCAAAACCAGAGCGTTCCTTGAAGCCTAGTTTTCTAATCTGACATTTCATCAGGTCCCCTTTGGAGAGAATGTCTGTAGCGCTCAAGTGCAAATCTTGCAATTCGATATGGTCGTAATCAATGCCAAAAGCCAGGGTATCGGTACGCAGGTCGTGGTATTTAAAGTCGATGTGCTGCAACGAAAGTTGTGCTAGATTAATTTCGAATTCTTGTTTAGATTTACGAGGTGTGTCTGCGCTAAAATAATCTTCAATGAAGGCAAAATTGTATTTGCCGTCTCGTGGTAAGCGACTAAGATTGATCTTCCCTCCATAAAGCCGAAGTTCATTGATCAAGACTTTATTTTGAAGCAATTTGAATTGATCGAGTCCCAAATACAAATGTTTAAGCGCTAGGATGGGCTGCAATTTAGATTGCTCTTCGATGTAAATATCTTTGAGGTCGATATGGCGAAACAAAACGATATCAACTGCACCTACCCGAACTTTTGTATTTAATTCATGACTTAGAAAAGAAGTAGCACGCTTGGCCAAAAAGGTTTGAACAGCTGAGCTCCGAATGGCGAATACCAATACAATGACAAAAATGAAAAACCACTCCAAGAGAATGGCAATGGATAGGCCCGCGATTTTGAGTACCTTTGTCATGTTTGTTACAAAATTAGCAATCTTTTGACAGCAAAACCCAAGATTATACTCGGTATTGAGTCGTCGTGCGACGACACCTCTGCGGCCATTCTTGTCGGAAACCAAATCCGTGCCAATATCGTTGCTAGCCAAGCTATTCACGAATCTTTTGGCGGCGTAGTTCCGGAGCTTGCTAGCCGCGCACATCAAGAAAATATAATACCGGTAGTACAGGCCGCACTCAACCAAGCCCAAATACAGCTCAAAGACCTCGACGCCATTGCCTTTACACAAGGCCCTGGCCTCATGGGCTCGCTTACGGTTGGCACTTCCTTTGCCAAAGCGCTCGCCCTTGCACTCGACGTCCCACTGGTTGGTGTACATCACATGAAAGCACACATTTTAGCGCATTTCATGGACGACGCGAGCGACGCCAAACCAAATTTCCCATTTTTGTGCCTCACAGTAAGTGGTGGTCACACCCAAATTGTGCAAGTCAACGATGCGCTAGACATGCAAGTGTTGGGCAGCACCATAGACGACGCCGCTGGTGAGGCCTTCGATAAAGCCGCCAAAATGCTGGGCTTGCCCTACCCTGGTGGACCCCTCATCGATCAACTCGCACAAGAAGGAAATCCAACTACTTTTCAGTTTGCGAAACCTCAAATTCCAGGTCTGGATTTCAGCTTCAGCGGCCTCAAAACTTCCATATTGTATACGCTGCAAGGCGCCGAAAAAAACGAACCCGATTTTCGTCAAAAGAACCAAGCAGACCTCTGTGCAAGTATTCAAAACAGCATTGTCAGTATTTTAATGGACAAATTGGATAAAGCAGTGAAACATACGGGCATCAAAACCGTGGTTATTGCCGGTGGCGTATCGGCCAATTCAGAGCTGCGCAAACGCTTGTTGGCAAAAAAAGAGAACGGCTGGCAGGTGAGTATTCCCAAAATGAGCTATTGTACTGACAACGGTGCTATGATCGCCATGGCTGGCTCATTTTACCTAGCCGCTGGGCAAACCGTTGGGCAAGATGTTGCAGCAGATCCGCGTCTCGAATGGTAAGCCAAGGCACAATCTTTTGCCGATATTTTTCGTAATTTCGGGAATTCTAAGTTCACACCACATGCGAAGCGCAGCGCTACTTCTTTCATTCTTCTCATTGCTAAGCACTTGTGCGCATGCCCAAGAGAAAATCCAATGGGATTTCGCATTTGTTCCCTACCCAGCCTCTATTCAAATCATTGCCACCATTGAAAACGGTTGGCACCTATATGCACTGAATTTAGATCCAAATATAGGTCCGGTCCCGACTCAAATTACGCTAGAAAAGAATAATGCTGTAAAAATTTTTAACACCTTCGAGGCCACTAGCAAGGCAAAACAATCTTATGATCCGAATTTCGGAGCCGAAGTTTCCTACTTCGAAAATACTTTTCAAGCCAGCAATCGCATTTTTGTCAAAAAAGCAACTACCGTTAAAGGTGAACTCACCTACATGCTCTGCGACGACAAGCGTTGTTTACCGCCCAAAACCATACCATTTGAAGTTAAGGTAACACCTAACAAATTAGAAAAACCCAATTAATCATATGAAATCGTTATTTATCACTCTTCTCTTTATTGGCTTGACGCTCAGTGCCAACGCCCAAGATTTCATGAGTCAATTCATCAAATGGACTTGCACAGTCGAGAAAATTGACGACAGCCATGCCAATTTGGTTTTTTCAGGCAAATTGGTACCTGAATACCATATTTTTAGTCTCAAGCACGACCCTATGGCAGCCGATGGCACTGGCATTGTTCCAGAATTCAAATTCAAGGCCAATAAAAACTTTAAAACCATCGGAAAAGTTACTGAAGTGGGTATTCCGCTCGTCCAAAAAGACGAACTCGGTACTTCATTGTATTTTGAAAACAAAGCCACTTTTAAGCAAAAAATTGAAATCTTGTCAGACGAAGCGTTTACCGCTAGTTGCAACCTGTTCTTTCAATTGTGTAACCACGAAGGTTGCTTACCCCCTTTTGACTACACGGCCAACTTTAAAGTGAGTGGTTACAAAGCCTCTGGCGCAGCGCCAACCGAAATAGATACAACCACAAGTGCGCAAACAGCTGGTACAGATACCAATAGCACCGAAACCACCATTGACCAGGCGCCTGCGCCCATCCAGCAAAAAGAAAAGAAAAAAGATTCAAACATCGTGATTTTCATTGCGGGCTTTATTGCGGGCTTGGTGGCTTTGTTTACACCATGTATGTTCCCGATGATCCCCATGACGGTTACTTTCTTTACCAAGCAATCCAAAACACGCAGCGAAGGTATTTTCAAAGCACTGGTTTACGGCGGATCTATTGTGCTCATTTACGTTGTTTTTGGACTCATCTTTACCGCCGCTATGGGCCCGCTTGGCCTCAATGATCTCTCTACCAACGTCTGGATGAACCTCATTTTCTTCAGTATTTTCGTATTGTTCGCTTTCTCTTTCCTAGGTGCTTTCGAAATCCAATTGCCTAATTCCTGGGTCAATAAAATGGACAAGCAAGCCGACCGAGGCGGCTACCTCGGTATCTTCTTCATGGCTTTCACGCTTGGCTTGGTCTCTTTTTCTTGTACTGGTCCAATTATCGGTAGCTTGCTTGTAGAGGCAGCAACTTCTGGTTCTTACCTCACCCCTGCTGTAGGCATGACCGGCTTTTCTTTGGCACTGGCCATTCCATTTACGCTCTTTGCGGTCTTTCCGGGCTGGCTCAACAGCTTGCCACAATCGGGTGGCTGGCTCAATTCTGTTAAGGTAGTTTTAGGTTTGGCAGAACTCGCTTTAGCGCTCAAATTCTTGTCTTCTGTTGACCTCGCCTACCATTGGGGCCTACTTACCCGCGAATGGTTTGTGGGTATTTGGTTTGTGCTCTTCTTTATAATGGGTATTTACTTACTGGGTAAATTGCAGTTTTCTCATGATTCACCTGTGCAGAAATTGAGCGTAACGCGCTTTATGTTTGCTTTGTTGGCCCTAGTATTCTCTGTTTACCTTTTCACCGGAATGTTCGGTGCACCGCTTACGCTCATTGACGGCATTGCACCACCGCGCACACACTCCGAAGACAACTTCCGTTGGGTCAATGGCGGGCAAGAAACCGGCATGGTAGGAGACTCTATTACCGCTCAGTTTGCAGCTGAAATGCACCCGGTTGGCGACGGCTCAATTTTGGTATTCCACGACCTCGAAAAAGGACGCGCCTACGCCAAAAAACGCAACTTACCTATTCTACTTGATTTCACAGGGCACGCCTGCCAAAACTGTCGCAAGACAGAAAGCACCGTCTGGACCAACGACGAAATACGTCCAATGCTCCAAAAGCAATTTATAATCATTTCCTTGTATGTCGATGACCGCGAGGCGCTACCAGCAAACGAACAACGCGTCTCTAAACTCAGCGGGCCGATACGCACCGTTGGCAACAAATGGGCCGACTACCAAATGACGCGCTACAAAAGCTTCCAGCAACCTTTGTATGTTGTCACCGACCACGAAGGCAATGACCTCACGCAGGCCATTGGCTACACGCCTGATATCAAAACGTACAAGAAGTTCTTGGAAGGTGGCATCAAGCGTTTTGGCAATTAATGATTGTCTGTATAGCCGAAAAGCCAAGTGTTGCCCGTGATTTAGCGGAGATTTTAGGTGCCAAAAACCGCAAAGATGGCTACCTAGAAGGCAATGGTTATGCCGTCACCTGGGTCTACGGGCATTTGTGCTCACTCAAAGACCCCGAAGATTACAACCCCAACTGGAAATACTGGAAATTAGAAGACCTCCCAATTATTCCGCACCAATTCGGCATCAAGCTGCGCGGAGACGACGGCGCAAAAAAACAATTTCATGTCATTGA
Source organism: Sphingomonadales bacterium (assembly GCA_016872115.1). Taxonomy (GTDB): domain Bacteria; phylum Bacteroidota; class Bacteroidia; order Flavobacteriales_D; family Crocinitomicaceae; genus UBA952. The sequence continues at coordinate 161,739 of VHBC01000003.1, read as the reverse complement.
ACGCCTTGTTAGCCAAGCCACCGAAGTCATTAACTGCGGTGATGCCGGGCAAGAAGGTGAGCTTATTCAGCGCTGGGTATTGCTCAAGGCCAAATGCAAAGTTCCGGTCAAACGCCTCTGGATTTCTTCGCTCACCGAAGAGGCCATCAAAGATGGCTTTCAAAAGCTACGGCCCGGCTCAGATTTTGACCGCCTCTTTGCCGCAGGCTACGCGCGGGCGGTTGGCGATTGGGTCTTGGGCATCAACGGTACCCGACTTTTTACACGCAAATACGGCCGCGACAAACAAACCCTCTCTGTGGGGCGGGTTCAAACGCCCACGCTCGCTTTAATTGTGCAGCGGCAAAAAGAAATCGATGCTTTTCAGTCCGAAACTTTCTTTGAACTTAAAACTACTTACCGCGAGACCGAATTCAGTTGCCAAATAGACCGCCTCAAAACCAAAGACAAAGCCGAAAAAGGCCTAGCTTACCTCAGCGAGCAGCCCTTCGAGGTCACTTCCTTTGAGCAAAAAGACGCCAAAGAAGGCAATCCGCGCCTTTATGACCTTACCTCCTTACAAGTAGACGGCAACCGCTACTACGCCTATTCTGCTGAAGAAACGCTTAACAAAGTGCAAGGTCTTTATGAAAAAAAACTCGTGACCTACCCGCGCGTCGACACCACCTATTTGTCGGAAGACTTACACCCAAAAATTCCGGGGATTCTCTCTGGCCTACGCGACTACAAGCGCTTCACAGAAGCCCTCACAGGCAAACCCATCAAAAAATCGAAGCAAATTTTCGACGACAAAAAAATCACCGACCACCACGCGATTATTCCGACTGGTGTAGCGCCTTCGGGTATCAGCCCCGACGAACAACGCGTCTACGACCTTATCGTTCGCCGTTTTATTGCTGTTTTTTACCCCGAATGTAAGGTGTCTAACACAACAGTAATGGGAAAAGTTGCCGCGCTGGAATTCAAAGCAACCGGCAAGCAAGTATTGGATAAAGGTTGGCGCGTGCTTTACGACGATCTCAAAGCCCAACAAACCAACCCTGAAGATAAAATACTACCGCATTTTGCCAAAGGAGAAAGCGGCCCACACGCGCCGTTTATTCACGAAGGCAAAACGAGCCCACCCAAATACTACACCGAAGCTACCCTTCTGCGCGCAATGGAAACCGCAGGTAAACTGGTAGACAACGAAGAAATGCGTGAGGTCATGAAAGAAAACGGCATCGGCCGACCTTCCACAAGGGCCAGTATCATCGAAACGCTTTTCAAGCGCCAATACATCGAGAAGAAAAAGAAAAATCTGGTGGCAACCCCTACCGGAATGGCGCTCATCGACAAAATTTCATACGAATTGCTCAAAAGCCCTGAATTAACTGGACAATGGGAACACAAACTGCGCATGATAGAGCGCGGCGCCTACGAAGCACAAACCTTTAAGGACGAATTGTTTGTGATGGTCCGCCAACTCACAGATGAAGTAATTTTCGGAAAAAACTAGGCTGCGCTTACATGCGCTGTGGTGCCTCGACACCCAACAAACCAAGGGCTGTAGCAAGCACCTGGCGCACACTTGCACTTAAGGCCAAACGCAACTGGCGCAGCTCTTGATCAGGCTCCACGACAATTTTTACACTTTGATAAAACGTATTGTAAAGTTTGACCAGTTCATAGGTATAATTGGCAATAAGAGCGGGGGAATACGCCTTTGCGGCCTCTTCTAGGGTGCTGCCAAATAAGGCCAATTGCTTCACGATTTCTTTTTCTTCGGGTTTCAACTGAGCATTGGTTGCCAATGTGCAGGGCTTGTAAGCTGCTTTTTCAAGCAAAGTACAAATTCGGGCATGGGTATATTGCAAAAATGGGCCGGTGTTACCTGTGAGGTCAATAGATTCTTCCGGATTAAACAACATGCGTTTTTTAGGGTCCACCTTTAAAAGGTAATACTTGAGGCCACCCAAACCAATTTGGGTATAAAGTTGCTCGCGCGCTGTTGCACTGAGCCCTTCCAAATGACCGCGTTCTTGGGTCATGGTTTTGGCCTTATCAATGACCTCTGCCATGAGGTCGTCGGCGTCCACAACGGTTCCTTCTCTGGATTTCATTTTTCCGCTCGGGAGGTCAACCATGCCGTAGCTCAAATGAAAGCAGTTGTCGGCCCAAGTGTAGCCTAATTTCTGAAGAATGAGAAACAAAACCTTAAAGTGGTAATCTTGCTCGTTGCCAACCGTGTAAACCATCCCGTGTAGGTCTGGGTAATCCTTAAAGCGGTCAATAGCGGTACCGATATCTTGTGTCATGTAGACCGCAGTGCCGTCTGAGCGCAAAACCAGTTTTTCATCGAGGCCGTCGGCACTGAGGTCAATCCATACTGATCCGTCTGCTTTTTGATAAAATACACCTTTTTGAAGCCCTTCCATGACCTGGTCTTTGCCCAATAAAAACGTATCAGACTCGTAGTATAACTTGTCGAAGGAAACACCCATTTGCGCGTAAGTGGCATCAAAGCCTTGATAAACCCAACCGTTCATGGTGGTCCAGAGCAAGTAAACTTGCGGATCTCTGGCCTCCCACTTCACAAGCATTTCCTTGGCTTCTTGTAAAATAGCGGTTTGGTTTTTCGCCAATTCTTTGATTTTATCGTCAATGGCAGCTTGGACTTTTTCATCCTTGCCCTCCTTGGCTTTCTGAAAATTCAGGACGGCTTCTTCAATGGCTGACGGCGTATCAGTAAAATTGCCATTCTGCCACTCAGCCATAATAGCCTTGGCTTCTTTTTGTAGGGCTTTATCGAACTCAACGTAATATTTTCCCACTAGCTTATCGCCCTTTTGGCCGGTATTAGCTGGGGTTTGACGCTCCCCTTTTTCGTTGAGTGGAGAGAATTTCTCCCATGCAAGCATTGATTTACAAATATGAATACCGCGGTCATTAATCACTTGGGTACGAACAACTTTGTGCCCTACTGCTCTTAAAATTTCGGCAACAGAAGCGCCCAAGAAAATATTGCGCAAATGTCCTAAATGTAGCGGTTTATTTGTGTTAGGAGAAGCGTACTCTACCATCACCGTTGGCTTGGAATTGACAGCAGCCAAACCAAATTGTGTATTTGCTTGGATTTCTTGCAATTGATTTAGCCAGTAGGTATTTTTGAATACAATATTCAAAAAACCGTTGACCACATTGCAATGTGAAACGCTGTCAATATTTGCTTCTATCCAAACCTTGACTTTTTCACCGGCTTCTTGAGGTGAACAACGCAACATTTTGACAAAAGGAAAAACTACTAATGTAAGGTCGCCTTCGACGTCGCGGCGCGTTTGCTGAAACTGAATGAGGTTTTCGGAAATAGGCGCGCCAAAAAGTTCAGGTGCAGCGGCAAGAAGGGCTTGGCGTATGTGTTGTTCCATTTTATACTGTTCGCTGAGCGATGATATTTTCAATGAGTACAAGGGCGTGTTCAGCCATTTTATTTTTTTCGTCGTCTAGGCAAGGGTTGACCTCAACGATCTCGATGGCACAGAGCTTTGCGTCCTGGGCAAAATAGGTCAAAATTTCGTTAGCTTCCGAAAAAGACAAACCGTTGGCAACGGGTGTACCGGTTCCAAAAGAGGTCTCTATAGGGTCAATGCTATCGACGTCAAAAGAAACATAAATGAGGTCGCAGGCGGAAAGCTTGTTAGAAATTTCTTTTAAACAAACAGGCAATCCTTTTTGACGCAATTCCGAAACAGTAAAGTTGCGCAATTGCAATTCTTGGATGACGGCATCTTCTTCAGGTTCGGTATCTCGGACACCAATATAAACGATGTCTTCAGGTAAAAATGCCTTGCTTTTGAGGGCATCCCAATGGCTTTTTGTCTGCGCATCTAATTGATTTTTTGCTAAATGCAAATGATCTAAACCCAACGCCGCGGCTATTGGCATCCCATGTATATTGCCTGATGGCGTGGTATAAGGGGAATGGATATCTGCATGCGCGTCAATCCAAATGACACCAATTCGCTCTTGCGGATGTGCTTTTTTTAGCGCCGCTAATGTTCCGGCTGCAGCACTGTGGTCGCCGGAAATAAGAATTGGAAGCGCAGCATGAGAAATACAATCAAGTATTTTATCTGTGAGCGAAGCAAAAACAGTGCTTAATCCATCTATATATTTGGCAAATGGAAAGGTGGTAGGCGCATCTAATAAGTCGTTGTGGTCGTCAACACTTTGAATTTTGAATTGACTAAATAGCGTGCTGCCTTTGGTTCGGGCAGCAGCGCGAATTGCCTCTGGGCCCAAGGAAGCACCGCGTGTGCCCGCACCTAGCTCAGAGGGATTGAAAATAAATTGAATGTTTTTTGACATAGGAGACCCGTGAGGGGCTAAGGCAAAGATAAGGCTAATTTGGCAATCTAATTGGGGTGAAATTATTAGATTTGTTCATGCTTCAACGCCTGAACCTTTTACTTTTTCTGAACATCCCACTCATTTTCTTTGCCCAAAAACCATTTGTAGGAAGTTTAGAATACAACATCGCTAATGTAGATTTCATCTCCAAAGATACCACACACGGCAAGTTGTTCATCTATGCCCTCGATTCACTTGTGCGCATCAATTACCTACTCGAAGACGGCAAGAGACAAGAAAGCATACATCACCTTGAGAAAAACAAGTTCATTTCATTATTAGAAATAGACGGCCTTTTTTTTGCAGTTCAAATAAAAGATACAAGCGCTCTAAATCGCAATTACACTTTTCATAAAAACAAGACTCGCCAAACGATTTGCGGCCTCAAATGTCGTGAAGCTAATGTAGAATTTCCGGAAGGTAACATGCTCATTTTTTACACTAAAGCTATTGATTCAAAGTACTTTGTAGGATTAAACAACGCACCCGGCATACCCGTTAAAGGACAAATGCCTATCGAAACTGGCTTGTTAGCTTTTGAACTCCAACAAGTAGATTTGCGAAAACCGCCTATTCAGTTATTTATCCCGGATAAAAAATATAAGGTACTCCCACTTGATGATTTTCTGAATTGGGCAGCAGATCAGCATAACTAATTCAATCACTAACTAACATCCTGCTGTTTAAAGGTTTCCAATAAACATGCGCTTTGTGTATCGTATTAATGTATTTTCGTTTGATTAGACGCAATAGCATCATGGAAGAAAACGAATATATCCCAAAATCAAGCCCGAAATCTGCTCCAAAAGCTGAAGAACAAGCGCGTCAACAGGCAAATAAGAAGCCCGCAAAAGAAAAGGACTCTGTCTCTACTTCATTTAAAGAAAAAATCAATCTTCCTAAAATTAAAATTTTTACTGGAGCACTTTTCAGCCTTTTGAGTATCTACCTATTCTTAGCTTGCGTGTCCTATATTTTCACCTGGACCAAAGATCAAGACCAAATAATTGACCGAGACTTCAGTGCTTATATTTTCAACAACAACCTTCCTGCAGCAGAAAATTGGCTCGGAAAATTCGGTGCCTGGACTTCACATTTATTAATTCACAGCGGTTTTGGCTTACCTTCCTTTGGACTAGTTTTTTTGCTTTTTTTAGTCGGTTTTCGCATTCTATTCGGTACAGCGTTACTACCAATAGCGCGCACCACCAGCATTGTGCTTACTTACCTGCTTTGGGGTTCTATTTTTCTCGGGTTCTTTAGTCCACAAATAAGCTACGCCGGAGGCGCTTTTGGTTTTTACACCAATGAATGGCTGCAGCTCACACTTGGTGGTTTTGGCACACTTCTGCTTCATGTAGTTGCCTTTTTTGTGCTTACTACGCTTCAATTTAGCCCCAATTACCAAGCACTTATGCAACGTATTTTTGGAAAGTCACAGGCCGAAGACTTGAGTTCTGATAATGCTCAAAACGATAATGCAGCACCCTTCGAGGACATTTATGTGGTAAACACCATCAAAGAAGATCAAATCAAAGCAGACGATATTTCTCAAACCTTTGAATTTGATGATGGTGCAGCAGAGGACGATATTTTTGAAGAAGAAAGCGAACTCATAGTACAGATCAAAGAAGAATCAAATATTACTGCACCATCCGACAACTTCATCGAATCTGACTTTGAAATCGAACTTGGTGAAGACCCTATTATTGCCGCACCTTCACAGGCGCCAATGCCACTTGCCGACGAAGATTTATTGGCCACCCAATTACTGAGTGAACACGGTGAATACGATCCTACAAAGGATTTAGAAGGTTATTTATTACCGCCACTTGAACTCATGAAAGAATACACGAGTTCAGGAGTTTCTGTAAGCAAGGAAGAACTCGAAAACAACAAGAACCGCATTGTAGAGACGCTATCGCATTATAAAATTGATATTGCAAAAATTAAAGCAACAGTTGGGCCTACAGTTACGCTTTACGAAATTGTTCCAGCACCTGGTGTGCGAATCTCTAAAATTAAAAATCTCGAGGATGACATCGCCTTGAGCCTCTCTGCGCTCGGTATCCGTATAATTGCGCCAATTCCCGGAAAAGGCACTATTGGTATTGAGGTGCCAAATTCTAACCCGGAAATGGTCTCGATGCGCTCGCTCATAGCCTCTGATAAATTCCAGCATTTCGACGGTGAACTTCCAATTGTGATGGGCAAAACAATCACCAACGAGACCTATGTTTTTGACTTGACAAAAATGCCCCATCTTTTGGTCGCAGGAGCCACAGGTCAAGGAAAATCTGTAGGGCTCAATGCTATTTTAGTTTCCATTCTTTATAAGAAACATCCAGCTCAAGTGAAGTTTGTATTGGTTGACCCGAAAAAAGTCGAACTTACGCTTTATAATAAAATAGAACGCCATTTCTTGGCCAAGCTTCCAGGAGAAGAAGATGCGATCATAACGGATACCTCTAAAGTGGTCAATACGCTCAATTCTTTGTGTATGGAAATGGACGAACGCTACGAACTACTAAAAGAGGCTGGTGGTGTACGCACCATTAAAGAATACAATGCAAAATTCATAGGGCGCCGCCTCAATCCAGAAAAAGGGCATCGATATTTACCTTATATAGTGGTTCTTATTGACGAATTTGCCGACCTCATTATGACCGCTGGTAAAGAAGTTGAGCACCCGATAGCCCGCATCGCGCAGCTTGCGCGTGCCATTGGCATTCACCTTATTGTTGCTACACAGCGCCCTTCGGTTAATGTCATTACCGGTATGATCAAAGCTAATTTCCCGGCGCGCATTGCGTTTAGGGTTTTATCCAAAATCGATTCGCGCACCATTCTCGATGCATCTGGCGCTGATCAACTCATTGGACGCGGCGATATGCTCATCTCTACGGGTTCTGAAATGAAACGCTTGCAATGTGGATTCTTGGATACCCCCGAGGTCGAGGAAATTTGTAGTTTCATTGGTTCGCAACGCGCCTACCCTGAAGCGCTCATTCTTCCGGAATATTTTCCTGAAGGTGGCGAAGGAGGTGGCGATTTCGACATGAATGAAATAGACCCCATGTTTGTCGATTCAGCTAGAATTGTGGTTATCAGTCAGCAAGGTTCGGCAAGTTTGTTGCAACGCAAACTCAAGCTAGGCTACAACAGAGCCGGACGAATCGTAGATCAATTAGAAGCCATGAATATTATTGGGTCCTTCCAAGGCAGCAAAGCGCGTGAAGTGTTGTTTTCTGATGTGGAGAGCCTTGATGAATTTTTGCGTGTCAAAGGACTACTCTAAAACTATTTTACCCGATTAAGTCCCAACGCCCTGAGCATCCATTTAGGTAAATGCTTGCGTTTTCCTCCTTGTTTGAGATTCAAATAAAGACCGAACTTCTTGAATACCGGCACTTTATGTGTCTCGACAAATTCAATCCAATAGCCATCCGGATCTTCAATATATGCAAAACGACCGGCGGCTTCTCCCATGTCAAAAGAATTGTCAGAATCCACAGTAAATGGTGCTCCAAATACTTCACAATGCTCCTTTAAAGCGTCCATCCCTTGGACATCGAAACACAAATGAATAAAGCCCCAATCACCCCAAAAACGGTTTTCAAAAATAGGTCGGGCAACTGCAGTGTCTTGTAATTCAACCAACTCAATTTCGGTAATACCTAAAAGTTGTGCAAAATAACCTTCTCTCTCTGACGGATGCGATAAAAGCGTTCGGCGATAGGATGCCCCTCCCCTCGGCATAAAATTGTAATCTTGAAAGGTATTGGTTTGGTCATAAATCAATTCATTGTAACCCAATAAATCTTGGTAAAAACTTAGGGATTTCTCCATGTTTGAAACCCCGATGACAGCACCGGCAACACCACCGCATTTTGATGGGTGTTTTGACTTTCCAAACCACGAGCGACCCTCTACAATCTGAAAATAATTGCCGTTGGGATCTTGTACGTAGCAAGTCCAACGACCCGCTGGGTCTTGAAATGCAGGACTTACGTCGGTGCCTAGTTGGGAGAGGTGCTTTTGGGTATGCCGCACATCTTCGGATTTGATTTTACAAATGTAAACCCCGAGGTCACCGAGTTGCGTTTCAAAATTTGCTTTTTCTGTTGGCCTTGAGGTAAACTGCCAGATTTCAAAGCCGCCGCCGCCTGCCATGTTGAGCGCAAGTGTCGCCGTGCGGTGGTGCACTACCCCACCTGTGTAACGCGTCATAAGAGGAGCAGGTGCAGCTTCTTCGAAAATACGTACATCGAGCCCGAAAGCCTTTCTGTACCATGACCATATTTCTTGTACATTGGGCACACCAATACCCATTTGCTGTATGCCGTTGAGGTGAAATTCTTTATTCATGTTTTTAGCGTATTGCTCGTTCATTAAATAGTAGATAACCGAAGCCCAATTGAAATTGAAAAGGCTGCGCATATTTTGGTAAAAAATTGATACTAGCTCTTACTGGACCTACAGGCGAATGATATATGATATGCCCTGCGGCCAACAAACTGCGGCCGTCGAGCGGTTTGGCATAACTAAAACCGCCATCTGGGTCTTGAACTAATTGAATAATTGGCAAAAATGCGTAGGCATCTAGCCTCAAATCTAAATTTTTGACGGGGCTTACCACGAGCTGCGTACCCAAACATGCATATTGGGTAGAGCGATACGCAGCAATGAAATAGGTATCGAGGTCTGGCAATACATTTAGACCTGGTAAGGCCAGCATACTTGCGGTGTAGTTGGCAAATAAAGATTGGCTATTGAGTACCGATTTAAAATGTAGACCAAGATTGACAATTTGCTTCTTTTGAAAAGGAAAACTGAGCAATTCAAATTGGATACTCAGCCATTGATGCTTTTTGTTGACAGTGTCATTTGTAAGAGAGGTGGAACCGGGATAAGTGAGTTCTTTACCACGAACATAACTTGCCTTGCATTCAATGAGTGTTCCTGCACTGGCAAATTGCTTCCGATTCAATGTATTTCGCGTAAATGTAAGACGTAGACTTTCACCTACAAAAGAAGTGAAATCGGCGGTATCTTCTTTGGTAAAATAAGCAGTTTGATAATAAGAATCGTCTAGCCAAAATACGCGCGAATTGAAGGTCAAAATACCATTAGGACCCGTTGGTAACTTGAGTTGCGCCCCAATATAGCGCTCTTCCTGAATCAAAAAAGAGGGTTTAACATCCTCAAAAAAAGTGGCAAAACTCTTGAAATAGTCCCAACGATTGAGCACAAAATAAGCACTCAATGAAATCGGGATGCTTCCGGGAAGGACTAATTCGTAGTTCATTTTACCCGAACCATAAAATTTACCAAAATAAGATGAGAGCTCAAGTTTCTGACCCACATATCCTGCGCGGCGGTAGGCTAAACTTAGAAACCCAGTATTTACAGCTCTCGAGGAAATATAGCCACCAAAATCAACTCGAAAAGCATTTGCCATGTTTACTTTCAGTTTTAAAGCCAGCAAACCATCTGGTTGCTGTTCAATACTGGGTAGCAATGAGCTGTAATAAGGCGCTGAAGTCGCTTTATAAAAGCGATTTTCTAATTGAATACTATCTAAAATGAGCTTTGAATAACGGGGAAGAATAGCATTTCTTAAAAAAGGAAGGTCTTGTTTTTTGGCAGAGTTTGAAAGTACTTCTGCTACTCTAAAAGGAACCAAACTTTGTTTAAATTTAGTGCGTTCTTGCGCAAGCAAACTTGTATCGGCTCTTGGGATCACATATTTGGTAATGGAGTCCATTAGTGCCATGGTGGCATTAAAGCCGTCGTCAATAGCCGATTGAACCTCTTCAAATTCGAAAGTACCAACATTCCGTTGAGGCGCAATAATGATTCCTTCCGAACAAGGCATAGTATAGTTTGACGGAATGGTCATCATACTGTTTAACAAGCCAAAAAAATCGTTTTCAGAAACTGGCGCCAGGTTTTGTGATACATTACTTCCGATGATAAAGTCCGGAGCAAAAGAATTGTACAATACGTCGACAGGAAAGTTGTTATAAAGGCCGCCATCAAAAAACAATTCACCGTTGATACGAATCGGATTGAGGTATAATGGATATGTCAATGATGCGCGAACTGCTAAATTGAGCTGGCCTGCTGAAAAAGTACGGCTCTCTTTGGTCTCTACTGCAGAAGCCACACAACGAAAGGGTACAAAAAGTTGATTGAAATCGTCATGAACACTGGCGCTGGTTCGGCCAAAAATCTTGAGCATTTCAAAATCTAAATAAGTGGGGTCAATTAGCGACAACGGCAACGATTTTTGAAGGGTGCTGTCTTGTGCCAAACTGAGATTAAACATGGACGCATTGGGAACATCCTGATAAAAGTAGAAAGGGTGCGCTATTTCTTTTTGTCCTTTCACCATGAGTTGAAAAGACGGCGACAGCACGTAGGCCTCAATTTCAGCAGGTGAATAACCACAAGCATACATGGCGCCAACCAAAGCACCAGCTGAGGTGCCAACGATATAATCAATTGGAATTTGTTTTTCTTCCAACGCTTTAAGCACACCTACATGTGCCACACCCGAGGCCCCACCACCACTTAGCACAACGCCGATAAGCTGTCTTTGTTGAGCAAACAGCTGTATGCTTAAAAAAAGGAAGCACAAGAGGTAGTTGGTCTTAGACAAATTTGTTCTTTTGTACAAAGTTAACGAATCCCCAAACAATGGACCCAACCCCGAGCTCAAAAACAACCCTACTCAAGATTACCCTCAAATGTTTTTATGGCTTCGAGTCCATACTGGCCGACGAACTCAAAGAATTGGGCTATCCCGAAACTGAACTTTTGAACCGCGCCGTTCAAATCAAAGGCACTTGGGCAGACGTTTACAAACTGAATCTTTATTGCCGCTGTGCCATAGCCGTATTGGTTGAAATCGATCATTTCTACATACAGTCCGAAGAAGATTTATATAAAAGAGCACTGCGCATCAAGTGGCATGAGCTCTTCGATGTGAAAAAAACATTCGCAATCAAAGGTGCTATTTTCTCACCGATATTTAAAAATACGCATTACCCTTTTTTATTGGTCAAAGATGCGATCGTCGACACCTTTAAAAGCAAGGCCGATGAAAGACCAAATATTGATGTAAAAAAGCCGAGCGTACTTTTTGATCTTTATATCAAGGACAAAGAAGTAACGATTTCTGTCAACACAAGTGGCTTGCCACTTTTTCAACGCGGTTACCGAACAGCGGTTGGCCCTGCCCCACTCAACGAAGTTGTTGCGGCTTGTCTTGTGCGCATGTCGGGATGGGATCGCAAGCAAACTTTAGTGGACCCTTTTTGTGGATCGGGCACCTTGCTGGCTGAAGCAGCCTTGCTGGCAACAGGCATTCCAAGTAATATTGAACGACAACACTTCGCATTTAAAAATCTCAAAAATTATGACGCCGCACTTTGGGAGTCCATTTATGAAAGTGCACCTCGCGTTGTGCGCCAGTTGCCTTGCCAGCTGATAGGCGGAGATATCTCAGACGAAATGGTACTCAAAGCCAGACGCAATCTCAGGACTTTCTCTTTTGGCAGGTTTATAGAAATTCAGGCAGCCCCATTTGACAAACTCAAGGTAGAGGCGCCTGTCTTTATTTTAACGAATCCGCCCTACGACGAGCGCTTGGCAACGGATATCGAAGAACTCTATGGCAATCTAGGTTCTTGGCTCAAACACCAAATGGCACCAAGTAAAGTGGGTATCATTAGCGGTAGCCTTGAAGGCTTTCATGCAATTGGTCTCAAAGCCGCAGCCAAACACCGGGTTTTCAATGGCGATATCGAGTGTGAATTCAGGAAATACGAATTATTTGAAGGTAAAAAGGCACTCAATTGAGCGCCTTTTTGATGAATTCTGATGTATTTGTTTTAGCGTTCTTCAACTGGAACGTACTGACGATTGGTTTGACCAGTATAGATTTGACGTGGACGACCAATAGGCTCTTTGTTTTCGGTCATTTCTTTCCATTGGGCAATCCAACCTGGTAGGCGTCCAATGGCAAACATTACGGTAAACATTTCGGTTGGAATGCCAAGCGCTTTATAAATAATTCCGGAATAGAAATCGACGTTAGGATACAAGTTGCGCGCTTTGAAATATTCGTCTTCGAGAGCCACTTTTTCTAACTTTTTGGCGATATCGAGTAGTGGGTCGTTTACACCTAGTTTATCGAGGATGTCGTCGCAAGCTTTTTTAATGATCTTAGCACGAGGATCGAAATTCTTGTACACGCGGTGACCAAAGCCCATGAGGCGGAACGGATCTTCTTTGTCTTTGGCCTTGGCAACCCATTTGTCGACGTTGCCGCCATCTGCGTGGATACGCTCTAGCATTTCAATTACTTCTTGGTTAGCACCACCATGTAGCGGGCCCCAAAGTGCAGATATTCCGGCAGAAACAGAAGAATACAAATTAGCGTTTGAAGAACCAACAATGCGTACCGTAGACGTAGAACAATTTTGTTCGTGGTCGGCATGTAAAATAAGTAGTTTATTGAATGCGTCGACAACAACCGGGTCTACTTGGTATTCTTCTGTGGGCATGGCAAACATCATGTACAAGAAATTTTTGCAATAATCGTATTCATTGCGTGGATACATGAATGGATGACGAGTGAGGTTTTTATAAGACCAAGCAGCAAGCGTTGGTAATTTAGCTAAAAGTCTATGAATGGTGAGGTTTTTGGCCTCTGGGCTACGATTAGGGTCCAAAGATTCTGGGTAGAAAGTAGCCAACGAAGCAACCATTGAAGACAAGACTCCCATTGGGTGTGCTTTGGAAGGATAAGCTTCAAAAAACTGTTTCATGTCTTCATGGACCAAGGTGTGCTTGCAAATGCTCTGTCGGAAAGCATGCAATTCTTCTTTATTTGGAAGATTTCCATAAATGAGTAGGTAAGCAACCTCAATAAAAGCAGCTTTTTCAGCTAGTTGTTCAATAGAATAACCACGGTAATGAAGAATACCTTCTTCACCATCAAGAAAAGTAATGGCGCTTTTGGTTGCACCTGTGTTTTTGTATCCGGTATCGAGGGTAACATAACCGGTGAGGTCGCGCAATTTGGAGATGTCAATTGCTTTTTCGTTTTCGGTACCGACGAAAACTGGCAGTTCGTATATTTTGCCGTCGAGTTCGATTTTGGCTGTTTCACTCATGTGATGGAAATATGTCGTTTGATAAATGTGTGTCTAAATTACAAAAGAATGCTTAAATGCTATGCATAGAACTTCAATAAAAACAATTAATGACCGTTAAAATTTAAAGTTCTTTCAAAATATAGTCATGAATCATATTGAATAAATGGTTGCGGGTGTTTCCTCCGTAAATACCGTGATTCTTATTCGGATAAATAAATAAATCGAATTGTTTATTTGCTTTGACGAGCGCACTGATCATTTCCATTGAATTTTGATAATGAACGTTGTCATCGGCCGCGCCATGAATCAAGAAATATTTACCCTGAAGATCTTTGGCAAAATTGATCGGCGAATTATCGTCGTAGCCTTTGGCATTTTCTTGGGGCGTGCGCATGAAGCGCTCCGTATATATATTGTCATAAAATCGCCAATTGGTAACTGGCGCAACTGCAATTCCAACCTTAAATAGACCATTTCCTTTAGTCATTGCTAACGAGGACATAAATCCGCCGTAGCTCCAGCCCATGATTCCTAGGCGAGAGGCATCCACATCTGAACGCTGTGCAAAAACTTTTGTAGCCTCAACAACATCTTGAATCTCGAGCTTACCTAATTGTAAATAAGTCGACTTTTTAAAATCTGCACCGCGGTATTGGGTTCCTCTTGGGTCTATGCTCAAGACCATGTAGCCATCTTGCGCCAGCAAGTTGTGAAAAAAGTAATCGTTGCCATCCCAGCAATCAAGCACTTCGTTGTGCCCGGGTCCACCGTAGACATTGACAAAAACCGGATATTTTTTGGTCGGATCATAGCTCACCGGATAAATTAAAGATGCATTCAGAATTACACTTGGTGTAGGTATGGATATGAAAACTCTTGGACTCAACTTTTCATTTCTCATTTTATCCAAAAGTGCCGTATTTTCCTCTAGAGTCTTCACAAATTCACCATTTGACTTTCGCAAACAGATAACTGGAGGTGTGTTGGCATTCGAATACGTATGAATGAAGTATTTCATTCCATTTAAAAATGTGGCATTGTTGTAACCAAGCGCTGCAGTTAAGTTCTTTTTTTGAGATCCATCGATCTGAATACTGTATACCGACTTATAAATAGCACCTAGCTCGGCACTCGAATAGTAAATGGTTTGTGTTTGCTCGTCAAAACCCAAAAATTCAATGACATCCCAATCGCCTTTCGTGATGGGCGTTGTGGATCCGTCAAACCCCAGCTTATAAATATGATTGAATCCGCTCGATTCGCTGGTTCGTAGAATCGATTTTCCATCTTGAAGTACCAATAAATTGTTGTCTACATCGATATATGTCGTTGAAGTCTCTGTAAAAAACTTAGTGGTTTTGAAATGTTTTTGTGTGGCGTCTACTAGCCAATAATTGAGCTCGTTCTGGTGTCGGTTCATTGTTTGCACAACCAATTGATTGGCTTTTGAAGACCAATTCAAGCGTGGAATATATTCGTAAATTCCGACTTCGACCCCTTGAATTTTCAAACTTTTAAGGTCGACTATATGAAGTGTCACCTTACTGTTCAACTCGCCAGCTTTTGGGTATTTATAAGTATAATGCTCAGGGTAAAGTTGTCCATACATGGCCATTTGAAATTCAGGGACCTCGCGCTCATCAAATTTTAAGAACGCTAGATATTTACTGTCCGGAGACCAACAATACGCTTTGGTGATGGCAAACTCTTCTTCATAAACCCAATCGGTGGTGCCGTTGATAATTTTGTTGCGTTTGCCATCTTGGGTTACTTTGGTCACTTTTCCTGACCTTAACTCTTTTATAAAAATATCATTGCCGTGAATATAGGACACGCTGGTGCCGTCTGGACTATATTCAGCCAATGTTTGTGGCGCATGATCTGCGTCCAATGCCTCTAGTTTTTTTGAATTGAGGTCGTATAAAAAATAAAAAGCTTCAAAACTTCTACGGTATATTGCCTTAGGTGCGGTCCAAAGCAAGACTTTGTCTTCACTTGCATTGAATTCGAAGCCGGCAACTTCAATTGGTTTGTCGTTCCAGACAAGGGTAGAACCAGGAATGAGTATTTCTTTGTTTTTGGCATCATCTGAAAGATCGCCTTTCACCAAATTACCATTTCCACCCCATTCAACATAATGCTGACCATCCTGAAGCATCTGATATGCGCCTGCACTCTTAGTAGTAAATTCATAATTGCGCCAAATGCGCTCCACACTTAAATTTTGAGCTAGAATAAAGTTGGATGATAAGGTCAATAGGATGGCGCTGAGCAGTGATTTCATTGTAAAAAATTGAAACCCAAAGTTAAGTAGATTTCTCGTGTGAAATTTGAGGCATTATCACTTCACAATAAATTCATTTTAGTTTTACAAAAAGTTTTTCGCTGTTCATAGAAAATACTTAATTTTGTTCTAGTTTATTTATGACCTCCTTGACGCCTCAAATGGCCGAAACCATAAGTAAACATCAATTAAATACAGCTGATTGTCAGTTAAACAAAACTAACATCATGAAGCAAACTTTACTTTATTTATCTTTTGTTGCGGCAATGTCTTCATTTGCGCAAAATACCTGTAACGAACTCTTCATTTCGGAATATGTCGAAGGTTGGTCTAACAATAAAGCGCTAGAGATTTACAACCCTACAAACAATCCTATTGATTTATCGGGTTATTTCGTTAGCCGCTACTCTAACGGCGCCACTTCGGCAACTGTCGCTAATTCCATTCAACTAAGCGGTACAATTCCTGCAAAAGGAGTTTATGTAGGCGTTATTCAAAAATTAGATCCCAACGGAACCGGTCAAGAAGCGCCAGTTTGGGATTCACTTCAAGCGCGTGCCGATGGCTTTTATTGTCAAGACTACAACGTTTCCAATGCATGGTATTGGAATGGTAACGATGCTGTTTTGTTAGCAAAAGGCTCTCTTCCTGCTTCTCCAACATCCGTGATCAACGCCACAAACGTTACTGGATTTGCCATTGTTGACGTTTTTGGTAAAATTGGTGAAAACCCTGCCAATGAAACCGGAACCAGTTCAGGTAACGACGGCGCTTGGTCTTCACAATTTCCTTACAGCACAGGTTTGGGTGTGCTCATCACCAAAGACCACAGTATGATTCGCAAGCCGGCCATCCTTAAAGGTCAAACTAGCAATCCATCTTTCTTCGATCCACTTCTTGAATGGGACAGCATTCCACCTGTCATTGTGCGCCTTGACGCAAATGGCGACACCCTATTTGGAACCAGCGGAAATCCCATCCTCGACGGAAACTGGTCTTCATTGGGTAGTCACGAATGCAATTGCAACAATATCAGCGTCAACGAAGCAGCTAAATTGTTACCTAGTGTTTATCCTAATCCAAGCAACGGTTTAGTGTTCGTTAAAACACAAAACGATTTGCGAAAAATCCAAGTTATTTCAGCACTTGGACAGCAAGTTAAAGAGTTACAAATCTCTGCAACTCAATCGGTTGTCGAACTCGATCTCAATAACTTACAAGGTGTGTATTTCCTTCGCCTAACTAATAACGCTGGCGAGCAGACTTTACACAAAGTAATTATTCGCTAAATGTTGCGTTTTTGTTGTCTTGCGTTACTCTTTGTAGCGTTGCCAAGGTTGGCTCTTAGTCAGCAGAAAGGTTCTATTTCCGGTGTTGCACTTATGACACCAGGAGACATCCCAGTTGCTGGTGCGAAAATCACGTTAAGTAATGCAACACAGATCATCGCACGCAAAGCCACCGACGATAACGGCATCTACCGTTTTGAAGGTGTTCCTTACGGTCAATACAAAATCGTGTTTTCCTTACCCCTGACCGATACCGTTAGTCATAACGTAATACTTAGTCAAGCTAGTTTTACCCAGAACTTTACGATCCGACCGACTCAAGAAGTTCGTGAAATTCGCGTCATAGGAAACTTAGTCAAAGGACAAAACGTACCGGTTGCTGTCACTAAAATTGACACCAAAAAAATCACCGAAGAACTTGCCTCACGCGATCTTCCGATGTTATTGAACGGAACAGCAGGCGTGTACGCAACTACTCAAGGAGGCGGCGATGGCGATGCGCGAATCAATGTGCGCGGTTTTGACCAACGAAATGTAGGTGTCATGATCGATGGCGTTCCTGTAAATGACATGGAGAATGGCGCTGTTTACTGGTCAAACTGGTTTGGTTTAGACGCTATCACGTCCCAAATGCAGGTTCAACGCGGTTTGGGTGCTACCAAAATTGCCATGCCATCAATCGGAGGCACCATCAATATCATCACACAAGGGGTGGGTACCAAAAAAGGCGGGAGTTTCAAACAAGAATACGCAACGGGGAATTTTCTGCGCAGTTCGCTATCGTACAACACCGGCATGACTAAATCTGGTTGGGGACTCACTTTTTCTGCCTCCTACAAACAAGGTCAAGGATGGGTTGATGGCACACCAACACAAGGCTTCTTCGGTTACACCAAAATCTCCAAACGCCTTGAAAAACATCTGATCACACTTTCCGCATTCGCAGCCCCGCAGCAGCATGGTCAGAGATCTTGGAATCAGGGCATTCAATATTGGGACGCTTCCCGATCGCAACAATTGGGAATTCCATATGATTCAACAATGGCCTTAAACGACATGGGCATCCGCTACAATCAACATTGGGGCTATGTTACAAATGATGCAGGTCAACAAGAAATTCTCAACGAACGTCGTAATTTTTACAACAAACCTCAAATTACTTTAAAAGATTTTTGGTCTGTCAACGACAAACTCGATATCTCCAATTTAGCGTATCTCTCTATAGGCCGCGGCGGCGGAACGAGTATTTTCAACTCTTCTGCTGTACTTAGAGACAGCAATTCCAATATCGATTGGGACCAAATGATTACTGAAAACACAGTCAATTCTTTATTCGGTACACCTAATATTGACCCACTCTACTCGCCCACGGAAATCAAGGCAAGTCAAATTTTGTTGGCGAGTATGAACAACCATTTTTGGGTGGGTTATCTTGGGCAATTCAATTATCAATACTCGAAAAAAACCAATTTTTCTGGTGGACTTGATTTTCGCTACTACGAGGGCAGGCATTACCAAGTGATCACCAACTTACTCGGTGCCGACTATTTTGTAAGCACCGCCGATTTCAATGATGCCGACCCCATGCAACGCGTCGGGGACAAAATTGCCAAAAACACCTTCAATGCGGATCGCGATGGCGTGGTAACTTATGCAGGTCTTTTTGGTCAAGTTGAACACAATGGCGAGCACGTTAATTGGTTCATTAATATGTCGAGTATTCTCAACGGTTACAAAGGCATTGACTATTTCCAACGAAAAGTGTTGGACCTCGGCGACACCATTCTCAGAATTGGTGCTTTAGACACCATCCAATACAACGGCCAAACTTACCATGCCGGTTATGCTGGTCTTAGCTACTACCAAACACCTTGGAAATACATCCCAGGCCTTACCATTAAAGGTGGTCTAAGACACAAAATTGGGAAATACCAAGATGTCTATTGCAATTTGGGTTACCTCAATCGCACCCCTCAATTTTCGAATGTCATAGACAACAATACCAATTCTTTCTTTGGAGAAATCGTCAATGAAATCATTTACGCTGCAGAGGGTGGCTATCACTACACCAACAAACATTTTGGCGTCAATTACAACGCCTACTTTACGAATTGGAAAAACAAACCTTTTCCTTATGGTGTTGCCGTCCCAGACCCTAATGACCCAACAGAATTCATACGTGTAAACATTAACGGTATGGATGCCATTCACATAGGTCAAGAGATCGACATCGCTTGGGAAATCAATTCAAAACTTTCCTTCGAATTCATGTTTTCTATTGGTAACTGGATTTGGAACTCAAGCAAAACCGTCTTCATTCCGCAATACGATTCTTTAGAATTTACCTTCGATGCCAAAGGCGTTCACGTTGGTGATGCCGCTCAAACGGCGTTGGCTGCAGGACTTCGCTATGAACCCTTTAAGAATAGCTACATCAAAATTCAGGGCCAGTACTTTGATCGCTATTACGCCAACTTTGATCCCTTCTCACTTCAAGGCATCAATGGTGGACGCGATTCCTGGAAAATACCTGCTTACTCCCTCGTTAATCTTTTTGGCGGCTACCGTTACAAGCAATTTAGTGCTGGTTTTGCCATAACCAATTTACTCAATACTTCTTTTATCTCGGATGCCATCAATAATGCAAATGGCATCTATGATCAATTCGATGCGCGTTCGGCAACAGTTATGTTTGGCCAAGGCTTGCGCTTCAATATCAATTTAGGAATACAATTTTAACACATGAAAAAGCTCTTTTTACAACTCATCGTAGTGGCCTCTAGCCAACAAGTATTTGCACAAACAATTGCACAAGTACGCAATTTAGGAATCGGTCAAACCGTAACTGTTAGTGGTGTTGTGACCAATGGAAGTGAACTCGGCCCGATCCGATACATGCAAGACGGCACCGCCGGTATTGCCTGTTATGGCAGCAACCTCAATACCATACAAAAAGGTGATTCCATAACCGCAACAGGTGTTTTGTTTGAATTCAACGGTCTACTCGAATTATCTCCCACAAATAGCTTTACAAACCACGGTCAGGCCGTGAATCCACCAGCTCCTTTGGTTATATCTATACCGACCGCCGGAGAATCTTTGGAAGGTCAGCTCATTCGTCTCGATAACGTCAATTTTGTGCAAACAGGCAGTTTTGCCACTGGAAACAGCACTGTGCAAGTTTTTGATGGTTCCAACACCTTTGATGTCCGAGTCAATGGAAGCACCAACATCGATGGCTCAGCCATACCAACCGGACCAATCAGTATCATCGGACTACTCGGTCAATTTAACGCAAACTACCAGTTGGTACCGCGCAGTACCCAAGATTTTTTCACTTATGTGGCTCCAGCCCGAGAAATCAATGTCAAAATCAATGGCAACGATATCCTATCAGGTAGTACTTACGTTGTAGGAACAGCAGCCAATACAACAATCACAATCGAAAACTATGGCGTTCAGAATCTAACGGTTTCCGGTGCTACTTTCAGCGGAGCCAATGCTGCAGATTATTCCTGTAACGCCAATGTTGTAGTTGGTGCAACGAGCAGCCAAAACATCACGCTGAATTTCATCCCCGGCGGCACCGGATCTCGACTTGCTACCATTTCTATAGCCAACGATGACACCGATGAAAACCCTTACATCATTAATTTATACGGAATCGGCAATAACAACCTTGCAACAGAACCATCCAATAATCCAAGTTCTTTGACTTTCCCGACCATCAAACCTTATTCTTTATCCGGCGAATACACCTCTGTCAGTGCTGAAAAATACATCGTGCTTTGGCGTCAAGGTGGTGCTGTTGCTGGTCTTCCTATCGACGGAACTACTTACAAGCGAGGTGATGTAATCGGTAACGCCAAAGTAGCATATATCGGTTCAGGTACAGGTTTTACACCACGTCATATAGAGGCAAATACTAATTATCATTTTGCAGTATATGCATTCAATGGACCGGCTGGCTACGAAAATTACCGTACCATGAACCCGGCTACTGGCAATGTAACTAGCACAGGAAGCCAAATTGGAAACTACTATAACGGTATCATTTCAGGTTCAAGTAGCTTTTTAACGGACCTTAGTGCTTTGATTAATCCGCATACCTCCATCAGTTATTACAACTACCTCACCACCATGATGAACCAATACGAGGTCCGCGATACCACCAACGGGCAATCATACGTGGAATGTGTATACACTGGTGAGCGCAAAGTATTCAACGATCCTTTCACTTGGACAGCTGTAGGTTATTCTAGAGAGCACACCTACTCGCATTCTTGGATGCCAACCTTCCCTTGCGATAATCCAGAAAAGCCAGAATACAACGATCAACACAACCTATGGCCAACCAACCTCCAACAAGCCAATACGCCCCGATCTAACCTTCCACTCATGGATATCGATGGGAACGTCGTCTTCACTTACCTACAAGGAAGCGTCGGATACAGTGGGAATCAATTAGTCTATGAGCCACGTCCAGAGCAAAAAGGAAACGCTGCGCGCTCCATATTCTACATGGCAACCTGTTACAACGGACAAGCAGGAAATACATGGGAACTTCCTGCCAACCAAAGCCAAGAATCATTGAAAACTTGGCATTTTGCCGATGCCCCTGACAACTACGAAATCGCACGACACGAATATGCGGCTGTTCTTCAAGGAAACCGCAATCCTTTCATCGATTCTGCTTATTTTGCTTGCCATATCAATTTCTCAAACATGAGCTATCTCGTATGCGACATGGGTCTTGAAAATAAATTAGATCAGAACTTCTCTGTATTCCCTGTTCCTGCCTCGCAAACTTTGTATGCGCAAGTCAATGGCTTGGATATTACTGCTTACCAAATCACAGATATGCAAGGTCGTCAGATTGGAGCAGCGCAAAATACCAAATTACCTGTTCTCGTCTTGCCAATTTCAGAATACAAAGCAGGCGTTTATATACTGACTGTTGACACGCCATATGGTCAAGTCAAGCGTGAGTTTGTTATCGAATAATGTTAAAATACATTACATATCTAATCATTGGAGCAAGCCTAACGGCTTGCTCTCTTTTTTTGAACCAAAGCGCCACTATCTCGTACGAAGTGGTCAATAGACAAACGCAAGACACCACCGGCCTTTTTTTTCTGCGCGCCTATCAAGATACCATACGACTAGAATTTAATGAAATCATTGCCCATACTTCAGAACCCCTTGTCTTAAGCCGCCCATGTTCAAACCTTATGAATTGGTGCGCTGATGCCGTATTCATATCACAAACGCGTAATGTACGTTTATCAGAACCTGTCATTTGCTTGCTAAATACCGGAGGGCTGAGGGCTTCTTTTGGCGCAGGAAATTTGACGCTCGCAGACTTCTACAAACTCATGCCTTTTGATAATAGAGTCGTTTGGGTACATTTACCTGTTTCTAAATTGAAAGACATTTCAAATTACCTCCTTCAAAGTGATGGAGAGCCAATATCAAATTGTGTATTCAAAGCCCAACAACTTCAAATACCGAATTTATTACCTTCACACCAATACATATGGGTACTGACTTCTGATTTTTTGGCAAATGGAGGTGATCAAATGACTTTTTTTTTAAATGAAGAGAAAACAGAAACCAACCTGCTGTTGAGAGATATTTTTATAGCGGAAGCCAAACAACAAAAGGTGCTTTTGCTCGATTCCAAATCAAGATACATCAAATGAAAACCACGCGTCGTCAGTTATTAGGTCGGTTTGGCATGCTTCCGCTCGTTTTGGCACTGCCCAAATGGTTAAGGGCAGGTCCTTCGAAGAAGAAAGCATCTAAATTGGTGATCCTCCATACCAACGATACGCATTCTCAAATTGATCCTTTTGTGGCCAACCACACCAAATTTCCAAATCAGGGGGGGGTTAGCGCCCGCGCCGCACTGGTCTCAGAATTCAGAAAAAATCACGAACATGTCTTGCTACTTGACGCTGGAGACTTTTTCCAAGGCACACCTTATTTCAATCGATTTCATGGGGTACTTGAAATGAAAGTCATGAGCGCATTGAAATACGACGTTGTTACTTTAGGCAATCACGATTTTGATATTGGCATCAAAGGATTTATGGAGGCGCAAAAACATGCCAATTTCAAATTTGTCAATGCGAACTACGATTTTGGTCAAACCCCAATGAATGAAATTGTTCAACCCTATCAAATTATTCAAAAAGGTCCTTTTCAAATTGGCATTTTCGGTATCGGGATCAATTTAAATGGGTTGGTGCCAACAAGCAATTTTCAAGGCATACATTTCAAAGACCCATATCAAAGTGCGCGTGATGTCGTGACTCAACTTCAAGAACGAAATTGCGACCTCATCATTTGTTTATCCCATTTGGGTTACAAATACGAAGATCCTTCAAAACCAAGTGATGTCAATCTTGCTAAAGTTGTAAGTGGGATTGATTTTATTTTAGGTGGACACACGCATACTTTTATGGAAGAACCTACAAAAGTCAAAGACCCGAGTGGTCACGACGTTTGGATACATCAAGTTGGCTGGGCCGGTGTGCGCCTAGGTGTGATTGAAATCGAAGACAAAAATATACGCTGCTCACAAAGTATTGTAAAATGAAGATCATCTCGCTTTTATTCGGCTTAATGCTATTATTGTCTTGTGCGAAAGAAGTGGATATTGATATACCACAACTTGGGCCGCAGTTGGTAGTAGATGGTCAAATAGAAGTAAATGGTTATCCGCTCGTTCTACTTACCCTTTCTAAAAATATAGCGGACACCGTTAGCTTGGCTACCTACCTCAATAGCGTAGTGAATGACGCGAGTGTCAATGTGATTTGCAACAACGATACCTTTTCACTGAGCCCCATTCCCATCTATGAGCTTCCTCTTGTCAGTCAGAAGCGTATGGCTGAGATCCTGCGCTTGGAGTTAGAAGAAGTGCAGCTTTTGCCCATTGAAGTATACACAACAGAGGACTTCATCGGGGAAGTCAATAAAAGCTATCAATTACTCATCGACTATGACGGCAAGATATTTACTGGAAGCACCTACTTGCCCCCACCAACACAACTTGACACGCTTTATTGGAAAAGAG
The DNA here is from genome assembly GCA_016872115.1 of Sphingomonadales bacterium. GTDB lineage: Bacteria > Bacteroidota > Bacteroidia > Flavobacteriales_D > Crocinitomicaceae > UBA952. The sequence continues at coordinate 137,529 of VHBC01000003.1, read as the reverse complement.
AGCCCCAAACACAAGACTATGGCTTTAGTTGGGCGCGTTTAACAGATCCATACCAGACTTTAGATGCTTATCGATGGGAAGTCCGACGTATCAATCAAAATGAAATTGGCGAAGAACTGGACCCTATTTTCAGGAGAGCCCGCGGTGGCATTTTTTCGGATGCCTATTTTAACGGCCTGGCCATTGAATTTTATTACCAAAATCCCTTAAAAAGAAAAGACAGCATCCACCTCAAGGAGTTTCGCCGTTATTACCGGTATGGAGACAGTGTCATTGTCAAACTTTCAAAAATGGACCAAGCTGTTTATAACTATTATGATCGGAAGTCTGCACAACTTGACGCTGCAAACAACCCTTATGCCACCCCCATCAATATACCATCAAATATCAGCGGTTGTCTAGGGATTTGGGCAGGTTTCAGCCCATGGTATGACACGCTAATCTGCATTGACTAAAAAGTAAAAATGGTTGCTAATCGCAACCTATTATTTAGCAAAAGACATTTATACATCCACACTATCAAGAACTGATTAAACGCCAATCTCAAATCGGCAAAGTTCTACTCATTTACTCACTTTAAAAATGATAGAAGTCAATTCCTAACTTGATTCTTTTTCAATTTACTATCTTTGCACTTTAGAAAAATTGCTATGTCTTCAGTTCGCGTTCGTTTTGCGCCCTCACCTACCGGCCCGCTCCATATGGGTGGAGTACGCACTGCTCTTTACAATTACTTGTTTGCCAAAAAGCACAATGGCACCTTCTTGATCCGTATTGAAGATACCGATCAAACCCGTTTTGTTCCGGGTGCACAAGAGTACATCATGGATGCCTTAGCTTGGTGTGGCATTATGCCAACAGAAGGCCCCGGTTTAGGAGGTGAATTCGGTCCATATGTGCAATCAGAGCGCAAAGCCATGTACAAGCCTTATGCAGAACAACTCATAGCAGCAGACAAAGCCTACTACGCTTTTGACAGCGCCGAAGAACTCGACCGCATGCGCGACCAAGCCAAAACTATGGGTATGCCCAATTGGCAGTACAACAGCGTGACGCGCAACAGCATGCGCAACTCACTCACTTTACCACAATCTGAGGTCAATGAATTACTTGCCTCAGGAGCGCCTTACGTGATCCGCATGAAAATGCCACGCAACCAAGATGTGCGCTTCCACGACATCATTCGCGGCTGGGTAGTTGTGAATACCAATAACTTAGACGATAAAGTCTTATTCAAAAGCGACGGCATGCCGACTTACCATTTGGCTAATATCGTCGATGACCACACCATGCAAATCAGCCATGTCATTCGTGGCGAGGAATGGCTTCCATCTGCACCTTTGCATATTTTACTTTACGAAGCCTTCGGATGGCCCTGTCCTGAATTTGCCCACTTACCGCTTTTGCTCAGACCAGATGGCAACGGCAAATTATCTAAACGCGACGGCGACCGCCTTGGTTTTCCTGTTTTCCCAACCAATTGGACAACTTCAGAAGGCGAGCTATATTCGGGTTACCGTGAAAACGGTTATTTGCCAGGTGCGTTTATCAATATGTTAGCTTTCTTAGGTTGGAACCCAGGCACAGAACAAGAAATCTTTTCATTAGACGAGCTCGTGGCCGCCTTTTCACTAGATCGCGTCAGTAAGGCTGGCGCTAAATTTGATCCTAATAAAACCAAATGGTTTCAACAAACCTATTTGCGTGCCCAAGACAACCGCGTTATCGCTGCTCAACTTCGGGAGCTACAAGAACTTGATCTTTCCGATGAAGCACTAGAAAAGGTCTGTGAACTCATGAAGGAGCGTGCTACATTTGCCCAAGATATACTCACAGAAGGAGCCTATCTTTTAGGAATGCCTACCTCATTTGATACCGAAACCATTTGCAAAAAATGGAAGCCAGAAACCTCAGCATATATCCATGAGTGGCAAAAAATCATTGAAGCACTTCCTGATTTCTCCGCAACTTCCATAGAGGTAGCGTTTAAAACATTTCTTACTGACAAAGAACTCGGTATTGGTGCTGTTCTGCTCCCGTATCGTTTGGTCCTGACAGGCGTCGGCGCAGGCCCTGGCATGTTTGAAATCTCGGCATTTCTAGGAAAAGAAGAAGTCCTAAGACGAATTACCCTTGGAATAGAACAAATTGAGCGCATCCTCCATGAAGCATAAAATATTCGTCAATGGTATTAAATGCTACGCTTTTCACGGCTGCTTGCCTGAGGAAGGTCGAATTGGTGGGCATTATGTAGTTGATGTTGTTTTAGAAACGAATTTCAGTCAAGCCGCGCTTCTTGATACCCTTGCTGACACCATCGATTACGTCGATGTGAACCGCATCGTCATTGAAGAAATGGCCATCCGATCCAAACTTATCGAGCACGTTGGGCAACGTATAGTAGGACGTCTTCGAAATGAATTAAAGGGTATTTCCGCGCTTCAACTCAAGATCACCAAAATTTGTCCGCCAATCAACGGCGATGTTGATTCGGTGGCTATTTCTATTGAGGCCTAGGTGTGTTCAGCTAAGAACTCTAGAAATTGCGCCATTGCTCTAGCTCTGTGACTAAACTTATTTTTTTGAAGCAGCGTCATCTCTGCAAAGGTTTGAGCAGCATCTTCCGGAATAAAAATAGGATCATATCCAAAACCGAATTCGCCTCTTTTTGAGGTGCCAATTTGTCCACTAATAACACCAGTAAATTGGATTTCACGGTGTTGGTCACGAAAAGTGATCACCGTTTTAAATTGCGCTGTACGGTCAGAAAACGGCTTGAGGGCTTCCAATAATTTATGCATGTTGGCTTCGTCATTTGTTGTCTCATCGGCATAGCGCGCTGAATGCACTCCCGGGGCACCATTTAATGCGCGCACTTCTAGGCCTGTGTCATCTGCAAAACATGGCATACCGAAATGGTTAAAAACCCAATTTGCTTTGAATGCCGAATTTCCCTCGATGGTGGGCTCATTTTCGGGAATTTCCTCAAAGCAATTGAGGTCGTTTAGCGTAAGTAGTTCAATCCCTTGGGGCAATACCGAACGAATTTCTTTTGTTTTATTTTGGTTGTGGCTCGCAAAAACAATTTTCATCTCTCAAAAGTAAGAAATATAGCCCAGATGAATTTTTCCTGCGTTCAATTTCAAGCCTTCACCAATTGTAGCCCCAAGGGCATAATTGAGTTTAAATTGACCGTTTTCTGTACCTAAAACCAGACCCATACCAAATGCATATAATTGTTGTTTTTGTGCTGGTTGAACTTGGTTTGCCGACCAAGCCCAATCCGAAAAAGCAAGGGCATAGGAATTTTCATCGAGCAAAAAACGGTACTCTAGACCAGTCAACAATACTGTGGAGGCAAAAAAAGCTTCTTCATCAAAACCCCTCATTCGGTCAAGCCCTCCAAAACGATAAAGTTCATTGCGGTACAAAATAGGTGTTGCAATATGATCAAATTGTTGCATAAAACACAAGACTTGTCTTTGAGCAAGGGATAAAAAATAGCGTTGTGCTAGCGTAAAGCGCCAGGTTAGCACTTTCTCACTTGTCAATCTGTTCCCAACAAGATAACTTGTTTGGAATAGCATACCTTTCGTTGGATTCTGAATACGATCTAATTTTTGCCTCTGTAAAACAAGGCCATAGGTAGTGGTCCTAAAGGTGGCCACCTCGCTACCGGGCAAATCTTTTAAGGCATTTGAGCGCCAATAATCTAGTTGTGCACTCATTTGCCACGCGCCAGCAAATTGATAACATACACCGAAATTTGTTCTCATTTCTAGAAAAGCAGTGTCTCTTTTGTATATCGTTAGTCCTGTATTAAGCCCATACGGACTGCCCGCAATATATGGCCATTGCAAACTGGTTTTAAGTTGTTGGGTCTGAGGTGCAATGCTACGCCAATGTAGCTGCAGTTTTTCATTCTTTTGCCAATTATTTTGCAGTTGAATATTGAGTTCACCGACCAAAGCTGTTTTTTGAGTGAGCGGATTGGGTTGTAAACCAACAATTCCGGTGGCCGAACTTGCGCGAACGCGTTCTAAATAAAAATAGACATCTGCCTTGTTGTCATGATATTCCCATTCCGGTTGGCGCAGTATTTTAAATGGCAGTTGTCCAAAAAAAGAACCTTGAATTTGCTTTAATGCTGCCAAACAAAATGGCTCACCTTCTTTGAGTGGTAGCATTTGCTGCAGCGCTTTTTGCTGAATAATTCCTTCGGGCCGTACAATAAACTGACCCCAATTGACATAAAGACCCTTTTCAACATGCAGCTCAACTGTAGGTTTGAGTCCTGATTGGTATGCAAGTTGGATTTGAGCGAAAGGATAACCATTATTAAGGTACCAACTCAGGCTATCTTGAACCATGCGCTTCAATTGGCTCGGTGAAATTGGCTTGTGCTCCGAAGAATCTCTCAAGTAAATTCCTTGGAAAAAAGGACCGGGAACGGCTTGAAAAGTTAACAAACTATCTGTTTGCTTGACTTGCCATAAGTCAAATAAAAAGTAACCAGCTTCAATAGCATTTTGCTGCCATTGTTGGCGCAATAACTGCCATTGTTGTGCGGAATAAGATTGACCTTTATTTTCTGATAAAAAAATTAATTCCTTAGGTAATGGGACATGCTGCACATCGAGGCAAAACTTTATTTGGGCATAATTTGGTAACCACATTAAAGAGAATACCAATAAATAATAAAGCTTACGCATAATCAAATATAACAGACAAAACGCGCTATTTTTTTAAAAATTGTAACTTTGTGAAATAACTTCCGTTAAAAGCAGCAACAACAACAAAACAAACACCATGAAAACAAAAACATCTTTTATACTAGCGGCATTTGCAACCCTGATTGTATTAGCTTCTTGCGGAGCAGGCCGTAAAGCAAGCTGCGATGCCTACGGAAAACTAGAGCAAAGCAACACCGCGGCTGACTTAGCTACACGCTAAGCGTCCATCACATATTAAAGCGCTGAACATGCAACGCCATCTGGGCTTGCATTTTCAGCGCTTCTTTTTTGGCCTCAATTGCAAAATCTGTTCCTGAACTGGCATAAATGATAGCTCTTGAAGAGTTCACCAACAATCCACAATGATCATTTGCGCCATATTTGACAACTGTGTCCAAATCACCGCCTTGGGTACCTACCCCAGGAACCAAAAAGAAATGATCAGGTACTAATTTTCTTACGCGTGCGATGTCTTCGGCACGAGTAGCACCAACCACATACATCATGTTCTCTGGTGTTCCCCATTGAGCAGATTTTTCCAAAACAATCTCAAATAATGCCTTTCCATTCCCTTCGGTTAATTGAAAATCTTTAGCACCTTCATTGGAAGTAAGGGCAAGTAAAACCACCCATTTATTTTCAAATTGAAGAAACGGAAGTACTGAATCAGAACCCATGTATGGTGCAACCGTAATGGCATCGGCTTGCATGTGTTCAAAAAAGGTTTTGGCGTAATAGCCGGATGTATTACCGATATCACCTCTTTTGGCATCGGCTATGATCAAACAATTCTTGGGAATATAGGCAATCGTTTTACACAAAGACTCCCAACCTTTAGCTCCATGACATTCAAAGAAAGCTGTATTGGGTTTGTATGCAATGGCATAAGGATGCGTGGAATCTATGATTTGCTTACAAAATTCAAAAAGCGGATCCGAGGTTTCGAGTAAGTGCTTGGGTATTTTGTCTAGGTCAGGGTCGAGGCCTACGCACAAAAAACTTTGTTTTTCTTTAATTTGGGCAATTAGTTCTGCTTTTGTCATGCGGTTTCTCCTTTGAGTTTTTCAGCGTTCTCGGCCAATTTAAGGGCATCGAGCATTTCTTGTATATCACCATTCATAAACACATTAAGGTTATACATGGTTTTATTAATGCGGTGATCGGTAATTCGACCCTGTGGGTAGTTATAAGTTCTAATTTTGGCTGAGCGGTCACCGGAAGAAACAAGTGTTTTACGCTGAGCAGCACGCTCGTTATGTATGCGGTCAAGTTCAAGTTGATAAAGCCTAGAGCGCAAAACTGAAATGGCCTTTTCGAGGTTTTTGTGTTGCGAGCGGCCATCCTGACACTCGACTACCAAACCCGATGGAATGTGCGTAAGGCGAATAGCAGACTCTGTTTTATTGATGTGCTGACCACCTGCACCCGAAGCTCGGAAAGTATCTTTGCGAACATCGTTCATATCGAGTTCAAAATCAACTTCTTCGGCTTCTGGCAATACAGCAACTGTTATTGCAGATGTATGTACCCTTCCTTGGGATTCTGTTTCAGGGACACGTTGTACGCGGTGCACACCCGACTCAAATTTTAGCGCGCCGTAAATACCCGCACCGGTGATTTCCATTGAGATTTCTTTGTATCCTTTTACCGAACCCTCTGAGGAATTCAATACATCGACATTCCAACCCATGGCTTTGAAATACATGGTGTACAAGCGATAGACATCTTCAACAAAGATACATGCTTCGTCTCCGCCAGTGCCTGCGCGAAGTTCCATGATGGCGTTTTTGTCGTCCTCGGGATCTTTGGGTATAAGCAGTAATTTGATTTCTTCTTCAAGTTCAGGTCTGTCCTGCTCTAATTCATCGATTTCAACTTTGGCCATTTCGCGCATTTCTGGGTCCTGCTCCTCCTCTAAAAGCACTTTTGCACTTTTCAAGTTGTCGAGTAATAGCTTATAACGCAAGTAGGTTTGATCTAATATTTCGAGATCGCGGTATTCTTTATTGAGTTTCACATAACGGCTCATGTCCGAAATGATATCCGGGTCTGTGATCATTTTGCCGACTTCAACGAAGCGAAAATGGATGGCTTCTAACTTATTGAGTAAATCTGACATGCCGCAAAGATAGGCATAAAAAAACCACCCGAAGGTGGTTTTTGTTTAGTTAATCGATCCAGTGACCCGTTTCATGAAGCCATTTAAGGCCTCACGTTTAGGAACACCATTCTGAATTTCTTTGTATACTTCCAAAGCTCCAGAAAAATTAGAAAGTAATTCACCAATGACATCTAGCTCTTCGTCTTTGATGCCTGGGGCGTCAATGAGGTTTTCGAGTGTTTCCATTGTCTCGTTGATGTAGTCTTCATCGTTTTGTTCGATGAATTCTACAATATGTTTAATGACTGGTAAGCGCATCGAGAACTTCTTGAATGGTTTCTATTTTATTGCCTTGTGCTTCGGCACGCAAGGCGCCGTTTTCAAACGAGGCAAAAGTTGGCAGATTACTCACGTTGGCAAACTTTCTGGAATTTGGGTAGTGCTCGGCATCTACATAAACAAATGCGATGTTGGGATGGCTCTCCGCCAAACGTTTGAATTTCGGCTTGGTGATTTTGCAATTACCGCACCAGCCTGCGCCATACTGAACCATAACTTTTGCATTGGAAGCCAAAATTTGGTCTAAGCTGTCAGAAGTAAGATCGCTGAACATCAGATTAGTGTTTACTTAGGTAATCTGCAACGCCTGTGCGTGTAGCACTCATTGCGTCTTTTCCTTCTTCCCAGTTTGCAGGACAAACTTCACCATGCTTTTGAACGTGCGCAAATGCATCAATTAAACGAAGGTATTCTTGTACATTGCGCCCTACAGGAAAGTGATTCACTGACTCGTGGAATACCATACCGGTTTCGTCGAGTAAGTACGTAGCACGGTAAGGTACGTTGTCTCCGGCCATGTTGTCTTCGTCAAACATGTCATAATCAAGAATGCCTAATTCTTGTGCAAGTAAACGCGTTGAATCAGCGATAAGCGGAAAACGAACGCCTTCGATACCGCCATTGTCTTTTGAGGTATTCAACCACGCAAAATGTACTTCTGCGGTATCGCAAGATGCACCAATTACGATAGTATTGCGTTTTTCGAACTCAGCCGCCGCCTCTTGAAAAGCGTGAATCTCGGTGGGGCAAACAAAGGTGAAATCTTTTGGATACCAAAATAAAACTACTTTCTTGTTGTTGTCAGTAGCTTGTTTGAGCACATTGATTTGAAATGCGTCTCCCATTTCGTCTATGGCTTTTACGCTGATGTTTGGGAATTTTTTTCCAACTAAGGTTGACATATTTTTTTTTTTAAGGATTACTAATATATGCAACAAAGATACAGCGCTTTGGTTGGAGAAGTGATATAATTTATTTCGATTTATTTGATATTTGCTTAGATAATATCTATGTGATATCACTACAACAGATGACTTACAAGCGGCGCCTGCCCGAGAAGTCATTGCTTTGATTCCAAATCGCAGTATGAAAATGGCACATTTGGAAGCACTGATTCGGCAAATTCAGTTGTATTACGGACAAAAAAAAACCAACAAAAATTTGTTGGTTTTAGATTGGGATGTAGCTTAAAGCTGTCAATTATGCTTTTGCCAAAGCAACAAAATCGTCGTAAGCAAGCTCTTTTTTATTGAGCACTACTGTTTCTTTAAAATATGCGGTTAGTTTAGATTCTGCCAAACGGTCGTAGATACCGTTGGCCTGCTCTTTGTTTTGAAGCAAACGCATTGCGGTTTCGGTAAGTTCGGCGTCGTCGGGGGCAGGCAAACCATATTGGGCATAGTTGCCTACAACCAATGATTTAGTAAACCCAATTACTTCTTCATTGGTCAACTGAATGTTGTTGTCTTTGAAAATTTTGGTTTGAATCAATTGCCACTTCAAAGATTGAAGATAAGCGGCAAACTCGCGGTCGAGGTCTTCGTCGGCAACTGGCTTTTCCGAAGAAGCTTTGATCCATCTCTTGAGGAAGGCTTCAGGAAAAGTCATTTTTGTTTCTTCTAATAATAAATCAAACACATTTTTGGTGAACAAACGATCTGCGTCTTCTTCGAACATGCGCGCGAGGTCCGCTTCAATGCGCTTGTTCATTTCCGCTTCCGTTTGGACTTCGTCTCCAAATAGTTTTTGAAATAACTCCTCGTTGAGTTCGGCCATTTCCATGCGCTTGATATCGTTGATGGTAAACTGAAACTTAGCATCGAGTGAAGCGTAGACCTCTGGTGTAATTCCGAGCATGGCCGAAGCATCTTCGGGACCTTTAGAAACAAGTTTCAAATCTAATTCAAAAGTTTCGTTGACTTTTTTTCCGATAAGTAATTTAACACCTGCTTTGTTGTCAAGGAATTCCATTGAAATAGTCGTAGAATGGCTAATACCGCCTTCTTTGACACCAGCGGCATCGAGTTCTTCGATTTTACCCATCACCATGTCTTTTCCAGACACGGTTTCTGAGGAAATGAGTTTTCCGTATCGACGACGTAAGTCTTCGGTTTGCTTTGCGATGAGTTGTTTGTCAATTTTGACTGTGTTGTAAGCAACTTTTGTTTTGTTTGAAATAGGCAGTTCAAATGAAGGACTGTACCCAATTTCATAGCTGAAAGCAAAATCTGCAGGTGTATCAAAACTACCTTCTACACCGTTTTCAATCGGAAGTGGATTACCGAGGATTTCTAGTTTTTCTTCGGTAATGTAGCGATAAAGTGCATCATTGGTGATTTTGTTGAGCTCTTCCAAAAGTACGGACTTACCATATTGTTTTTGAATAAGCGCCGCCGGGACATGACCTGGACGGAATCCAGGAATTTTGGCTGTTTTTCGATATTTATCGAGGGCAGCTTTGACCTTTCCTTGGTAGTCTGCTGCTGCAATTTCAACTTTTAATACGCCATTTTGGGCATCGATTTCTTGACGTGTAATTTTCATTTGAACTTTCTATTAAACCTGCAATTAAAAAAAAAGGCCTCGTTGAGCCAACGAGACCTTAGTGCGGATGGAGGGACTCGAACCCGCACACCTCTCGGCACCAGATCCTAAGTCTGGCGTGTCTACCAATTTCACCACATCCGCAAATCTATGTAATCCTTATGCCGTTTGCATAAGACCCTGTTGGGGCTGCAAAGATATGAAAGAAATCAACAATAAAACAAAAAATAACGATAAAAAAGTACTGAATTTTTAAGCTTTATTTTTTTTGAAGTTGGGTTCGAATTTCCTTCATAAAAGAAGAGGCGTATACAAAACTCTCTATTTCGGGATTATTCGCAGTAATGATGGAATGCCTATCTCCTTCCCACCACTTTTTACCTTGATGAATGAAAATGATGCGGTCTCCGATTTCCATGACGCTGTTCATATCATGGGTAATTACAACAGTCGTTATTTTGTATTCTTGTGTAATGTCTCTGATGAGTTTATCAATGACTATAGACGTTTTTGGATCGAGACCGGAATTGGGTTCATCGCAAAATAAATAGCGAGGGTTCATAGCGATGGCCCGGGCAATACCTACTCGCTTTTGCATTCCGCCGCTGCATTCAGAAGGCATCAATTTGTTTCGGCCTGCTAAATTAACGCGATCTAGACAGAAATCGGTGCGCGCCTGAATTTCAGCTCTGGTCTTTTTGGTAAACATTTGCAGCGGAAACATGATATTTTGCTCGACGGTCATGGAGTCAAAGAGCGCTGCTCCTTGAAAAAGCATACCGATTTCTTGTCTAATTTGGCTGCGCTCGTTGCGTTCCATATCGGTAAAATTGCGCTGATCGAATAAAACTTGGCCGGCGTCTGGCTCATATAAACCAACGATGCATTTGGCAAGAACAGATTTTCCTTGGCCAGATTGCCCAATGATAAGATTAACCTTTCCTTCTTCAAAAGAATGATTGATGTCAAAGAGAACCTGTTGCCCATTAAACGTTTTGGATACCTGACGTACTTCGATCATGAGAGCAACATGAGTTGAGTAAGAATAAAGTTGGCGATGAGGATAGCCACGCTGCTATTCACAACAGCTTGTGTAGACGCTTTTCCGACATCCAGAGAGCCTCCTTTGACGTAATAGCCATGAAACGAGGCAACACTTACAATTAAAAACCCAAAGACAAGTGTTTTTGTGAGTGCATAAGTAATGTGGAAGGGATTGAAAAATGAACGGATGCCAAGAATATAGATCTCAGTTGTGGTGAGGTCGGAGACTAATAAGGCCAACCAACCGCCAAACATAGAAAGCGCCATGGAAAAAACGACCAGTACAGGAAAGAAAACCAAAGCCGCTGTAATTTTAGGAAGCACTAAATAATTGAGTGAATTGACACCCATAATTTCGAGGGCGTCGATTTGTTCGGTGACGCGCATAGTACCGATTTCAGAGGCAACGTTTGAACCCACCTTTCCGGCGAGAATCAAGGAGAGAATGGTTGGAGAGAATTCGAGTATTGTACTTGATTGTGTAATGAAACCTACGGTGTAGTCAGGCAATAGCGGACTCTCCATACTGGATGCTGTTTGTAAGGCAATGACAGCGCCCATAAAAGTAGACATAAGGGCTACTATTGGAAGTGAATTAATGCCGATATGTTCAATTTCTGTGATGGTCTGTTTCCAAAAAATATGCCATCGGTTTGGCCGAGAAAAGACCACACTTAGCATAAGGATATAGCGACCAAATTGTTTGAGCAAATTCACTAGGCTAAGTTAAACATTATATTTGCATCAATGCAGCACAAACGAGACCAATTTATTTCCACACTCAGTAAATTTGCACCGGCAGATTTTGCGCCCTATTTAGCCGATTGTATCCTCGCCGCAGGAGTGCAATTTAAAATTGTACCGGGGCGTAAAACAAAACTTGGCGATTTTCGCTCTCATCCATTGCAACGCAAGCCAATTATTACAGTCAACGGCGATTTAAATCCGTATAGCTTTCTGATCACTTCACTGCACGAAATTGCCCATCTCGATACTTACCGCCAATATGGATTTGACGTAGAACCTCATGGGCTCGAATGGAAAAATGCTTTTCGCCATCGTTTAATTCCTTTACTAGAAAGTAAGCAATTGCCACCCAACTTGCAACGGGCATTAGAGAAAAGCTTTACTAAACTTAAAGCCGCAAGTGGATCTGACCTACATTTAAGCCGGATACTCAAAACCTTTGATGCGCGGCAAGTTACTTTACTAGAACAACTGCCAATACATGCTGAATTTATACTTCAAAACAAGTATTTTATCAAAGGTGAACTGCGCAGAACTCGTTATCTTTGCACTGAAAAAAGCAGTAAGCGTGTCTACCTCATCCATGCGCTGGCTGCCGTAACTACAATTTGAAATGAATAGTAAAAATACATACGGACTCATTATGGCAGGTGGCGTAGGCAGCCGCTTCTGGCCACTTTCCACCACCGAACACCCTAAACAATTTTTAGATGTTTTAGGTATTGGAAAGTCTCTGCTTAGACTCACATTTGAACGCCTGAATAAATTTATTCCGTCCGAACACATTTACATCCTCACTAATACTTCCTATGAGCAATTAGTGCTCGAGCAATTGCCAGAACTCACCGCAGGCCAGGTGCTCTGCGAGCCAGAACGCAAGAATACAGCCCCGTGCATTGCCTATGCCGCTGCAAAAATCAATGCACTGGACACCGACGCCACTTTACTCGTTTCACCAGCAGATCACCTAATTATCAACGAAGCGCGCTTTGAACAAATCATCGAAACGGCTTGGCAAACAGCTCAAAATGGTCAATTAGTTACATTAGGAATTGAACCTACTCGACCTGACACTGGTTACGGTTATATTGAATTTGAAAAAACAGAAAACACCATCAAAGGCAGTGCGTGTCCTGTACTTCAATTCAGAGAAAAACCAAACTTAGCCACTGCTGAAGCGTTTTTATCGGCAGGTAATTTCTTTTGGAATGCTGGTATTTTTGTTTGGAAAGCTGCTGTTGTTCTAGATGCGCTTAAATCCCATCAGCAAGATGTTTACGACATCTTTAGCGCACAACCAGCTGTATATGGTACCGACGAAGAGGCCAACTTCCTACGAACAGCTTTTGCTGCTTGCCCAGATATTTCAATTGATTTTGCCATTATGGAGAAAGCCCAAAATGTCAGTATGATATCGGCAGATTTTGATTGGAGCGACCTAGGTACCTGGGGTAGCCTGATCGCACATCTACAAAAAGACGAACAGCAAAATTCCATCATTGGTCAAAATGTATACGCCTTTGATACCAACAATTGCTTGGTCAATGTACCCACTAACAAAACGGTTCTACTCGACGGCCTCCAAGATTATATTGTTGTTGATAGCGACGACAAACTTATGGTACTTAGACTCAGCAATGAGCAAAAATTAAAAGAATACCTCAAATCAATGGGGCTTAATTAGACATCTAATGGCCAGAATTCGCGATATCGAACTCGGTGAATTTCCGCTTCTATTGGCGCCAATGGAAGACGTCAGTGACCCGCCGTTTAGAGCACTTTGCAAGCAATACGGTGCTGACCTCATGTATACCGAATTTATTTCCTCCGAGGGGCTCATTCGAGATGCCGCCAAAAGCCGTCAAAAACTTGATATTTTTGAATACGAAAGACCCATTGGCATCCAAATATTTGGTTCCGAAACCGAAAGCATGGTGCAGTCAGCTCAAATAATTGAAGCCGTCAACCCCGACCTCATCGATATCAATTATGGTTGCCCTGTAAAGAAAGTCACTTGTAAAGGTGCCGGAGCAGGATTGTTACAAGATATTCCGAAAATGGTGCGCTTGACAAAAGAAATTGTCAAAGCAACCAAATTACCAGTTACCGTTAAAACGCGCCTGGGCTGGGACGACGACACCAAAAATGTTGTTGACGCTGCCGAAAGACTACAAGATATCGGTATCGAAGCCATTTCTATTCACGGCAGGACACGCAAACAAATGTATAAAGGCGAGGCTGACTGGACGCTCATCGCCGAAGTGAAAAACAATCCTCGCATGCGAATTCCGGTTTTTGGCAATGGCGATATCGACTCTCCTGAAAAAGCACTTGAGTACAAAAATAAATATGGCGTCGACGGCGTCATGATCGGCCGCGCGTCTATTGGTTATCCTTGGATCTTCAGAGAAATCAAGCACTACGTTCAAACGGGGCAAAAATTAGAAGGTCCTACACTGCCTGAGCGCGTTTTGGCTTGCCGTGAACACCTCCTGATGAGCATTAAATGGAAAGGCCCTAAATTAGGCATAGCCGAAATGAAGCGGCACTACACCAATTATTTCAAAGGATTGGGCCATTTCAAAGAATACCGCACAAGACTCGTTACAAGTTCTGAACTAGACGAAATTCTAGAAATCCTAGATTATATTGAAGCACATCAAGAAGAATTTATTTTCGTCTAAACCAGTTTGTTGCGACGTAAAATAGATTTAACTGGTATTTGCAGGGAGCCAAAAATCTCGTAACGGGTCAGTTTATCGATCGTAAAATAATACTTGGTCCCTTTGTATTTCCATAAAACCTGATTTTGCCTACTGCGGGCTAATCTTGGAGAGGTCGCGGCAGAGAAATATTGGTAATATGGGCCAGATTTCTGAAAATGCAACAGCGGTGAAAACAAAAAACGGTAGCCATCCTCTTCTTGTCGCAACAAACCTTTTTGCGTCAATTTACCAATAAACAGAGGAGCACTTCTATTTAAAGAAGTCAAGACTGCAAAACCAGGAACGGTGTCCAAACGCACACGTTCTACCTCGGTTTCGTTGAAATCTTCATCGAGGACCGTCTCGATGTAACGCACTTCTTGCACTTGTTTGCCACCTTCTTGGTAAACGAGATCACCGTTCCAAGCAGCCATAAAGCGTTCGAACGGAAAGCCGATTTTGCGGCTCAGTTTGGCCAGCTGCACATATACTGAATCTTGGCGTTGCTGCTTGAATTCTGATACATCTAGGTGAATGTCGATCAGACGGTCGGTTTGCACGTTGCTGAGGTAAGTCAGGCCATTAGATTTCAAGGAGAAATAAAGCGGTGTTCTTTTTTTAATATAGCTCTTGAGTCGGAGACCTAAAGAGTCGCTGTCATGGGCAAACATGGCGGTTTCAACATCAAATTTTTTGAGTTTTGGCCAATTTGCATAAAATACCAAATGTTCGTCTTTGAATTGCTTTTGACGCAGAAAACGACGCCATACCTTTTGTTGTGCGCCGTAATGAGCAGACACTACTTGATTGAGTGTTTTGATGAAATCGGTACCCTGATAAATAAGGGCATAATCTTTACCATAATGCAGGTAAGATTGTTCTTTGGCAATATAATAATAACGGTTACCAGCAACAATAGAATCTTTTAATTCGCTATATTTTGACAAGCGTTCAATGCCAAGACTGACTTTAGAGGAATCTGTCAAGCGGATGAGTGCGCCCCAGTTACCATTTTCATTAACGAAAATATACAAATTAGACTCCAAATCGATGCCGTATTGTTTGCCCTGACCCAACAAAAATTCATAGGTTGTGAAGTCGCGCATGGAGAGCTTGTTGTACTGCAGTAAGGAGTTGGTTTCTTTGGCAAGCTCGAGAATATTGGCTTTGCCTAGGAAATCGGCACTTGGCAAGCGATCAAGGAGCCGAGGTGTTTTTGGTTGTTCAAATAAAAACGAACGCACAAAAAGTACCAAGCCAAGACTACCTGCAATGAGTACGAGGGTCAAAAACTTGCGGTACATATTTTTAAGGATTCAAAGTATAAATCACATAAAGTGAGTTCACTAAATCAAGGAAGTGTTTACCCGGAGCTTCTTGGCCTTCAAAGTGGTAACTGAGTTTGAAACGTGTATGCGCCGCATCTGTTTCAGTAGAGGTGAGTTCAAGCTGGCCCGATTTGCCTTTTAATGAGGCTACGATTTCGGCATTGCGCGGCGTGAGTACTTCTGTTGGAAAACGATCTAGGGTTTGGGTGACATCGACTTTACCATACATAAAACCGCTGCGCATTGCTTTTTTGCTTGCTTTATTACCCAAAGCCTCTTTGCCGTAACCCTTGGAATGAAAACGAGCCAGGTCTTCGTCGTTGCTCAGAATGAGAAGCTTACCTGTATTGATGATGTAAAGCGGTGCGGCATCTAAAATTGCGTTGTCGATACGCCAGTAGTTATCAAAGCGTTGGATACGAGAGGTGAGTCTTCCCATGTGCTTAAGAATGAGCTCCGGAATATCTGGACGTGCTGTTGAAAAACCCATGGTAAAGATGGGCATGTCTGTTTGGGTTTGGGTTTCGCGCTCCTCGTATTCGAAGGATTCTTCATCGTAGGTGAATTCGATTTTTTTGGTGGTCACTTTTTTAATCCCATTGAAGGTGCCAAACATACTGCCTTTGTACGTATCAAACAGTGCCTCCTTATTGATAAATTCATTGAGCAACTCAAGTGTCAGAACGTTCATGGCGATTTGCGCATTTTTCTCATCAGAAAGCAGTGGTAAAAGCACCTTAAAGGCTTGGTCATAAGCCTGTTGCAAGTTGATATTATATGTAAAATACGCTGGACTTGAAGCCGGAATATAATCGAGTACACGTTTGTCGAAGCGCGCATCGTTCATTTGTTGATAAATGCTTCCTAAAGCTGGGCCGTAAAGCGCATCAACCTCAAAATCAATTTGGTTGTCTCGTAAGAATAAGTCACCAAGAATTACATTTCCGGCATATAGCTCCTGAATGTCTTTGTAGAGTGTAGGCAGTACGGTCTGAAAATACCAAAGACCTTGTGATTTATCCAGATTGCGAGCGTTGTCTAGGTAAAAAGCACCCTCGGCCTGATGCGCTAACTGAGCAGCAAATCGGGTGTCTGTATTGTAGAGATTGGCGCCTTGAACAAAAATTTCTTGAATTACAGCAGATAGAGCTGCTTCTTGGAGCATCATTTGAACGCTATCGCGTAATTCGTAGTAATTTTTGACGAGTGGATTTTCGGTAGCTTCCGGAAATATATTGGTATTGGGGTTGTCTTCAAAGGTTTCCTCGTCAAGTATATTTTCGGGATCGGGACTGATTTGGTCGTCAAAAAAATCGAAAGGCATTTCATTGCCGCGCGCAAACCAAATAGAATCTGTTACTTCATCGATGTGTTCCATGGTTGGCTCGATGCGAATGAGTAACGCAACATTGTCTTTAATCATTAAATTATTGAAAAAAGTTCCGTAAACAGCCAAGCCCGGAATATCTGATTCTAGGTTTTGAAAATCATCGAAAACTTCGAATAATGCCTTGCGATCAGAAACACCAAAAGTAAAACCCGTAAGCTCATGGGTGTTGGTTTTGCCGTAGAAAAGGTTCAGACGTTGGTTGAAATCTAAGCCAGCATCTTTAAGGGTTTTACCCGAGGTCGAGCCATCGAATAATTCCTGATGCACCTCGGACATAAACTCATAATTCACGAGTTCATCCATGGAAATTTTCTGTAATAAACTGATATTATTAATACTAAATACAGTAACGGCATCTTTGGGCAAAAGCTGTTCGGACTGAATAGACTTTAGTTGAGCCCACGAAAATGGCATACAAAAGAGGGCAAGTGAAAGCCAATAAAAACGTTGAATTTGATGAGTCACAAGCGAAAATTAGATACTGCGAAGTTAAACATAATCCACGAGTATCACCTTGGTGTCAAAACAATTGTATTGTCGAGAAGGTGTTGGTTATTCTTTAAATCAAAAGTATTGGTCCGAACAAGTACAGACATTTGATTTTTACTAAGCGCTCCTAATTTATTCTCAAATGACGCTACCGGGCGCTCAAAACGGGTAATTGAAGCGTATACACCTGTTTTGAGCTTTTCATCGTCTTCGAATTTAAAGTTCTTGATTTGTTGCGTAAAGTATGCAGGAATAGTCCGTACGAGGGTGGTACCGTCCCAACTTAACCAATATTGCTCGGCGCCAACAGGGTATTTCTCATTGGTTATTTGCTCGATCGTGAGTCGAATCGCATCTTGTAATTGTTTGATATTTGTAAAGTCGCAGGAAAATTTAAAGATGTAATCGGTGTAATTTTCTTCGACGAGCACGTTTGTAATGCCGCTTTGCGCATCTAGCAACCGAACGAATTCATTGATTTTGGCACTGATTTCAGCCTTGCTTGGAACTGGCTTACCATTTAAGCTGTCTAGCGCCAAAATTGAATTAACTTTAACAAGGCTCTCGCTCAGGTTAATTTTATATCGAAATGTTCCCGAACCATCGTTTTTTATAGTGATGTCGTCTGAAATTTCTATACAAGAAACCAACGAAAGTAGCAGTAAAAAGCTGAATAGTATTTTCATCGAAATGCGACTAGCAATTGTAATGCCAAAGTTAGTCAAATAAGCCCAACTGTTCCTCAAAACGATTGGAGAATGGTTGGTTGATCGTTTGTACGTTAGCATTCTTTCCGAGCACAGTTTTTTTATCAATTTCCCAAGCAGCTAAAGCCAGCTTACTGCGATCGGCAAACGTCTCCGGCTGCACAAGCCCGTTGAGCCAAGTTGCCTCTTCATTTTGATTTAAAATCAAGGGCATGCGTTGCTTTGAATTGTGAATTTCAGCCATAAGTGTATTCGCCTGTGTGGTAAGAATGGTAAACGTTTGAACTTTAATTCCAGTCTTTGGATCTAGCCAGGTATCGAACAATCCAGCTATTGAAAAAACAGGCTGGCTGTTATGCTTAATATAAAAGGGCACCTTCTTTTTACCTATGGTTTGCCATTCAAAAAATCCAGTAGATGGTACCAAACATCGGTTAGATGTTAATAGGTGTTTGAATGAGGCTTTTTCTGCAGCAGTTTCAAGACGTGCATTGAGGGTTTTAGAAGCAAATTCAATCGGGTTTGAACCACCAAACCACCTTGGCAGCAAACCCCAGCGCATTTGTTGCAAGGTTTGATCATTGGTAATAGTATGCCATTCTGGAAATTGAAACCCCGAGGCAAAGTAATATTGTAACTCTATGGGTTTTCCGGGCTGCAGTTTTTGGTAACGCTCAGCGAGTTGTTGAGTTGTGGAAGTAGAAGAATTACTGTAGCACATTGATCAAAAATACAAAAAGAAAGCCACCCGAAGGTGGCTCTTATATAGACATTTCTCGCTATCCGTTCAAACGGGAAGAAAGAAATGAAAAAGAGCCCGAAGGCCCTTATAAACATTACATCATGCCTGGCATTCCGCCACCCATACCGCCCATGGCAGCTGCTGGATTGGCTTCTTCAGGTTCGTCTGCAATGACACATTCCGTAGTCAAAAGCATTGCTGCAATTGAAGAGGCGTTTTCGACGGCAATTCGCGTCACTTTAGTTGGGTCTATGACACCTGACTTGTAAAGTTCCTCGAATTTGTCAGAACGCGCGTTGTAACCGAAGTCGCCTTTGCCTTCGCGTACTTTTTGAACCACGATGGCACCTTCGCCGCCTGCATTGGCAATGATCTGACGTAACGGCTCTTCGGCTGCTCTTTTGACGATTTGAATACCGGTCATTTCATCTTCGTTGGCGCCTTTGAGTTTATCTAAAGTCTCAATAGCACGAAGGAGTGCAACACCACCGCCAGGAACAATACCTTCTTCAACAGCAGCTCTGGTGGCTGCGAGCGCATCGTCTACACGGTCTTTCTTCTCTTTCATTTCAACTTCGGTTGGCGCACCAACATACAGTACAGCAACACCACCCGCTAATTTTGCCAAGCGCTCTTGCAATTTTTCGCGGTCGTAGTCAGAAGTTGTTTGCTCAATTTGGGCACGAATTTGACCCACTCTTGCTTGGATATCGGCTTTTTTACCTTTACCATTGACAATAGTGGTGTTGTCTTTATCGATTTCTATTTTTTGAGCTGAACCGAGCATATCTAGCGTAACGTTTTCAAGCGTCATACCGCGGTCTTCAGAAATGACATTTCCACCTGTAAGTATAGCGATATCCTCTAGCATCGCTTTTCTGCGATCGCCAAAACCTGGTGCCTTGACAGCAGCAACTTTAAGCGATCCGCGTAAGCGATTGACAACGAGTGTACCAAGGGCCTCGCCGTCTACATCTTCTGCGATGATCAATAAGGATTTACCTGACTGTACAACTGGCTCAAGGATTGGAAGCAATTCTTTCATACTTGAAATCTTCTTTTCAGAAATCAAGATGAGCGGATTCTCCATCTCGGTAATCATTTTTTCGGCATTCGTCACAAAATATGGTGACAAATAACCGCGATCAAACTGCATTCCTTCTACAGTCTTCACTTCGGTTTCTGTACCTTTTGCTTCCTCAACGGTAATGACGCCATCGTTGCCAACGACTTTCATTGCCTCTGCGATAAGATTTCCGATGGTTTCGTCGTTATTGGCAGAAATAGTTGCAATTTGTTCAATTTTGCTGTTGTCATTGCCAACAACTTTCGAAATTTTGCGCAAGTTCGCCACCACTTCAGTAACAGCTTTATCGATGCCGCGCTTGAGGTCCATCGGGTTGGCTCCGGCTGCTACATTTTTTAAACCAGCAGTCACAATTGCTTGGGCAAGTACGGTGGCGGTAGTAGTTCCATCACCTGCGATGTCGGCAGTTTTAGAGGCAACCTCTTTTACCATTTGCGCGCCCATGTTTTCAATAGGATCTTTGAGCTCAATTTCTTTGGCTACAGTGACACCATCTTTGGTGACAAGCGGTGCGCCAAACTTTTTGCCAATGACAACATTGCGGCCTTTAGGACCGAGTGTGACTTTGACTGCATTCGCTAAAGCATCTACTCCTTTTTTGAGTTTTTCACGTGCTTCTACATCGAAATAAATTTCTTTTGCCATTTTGTTGTTTCTTTTTTAGAGTTAAAAAATACCGTAAATGTCTGATTCTCTCATGATGAGAAAGGTTTGGCCGTCGATTTTGATTTCGGTACCGGCATATTGCCCGTAAAGAATGGAGTCCCCTACATTTACGGACATGGGCTCATCTTTTTTTCCAGACCCAGCCGCTACAACAGTACCGCGCAAGGGTTTTTCTTTTGCTGTGTCTGGAATGATGATTCCACTCGCTGTTTTTTGCTCTGCTGGCGCAGGTTCTACCAGAACTCTGTCTGCCAAGGGTTTGAATTTAATTGACATAAAAATATTTTAATTTGCCTCTGTTGCTTCGAAAAACATGCCAATCTGTAAATTCAGTCAAAATTGCATAATTGGCAAAAAAAATGTCAGTATGCGTGACATACTGACATTTTCCTAATAAGATATAATCAATTACTGCTGCTGGTTTTGTGCTGGGTTTTGACCTTGAGCAGGTGCTTGTTGTTGGGTTTGTGGTGCCACTGGTTTTGGTGGCTTTGGTTGACTAATTGAAATTCCTAAACTAAACACAAGAATAGCAGCTGCCAATCCCCATGTGAGTTTGTCGATGAGTTCGTTGGTGCGTTGTACGCCACCTAATTGAGAAGCTCCGCCGAAATCGGCGCTCAAGCCTCCACCTTTTGGATTTTGAACGTAAACTACCAAAATGAGTAGTGCACTAGCGACGATAATCAGAAAAGAAAGGATACCAGTCATGATGAAATATTGAGGTTTTTCTTAAGTATTTTAATTTGGTTTGCAAAGTAACTCTTTTTTTCCGGATTGAGCAAAATTAATTGCTCATAAACCCCAATCGCTTTGGTAACGGCACCTTGCATGGCATAGATTTTAGCGAGGGTCTCTGAAACAGGGATTTGATCGCTGTTGATGCTTTCTTTGGCTTTTTTGGCCGGCGAATAAAAATCTTGTTTGGGTTTGTCTATTTTCAAGAATTCAGCTTGCGATTCAGTATCGGAGTCTTCTTTGAAGTGCAACCAATCTGTAAAAGAGCGTTTGTCTTGTGGTTCGACAATTTGCGTTGGCTCCTTTTCTAGTTCTTTGAGCTCCTCGGTATAAGTCAGATCGACATAAGCATTATTGATGAGATTTGCTCTCAATAGTTGGTCCAAAGGATCCGGGCTTAATTCATCGGCTTCTTCAACGGGAGGTTCAACTAATGGCGCAGTTAATTTGGCTTCTTGAAGTAATTCGAATAAAACGGCTCTATTTTGAATGGCAAAAGCACTGTTCTCCAAAGCTTGTGCAAACCTAACGTCTTGCTCTTGTGCTAGCGTCTTCAGATGTAAAATAGCAAAAGTAGTGGCGTAAGGATAAGCGTTGCGAAGCGCTTCAAGATCAGCAAGGAAGACACCACTGCACTGACTTGGATCAAGGATTTGAGAATGAAGTTGCTCTTTACTTAACACAGCACTAATTTACCAATTACTATATAATTTGTTGATCAGGTCTTGAACCATTTGTGCTGAAATATCGGCAAATAACTTTTGTTCAACAGCTGCCAAATTCGAGCTCGACGGAAAATCGGCAAAACGCGTACTCACCAATTGCCACTCCTCCTCTTTTGGAGACTTGATTTTGATTTTAAGCTGAAGGGTCATGGTCAGGCGGTTGCTAGTTGCATTGTCTGCACCTTGAATGGCAACGGGCTGAACTTGATAGCTTGTGATGGCACCTTCTATATTGATTTCTCCCTCACCCAATTGCGTATTGAGCAGAAGTCGCGTATTGTTTTGGACGCCATCTTTGAGTTGCTCGGTTAATAAAGGCCCGAAAGATAAAGGACAATTTGGCGCCGTATTTTCTAAATTTTGAATGGTAAACGATTTCCACTCTACGGGCATTCCACCTGCATCCCGAAAAGAAAAGCTTTCAGGCCAACAAGAGCTGAGCAATATAAAAGAACAAAAGAAGAGGATTTGGCGCATTATTCTCCTAATTGAAATTCTTTGATTTTTCGGTATAATGTTCGTTCTGATATACCCAACTCTAAGGCGGCATGTTTGCGCTTGCCACGATGTTTCTCAAGTGCTTTGAGAATGAGTTCGCGCTCGCGGTCTTCGAGGCTCAAAGATTCTTCAAGCTCTATGTGTTCTTCGTATTCTTCGTGTGTAGGACTCACGTGAGGCAGCGGCGTTAGTTCTGGGTGGGTGATTGTGGGTGCCGGAAGTATGCGCGCAGTTGAAGGCGTTTGATCATAAACTTCTTGGTAAAGTCTTGTAACAGCAGCACTTTGATCGGGATTGAGTTCAATGTTGGCACCGCCATTTGCAAGGTCTAAAACCAATTTTTTGAGTTCTGTGAGGTCTTTTTTCATGTCAAATAGAAATTTGTACATGAGTTCACGTTCCGAAATGGATTCTTGACTTTGCTCATTGAGCTGCAAACCGTTTGCTTTCTCCAAAATTGGCGTGAGGTAAGCGTTGAGCGTGATTGGATCAATCTCCCTGGCTGTTTCGATTACTGAAAGTTGCTCGACTAAATTTTTAAGTTGACGGATATTGCCAGGCCAAGGATAAGCACACAAAAGTTCAACAGCTGAATCGGTCAGCTTGATGGCCGGCATGCGGTATTTATCAGCAAAGTCATTGGCAAATTTGCGAAACAACAAATGGATGTCCTCGGCACGTTGGCGCAACGCAGGAAGTGCAATTGGAACGGTGCTAAGGCGGTAATACAAGTCTTCGCGGAATTTTCCAGATGAAATGGCTTTCTGCATGTTTTCGTTGGTAGCTGCCACTACCCGTACATTGGTTTTGAGCGGTTTAGAAGATCCGACGCGAATGTACTCACCGGTTTCCAAAACACGCAACAAACGCACTTGGGTTTGCATGGGCAATTCTGCGACTTCATCTAAAAAAATAGTTCCGCCATTCGCTACTTCAAAATATCCTTGACGGCTTCCCTGGGCACCTGTAAAAGAGCCTTTTTCATGACCGAATAATTCAGAATCGATGGTGCCCTCTGGAATGGCACCACAGTTTACGGCAATGTACTCGCCGTGTTTGCGGGCACTCAATTGATGGATGACCTGCGGAATAATTTCTTTACCGGTTCCGCTTTCGCCAGTCACCAGCACCGAAATATCGGTCGGGGCAACCTGCATGGCAATTTCTAATGCCCGATTGAGCAACGGTGCTGAACCGATGATTCCAAAACGCTGTTTGATTTGTTGGACGTTCATAGGTGTTGATGCATTTATGCGATAATTTCTCCGATTAGCGTAGCCGAAGTACAGTCGGTGATATGAACCTGTACATAGGTGCCTTTCTCTTGGTCAGCCTTCGGGAAAACGACCATGACATTGCTACCTGTGCGGCCACAGAGGTGTTCTTCGGAACGTTTTGATTTGCCTTCGATGAGCACCTTCTGCGTAGTGCCAACTAATCTTTGATTGGAAGCTAATGAATGTGCGAGTTGCTTTTCGATGATTTCATTCAAGCGACGGCCTTTTACTTCTTCTGGGACATCATCGGCGAAGCGCCGTTCTGCCAGCGTTTTTGGTCGTTCAGAGTATTTAAACATGTAAGCAAAATCGTATTGTACGATGTCCATGAGGCTGAGGGTTTCTTGATGCTCCTGCTCGGTTTCGCCGCAAAAACCGGTAATGATATCCGTAGAAATGGCACAATCCGGAATGATGCGTTTGATCGCGGCAATTCTGTCGAGGTACCACTCCCGTGAATAGCCGCGATTCATGCGGTAAAGCACATCGGTATTTCCTGACTGTACTGGCAAATGAATGTAAGGACAGATGTTTTCGTATTTAGCCATGATTTCGAGTACTTCGTCGGTCATGTCTTTAGGATGCGAGGTGCTGAAACGAACACGAAGCAAGGGAGAGACCAAAGCAACCATTTCCATGAGATGTGCAAAATTTGTTGTGGGCTGCTCCGGATTTTTGATTTGACCTTTTGCACTGATGTTCCAACGGTACGAATCTACGTTCTGCCCCAATAAAGTTACCTCGCGGTAACCGCGCTCGAATAAGTCTTGACATTCAGCAACAATGGTTTGAGGATCCCGAGAACGCTCTCGACCGCGTGTAAAAGGAACTACGCAAAAAGAACACATGTTGTCACAACCACGCATGATGGTTACGAATGCTGAAATACCACCTTGATCCAGGCGAACAGGCGAAATATCGGCATAGGTTTCGTCTCTGGATAGCAAGACATTTACAGCTTTCTGCCCAGTTCCGACCTCCTCTATTAGATTGGGAAGATCTCGGTAAGCATCTGGACCCGCTACCAGATCCACTAATTTTTCTTCTTCGAGCAAGTTTTTTTTGAGGCGTTCGGCCATACATCCCAAAATGCCAACAACGAGCTCAGGGTTGCGTTCTTTTTTAATTTTGAATTCAGTAAGGCGATTGCGTACACGCTGCTCTGCGTTTTCACGAATAGAGCAGGTATTGAGTAAAATAACATCGGCATCATCGATGTTGCGCGTTGTTTGATAGCCATCTTCAGAAAGAATGGAAGCCACGACTTCGCTGTCAGAAAAATTCATCTGGCAGCCGTAACTTTCTAGGTACAGTTTTTTTGTGTCGGGCTTGGCTTCTTGATTCATTTCAATAGCGGAGCCTTGTATTGATTCGTCTATGACTTTATTTTCGTATTCCATGGGGTTTCTTGAACTGCAAAAATAGGGTAAATTCAAACTACTGACAAATTGGCAGGCTATAAAGTCGGCTCATGATTCAAAAAAAGTAACCATAGGTTAAGAAAAAATACGCACAAATTTGCACTTCACTTGTTGACGATTGAAGTGTTTTAACTTTACATTTGTCACCAAATTCTCCTTATGGCTAAAAATCTTGTGATCGTTGAGTCTCCTGCAAAAGCAAAAACAATCGAGGGTTATCTCGGTAAAGATTTCATTGTCAAATCTAGTTACGGACACGTCCGAGACCTTGCAAAGAAAGGGCTTGCAATCGATCTTGAGTCCAATTTCAATCCGCAATATGAAGTGAGCCCGGACAAAAAACAAGTGGTCTCAGAACTTAAAAAATTAGCCAAATCTGCTGAGACTGTCTGGCTAGCCACCGATGAAGACCGCGAAGGAGAAGCCATTTCGTGGCACCTATTCGAAACGCTTGAATTGCATAAAAAAGACACCAAGCGCATCACGTTCAACGAAATCACCAAAACAGCCGTAACACGTGCCATCGAGAATCCGCGTCAGATTAACCGAGAGCTCGTAGATGCCCAACAAGCACGTCGGGTTTTGGACAGAATAGTAGGTTTTGAACTCTCTCCAGTACTTTGGAAAAAAGTCAGACCAAGCTTGTCTGCAGGTCGTGTGCAATCCGTAGCGGTGCGCTTAATTGTCGAGCGCGAACGCGAAATCGAAAAATTCAATTCTGAAGGCTTCTACCGCGTTCAAGGGCAATTCAAGGCCACAAATGGCATTCTAAATGCCGAGTTGAATACTCCATTGCCCGATAAAGCAACAGCAGAAGCACTTTTACAAGTAGCAAAAAATGCCAATTTTTCGGTCGAGGACGTCCAGAAAAAACCAGCTACAAAGTCGCCAGCAGCGCCTTTTACTACCTCTACTCTTCAACAAGAAGCAAGTCTCAAACTTGGCTTTTCAGTAAGCAAAACCATGAGTGTCGCTCAAAAACTTTACGAAGCAGGGCATATTACTTACATGCGTACAGACTCAGTCAATCTCTCTCAAACTGCGCTCGAGGCAGCGCAAACTGCTATTACAAGCTTATACGGCGCAAACTACGCCAAACCGACGAAATACAGTTCCAAAAGCGCGGGTGCACAAGAGGCCCACGAGGCCATCAGACCAACCGATTTTAGCAAACCTTCTATTCAAACAGAACGCGACGAACAACGCCTTTACGAACTCATTTGGAAGCGCGGTATTGCAAGCCAAATGGCACCCGCACAACTCGAAAGAACAACCGTTAAGATTGCAGGACTGCAAGGCCCGAATTACTTTCAAGCCAAAGGAGAAGTGATAGTATTTGATGGTTTTTTGAAAGTCTACATGGTATCTAGCCTTGAAGACGATGCTGATGATAACGAAACCGAAGGTCTTTTGCCCAAAGTAAGCAATGGTGAAACCCTTCACCTACAAACTTGCAACGCCACTGAACGTTTCAGCCGGCCGCCATCGCGTTATGTAGAGGCTTCCTTGGTCAAAAAACTAGAAGAACTTGGAATTGGACGTCCTTCTACCTATGCACCCACCATTTCTACCATACAAAAACGCAATTACGTTGAAAAAGTAGAAAGAGAAGGAAGCTTGCGTAAATATACCGTACTTACATTGGATGAAAGCGAAATCTCAAGTTCAGAAAAAACCGAAACCACCGGCAAAGAAAGAAACAAATTATCTCCGACCGATATCGGAATAGTTGTGACTGATTTTTTGGTGGAAAACTTTGGGCAAATCCTAGACTACCAATTTACCGCCAAAGTGGAGGCCTCCTTTGACGAAATTGCCAACGGGCAGCTCAATTGGACCGACATGCTGAATTCATTTTACGGTCCTTTTCATTCAAATGTGGAAAATACCCTTGAATATTCAGATCGTGCAACCGGCGAGCGTGAGCTCGGTTCAGACCCCAAAACCGGACGCAAAATCATTGCCAGAATTGGTCGCTTTGGCCCGATGATTCAGATTGGAGACGAAAAATCAGATGGTCTAAAGCCACAGTTTGCATCACTCCAAGCCAATCAGTCCATCTCGAACATCACACTTAAGGAAGCGCTCAAACTTTTTGAATTACCCAAAGTGCTCGGCGAGCACAACGGCGAAGTTGTGAAGCTTAATATCGGTCGTTTTGGCCCTTATGTGCAAGTAGGCAAAAGATTTTGCTCGATTCCAAAAGAAGAAGATCCGATGTCAGTAAGCCTAGAAAGAGCTATTGAACTTGACACCCTAAAACAGGAGGAAGCTGCCAAAGCACTGATCAAAACGTTTGCTGAAAACCCAGATGTGCAATTGCTCAACGGTCGCTATGGTGCCTATCTCAAAATTGGAAAAGATAATTTTAAACTGCCCAAAGGCTGTGAACCAGAAACGCTTTCACTGGAAGCATGTTTGGAAATTGCAGCCAATCAGCCCACTAAATCTGCTAAAAAACGTCCAATTCGAAAAAAATAACTATTATTGGTTGAAAAAATCAGATGAACGGTAGCATCAATAAAGTTATTTTGATCGGTAATTTGGGCAAAGACCCCGACGTGCGTCGCCTTGAAAACGGCGCAGTTGTCGCTTCGTTTCCTTTGGCCACTTCCGAAATTTACACCGATAAACAAAGCGGTGAAAAAAAAGAAACAACCGACTGGCATGACATTGTATTGTGGCGCGGTCTGGCCGAAGTTGCAGAAAAATACCTTCGAAAGGGTACCAAAATCTACGTTGAAGGAAAACTTAAAAAGCGCTCTTGGACCGACAAGGAAGGTCATCAGCGCTATGCTACTGAAGTTGTTGGCGACGACCTCACCATTTTATCAAGGCCAGACAACCCTGAACGGCAAAGCAACTACGGCAACGAAGGCCGCCCGACTCCACCAGCACCACTAAGCGGTCTAACGCCAGATTCTTCTGACGATCCATTTTAACCCATGAACAATTCCATGGAACCTCCGAGTCTCGACGCATCCTTATTTGATTTCTCAATTCAAATGAGCGATGCAAGTTATCTTTACCTACTGATTATCCTCATTTTATTGCTCTTCTCTGCCTTTGCTTCTGGCTCGGAAAGTGCTTATTTTTCACTCAAACCAAAAGACAACGCAGCACTCAAAATCGATTCTTCTGCACGTGCGAAAAGCATATTAAAATTATTGTCCAAACCGCAGGAGCTTCTCGCTACAATATTGATTTTCAACAACTTTGTTAATGTCGGTATCGTTATTTTATCCTCGTTTATACTCAACGATATTTTTCCAACCAATACTGATTTTGCGCCTTTAAGATTTGTAGTTGAAGTTCTTGGCATTACCTTGGTAATCCTTTTGTTTGGCGAGGTAATTCCTAAAATATTTGCAAATAGAAATGCGCTTTCATTCAGTAAAATAACGGCCTACCCGCTGCTGTTCATCAGTAAAATCCCTCCTATTTCATGGCTCAAAATCATTCTTGTGCGCGGTACAAACTCCATCCAACACCTCGGAAACCGCAGTGCTACAATAGATCAAAATGAGCTTGAACAAGCTGTTGCGCTCACAAAATCAGAAGCGGGATCAGAAGAGGAGCAACGCATTCTAGAAGGCATCGTAAAATTTGGAAAAACAGAAGCCTCTGAAATCATGACCCCTCGCGTCGAAGTAGAAGATATCGACACTTCTGCAGACTTTCAACAAGTGCTCGCACAAATAATTGAAGTCGGCTATTCGCGCATTCCTGTATTTGAAGAAAGCCCTGATAATATCATTGGAATTTTATACATCAAAGATTTGCTGCATCACCTCGATCAAGATGCATCTTTTCATTGGCAACAAGTATTAAGAAAGCCATTTTTTGTACCAGAAAACAAGAAAATTAATGACCTCCTACAAGAGTTCAGGAGCATGAAAATGCATTTAGCTGTTGTCGTTGATGAATATGGAGGCGCTAGCGGTATTGTCACACTCGAAGATATCCTCGAAGAAATTGTCGGAGATATCACCGACGAATTCGACGATACGGAAATTCAGTACACCAAGCAAGCCGAAAATACCTTTATTTTTGAAGGGCGCACTTCATTAAATGATTTTCTGAAAATTGTTGGTGAAAAATTCGAAAACCCAATCGATGAAGTGAGGGGCGAGGCAGAAACACTGGGTGGTCTGATCATCGAGGTGGCAGGCAGAATACTGAAAAACAATGAATTTATACATATCGGGCCGCTCAAACTCATTGTAGCTTCTTCGGATAAAAAACGCGTTAAATCAGTTAAAGTCGTTGTGCATGAAAAAGATTTTACTGCTCATTAGCCTGAGCATCCTCATATTTTCCTGTAATCAATCTGAACCGGTTCCTAAGCCAAGCACCTTTTTGCGCACCGATTTTCCAGAACATAGCTACAGAGAATACCTTAGCCCACAGTCTTTTAGATTCCGCTTATCGGATTTATTTATGCCTAAACATTTTGAACAAGCCAAAAACAATTACAGTGTGCAAGAAATTGACCTCGGCCCACTCAATGGCACCTTGTTCTTATACTATCTACGTATTCCTTCCAAAGATTCTTTACCTGAGATCATTAATTTTGCCAATGACAAAGTAGATGAGCACAAAATCATGGCAGATAAAATTGATTTTGAACAAATTCTAGAACCGAGTAAAAAAGTATACGGCACTTTCTTTGAACTTAAAGGCAATGTAGCCACAAATTTCCAGTTCTACCTGACCGACTCGAGCCAACATTTTCTAAGAGGTGAGGTGCTCTTGAATTGCAGACCCAATTATGACTCCTTGCGTCCAACGCTACAATACCTAAAAGCAGACCTAAAAGAATTGGTCAATACTTTTGAATGGAACTAACTGGAAACAACAGAGTTGTCATTGCTTTTGGTGCAAATATTGGTCCAAGAGAAGCAAATATTGCAAGCGCAATTCAATTATTGAACGAAAGATGCGGTAAGGTAGCTAAGGTTTCTCCTTTTTTTGAAAGTAAACCGCTGGGTTTTTCCTCTTCTCATACATTTTTAAACGGTTGTCTTTTACTGCTTACAGATTTAACCCCCAATGACCTCTTAGAAGCCTTGCAAATTATTGAAACTGAACTTGGCAGGACAAAATCAAATCCAGTTTACCAAGATCGTTGTATAGACCTCGATATTATCTTCTACGAAAACCTTTTTATCAACCGACCTCATTTACAAATTCCACATCCACGATACCACGAAAGGCAATTTGTCTTGGAGCCTTTAAAAGCCCTAGAATTGGACTTTTACCCCCTGTAATAGCAATTTTTTTCTGTAACTCAAAGTCAAACTTGAGTAAATTAAATTTATTCCGTAATTTTGCACGGAATCATAAAAAATATACTCATGAATTTCAATCGCTTCAACAGGACTTTTTTAATAGGAACTGCAGCGTTTTTTGTTGCTTCTTGTGACCTCGTCAAAGACATCACATACACAGTGAATCCCAATCCGCTGCAAATGCACGGAGATTCTGTCAAAGTAAGCATTACTGTGAATGTTCCAGAGAAAGGCATTCAGAAAAAAGCAAAAGCAGAAATTACGCCAAAATTGGGTTCGACTGCGGTTGGGACCTGGTATATCAACGGTTCTAAAGTAACCGGAAACGGAACAACCATCGATTTTAAAACAGGTGGTACTGCTACCTTCGAACAAACATTGGCCTATGACCCGTCAATGGAAGCAGCTGACCTCGTGATTACTGGCAAGCTCTACAAGCAAACCAAAGAAAAAGGAGCGCTTCCAGAAACCAAAATTGCTGACGCAACGATCATTACACCGTATTTAGTCGACAAAACCTTCAAAGTATTGACAGAACAAGATGCTTTGGTGCGTCAGTTTGACAAAACCACGACAGCCACCATCAACTTCGAAAAAGGAAAATCCGATGTGCGCGCCAACGAAATCAAAGATGCAGATGTAGTTGCGCTCATGGCTTTGATACAAACTGCTCAAACCAATCCTAAAATTAAAATTACTGGAATTGAGATCAACGGTTACGCTTCTCCAGACGGTGAAATAGCAATGAACGATAACCTTTCTTCAGACCGTACAGTTGCTGCCCGCAATGCACTAACCGAATTCATGAAAAAAGCCAAGCTCGCTGCCTACACAGACACCAACGCTTATGCTTTGGCTAAATTTGGTGAAGATTTCGAAGGTTTTAAAAGCCAACTAGCAGCCACCACCACCATTCCTGAAGCAGACAAAAACTTGTTTATTCGCATTCTTGAAATGACCAAAGACCCAGAGCAACGCGAAAAAGATATGATCAATCTTGGAAAGGTCTACACCGAACTCGAGCGCGATGTGTTCCCAATGATTCGCCGCGCGGTTATTGTTGTTAAATATACCGAATACGGTCTAACTGACGACGAATTACGCACCGCTTCTGTTCAAAATACGAATTCATTGTCTGTAGAAGAATTGCTTTTCACAGCAGGTAAATTGACTACCGACGCCAACGAAAAAGCGCGCATCTACGGTATCGCTGCTGCTAATTATGCAAACGATCACCGTACACACACCAACCTGGGCGCAACCCTATTCGAGTTAGGCAATACAAAAGCTGCCGCAGCTTCGTTCAAAAAGGCAAATGAGCTCAAAACCATTCCAGTAACCAACAACAACTTAGCAGCAAGTTTAATTCTTGAAGGCAATCGCGCAGCAGCCAAAAAATTATTGTCTTCAGCCAAAACAAGCGTATACAATTACAACCAAGGTATCATCGATATCATGGAAGGAAACTACAGCGCAGCAGAAAAGAACATCACCCAAGATAGCTACAACAAAGTTTTGGCACTCACCCTTAACAACAAAGTAGATGCTGCTAAAAAAGCAAGTGCTTCTTTAACTGAAACTGCTGAGTTGGCTTACTTAAAAGCAATTATTGAGGCCCGCAACGGCGCGAGCACCGATGTCGTTGTTGCAAAATTGAAAACGGCCATCTCGAAAAATCCAGCATTGAAAGAAAAGGCAGGTAAAGATCGTGAGTTCATCAAAATCATGAACGAAGCAACTTTTATCGACCTCATCAAATAAACTTTATTCTATTGAATCAAAAGAATCCTGGACTTCCAGGATTTTTTTTTTACATGATTTTCATAGCCGAAGCCAACCTTTATAACTAATTTTGAGACTCTAAAATAAAACACAATGGATAGCAACGAATTCCGCAAATACGCCACCAAACATATGGGCATCAGCAGCATGTACGTCGATCATTATATCGAGTCTTCCATGACGCCATACATTATTGAAGAGCGTCCTTTAAACATGACGCAAATGGACGTTTTCTCTCGCCTCATGATGGACCGCATTATCTTTTTAGGCACTGGTATCAATGACCAGGTAGCCAATATCATCAATGCGCAATTGCTTTTCTTGGAATCTGTAGACGCCAAAAAAGACATTCAAATTTATTTAAACTCACCAGGTGGTTCAGTATATGCAGGTTTGGGTATTTATGACACCATGCAATACATTCGTCCTGATGTAGCCACTATTTGTACTGGCATCGCGGCATCCATGGGTGCTGTATTACTTTGTGCTGGTGCAGAAGGAAAGCGCAGTGCACTTAAACATTCGCGTGTCATGATACACCAGCCTTTAGGCGGAGCACAAGGTCAAGCTTCAGACATCGAAATTACAGCTAGAGAAATACAAAAATTGAAAAAAGAACTATACGACATAATTGCCACACATAGTAAACAAGACTACGAAAAAGTCTGGGCAGACTCCGACCGCGACTACTGGATGACCTCCGAAGAAGCCAAAGCTTACGGCATGGTCGACGAAGTTCTTTTGCGTAATCCTAAATAACCAATGGCAAAAAAAGAAACTACTTGTTCATTTTGTGGCTCGCCTCGCTCGGGTGTGAACATGCTCATTGCAGGTATTAATGGTCATATATGTGATTCCTGCGCTAGCCAAGCAAGTAAAATTGTTCAGGAAGAACTTTCTGCAAGTCCAGCAGCTGTTCCTGCTGCTGTTGGCAGTCTAAATTTATTAAAGCCGCAGGAAATCAAAGCTCACCTAGATCAATATGTCATTGGTCAACAAGATGCCAAAAAGGTGCTTTCAGTTGCCGTTTACAATCACTTCAAAAGATTGAAGCAAAAAACCAATGAAAATGACGTAGAAATAGAAAAATCGAACGTCATTCTCGTGGGTCGAACCGGAACAGGTAAAACGCTCTTAGCCAAATCGATCGCCAAACTGCTCAATGTACCCTTTTGCATTGCCGATGCCACTGTGCTTACAGAAGCTGGTTACGTAGGTGAAGACGTCGAAAGTATTTTGTCGCGCCTCTTGCAAGCCGCAGACTACAACGTAGAAAGTGCCCAGATGGGTATTGTTTTTATAGACGAAGTCGACAAAATTGCACGCAAAAATGACAACCCGAGCATCACCCGCGATGTCTCTGGCGAAGGCGTTCAGCAGGCCTTGCTCAAATTATTAGAAGGTACAACCGTCAACGTTCCACCTCAAGGTGGACGAAAGCACCCAGAGCAAAAAATGATATCCATTGACACCAAAAACATTTTATTTATATGCGGAGGTGCTTTTGATGGTATTGAAAAATTAATTTCCAGCCGTGTCAACAGACAAACAATTGGTTTTTCTAGCCTAGATGAGCAATCCATCGAATCCGATTCATTGCTCAAATACATCACCCCGACAGATATCCGTTCTTTTGGTCTGATCCCTGAGCTCATCGGTCGTTTCCCTGTTCTCACTTACTTAGAACCACTCAAAGAAGCTGATCTCAAACGCATCCTCACAGAGCCAAAGAATGCGCTCATCAAACAATACACTAAGTTGTTTGAAATGGATGGCGTCAAATTAGAACTCGACCAAGACGTACTACATTTCATTGTTCAAAAAGCGATGGAATTTGGCTTAGGTGCCCGTGGCTTGCGTTCTATTTGCGAGGCTATCCTCACCGACGCCATGTTTGAATTGCCAAGTAGATCATCTAAATCGCTGCACATAGACCTTAACTATGCAACCCAACAATTTGGAAAATCAAAAATTGCCACACTTAAAGTGGCATAAGCATTTGAAGTTTCTGACTTATTTGTAATTTTGCAAATTGTAAAAATGACACTATGAAAACCCTACAGTTCAGAGAAGCCCTTAGAGAAGCCATGTCCGAAGAAATGCGCCGCGATGAAAATGTATTTTTACTCGGCGAAGAAGTTGCCGAATATAATGGCGCCTACAAAGTATCTCAAGGCATGCTCGACGAATTTGGGCCAAAGCGAATCATCGATACGCCAATAGCCGAGTTAGGATTTTCAGGTATTGCAGTTGGTGCTGCCATGAACGGTTTGCGTCCAATTGTAGAGTTCATGACATGGAACTTCGCCATATTAGCAGCGGATCAAATTATCAATTCTGCAGCCAAAATGCTCCAGATGTCTGGTGGTCAATACGGCTGCCCAATCGTTTTTCGCGGAGGTAACGGCACAGCCGGCCAATTGGGCGCAACCCACTCTCAGAGTTTCGAGGCGTTTTATGCGCACGTTCCTGGTCTAAAAGTCATCACGCCTTCAAACCCAGCCGACGCTAAAGGTTTGCTCAAAGCAGCCATCCGTGACAACGACCCTGTTGTTTTCTTAGAGTCAGAAAAAATGTATGGCGATAAAGGCGAAGTTCCTGAAGGCGAATACATCATTCCAATTGGCGTAGCTGACGTCAAAAGAAAAGGATCAGATATTACACTCGTTACTTTTGGTAAAATCATAAAGGTGGCCCAAGAGGCGGCAGAAGTATTAGCCAAGGAAAATATCAGTGTCGAGATCATCGATTTGCGTACCATACGCCCAATTGACTACGGTTGCATCGTCGAATCCATCAAGAAAACAAATCGTTGTGTGGTTGTTGAAGAATCTTGGCCATTGGCAAGTATCTCATCTGAAATAGCCTACCACCTTCAACGCTATGCCTTCGATTACTTAGATGCGCCAGTACAACGCGTAACTCAAACCGATACCCCTTTTGCGTTCTCGCCTACACTAATAGACGAAGCATTGCCTAATGTGGAGCGCATCGTAAAAGCCGTAAAAGCTACGCTTTACAGATAAGACACCAATCATTTGAAAAAAATAAAATCCAAAGGAATCCGAACGGGTTCCTTTTTTTTTGAAAATCAGGCCCAAAAAAGCCGAATATTTTTCAAACGGTCTTGGTTTATAAAAATATATAGTTATCTTTGCACCCCTCAAAGTGCGTTTGGGGGTTATTATTTATTATAAAAAAACAAGAGTATTTTATGCCAACTATTCAACAATTAGTTCGCAAAGGAAGAACTGCGGTAGTGAAGAAAAGTAAGTCTGCTGCGCTTGATTCATGTCCACAACGCAAAGGTGTTTGCGTTCGTGTGTACACGACAACTCCTAAGAAGCCGAACTCGGCTATGCGAAAAGTCGCTCGTGTACGATTGACCAATGGAAAAGAAGTCAACGCTTACATTGGTGGTGAAGGCCACAATCTTCAAGAACACTCATTAGTACTAGTACGCGGAGGAAGGGTAAAAGATTTACCTGGGGTACGTTACCACATTGTTCGTGGTGCAGAGGATACAGCCGGAGTTCAAGGCCGTAGCCAACGTCGTTCTAAGTATGGTACAAAACGTCCTAAGCAGAAATAATTAAAAGCTAGACATCATGAGAAGAAGAAAAGCGAAAAAAATTGCGATCCTCCCAGATCCAAAGTTCAATGAAGTAGTCGTTACTAAATTTGTGAACAACCTCATGCTAGACGGTAAGAAAAGTTTAGCATTCCGTATTTTTTACGAAGCATTAGAAATCGTAGAAAAGAAAATCGAAGATACAAATGGTCTCGAAACATGGAAAAAAGCCATCGAAAACGTTACACCAAGTGTAGAAGTACGTTCGCGTCGCGTTGGTGGTGCCACTTTCCAGATCCCAACTCCTGTTCGCGAAGAGCGCAAGTCGTCACTAGCAATGAAATGGTTAATTGGTTACTCTCGCAAACGCAACGAGAAAACAATGGCCCAGCGTTTGGCCTCCGAAATCATCGCCGCTTCAAAAGAAGAAGGCGCTGCTTTCAAGAAG
Organism: Sphingomonadales bacterium; assembly: GCA_016872115.1. Lineage (GTDB taxonomy): Bacteria > Bacteroidota > Bacteroidia > Flavobacteriales_D > Crocinitomicaceae > UBA952. The sequence goes on along the minus strand of VHBC01000003.1, from coordinate 101,156 downwards.
AAAGAAGACACGCTTCGCATGGCTGAAGCAAACAAAGCATTCTCACACTTCAGATTCTAACAAATGGCTAGAGACTTAAAATTTACAAGAAACATTGGTATTGCCGCGCACATCGACGCTGGTAAAACCACTACAACCGAGCGTATTCTTTACTATGGTGGTGTAAGTCACAAAATTGGTGAAGTTCACGATGGTGCCGCTACCATGGACTGGATGGAGCAAGAGCAAGAGCGTGGTATCACCATTACCTCTGCTGCTACCACCCTAGACTGGAATTACCGCGGTCAAAAATACCACGTCAACATCATTGACACCCCAGGACACGTTGACTTCACCGTAGAAGTAAACCGTTCTTTGCGTGTACTTGATGGTTTGGTTTTCTTGTTTTCTGCTGTCGATGGTGTTGAGCCACAATCTGAAACCAACTGGCGTTTGGCAAATAACTACAACGTTCCACGCATCGGATTCGTTAACAAAATGGACCGCCAAGGTGCAGACTTCCTTATGGTTTGTCGCCAAGTAAAAGAAATGCTTGGTAGCCACGCGCTTCCACTCCAAATCAATATCGGTGAAGAAGATAACTTCAAAGGAGTTGTCGACTTGATTAACTGGAGAGGTATCGTTTGGAATGAGCACGATTTGGGTATGACTTTCCAAGAAGTTGATATCCCAGCTGACGTCATTGACGAAGCACGTCAATTGCGTTCTGAACTTTTAGAAGCAGTTGCCGAATTCGACGAAAACCTCATGGAGAAATTCTTCGAAGATGAGAATTCATTGACTGAGCGCGAAATCCTCGATGCATTGCGTCAAGCAACTATCGCAGGTAAAGTCGTTCCAATGATGTGTGGTTCATCTTTCAAAAACAAAGGAGTACAAGCAATGCTCGACATGGTAATGGAAATCCTTCCTTCACCGCTAGATGTTGAAGCCATCACAGGTACCAACCCTAAAACAGAGCAAGAAATCAGCCGTAAGCCATCTTACGACGAGCCTTTTGCTGCTTTGGCATTTAAAATTGCAACTGACCCATTTGTTGGTCGTTTGTGTTTCGTTCGTGCCTATTCAGGTAAACTCGAAGCAGGTTCTTACGTTTTGAACACGCGTTCAGACAACAAAGAACGTATTTCTCGTATCTTCCAAATGCACGCCAATAAACAAAACCAAATACCTGAACTAGGTGCTGGTGATATCGGTGCGGTTGTCGGATTCAAGGATATCAAAACGGGTGATACACTTTGTGCTGAAAACGCTCCGATCGTTCTCGAGTCAATGGTCTTCCCTGATCCAGTTATCGGTTTGGCGATCGAGCCTAAAACACAAGCCGATACCGATCGTTTATCAATTGGTTTATCTAAACTTTCTGAAGAAGATCCAACGTTCCGCGTCAACACAGACGAAGAAACAGGACAAACGATTATCTCAGGAATGGGTGAGCTTCACCTCGAAATCATCATTGACCGTCTAAAGCGCGAGTTCAAAGTAGAAGTAAACCAAGGTGCTCCGCAGGTTGCATACCGCGAAGCTATTACAAGTAATACTGAACACCGCGAAGTTTATAAAAAACAAACGGGTGGTCGTGGTAAATTTGCCGATATCTACGTCAAAATCTCTCCGCAGACCAATGAAGAGAAAACAGGTCTTGAATTCATCAATAGCATCAAAGGAGGTAATATTCCACGGGAATTCATTCCATCTGTAGAAAAAGGATTCAAAGATTCTATGAAAAACGGCGTTATGGCCGGCTTCCCTATCGATTCTCTTGTAGTTGAATTGATCGACGGATCTTACCACAACGTTGACTCCGATTCACTTTCATTCGAATTGTGTGCTAAGATGGCATACCGTACAGCTCTTAAAGCTTGTCGTCCTATCCTTCTTGAACCAATCATGAAACTCGAAGTAGTTACACCAGAAGAAAACATGGGTGACGTCGTAGGTGACCTCAACCGTCGTCGCGGTATGATGAAAGGAATGGATGACCGCAACGGCGCCAAAGTATTGAAAGCAGATGTTCCACTTTCTGAAATGTTTGGTTATGTAACCCAGTTGCGTACCATCACCTCAGGTCGTGCAAATTCTTCTATGGAGTTTTCACACTACGCAGAAGCGCCTAAAAACATCGCCGACGATGTAGTAGCAAAAGCAAACGGTAAAGTCACAGCATAATAAAGTTCAAAGCAGATGAGCCAAAAAATCAGAATTAAATTAAAATCTTACGATCATAACTTGCTCGACAAATCAGCAGAAAAAATCGTAAAAACAGTTAAATCAACAGGTGCTGTGGTGAGTGGTCCTATTCCACTTCCAACACACAAAAGAATCTACACTGTGCTTCGTTCACCACACGTGAACAAAAAAGCACGTGAGCAATTCGAATTGTGTGCATACAAGCGCTTAATGGATATCTACAGCAGTTCTTCTAAAACCGTAGATGCCCTTATGAAGCTTGAGCTTCCTAGTGGAGTTGACGTAGAAATCAAAGTGTAATTTTTTAACAACTAGTATATGCCAGGAATTATTGGACGTAAAATCGGGATGACTAGCATCTTTAGTGCTGAGGGCAAATCAATGCCATGCACAGTTATTGAAGCTGGTCCTTGTGTGGTGACGCAAGTCAAAACACAAGACAGAGATGGTTACGATGCAGTTCAGTTGGGGTTTGGTACTCGTAAAGAGAAAAACACCTCCAATGCATTAAAGGGTCATTTCAAAAAAGCAAACACGGCTCCAAAGTCTAAGTTGGTTGAATTCAAAGGATTCGACTCAGCTAACCTCGGAGACACCATTGACGCTAACCTTTTTGAAGAAGGTGAGTTTGTCGATGTAAGCGGAACCACAAAAGGTAAAGGTTTTCAAGGGGTTGTTCGTCGCCACAACTTTGGTGGCGTCGGTCAGTCAACACATGGTCAGCACAACCGTTTGCGCGCACCAGGTTCAATTGGTGCTTGTTCCTATCCTGCACGTGTATTCAAAGGAATGCGCATGGCGGGTCAAATGGGTAACAAATCTCGCAAGCAAGCTAACCTCCTAGTTTTAAAAGTAATTGCAGATAAGAATCTTTTGATCGTTAAAGGATCGATTCCGGGTGCAAATGGTTCAACCGTAACAATTGTCAAGTAATGAAACTGAAGATCTACGATTCAAAAGGTGCAGCTACTGCCAAGTCAGTAACCCTTGCAGACGAGGTGTTTGGTATTGAACCAAACAACCATGCCATTTACTTAGATGTCAAACAACATTTAGCCAACAAGCGTCAAGGTACACACAAATCTAGAGAGCGCAACGAGATTGCAGGTTCTACCAAAAAAATCAAGCGTCAAAAAGGAACAGGTGGTGCACGTGCTGGTTCAGCTAAATCAGGTACACGTGTAGGCGGTGGCCGTATTTTCGGTCCACGTCCACGCAACTACCATTTCAAATTAAACTTGAAATTGAAGCGTTTGGCCCGCAAGTCAGCTTTTGCTTTCAAAGCGAAAAACGACTCCCTCATGGTCATTCAAGACCTCAACATGGAAGCAAAAACAAAAGACTTCAAAGCACTCTTGTCTTCTATGAATCTTGAAAACCAAAAAGTACTTTTCATCCTTGGTGACAAAACCGACAGCGTATATCTTGCTGCACGCAACCTTGGACGCGTGAAAGTCGTAACAGCAGATTCCTTTAACACTTACGATGTGCTCAACGCCTCAAAAGTGGTATTGGCTGAAAGCTCAATTGAGAAAATTCAAACGATTCTTAACTAAGCGTTATGCATACTATTATCAAGAAGCCGGTCATTACGGAAAAAGCTACCAAATTAAGCGAGGTTTCAAACCGCTTTACATTTGAAGTAGACCGTAAGTCCAACAAGATCGAAATTAAAAATGCCATCGAAAAGATGTATGGAGTACATGTCACAGATGTTCGTACATTAAACTATGGTGGTGGGGTATCCTCTGTGAAGTACACGAATAAAGGCATTGTTGAGCAAAGAAGCAAACAATGGAAGAAGGCTGTAGTAACGATAGCAGATGGTGAAACCATTGATTTATTTAACAATTATTAATGTTTAACCATGAGTTTGAAAAAATTTAAACCAACAACTCCAGGTCAACGCCACAAGGTAGCTACTGATTTTGCAGAGCTAACCAAAGCGACACCAGAAAAGAGTTTGTTGGCTCCGATGAAAAAATCAGGTGGTCGTAACAACGACGGCCGTATGACCATGCGCTATATGGGTGGTGGTCACAAACAACGTTACCGTGTTGTTGACTTCAAACGTGAAAAATTTGATATTCCAGCCACTGTAAAATCCATTGAATACGATCCAAACCGTACAGCTAACATCGCTTTGTTGTTTTATGCCGATGGTGAAAAACGCTACATCATTGCTCCTAACGGGCTCAAAGTTGGCGATGTCGTTCTTTCTGGTAAAACTGCACTTCCAAATGTGGGTCACGCTATGTTCCTTTCGGACATTCCACTCGGTACTGTTATCCACAACATCGAATTGAAGCCAGGAGCTGGTGGTATCATTGCACGCGGTGCGGGTACTTACGCCCAATTGAACGCACGAGATGGCAAATACGCTATCGTAAAAATGCCTTCAGGTGAAACGCGCATGATCCTTACAACTTGTCTTGCTACAATTGGTTCTGTATCTAACGCAGAGCACAATTTGGTAGTCTCTGGTAAGGCAGGACGCTCACGCTGGTTAGGTCGTCGTCCACGTGTCCGTGGTGTCGTCATGAACCCAGTTGATCACCCAATGGGTGGTGGTGAAGGCCGCAACGCCGGTGGTCACCCACGTTCAAGAAATGGTATGCCTGCTAAAGGATTCAAAACAAGATCCAAGCGCAAGTATTCCGATAAGTTAATTGTAGAAAGAAGAAAGAAATAATTAAGGTATGAGTCGTTCATTAAAGAAACCACCGTTTGTTCACTATAAGTTGATGAAACGAGTTGACGATGCTCAAGCGTCTAGCAGCAAGGCTGTTATCAAAACATGGTCACGAGCATCCACGATTACTCCGGAATTTGTTGGTTTGACTTTCGCCGTTCACAACGGTAACAAGTTCATCCCTGTATTCGTTACGGAAAATATGGTAGGTCACAAATTAGGAGAATTCTCCCCTACCCGTAACTTCCGTGGCCACGCCGGTAATAAAAAAGATAAGAAACGTTAAGAATTATTACAGTCATGGGAGCTAGAAAACGCTTAAGAGCTGAAGAGCTTAAAGAAAATAAAAAGTCAATGGCCATCGCCCGCTTGAATGATTCACCTATTTCTCCTCGCAAGATGAGAATGGTGGCTGATTTAATCCGTGGGGTTGAAGTCAACAAAGCATTGAACATCCTCCATTTCAATGGTAAAGATGCGTCAACAAGCCTTGGTAAATTGCTACGTTCTGCAATTGCAAATTGGGAGCAAAAAAACGAAGGTGCTGACATCAGCCAAGAAACACTTGTAGTGAGCCATATCGAAGTAGGTTGTGGAACGATGCTTAAACGCATTCAACCAGCACCACAAGGTCGTGCGCACAGAATTAGAAAAAGATCGAACCACGTGACGATCGTAGTTGATGGTACTAAATAACTAGAAGAAATGGGACAAAAAACGAATCCAATTGGAAATAGACTTGGTTACATCCACGGATGGGAATCAAATTGGTACGGTGGCAACGATTACAAAGATAAAATCGTAGAAGACGATCAAATCCGTCGTTACCTCAACGCACGTTTGGCTAAAGCAAGTATTGCTAAAATCATCATCGAGCGCACCCTTAAACTAGTTACAGTTACTATCAACACTGCCCGTCCAGGTGTCATCATCGGTAAAGGTGGTCAAGAAGTTGACAAACTAAAGGAAGAATTAAAGAAGTTGACGAAAAAAGAAATCCAAATCAACATCTTCGAAGTGAAACGTCCAGAATTAGACGCGCGCTTAGTAGCTGATGGTATTTCTCGTCAATTGGAAGCCCGTATTTCTTTCCGTCGTGCCATTAAAATGGCTATCGCAGGAACAATGCGCATGGGTGCTGAAGGAATCAAAGTAAAGATTTCTGGTCGTTTGAACGGTGCTGAAATGGCACGTACAGAAATGTACAAAGACGGTCGTACCCCATTGCACACTTTCCGTGCAGACATCGACTATGCAGTATCTGAGGCGCACACCACATATGGCCGTATTGGCGTTAAAGTTTGGATTTGCCGTGGAGAAGTTTATGGCAAGCGTGACCTCGCTCCAAACATCGGTATGAACACCGGTGCTGCGAACAACCAAGGTGGTGATCGCAAGCCTGCATCGTTCAAAAGAAAGAAGAAGTAATAAGACAGTTAAATTGACAGGAAATGTTACAGCCTAAAAGAACAAAATTTAGAAGAGCACAGAAAGGTAGAAACCGAGGTTTAGCTCATCGTGGCTCAACCATCGCATTCGGATCTTTCGGATTAAAGGCTTTGGAACCAGGATGGATTACTTCACGTCAGATTGAAGCTTCACGTATTGCCGTTACTCGATACATGAAGCGTGAAGGAAAAGTATGGATCCGAATTTTCCCAGACAAGCCGGTTACCTCAAAACCAGCTGAAGTACGTATGGGTAAAGGTAAGGGAGCACCTAGCCATTGGGTTGCCGTGATCAAACCGGGAACAATCATGTTCGAAGCAGATGGTGTCCCTTACGACATTGCAAAAGAAGCAATGCGACTTGCAGCACAGAAGTTGCCTGTGAAATGTAAGTTCATTGTACGCAATGATTATGTTATACCAGCTTAATAAATTAAGATGAAACAAACAGAAATCGCAAAACTTTCTACAATGGATTTACAAGGCCGTTTGGAAGACTTTAAAGGTCAATTGACCAACTTGAAGTTGACACACAAAATGGCTCCAATTGAAAATCCAATGCGCATTCACCATATGCGCAAGTTGGTAGCAAGATTGAGTACAGAGTTAACTAAACGTTCAAATCAGGCCTAATCCTGAGGTAAAAAAATGAACATGGAAAAACGAAATTTAAGAAAAGAAAGAATTGGTGTCGTGACCAGTGACAAAATGGAAAAATCCATTGTCGTTTCTGTTGAACGTAAAGTGAAGCACCCTAAATACGGTAAGTTCGTTAAGAAAACTACCAAGTTTGTTGCTCACGACGAAAACAACGACTGTCATGTTGGAGATACCGTTCGCATCATGGAAACACGTCCTTTGAGTAAATCAAAGAACTGGAGAATGGTAGAAATTGTAGAACGCGCTAAATAATCGGACAAAATGATACAAACAGAATCCAGACTATCAGTTGCAGACAACTCCGGAGCTAAGGAAGTATTATGCATCCGCGTTTTAGGCGGTACAAGAAGACGCTATGCCTCAGTAGGTGACAAAATTGTTGTTGCCGTTAAAAGTGCTATGCCAAACGCAGCCGTGAAAAAAGGTTCAGTAGCAAAAGCAGTTGTAGTAAGAACAAAAAAAGAAATTCGTCGTCCAGACGGTTCTTACATTCGCTTCGACGACAATGCTTGTGTAATCCTTAACCAAGGTGGCGAAATGCGCGGTACGCGTATTTTCGGACCAGTTGCACGTGAATTGCGTGAAAGCAACTACATGAAAATTGTTTCACTAGCACCTGAGGTGTTATAAATCATTGAGTAATGCAAAAGAAATTACACATCAAGATTGGCGACACCGTGAAGGTTATTTCTGGTGAATCCAAAGGTCGCGAGGGCAAAGTTGCCACCATCGATCGAGAAAAGATGCGCGCCACAGTTGAAGGGGTCAATATGATCAAAAAACACAACAAGCCTAGCGCAACAAATCCTCAGGGTGGAATCGAAGAGAAAGAAGGTTCTATCCACATTTCAAACCTCATGGTCGTGAGCAACGGTGTTGCCACACGCATCGGTAGAAAAGAGGAAAAAGGAAAATTAGTACGTTATTCAAAAAAATCAGGGGAGGTGATTAAGTAATGAGTTACACGCCAAGATTAAAAGAAAAGTACAGGAACGAAATCAAGCAAACGCTTCAAGAGCGTTTCAATTACAAGTCTGTAATGAGCGTTCCTAAGTTAGAAAAAATTGTACTCAGCCAAGGTATGGGTGATGCCGTTGCCGACAAGAAATTGATCGATAGCGCAGCAGCAGACCTATCTCGTATCGCTGGTCAAAAAGCAATTACCACCATTTCAAAGAAGGATATCTCCAACTTTAAGTTGCGTAAAGGGATGCCAATCGGAACAAAAGTGACCCTACGCGGTGACCGCATGTACGATTTCCTCGATCGTTTACTCGCAGTTGCATTGCCAAGAACACGTGACTTCCGCGGTATCAACCCAAAAGGATTTGACGGACGTGGTAATTTCAACCTCGGTATCAAAGAGCATATCATTTTCCCAGAAATCGATATCGATAAAGTAAATCGTATCCTTGGAATGGACATCACCTTCGTTACATCAGCCAACAGCGACGAAGAGGCAAAAGCATTGTTGGATGCATTTGGTTTCCCATTTATTAAAAAATAAAAAGAAATGGCTAAAGAATCAATGAAAGCGCGTGAGCGCAAGAGAGAAAGGTTAGTAAACCGCTATGAGAAAAAGCGTGCTGAACTCACCAAAATTTTGAAGTCGACAGATGCATCTGAAGAAATTCAGACTCAAAAATGGGATGCCATGATGGCATTGCAGAAATTACCAGCAAACTCCGCTAAAATCAGAAAACACAACCGTTGTGGCTTGACTGGTCGTCCGAGAGGTTATATGCGTCAATTTGGTATTTCAAGGGTCTCTTTCCGCGAGATGGCTTTGGCTGGTAAAATCCCCGGAGTTAAAAAAGCAAGTTGGTAATTAAGAAAAAGTAAAAGAAATGAATACAGATCCAATAGCAGATTTTCTCACCCGCATCAGAAATGCGAGTGCAGCAGGCTTGAAGACCGTAGATATCCCTGGCTCGAACATCAAGCGTGCCATGACTCAAATTTTATTTGATCAAGGGTATATCCTCAATTACAAATTTGAGGATGACAACAAACAAGGTATTATCAAAATCGCCTTGAAATACAACACATCTACGCGTGTTCCAGCCATCACTAAATTGCAACGTGCTTCACGTCCAGGACTTAGAAAGTATAGCAGTGCCGAAGAAATGCCACGCGTTTTGAATGGTTTAGGTATTGCCATCGTTTCTACTTCTCGTGGTGTGATCACAGATAAAGAAGCGCGTCAAAACAACGTTGGCGGCGAAGTTCTTTGTTACGTTTACTAAAAAATTAAGAACAATGTCAAGAATTGGAAAAGCACCTATAACAATCCCTAGCGGCGTCGAAGTGACGTTCATAGATTCCGTCATGACGGTCAAAGGGAAAAAAGGCGAATTAGCACAACACATTGATTCGTCGGTTAGCGTTAGCATCGAAGACAACGTCATCACTTTTGCGCGTGCCACAGAGGCTCCAGATCACCGTTCAAAGCACGGTTTGTACCGTGCCTTGGTTTACAACATGATCCATGGTGTTTCTGAAGGCTTCAAAAAAGAAATAGAAGTTATCGGAGTTGGTTACCGCGCAAATGCCGTTGGTCAACAACTCGAATTAGCACTCGGATTTTCACATGCCATTATTTTGGAAATCCCGAAAGAAGTGAAAGTTACCACTGTAACTGAAAAAGGTAAAGCGCCGATCGTGACCCTTGAGTCTTACGATAAGCAATTACTCGGACAAGTTGCTGCCAAGATTCGCTCTTTCAGAAAACCTGAACCATACAAAGGAAAAGGTATCCGGTTTGTAGGTGAAGATATTCGTAGAAAAGCTGGTAAGTCAGCAGGTAAAAAATAATCGCAAGAATTATGGCACTAAATAAAGTATTAAGAAGAGCAAAAATCAAGCGAAGAATCAGAAAAAAAGTTTTCGGTACTTCAGCTATTCCACGCCTCACCGTTTTTAGAAGTAACAAACAGATTTACGCGCAAATCATCGACGACAACAGTGGTCGTACTCTTGCCTCTGCCGGTTCACTCAAAATGGACGACGCACAAAAAGTAAACAAAGTAAGCCAAGCGGCTATTGTTGGTAAAACAATCGCAGCTGCAGCTCAAAAAGCAGGCGTTGAACGCGTTGTTTTTGACCGCAATGGTTACTTGTATCATGGTAGAATCAAATCCTTGGCTGATTCAGCTCGTGAAGGAGGACTCAAATTTTAAGAAAAATGGCAGCTCAAATCGTAAACAGAGTGAAATCAGCTGATATCGAGTTAAAAGACAAACTCGTTGCTGTTAACCGCGTTACCAAAGTAACAAAAGGTGGTCGTACGTTCAGTTTTTCTGCAATTGTTGTTGTAGGTGATGAAAACGGCGTAGTAGGTCACGGTCTTGGTAAGGCAAAAGAAGTAACAGAAGCCATTACTAAAGGCATCGACGACGCAAAAAAGAACTTGATTAAAGTTCCTATTCTACGCGGAACGGTTCCCCACGAGCAAAAAGGTAAATTTGGTGGTGCTGAGGTTTTCCTCAAGCCGGCTACTGAAGGTACTGGTGTAATTGCAGGTGGTGCGATGCGTGCCGTACTCGAGAGCGTTGGTGTTCACAACGTATTGGCAAAATCTCAAGGTTCTTCTAACCCGCACAACGTAGTAAAAGCAACTATGGACGCATTGGCAAATATGCGCGATGCAGTTGCTGTAGCACGTCAGCGTGGTATTTCCCTTGACAAAGTATTCAACGGATAAAATATTCAGCAATGAGCACAATCAAAATCAAACAAGTGAAAAGTGCGATCAAGCGTCCAGCTGATCAAAAAGCTACAATTAAAGCTTTAGGTTTTCGTCGCTTGAATCAAGTTATTGAAAAAGAGGTTACGCCTCAAATTATGGGAATGGTGAGTAAGGTCAAGCACCTTATTCAAGTAGTAGAATAATAGACTCACAAAGAAATGGAATTACATAATCTAACACCAGCAGCAGGCTCAATCAAAGCTGAGAAGCGTATCGGTCGTGGACAAGGTTCAGGACGCGGCGGAACCTCTACACGTGGTCACAAAGGTGCTAAATCGCGCTCTGGTTACAAAACCAAAATTGGTTTCGAAGGTGGTCAGATGCCTTTACAGCGTCGTGTACCTAAGTTCGGCTTTAAAAACATCAACCGTGTTGAATATAAAGCCATTAACTTAGATATCATCGAAAATCTTGCAAGCGTTAAAGGTATCCTCGATATCACACCGGAAGTGTTACGTCAAAATGGACTTTTATCGAACAACGAACTTGTAAAAGTACTTGGTCGTGGTAAGTTAAAAGCCAAAATCAACATCTCTGCCAATGGTTTTTCAAGCACAGCTATTGCTGCAATTGAAGCCTTAGGTGGTACATGTACAAAAATCTAACTATCTTTGCACGCTTTTAGATGAAACGTTTAATAACCAACCTGCAAAATATCTGGAAAGTTGAGGAATTGCGCAAGCGAATTATCCTCACACTTGGCCTCATCCTAACTTATCGTGTAGGTTCATACGTTATTTTACCTGGTGTAAAATACGATGCGCTCTCTAGTACGGCTACGGATCAAAACTTTCTCGAAAGTATCCTTTCCGTCTTTTCAGGTGGAGGATTTACCAACGCATCCATCATGGCACTAGGCATCATGCCTTATATTAGTGCATCCATTATTATGCAATTACTTGGTATGGCTGTTCCAGCTGTTCAAAAAATGCAAAACGAAGGTGAATCTGGTAGAAAACAAATCAACAATTACACGCGTCTATTGACCATTGTTATCTGTGCACTTCAAGCCCCAAGTTACCTTACTTTATATGTAAGTAACAAAAATGCTATGCCAGACGACCCTAGTACTTTTTGGTGGACCCAAACCATAATGCTCCTGATTGCAGGCTCAATGTTTGCGGTTTGGTTAGGCGAGCGCATCACCGAACGCGGTATTGGTAACGGTATATCGCTACTCATTACTGTAGGTATCCTTTCGAGACTACCGGGTGCATTTTTTGCAGAGTTCGGTAAATCAGTAGAAGCTGGTAACTTAATTCGCTTGGTTCTCGAAATCGTCATGTTCTTCGTTATCATTCTTTTAACAATTCTTATCGTGCAAGGAGTGCGTCGCATTCCGCTAAACACAGCTAAGCGTGTTGCCGGAGCAAGAGCTGCGGAAGATGTCAATGGAGCTAGAAATTACTTGCCGATTAAAATCAATGCAAGTGGTGTCATGCCAATCATTTTTGCGCAAGCAATCATGACCATCCCAATGATGGTATATCAAGGCGTAACCCAACAACAAGATGCCGGTTGGCTCACCAAAACACTTGGTGACCCATACGGATTTAGTTACAATGCCCTTCTCATTATTCTCATCGTTGTGTTCACCTATTTCTACACAGCCATTATGATCAACCCGAGTAAAATTGCTGACGATCTCAAAAAGAGCGGTGGTTTTATTCCCGGTGTTCGTCCTGGTGAGGAAACTGCCGAACATGTCGATCAAGTTGTTTCACGCATTACTTTCCCTGGTTCCCTGTTTTTGGCTACGATTGCTATTCTGCCTTCAATTGCCAAACTCGCAGGAGTCAATGACGGTTTCGCAATGTTCTTTGGTGGTACTTCCATACTCATCATGGTAGGTGTTGTACTTGATACCCTTCAACAAATTGAAACTTATCAACTCAACCGCAACATGGATTCCCTCATGGAAGGTACACGAGTTAGAGGTCGTAGAGGTGCTAACGAATTTTCTGGAATGTAATTTATGGCTAAGCAAACATCCATAGAACAAGATGGTACCATCCTCGAAGCATTGCCAAATGCAATGTTTAGAGTTGAACTCGAAAACGGACATGTCATTACTGCCCACATTTCAGGCAAAATGCGCATGTTTTACATAAAAATACTCCCTGGAGACCGCGTTAAAGTAGAAATGTCTCCTTATGATTTAACAAAAGGTAGAATATCTTTTAGATACAAATAACTAGAATTATGAAAGTCAGAGCATCAGTTAAAAAGAGAACTGCAGATTGCAAGATTGTAAAGCGTAAAGGAAAAGTTTACGTGATCAACAAGAAAAATCCGAAATTAAAACAACGTCAAGGATAATTATAAGTATATGGCACGTATTGCAGGTATAGATTTACCAAAAAACAAAAGAGGAGTCATTGGCTTGACTTATATCTACGGAATCGGAAGAAGTACAGCTAAAATGATTCTGAATACCAATTCTATTGATGAAAACATCAAGGTACAAGATTGGAATGATGACCAACTAGCAGCTATCCGTAACACTGTTAACGAGATCAAGACCGAAGGACAATTGCGTTCAGAAGTTCAATTGAACATCAAGCGCCTTATGGACATCGGTTGCCAGCGTGGTATTCGTCACCGTTTGGGCTTGCCACTTCGTGGTCAAAGAACCAAAAACAACTCTCGTACACGTAAAGGAAAACGTAAGACTGTTGCAAACAAGAAAAAAGCAACTAAATAATAACTAGTTACCCATAACAATGGCAAAAGCAAATCAAAAAAAGAAGAAGAACGTTAAAGTTGATGCTGCCGGAGAAGCGCATATCCAAGCGAGTTTCAACAACATCATCATTTCTTTAACGAACAATGCTGGGCAAGTGATCTCATGGTCATCTGCGGGCAAGATGGGCTTCAAAGGTTCTAAAAAGAACACACCTTATGCCGCACAGGTTGCAGCAGAAGATGCATCAAAAGAAGCTCATGACTTCGGACTACGTAGAGTGCGTGTTTTTGTAAAAGGCCCTGGTGCCGGACGTGAGTCTGCTATCAGAGCACTTCACAATTCAGGCATTGAAGTTACAGAAATCATTGACGTGACACCAATGCCACACAACGGTTGTCGTCCACCAAAACGAAGAAGAGTTTAGTATTTTTTTAACCCGTGGGCTTAGTGTCATCGAAGGAATGCCTTAATTCATGACGCCCATACAATTTAATTTATAATGGCAAGATACAGAGGTCCTAAATCCAAAATTGCACGTCGCTTTCGCGATCCCATTTTTGGTCCAGACAAAGCCTTGGACAGAAGAAACTACGGTCCAGGACAACACGGTCCATCTAAAAGAAGAGGTGGCAAACAGTCAGAATACGCTATCCAGTTAGGTGAAAAGCAAAAAGCAAAATATACCTACGGAATTCTAGAGCGTCAATTCGCTAACATGTTCGAAAAAGCTTCGCGCATGAAAGGCATTACCGGTGAAAACTTATTGCAATTATGCGAGACTCGTCTCGACAACACAGTTTTCCGTTTGGGTATTGCTGCTTCACGTCGTGCTGCTCGTCAGTTGGTTTCTCATAAACACATCACTGTGAACGGTGAAGTAGTCAATATTCCTTCATATACTTTGCGCATTGGCGACGTTATTGGCGTTCGCGAGAAGTCAAAGTCTTTAGAAGCAATTTCTGGTTCACTAACCGCTCGCAATAAAACTTTTGATTGGCTTGATTGGGATTCATCAAGCATGAGCGGTAAGTTATTGAACCTACCTGCAAGAGAAATGATTCCAGAAAATATTCGCGAGCAATTGATCGTCGAATTGTATTCTAAATAACCCTAAGCGATAGAAAATGGCAATATTGGATTTTCAAAAACCTGACAAGGTTATCATGCTCAACTCCGATGATTTCAATGGAGAATTTGAGTTTCGTCCGCTAGAACCGGGCTACGGAATTACCATTGGTAACTCACTCCGTCGAATTTTGCTTTCTTCCTTAGAAGGATTTGCAATTTCGTCAATCAAAATTCAAGGTGCAGACCATGAATTTACTACACTCAAAGGCGTAGTAGAAGATGTTACTGAAATTGTTTTGAACCTCAAGCAAGTGCGCTTTAAACGTCAGATTGAAGGTACAGACTCAGAAACAGTTATTGTTTCAGTGAGTGGTCAACAACAATTAACCGCTGGAGACCTCGGTAAATTCACGAGCGCCTTCCAAGTTCTAAACCCTGATCTAGTGATCTGTAACATGGAGTCTTCCGTCAAATTTGAGATGGAGCTTACCATTGTCAAGGGTCGTGGTTATGTGCCTGCAGAAGAGAACAAATCTGCAAACGCACCGTTCGGTACTATTTTCATTGACTCTATTTTTACACCAATCGTAAACGTACAGTTCAATGTAGAAAACTATCGTGTCGAGCAAAAAACCGACTACGAAAAATTGGTTTTCAACATCAAATCCGACGGTTCTATTCATCCGAAAGAAGCATTGAAAGAAGCAGCTAAAATTTTGATTCACCACTTTATGTTGTTCTCTGACGAGCGTATTACACTCGACAGTGAAATCAAAGCGGAGACCGAAGAATTTGACGAAACTTCATTGCACATGCGTCAATTGCTTAAAACCAAATTAGTAGACATGGATCTTTCCGTTCGTGCCCTTAACTGTTTGAAAGCAGCAGATGTAGAAACCCTCGGAGACCTCGTTTCTTATGCCAAGTCTGACTTATTGAAATTCAGAAACTTTGGTAAAAAGTCACTCACTGAGCTCGAAGACCTCGTCGACAGCAAAGGCTTGACTTTCGGAATGAATGTCGCAAAATATAAATTAGACAGAGATTAAGATTTTAAGTCATGAGACACGGAAATAAAGTAAATCACTTAGGAAGAAAGACTGGCCACCGCAAAGCAATGCTTTCCAATATGGCTTGTTCTTTGATCGAACACAAGCGCATCACTACCACAATTGCAAAAGCAAAAACATTGCGCGGTTTTATCGAGCCTTTGCTCACTAAATCAAAAACAGACTCTACACATTCACGTCGTGTTGTTTTCTCTTACTTACAAAGTAAAGAGGCAGTCACTGAATTATTCAGAGAAGTTGCACCTAAAATCGCTACACGCGATGGCGGTTACACACGTATCATTCGCACTGGTTACCGTCTAGGTGATAACGCCGAAATGTGTATGATCGAGCTTGTTGATTTCAATGAACTATACAACAACACTGCTAAGAAAACTACACGTCGTTCGCGCCGTGGTGGTAAGACCACCGAGGCAGCTGCTACTGCAGTAGCAGTTGAAGAATCAACAGCTGAAGTTGTCGAAGAAACGCCTGTAGCTGAAGTTGTGGAAGAAACGCCTGCAGCTGAGGTTGTGGAAGAAGCTCCTGCAGCTGAGATTGTGGAAGAAGCTCCTGCAGCTGAGGTTGTGGAAGAAGCTCCTGCAGCTGAGGTTGTGGAAGAAGCTCCTGCAGCTGAGGTTGTGGAAGAAGCTCCTGAAGCTGATGCTACTGAAGAAACACCTGAAGCTCCAGCAGCTGAAGAAGAGAAAACAGAAGAATAAAACCAACAATTTGTTGATAAAAAAGGCGGACTTTAGTTCGCCTTTTTTGATTTTATAGCACGTCGATTTTACTAAAGTCCGTAATTTTGGAGAAAATTAATAAATGCAGCCACAACAAGCAGCTATTTTACTTCTCGCAGACGGCACCGTTTTCAAAGGCACTGCAATTGGTAAAATTGGAACTACCGGCGGAGAAATCGCCTTTAACACCGGAATGACCGGTTATCAAGAAGTTTTTACAGATCCCTCCTATTTAGGCCAACTCCTCATCATGACTACCGCTCATATTGGTAATTATGGCGTCCATGCTGAAGAAATCGAGTCTGATTCCATCAAAATAGCTGGGCTCATCACCAAAAAATTCTCAAACGGCTTTTCAAGAAGTGCTGCGGAAGGCTCACTTCAAGAACTCATGGAGAAAAACGGCACCGTAGGTATATCAGATATCGACACACGTGCCTTGGTTAGACATATCCGCAACAAGGGCGCTATGAACGCCATTATTTCATCTGAAATCCTTGACATTGCGCAGCTCCAAGAACAACTCAACGAAGTACCTTCAATGGAAGGACTCGAATTGTCTTCTCGTGTATCGACCAAAGAGGCTTATGAAGTGGCTCCTGAAAATCCACAATTCCGCGTTTCATTGATTGACTTTGGTGTCAAGAAGAACATTGTTCGCTGCCTCGTTGAGCGCGGCTGTCATGTAAAGGTATTTCCAATGAACAGCAGTAAAGCAGAATTGGATAGCTTTAAACCTGACGGCTACATGTTATCCAACGGCCCCGGTGACCCTTCCGTAATGGCTCAAAGCATTGCCTTGGTTAAAGAAATAGTTCAGGACAACAAACCAGTTTTTGGAATTTGCCTCGGCCATCAAATTTTAGGACTAAGCCAAGGCTTGCAAACCATCAAAATGTTTAACGGGCACCGTGGAATCAATCACCCTATTCTCAATTTGCGCACGGGCAAAGGTGAAATTACTTCTCAAAACCACGGTTTTGTTATTTCAAACGAAAGTATTTCATCCAACCAAAACATTGAAATTACCCACGAGCACCTCAATGATCATACCGTTGCGGGTATTGCACTAAAGAATAAACCCGTTTTTTCAGTACAATACCATCCAGAGGCATCAGCTGGCCCGCACGACTCTCGTTACCTTTTCGACGATTTCATTCACCATATGCAACAATTCAAATCCTTATGAGTTTTATAGCATCTATCCACGCCAGACAAATCCTTGATTCTAGAGGAAATCCAACTATTGAAGTGGATGTACTCACTGAAAACGGCGTACTCGGACGCGCAGCGGTGCCATCTGGTGCCTCTACCGGAATTCATGAAGCCGTGGAACTTCGCGACGGCGATAAAAGCCAATATCTCGGAAAAGGTGTACAAAAAGCAGTAGAAAATGTCAACACACACATTCAAAATGCTTTGTTGGGCATGGATGTCTTTGAACAAAAGAAAATAGATTATCTTCTGCTTGCACTAGACAACACGCCTAATAAATCAAATCTCGGCGCTAATGCTATTCTTGGTACCTCTTTAGCTGTCGCCAAAGCGGCTGCTGCTGAAGCTGGCCTCAGCTTATTTCAATATATTGGTGGCGTAGGTGCAGTGACCATGCCTGTGCCAATGATGAATATTCTTAACGGCGGCTCACATGCAGATAACCTCATCGATATCCAAGAATTTATGGTCATGCCTTTTGGCGCCAAAAATTTTTCCGAAGGTTTGCGATGGGGAACAGAAATTTTCCATCACTTAAAGGCGGTTCTCAAAGCCAGAGGGATGTCCACGAACGTCGGCGATGAAGGTGGATTTGCACCCAATTTAGGTTCCAACGAAGAAGCACTCGAAGTCGTAATGGAAGCCATTACAAAGGCGGGTTTTACGCCAGGAAAAGATATCTTTATTGCCTTGGACGCTGCTGCTTCTGAATTTTATGATGAGGCTACAAAAAAATACAATTTTGCCTCCACCGGAGAATCCAGAACTTCAGAAGAAATGGTTGCTTTTTGGGCCGATTGGTGTAATCGTTACCCCATCATTTCCATTGAAGATGGCCTCGCCGAAGACGACTGGGCAGGTTGGAAATTAGCTACCGAAACACTAGGAAATAAAATCCAATTAGTCGGAGACGACCTTTTTGTTACCAATACCAAAAGACTTCAACAAGGTATCCAACAAGGAGTAGCCAATTCTATTCTAGTTAAAGTAAATCAAATTGGCACCCTTACCGAAACAATTGAGGCCGTCAATTTAGCGACGCGCAATGGTTATACATCGGTCATGAGTCACCGCAGCGGTGAAACCGAAGACAACACCATAGCAGACCTCGCAGTTGCACTCAACTGTGGGCAGATCAAAACAGGTTCGGCTTCTAGATCAGACAGAATGTCCAAATACAACCAATTGCTGCGCATCGAAGAAGAACTCGAAGAAGCAGCGGTTTATCCAGGCATGAATTTCAAGTACATCCGCTAATTGACGCGCTTTAATCTTAGAGTTTATGCGCTGATTACCAATGAATTTAACGAAATTCTCATTTCGGATGAATTCCGTTTTGGTCAATTTTTCAGTAAGTTTCCGGGTGGCGGTGTCGAGGCAAATGAAGGAATTCAAGCCGCTTTATTCAGAGAATTAAAGGAGGAACTTCAACTCGAAATTACAAGCGCCGCTTTATTTTATTTCAATGATTTTTATCAAGCCTCAGCCTTCGACAACAGCAATTTAGTTGCTTTTTACTACCGAGTCTCCATAGAAAAGAACAACGTTCAGGTTAGGCCCGGACAATATGCAATTCCATTTTTTGAAGAACAAGAAAAACAACGCTGGGTTGCGCTTCAAGACCTTGACCTCTCCGATCTTACTTTTCCGCTAGATCGAATTGCACTCGAAAAATTGCAAAAAGAATTGCTTTTTACTTCTTGAAATTCGAAGCGACTACCAAGTCTTTGGTGCCATGGGTCCAGGAGTAAAAACCTTCGCCTGACTTCACCCCTTTTTTACCGGCAGTAACCATATTGACCAACAAAGGACAAGGCGCATATTTTGGATTGCCAAATCCATCGTGTAATACTTCTAAAATAGCCAAACAAACATCTAAACCAATGAAATCTGCCAATTGAAGCGGGCCCATTGGGTGCGCCATTCCGAGTTTCATTACGGTGTCTATCTCTTCTACACCAGCAACACCTTCAAAAAGCGTATAGATGGCTTCATTGATCATGGGCATTAAGATGCGATTGGCCACAAAACCGGGATAATCGTTTACCTCAACTGGCACCTTCGCTAAACTACGCGAAGTCTCCATAATAAGGTTTGTTACTTCATCGGAAGTAGAATAACCACGGATGATCTCGACAAGTTTCATGACCGGAACTGGGTTCATGAAGTGCATGCCAATGACTTGCGCCGGACGGTTGGTTACCGCAGCTATTTTGGTAATTGAAATGGAAGACGTGTTGGTAGCGAGGATCACCTCAGGAGCTGTAAGCGCATCGAGGTCTTTGAAGATTTTGAGCTTTAAATCGACGTTTTCTGTAGCGGCCTCAACAACTAATTCTACCCCTTTTACACCAGCTGCCATATCGGAATAAGTGGATAGATTGGCCAAGGTTTGGCTTTTTTGTGCTTCTGTGAGGCTTCCCTTAGCAACTTGACGATCAAGGTTTTTGGTTATGGTTCCTACAGAGCGTTGGAGTGCGGCGTCAGAAACATCAATTAGATTTACATTGTATCCAAATTGAGCAAAGACATGTGCAATGCCATTTCCCATTGTGCCGGCGCCAATAACTGCTACGTTTTTCATATCGATTAATGTTTGCACAAATATAGCGCTAGTTACCAAGACGCTCCAAAAAATGAAAGCATTTTGATTTGATTATCTTTGTAAATAAACCAAAGGTATGATCAAAGGCCTGATCCAACGTTTTTCAAAAGCCGGATTGCTGCGCAACTCCGCCACGCTCATCGTTGGAACCATTATAGCCCAACTCATACCCATCCTATTCCAGCCGCTACTCCGACGCATGTATTCCCCCGAAGAATTCGGAACAGCCGCACTATTTGTAACGGCCGTTGGAATGCTTGTTGCACTCGCTAATTTCAAATATGAAAGCGCTGTTGTTTTGCCAGAAAAAGACCAAGATGCACAGCACCTCATTGAAGGTGGGGTATTGATCAGCTTGGTATTTGCCATAGTCGTTTGGTTGTTTATTTTCTTTTTTGAAGCAACCATATTACAATACTTTGAATTGAATAAGAGCGAAGTCAAGTACTTATTCTTAATTCCACTCAGTGTTTTTTTTGTAAGTAGTTACCAATGTTTTAACTTTTACTTAATTCGAAAAAAGGCCTACAAGGCTGCAGCACGAAATAAAGTTTATCGTCGGGGCTCAGAGGCCGTTGTTCAGAGCGCTGCGGGTTGGCTCCGTTACAATCAAGGACTACTTTTTGGAAGTTTAATCGGGGATTTTATCAATTTTATAGGTGCTTTTATTCAAATCAAACAACAAGGATTTCAGGTTCAAAAAAATTGGAAAGCGCTCAAGCAAACGTTGCGAACTTATTGGCAATTTCCTATTTACCATGCTTTTCCTTCTTTTTTAAATACCATCTCGCTCACCCTTCCCGTATTTATTGTCCATGCTGCTTTTGGTAAAGCGGAAACTGGTCAATTTGACCTAAGTCGGCTAGTGCTATCACTACCAATGGCGCTCATTTCTACAGCCCTATCACAAGTGTATTTACAGCACCAGGCCGAAAAAATCCGAAATAACCAAAGTATTGTCTCAGATTTTTGGAAAGTAAGTAAAAATTTATTTTGGATGAGCATACCGCTTGCCCTCATTTTGTTTCTTTTTGCAAGCCCCCTATTCTCTTTTATTTTTGGCAGTCAATGGGCACTCGCAGGAAAACTTACTGCGGTATTGATTTTTGGTCAGGCGATAAAATTTATTGTATCGCCGATGAGTTCGACACTTGTTGCCCTCAAAGAAGTGCGTTTCAGTGCATTGTGGCAAATCCTTTACTTTGGGGCTATAACTTTCCTTTATATCAACCCTGGGAGCGATATTTTTGAATTTGCCCTGCGTTATTGCTACATCGACTTTGTAGCTTATGCTTTGTATTATGTGCTCATTTACAAAATTGTACAACGCTACGAAAAAGCACGTTTATGAAAGGACTCATACAACTTTTGAGAGCACATCCCTACTTCTCAAGTTATTTATTGGTTTATGGATTATTGCAAATCGGACTAATTCAAAGTACTGGTTTAAAATATGCACCGGCACTTTTCTTCCTGTTTCTTGTACCTTTCTTTCTATTTTACAGCCTCACGAACTTGCTGCCTGAATTTCAAATAACGAAGGGTTCAGTGCGCTCGAACACCATTAAATTAGAATGGATATTGTTCAGTTTGGGACTTGTGATTGTGCTGATTCATTTGACTTGGCTAGGTAAAATACCCTTTTTTGAAGCTTGGCAAGCCAACAAATTATCAGCAGCCAATTTAATCAGAAAAAACAGTTCAGCCGGCCTGCCTAGTTGGCTGCGTTATGCGAGCACCTGGACCGTTCGAGCCATATTACCTACTGCAACTTTGCTCTTTTTGAGTAAAAAAAATGACGTTTGGTTTTTAATCAGTTTGCTACTTGGGTCCTTTTACGGACTGGCACTGCTCCAAAAAAGTTTGGTGCTTTGGACCACCATTCCTGTTCTGGTTTATTTCATTCTTTCAAAAAAGTGGATCGCAACACTTGTCCTGAGTGCTGCGATAGGTATGCTATTTATTTTGGCAGTATATGCCAATAATCCGCAGCTTCATGGCGGTGAACACGACCTTAAAATAATACAAAAAAAAACGTCGAAAACGAGTCAAGTATCCGAAGGAATAGTAAAGCGAATTTTCCTCGTACCAGGAAAAACACTTGGACTTTGGTTTGAACACGTCCCCAAAGACAAACCCTTTTTGTTTGGTCAAGATTTTGGCCCATATGCTCGGCTTCAAGGTCTTCCAACTAAAGACTACAATTTGGAACTCTATCCGCTTTTTTATCCTGAATATGCAAAACAAGGAATTCGAGGAAGTGTCAATGCCGCACATTTTATGCGCAGCTACGCAAATTTCGGCTGGTGGGGGCTGACGCTATCCGCTTTGATGTTGGCTATTTTCTTTTGGCTTTTAAACAATATACATAGGAAAACCCAGCCTGAATTGGCCTATAGTCTTCTAATTTTCCCTCTATTTTTGTTGAGTTCTGGTTCTTTACTTACTTTACTTTTTAGTGGTGGTTGGGGCTTGATTATTTTGTTACTTCTTCTGCGTCAAAACTCTTAGTACAAATATGTCCAAATCGCTTCGCATTTGCCACCTTACAAGCGTTCATCATGATGGAGATATCCGCATCTTTCATAAGATGGCAAAAACAATGGCAGGCGAATTTGAAGTGCATATCGTGGTTCCAAACACCCAAACGCGCATTCAAGATAGCGTTCACATTCATAGTTTTGAAGCCAATACAACACAGCGTCGTACGCGGATGCGGCAAACTGTTGACCGTGTATTGAAAGAAGCTTTAGGCGTCACTGCCGATATCTACCAACTACACGATCCAGAGCTATTGCGTTTGGTCAAGCCACTCCAGGCGACAGGTGCCAAAGTGATATTTGATTCTCACGAAGATGTACCTAAGCAAATCATGGATAAATATTGGATTCCATGGTTATTTAGAAAGTTGATTTCGTTGGTTTATACCCTATACGAAATGCGCAAAAGCCGCCAATTAGATGGTATTATTTCGGTAACGCCTTCAATTTGTGCGCGATTTCGAAAAGCCAATCCAAAAGTTGTTCTCATCCAAAACTTCCCACTTCCGGATGAATTCCCGTTACCGAATTGGTCCTTGAAAAAAGCTAATCAATTTTGTTATATCGGTGGACTTTATGCCTCGCGCGGAATCAAAGAGGTGGTGCTGGCAATGAAAGAAGTGGATGCTCACCTACATCTAGCTGGCAGTTTTGACGATCCAATCCTTCAGGCCGAATTAGAAGCCAATAGCGCCTGGCATAAAGTGACTTATCATGGTCAAGTGGGTAGACCTCAAATTCAAGAAATTTTACAAAAATGTGCTGTTGGCATTGTTACACTCCATCCTACTCCTAGTTATAAAGAGGCGTATCCAATCAAAATGTTTGAATATATGGCCGCTGGCTGTGCTGTTTTGGCCAGTGATTTTCCGCTTTATAGATCCTTACTTCAAGAAGAAAATTGTGGCAGATTTGTAGATCCTGAAGACGTCCAGGAAATTGCCCACGCCATTCATGATTTTATAGCCAAACCAAACCAAACAATGGCCATGGGCAAAGCAGCCAGAAAGCGCTTTGAGAACCAATACAACTGGCAACAAGAGGCACTTAAACTACGCGACTTTTATCTCGACCTCCATGCCTAGAATAGAACGCATATACCATTATGTATTGATCGCATTTTGTGGATTGTGGTTATTGCTCAAAGCGCTCGCTGGTCCTTTACTTATTGTGTTAATGATACTTGCGCTAATTGGGAATCGCAAACAAGAAAACCAGTTTAAGCTTACCAAATTATCATGGCCATGGATTGCGTTTTTTGTATTGTATGCTTTTTCTTTATTTTGGGCGCTTACGCCTGATGCGGCGGTGCTTGAGAGGAAATTGGCCTTTATTGCCCTTCCTTTACTGTTTACCTTTCAATGGAAGAATCCCGTGCCTATTGCCAAAATGTGGTTAGCGCACACCTTGGCTTGTCTTGTTTTAATAGCTATTGCTTACTATGACGCCATTATGTGCCAGCTGACTTTGGGCAACAGTGTGCGCTGTTTTAGCACGACTTACTTCTCTCAGGTGCATCATCCATCATATTTCTCTGCTTTTTTGATTTTTAGTGTCATCGGTTTACTCTTTCAAAAAATAGCTTGGTTTGCAGAAAAACCGCGCTGGGTTTCCTGGATATTAATTACCCTCTTCACGTTCATGCATTTCCATTTAGGTACGCTTGCCGGAATCATCGCACTTGTGGTTGTTTTTGTGGCTTACATCAGTAGTTCACTTTCTAAATCTTGGGGCTTGCTAAGGAGTTTATCTACCGGACTTGCTTTATTTATCATTGGTGTTTCACTGGCCTTACAAAGTCCAGAAATCAAAGCCGATGCATTGAATGCTTTCGGCTTTACAAAAAACTTCATAGCCAAACCAAATGAATTCGTTCAATCTCGTAAAGAACCGTTGCAAGGTAATGAACTCAGGCTCATTTTATGGACGGCTAGTATTCAAGAAGTAGTTGCGCATCCGTTCGGCCTCGGATTAGGCGGAATGGAAGCTGCGCTTAAAAGCAAATTAATTGCTTGGGGCTACCCACAACAGGCTCAAAAAGAATTTAATCCACACAATCAATTTTTGCAGGTGTGCAATGAAATTGGATTGCTAGGCCTATTGCTCTTGTGCTTCATCCTATTTCGCTTCTTCAGAAAAGCTATTTTTCAAAAAGCCAAAGCTTCCATTCTATTTGCCACCGTATTTTTGGTGTTTTGCATTTTTGAAAGCATGCTTCAACGCGAATCCGGAATTGTATTCTTCTTGTGTTGGTTCTGCGCATTTGAGTCCAACTGGTTCAATTACCCAAGTTCAGAAACGACATGAGAATACTCATTTTGACCCAATATTACCCACCTGAAATTGGAGCGCCGCAAAACAGACTCCACGAGTTGGCTGTTCGACTCCAAGCGCATGGCGCCCACGTTGAGGTACTCACCGCATTGCCGAATTATCCGCAAATGGAAATTCAACAGGCCTATCGGAACGGACAAAACCGGGAAGAGCAAATAGATGGTATCGCGGTGCACCGATCGTGGATTTACATCTCTAGCTCGAAGGGAATTATTGCACGGTTGTTGAATTACTTCAGCTTTGTGTGGTCATCGTACTGGCGCGGTAGAAAGCTTGAGAAATTTGATTTTCTTTTGGTGGAAAGCCCTCCCTTATTCTTAGGCTATAGCGCCATGGCATTGGCAAAGAAACTAAGAGCTAGACTCATTTTCAATGTCAGCGACCTTTGGCCAGAAAGTGCAGAAAAACTGGGAATTGTCAACAACAAAACGATGCTGAACATGGCCTACAAACTCGAGGCCAAATGCTATCAGAAAGCGACGCTCATTACAGGACAAACCCAAGGCATCACCCTCGATATTTCAACCCGTTTCCCTCACAAAGAAGTATATTGGCTTCCAAATGGTGTCAATATCAATTTTTACAACCCTGATAATTTTGAAGCAGGTGCTTTTCGTCACAAAAATGGATTTAGCGAAAAAGATATTTTGTTTTTTTATGGCGGCATTATTGGCTATGCGCAGGGTTTAGAAGTGATTTTACATGCTGCGCATGAAGTCAGAAATATACCGGGATTGAAATTCATCATCCAAGGAGTTGGTCCGGAAAAATCCAAATTACTGCAACTTCAAAAAGACCTCGCGCTCACAAATGTGTATTTTCTCGACCCTGTTCCAAAAACGCAAATGCCGTCCGTCTTGAAAGACATCGATGTAGCGCTTGTTCCACTTAAAAAATTAGCCATCTTTGAAGGAGCTATTCCTTCTAAGGTTTTCGAAGCGCTCTCCATGGAAGTGCCATTATTGTTGGGTGTAGATGGTGAGGCCCGTCAACATTTTATCGAAAATGCTAAAGCTGGATGGTACTTTGAACCTGAAAATATCCCAGCACTCGTGAAAGTACTTCTAGAGCTCAAGGCAAACACTGAAGCCATTGAGGTAGCTGGACAAAATGGCCGTGCTTATGTCAGCAAACACTTCAATCGAGACCAAATTGCAGCTTCATTTTACTCACATTTAACATCGATATTATGATTCCGTTTTCTCCACCTAGAATTGACCAAGCTGTTATAGACGAGGTTACCGCAGCACTTCAAAGCGGCTGGATAACAACCGGTCCCAGAACCAAACAATTCGAAAAAGAAATAAGTGCTTATTGCGGCGCGAAAACCACCATCGCTGTTAGCGCTTGGACCACCGGAATGGAAGTACTGCTGCGCTGGTGGGGTGTTGGACCCGGTGACGAAGTCATTATTCCGGCTTACACTTATTGTGCCAGTGCAAACGTGGTGTTGCATACCGGAGCAACTCCTGTAATGGTGGATATTAATCCTGAAGATTTCAATTTGTCATTGGCCGAAGTTGCTTCTAAAATAACGTCGAAAACAAAAGTGATTATGCCTGTTGATATCGGGGGCTTCCCGTGCGACTACGAGGCACTGTTCTTGCTCGTTGCCGAGAAAAAAAACTTATTTAATCCCAGTTCAGAACAACAAGCACAACTGGGGCGTATTTTAATTGCTGCAGACGCAGCGCATAGTTTCGGTGCTACTTACAACAAGAAACGTGTGGGCAGTTTAGCCGATATCACCGTATTTTCTTTCCATGCGGTTAAAAACCTAACTACAGCAGAAGGTGGTGCCATAACATTTAACTTGCCCGAGGGCTTTGACCACGACGAAATTTACAAAACCTTCAACATTAAAATCTTACACGGACAATCCAAAGATGCCTTAGCAAAAACCCAAAAAGGTGCATGGCGCTACGACGTCTTAGAGCCTGGTTATAAATGCAATATGACCGATTTACAAGCAGCCATTGGACTCATTGAACTAGGGCGTTACCAAGAAAATTTAGATCGGCGCCATACAATTTTTGAAAAATACAACAACGCTTTTGCTCCTTATGCTTGGGCGCAGTTGCCGCTTTCAAAAAACGAACATAAGATCAGCTCCTTTCATCTGTACCAATTAAGAATTAACAATTGTACCGAAGCACAACGAGATGCCATTATTCAAGAAATTTTTGGTCTCGACGTTGCTGTCAATGTACATTTTCAACCCTTACCTCTGCTTACTGCGTACAAAAATTTAGGATATCAAATCGCTGATTTCCCAATGGCCTACTCCCACTACGCCTCCGAAATTTCGTTACCAGTGTACTATGACCTCAGCGATGAACAAGTTGCTATTGTAATTAGGGCCGTGATTACTGCGGTCGAAAAAGTTTTAAATTCTTGATTTAGAAATACATTATCATATTTTCAAACCGGATCTTAAAAAATCAAAATGAAAACAATCTTATTCATACTTTTATTGCTTCCCTTGTTCTCGTTTGCACAAGATTGGCCAATCATGGGAACACCCGATTGGCCTAGTTACCAAACAAAAGACCTAAACGACACCTGCGACGTCATTCCTCTGGGTGTAGATTTCGGCCTTTGCGCCATGGCTTTAGGTTGGGCTTTAACTGATTCTGGTTGTGTAGTACTGTCTGGTTGCAGCTGGATTGGCAGCGACGGTATTAATTACCAGAGTTCTTTTTTCAGTTCATCTTACGAATGCAATAGCGCTTGTATTCAAGATACAATCATCTTTTTAAGTTGTATTGATACCAACATGATTGATTTAGGCGTCTTTTGCCCCGGCGTCATTGATCCCGTTTGTGGTTGCGATTCTGTCACTTATCAGAATGCGTGTCAGGCAACCTATTATTATGGCGTCAGTAGCTATTATCCTGGAGCTTGCGTTACCAATAAAGTTCAAAATCTGAACGCCGAACAAATCTCTGTTTATCCGAATCCGAATAATGGATCTTTTACGCTCGATAGGCTACCAATAGGCAGAACTATTCAAATTGTAAATGTAATAGGCCAAGTGGTATATGAAACCATTAACAACACGAATAGCGTCTTTATTGATATCACCAGCGTAACGAAAGGCCTCTATTTATTGACAATTGATCGGCAATTTGGACAAAAAATACGGATAGAATAAGCACATTCTCCGATGAGAACAACTAACTGCGTAATTCTACTGAAGGGCCTTTTCTTTCTTATAATGAACTTTGGACAAAACAAGGTTCATGTTCATAAAAACTTACTCCAGTGCTGTGTTTGGAATCAGTGCTACCATCATTCAAGTCGAGGTCAATATTGAAATTGGTATTAATTTTCATTTGGTCGGGCTGCCAGATATCGCGGTTCGCGAGAGCCACCAGCGCATCAAAGCTGCCTTTCGCAATAATAAACTTCATTTTCCAGGCAAAGAAGTCACGATTAATTTATCTCCAGCCGACATTCGCAAAGAGGGTTCTGTTTTTGATCTTCCTATTGCCATCGGTATTTTAGCCGTCACCAAACAAGTAAAAGAAACGCGACTGAGTGAATTGCTTTTATTAGGCGAGCTTTCTCTAGATGGAAGTATCCAGAGGACAAAAGGGGTTTTGGCCATTGCTTTACAAGCCAAAGCCGAGGGTTTCAAAGGCCTTATTGTGCCGGCAGAAAATGCCAATGAAGCAGCCATTGTAAGTGGACTTGAAATCTTCGGGGTTCGAAATATCCAAGAAGTATTATCCTTGCTCAATGGTCAAAACACCATTCAAGCCACCCCAACTATAGGGCCCGAGGCATTCGAAGTACTTGCCACTCAAAATCCCTTAGACTTTGCCGATGTTAAAGGTCAAATGCATGTAAAGAGAGCGTTTGAGATTGCTGCAGCTGGTGCACACAATCTCATTCTCGTGGGTCCGCCAGGAGCTGGTAAATCTATGCTAGCCAAAAGACTACCCACTATTTTACCGCCAATGACACTCGAAGAAGCCCTCGAAACCACCAAAATACACAGTGTTGCGGGCAAAAAACGCAGCAATGGTATTGTGAGTCAAAGGCCGTTTCGCAAACCACACCACACGATTTCAGATGTTGGGCTCATTGGAGGCGGAAGCTACCCTCAGCCCGGCGAAATTTCCCTGGCGCACAATGGCGTTTTATTTCTCGATGAACTACCCGAATACAAAAGGCATGTGCTTGAGGTATTGCGGCAGCCTCTAGAAGATCGGTTAGTAAATATATCAAGAGCAAGATTTTCTATCGATTATCCAGCCAATTTCATGTTGGTTGCCGCAATGAACCCCTGTCCGTGTGGTTTTTTAAATCATCCTGAAAAGTCTTGTGGCTGCCATCCGAATGCGGTTCAGCGCTACCATCAACGCGTTTCTGGCCCCTTGCTTGACCGCATTGACATGCATATCGAGGTAAGCCCAGTTAAATACAACGAATTACAACAAGCCGCAACCGCAGAGAGCAGCCATGAAATCCGTTTGCGCATCCTTAACGCAAGACAAATTCAACAAAAAAGATACGCTCAAAAAAATGGCACTTATGCCAATGCACATATGAATAGAAGTCAAGTTGAACAGTTCTGCCAACTTCAGCCTGCTAGTCAGGCCATTTTGCAAACGGCCATGAAACGACTCGGTTTGTCGGCAAGGGCATATGAACGCATTCTAAAAGTAGCCCGAACAATTGCCGACCTCGATGCCTCGCCAGACATTGCAACGCAACACATTAGCGAGGCCATTCAATACCGCAATCTCGACCGAAGCCTTTGAACAAAGAACAGACATTTATTTCTTTCTTCAACTTATTGAGATTTCAATTGTTAGCTAGACTTAATATCCTACTTTTGAATATGCGCATCATTATCTTACTTTTTATACTA
Source organism: Sphingomonadales bacterium (assembly GCA_016872115.1). GTDB lineage: Bacteria > Bacteroidota > Bacteroidia > Flavobacteriales_D > Crocinitomicaceae > UBA952. The sequence goes on along the minus strand of VHBC01000003.1, from coordinate 71,299 downwards.
CTTTCAATTAGCGAAAGTATCGGTCAAAACCTAAACGTTGCCCACACAACCATTACTTTTAATGACCCAGCCCGATCGGGAGGTTTTGGAAGCGGTGGCGGTCCTGGAAGACAAATACAAACAGAAATCTATTATCCTGCCACGACCGCAGGTGAAAATGTTGCCGTTGCCAATGGCCAATGGCCAATTATTGTATTTGGTCACGGTTTTGCCATGAACTGGGATGCCTATGCCAATATCTGGAATTCCTTAGTTCCAAACGGATACATTTTGGCCTTTCCAAGGACAGAAGGAAGTTTATTTCCTGCACCAAGTCATGGCGACTTTGGTCAAGATATCGTTTTGGTAGGGCAAAAATTAAGTGAAGCTGGACAAAACAGCTCCAGTATTTTTTACTCCAAAATTTCTGATTACGCCTGTGCAATGGGGCATTCTATGGGCGGTGGCGCAGCTGTTTTGGCCGCGAGTCAAGGTTCAGTATTCGATTGCTACCTCGGCCTGGCTCCGGCAGAAACCAATCCAAGTGCAATTGCGGCGGCGGCCAATATGCAGGTACCGGCCCTGATTTTATCAGGGAGCAACGATGGTGTCACGCCACCAAACCAACACCACATCCCTATTTTTGATGCCATCCCGTATGAATGTAAATCCTTTGCAAATCTAATTGGTGGCGGGCATTGCTACTTTGCAAATAGCAATTTCAACTGCGATTTCGGAGAAAGTACGAGCTCAACCGGCATTAGCCTGAGTCGCGCCGAACAACAAAGTTTAACGTACCAGCAAATAACGTCATGGCTAAGTTATTTTTTAAACACCTCTTGCGAAGGTTATGAAGCATTTATTGACTACCCAATCAATGGCATTGAGCTGAATACCACGTGTCCTAGCATGCAACCTGATGTCACAATCAGTCAAAACGGCACTATCTTGAGCTCCAACAGCCAAGGCATAGCATATCAGTGGTACTTAAATGGTGAACCATTAATTGGTGAAACCAACGATACACTGCTCGTGGGTGCAAACTTCTCTGGCGTATACCAATTACTTGTCTACTTTGACTACGGTTGTCAGTACAGCAATAACATAGTCGGTGTCGAGGAATTCGTTACAGCCCCTCAGATTTCTCCAAATCCCGCTAACGATTTTATTAAAATCAAAGGTCTACCTACAGAAGGCCTCATTTATGGCATCATCACCCTGCAAGGGCAATGCGTAAAGGTTGGTACTTTGGATGCCGAAAACAACACCATTCTGCTCAATGAACTGCCAAATGGCTCCTATTTTCTTCAAATAAATGGGCAAGGAGTAAAGCTGCTGATTCAACGATAAGAGCACATAAAAATCAAAACAATTCATTATCTTCGGGGACTCTTATCTAGATTCATGCACAAACAATTACTTCTCCCTTTATTTCTCCTTCTGAGTTTAGCAGCTATTGCACAAGATTACACGATTCGTGGATTTTTGCACGATGCTTCTAATGGTGAACCCATTTCAGACGAGCGCATCAAACTTTTAAAACAGGATAGCACCCCAATTGCCGTTGCATACTCAAATCTATCCGGGTTTTTCTCTATTCCTAAACTGACAGCCGGAAATTATATATTGAAAATTGAAAAGGGAAAATACGAACGTACCTTCCTCAATGTTGACATGACTGCAGCCAAGAAGATTTATGATATCGGCTCTTGGAACCTCAATCCCAATACAATGAACGTGCAAGATGTTCGGGTCAGCAACGAAGCAAAAGCCAAAAAACAACAAATCGGGATGTCTGAAGTCAAAATGGACAAACAAGCCGTTGAGCGCATTCCAATGTACGGCGCTGAAAGCGACATTACAGGTGCTTTGAGCGTAACGCCAGGTGTAATTACCACCGGAGACCAAGGAGGGCAGCTGTATGTCCGTGGTGGTACGCCCATTCAAAACAAGACCCTTCTCGATGGAATGACTATCTACAACCCTTTTCACTCCATAGGTTTTTATTCTATTTTCGAAACCGAACTTGTCAAATCTGTTGATATTTACACTGGTGGTTTTGAATCCAAATACGGAGGCCGAATTTCTTCGGTAATGGATATCACTTACCGCGACGGAAACCGCAGTAAATTCTCGGGGAAAGTCTCCGCTTCACCTTTTATGAGCAAGGCCGTAATCGAAGGCCCTCTTGGTAAAAAAGGCAAAGATGGTTTGGCTAGTGGTTCTTACATGTTAACAGGCAAACACTCTTTACTTGATTACACTAGTAAATCCTTGTATCCAACCATAAATGATGGCAATGGCTTGCCATTTAACTTTACGGACCTCTATGGAAAAATCACATTCAATGGTGAAGGTGGCTCAAAAGTGAGTTTTTTCGGCTTCTCTAATCAAGACTCTGTTAATTACAACGTGGCTGACCTCGATTGGAATGCTGCTGGTGGCGGTTTGAACTTCACACTGGTTCCGAGCAGTTCCCCTATTTTCATTCGTGGACACGTCAATGGCAGCAACTACGAAACAACCTTCGGTGAAATTGGTCAAGAACCACGCTATTCTAAAATTGGCGGCTTTGATATGGGCTTTGATTTTACTTTCTTCCAAAAAAACGAAAGCGAACTCAATTATGGATTCAATCTATCGGGTTTCAATACACAATTCATTACGTTTAACGAATTAGAAAGAAAAATTGAGGCCAGTAACTTTACCACTGAAATTGGGACTTACATCAATTACCGCTTGGTTACCCCTCGTTGGGTTTACCAAGGCGGTTTACGCATGCAGCTCTATGCTTCATTGAATACGGTTTCTATTGAACCTCGAATTGGTGCCAAATACAATGCTACTGACAACTTGCGCTTTAAATTTTCTGGAGGTCGTTTTTCTCAAAACTTCACCTCAGCCTCTTCAGATAAAGATGTTGTTAATCTCTTCAATGGCTTGTTATCGGCACCAACCAATGTTCAAGACCAATTTATCAATGAATTCCAGCAGGTGTCGAGCATTAAAAATGGTTTACAATACGCTTGGCATGCAATCGCAGGTTTTGAATACGATATCAATAAGTACTGGAATGTCAATATCGAAGCCTACTACAAATATTTTGACCAACTCAGCAATATCAATCAAAATAAACTTTACAGTGACATCGCACAATTTGAACTCATAGACGACGTCTTTAAAAAGGATTTCATTATTGAATCCGGGCAATCGTATGGCGTAGATGCCTTGGTCAAATACAACAAAGATCGTATTTTCTTGTGGGCAGTGTATTCCTTAGGTCACAACACACGTTGGGACGGTTTCAACACTTATTTCCCAGTATTTGACCGCCGTCACAACATCAATCTTGTAGGCTCCTACGCTTTAGGAAAAAATAAGAAAACAGAACTCAATGTGCGTTGGAATTTAGGATCTGGATTGCCATTTACACCAACAGCAGGCTATTATCAACAAGAAACCTTTAGCGAAGGACTCACCACCGATTACGTGACCAATAATCCAAACAACGTTGCCACTATATTAGGCAGCTTTAATTCTCAAAGGCTTCCATATTACCACAGACTAGACATCACTGTAAAACATACTATTGTCACACCTAAGAAAAATAACCTTGAATTGGTGGCGGGTATCACTAACGCCTACAACCGCAACAACATTTTTTACGTAAATCGCGTTACGAACGAAATTATTTACCAGTTTCCAATTTTACCGAGTTTAGGAATCAGCTATAAATTCTAACCATGGCAAATATCCGGGCATTTAAAGCAATTCGTCCGGTGCGCAGCAAAGTACACTTGGTTGCCACAAGGCCTTACTATTCCTACAAAAAGAATGTTCTCAAAGCCAAACTCGAAGACAACCCTTATACTTTTTTGCACATCATTAACCCAGAATTTGGTGCAAGGGTCAAAACCAAACCCAATTCAAAAGAACGTTTCTTACAAGTCAAACAAAAGTTTGACCGTTTCAAACAAGAAGGTATTCTCATTACCGACCAACAAGACCACCTCTATATTTACAGACAATCAAAAGCTGAGTTTGTAGTAGCTGGTTTTTTTGCTGGCGTAAGTGTAGATGACTACCTCAATGGCCAGATCAAAATACATGAACAAACGCTCACCGCAAGGGAAGACATCTTTACAACTTACCTCGACGTTGTTGGATTCAATGCAGAGCCGGTGCTGCTTACCTACGAGGGCCAAGATCCAATTCGAGCAGTGCTCAAGAAAAATCTAGAAACCCGAGCAGAATACGAATTCACTACAACAGACGGCATTACCCATGAACTTTGGCTTCTGAACGAAGCAGATTCGCAAACCGTTTGCAATTGCTTCTTGCAAGTTGAGGCCCTTTATATTGCCGACGGGCACCACCGTTCAGCATCGTCGGCGCGCTACACACAACAACTACGTGCACAAAATACCGTTTACCCCAAGGCGGCAAATTATTTCCTTGGCTACCTTGTGGAAGAGACCGATGTTCAAATTGCGGCTTTCCATCGCATACTCAAATCCACTAACGGACTAGATATCTCTGGGTTAATAGCCATTCTTAAAAACGAAGGGCAAGTCGAAAAATTAGCAGGTCCTTCATTACCTGCACAAAAACACGATATCCATCTTTACATGGACCAAATATGGTTGAAATTCAGACCCAATCTAAACTTCATCAACGACCAAGATCCCATCGAGACGCTCGACTCGTTTATATTATCCGACCTCATTTTAAAGCCTATTTTTGGAATTTTAGATTTAAAGACCTCTGATCAAATAGAATTTATTCCTGGCAATGAACCGCTGCAAAAAATTATCGATGCAGTAGATTCTGAGAAATTTGAACTAGCGTTTTTATTACACCCCGCAAGTATTTCTGATGTTAAAAAAATTGCGGATGCCGGACTTAATATGCCTCCAAAATCAACTTGGGTTGAACCTAAGTTGCGCAGTGGACTTACTATTTATTCTTTAGAAGAATGATCCAAGAGCAACTCGGCTTATTGCGGACAGAAATCCCTAGAACTGTTACTCTCATTGCCGTTTCTAAGACCAAACCCATTTCTGACATTGCCATTGCCTATGCAGCGGGGCAACGACATTTTGGAGAAAACAAAGTCCAAGAAATGGTAGAAAAAGCAGCACAGCTGCCTTCAGATATCAAATGGCATCTCATTGGTCATTTACAAACCAACAAGGTCAAATACATGGCCGGATTTGTACATCTTATTCACGGTGTCGACAGTCTCAAACTACTGGAAGAGATCAACAAACAAGCTGCTAAAGTTGCGCGCATTCAAGATGTTTTGCTTCAATTTCATATTGCGCAAGAAGAAACCAAATTTGGCTTAAACCTTTCTGAAGCTCAAGATTTACTGAGCTCAAATGCATATGAACAATTACAGCACATCAGAATTTGTGGCGTGATGGGTATGGCGAGCTTTACTTCTGATCAAAAACAAATTAGCCAAGAATTTGAGCACCTTATCCAGATATTCAATCAGTTACAAGAAGAATTCTTTAAAAACCATGACCACTTCAAAGAAATATCGATGGGCATGAGTGGAGATTATCAGCTCGCCATTTCAAAAGGAAGCACAATGGTACGGGTTGGTAGTAAAATTTTTGGTGGACGTTAGACGTCGAAAATCAGGGACGAAATTTGGTCTTTGGAAAAATATTTTTGAGCCAATAGTTGCATTTCTGTAGCAGTAATTTTATCAATTGCTTGGTGCATTTCGGCTATTGTGTCAATTTGACCAAAAGCCAACATGCTTTTTCCTAGACCTTGCATGAGTCCAGAATTTACATCCATTCCAAGTGCTAAATGACCTTTGAATTGTCTTTTGGCTTGTATAAGTTGCAAAGTACTCAAAGGTTTAGTAAGGAGTTTGTCGAGTTCTTTGTCTATTAAGGCCAGTGTTTTATTTACATTTTTTGATTCTGAACCAAAATAAATTTGCCAATAGCCTGTATCCGCAAAAGTGTGGTAATTGGCTTCAATCGAATAAGCGTAACCATAACGCTCTCTTATCGATAAATTCAGTCGACTATTCAAGGCAGGACCACCTAGGATATTCACCAACAATGACATCGCAATGCGTTCGTCCTGATGATAGCTTGGAGCTAAACCACCCAAGACAGCGTGCGCTTGGTAGTTGGCTTCTTTTTTAATTTCTTGAAAAGAAGTGGCGCCCACAAAAGGTTGAGGCGCTGGGCGTGGAGCCGTGAGGGGCATCGCGGCCAAGGCATTTTCCAAAGAAGCTTTCAAACGAGAAAGGGGTATATTACCAACAAAAGACACTACCAAGTTATCAGCCGTAAAGTATTGACTCACGTAATCTTGTAGATCCTTCTGCGTAAAACCAGAGACGCTTTCTTTGGTTCCGAGTATATTTTGACCAAGTGGATGCCCACCAAAAAGATTGGCGTCAAAGTCATCAAAAATTTTATCGGAAGGAGAGTCAAGATAAGAGTTGATCTCATCTAGAATTACTTCTTTTTCTTTTTCGATTTCTTTTTCAGGAAAAACAGAATGAATAGAGATGTCGCATAAGAGATCGATAGCCCTTTGGGTGTGTTCTTTCGAAAAAGAAGCATACAAGCACATTTCTTCTTTGGCTGTATAGGCGTTGAGCTCTCCACCCACTGCATCTATGCGCGACAAAATCTGTAAGGCCTTGCGCTTCTGTGTTCCTTTGAAAAGGCAATGTTCTAGAAAGTGGGCTAAACCAATTTGCGCTGGGGCCTCATGACGAGAACCCGCCGCAAAGAAAAAACCAAGATGAGCTACTTGGCTGGGCACTTTAAGATAAACCAAACGTGTGCCATTGGATAGTATTTCGCATTGCGGTAAATATGCTTTCATTTACGGATTCAGTAAATTAGAGGTCCAATGTTGCTGGCTTAGTCGGTAAGCCCGGCGCTCGTGCAGCCTGGAGGGTTGCCCTTGCCAAAATTCAAAAAACGCTGCATCAAGTGCGTAGCCTCCCCAATGGGGCGGCCTTGGCACCTCATTAGGAAATTGTATATCTAGCGCTTCAAATCTGGCAATGAGGTCCTGACGATTGGTAAGTTCTTGAGATTGCAGAGAGGCCCACGCGCCCAATTGACTTTCTCTTGGACGCGATGCAAAATAAGTATCTGAAACTTTAGCTGATACCTTACTTACAGTACCTTCAATGCGAATTTGACGCATCAGTTTTGGCCAAAAAAAGAGCAGTGAAGCTTTTGGTTGAACCTGGATATCATGGCCTTTGTGAGAGGCGTAATTGGTATAAAATATGAATTGCTGCCCTAGCAATTCTTTGAGGTAAAGAACTCTCGAAGAAACCTGTTGCGTATCGGTAGAATAAGTACTGAGCACACAAGCATTTGCCTCGATTTCTTGTGCTTGAACAGCCGCATCAAACCAATTTGAAAATGCGACAAACGGATCTGCAGATAATTGGTCGATTGCAGAAGGCTGATCGAAATCGGCGTGGTTTTCGCGGTATGTTTTGAGCCAGTCACTCATTGGGTTAGATATTAGTTTGATCGATGATTTCGGAATCTTCGTCTGGGTTTTGGGCTTCGTCTAGGTCGTCTTCAAAATCTGACCCCGACGCAGAGAATACTTGTCTTATAGGTGTATGATTAACTTCTTCTTCTGGCTTGGGTGCTTTGTGTGCGGGTGACTGAACGTCTTCTTCTCGGTAAGGAAAAATTTCGACTATCGGTGAAGCAGTAATGGAAACCACATTGAAATCAATCATGAGTGTCGCAAGGCTTTCTTCAATTCTTTCGTAAGCTTCTTTGACCTGCGCAGCGCTTACTAAAAAGTTTTGGGAAATGGTTTTTGCTTTCTCGCCATCTTCATCGATGCGGTCATAGGTAACCTTGCATTTGAACCATTGTTCGGCGTCGTCGTACTGAAAGATGTCGTGTAGGTCAGTTCGGGCGATGCCTGTAACTTGAAATTCACCGCGAATACTGGAGCCCAACTCTTCGTAGATACGTGCCTCCGCATCGGTGAAGGTCATGGCAGCAAGCAAATAGGGCTCTGATACCCTTTTAAATGTGCCGTTTTCGAGTTGTTTGGTGTATTTGACTTTGACGGTAAACCAGCTATTCATGCGTTGTATTTTTTGGTCTACAAAGATACGACGCTAGTTGGAATTTGCACTATTTAGAAAAGCCAAATGGCAATAAGTTTTGAACGGAATCGAGTACAATGATTTGACCGGAGCGCTGCACCAGCAGCACCTCTATTGGTTGGGCTTGTCTGGCCTCACTCTCCAACATGACTTGCCGACACGATCCACAGGGTGAAAGCAATGCGCCTTGCGGCATTAGGTCACCTTCTGCCACGACACAAATCTTCAATACTGGATCTAAAGGAAATTGAGCTCCGGCATAAAATAACGCAACGCGTTCAGCACACAAACCCGAGGGATAAGCGATATTTTCTTGGTTATTGCCTTGAACAATCTGGCCACTTTGAAGCAATACACTTGCACCAACTTTAAACTTTGAATACGGCGCATATGCCTGCTGCATAGCCATTAGTGCATGGCTTACTAAGGTTTGATCAGCCAAAGAAAGTGCATCTTGGGAGGCGAATGTGCGATAAATAAATTGAAATTGATTTGACATCGAGGGCCTTATACGCTAAAAAGCAGAAAAAGTTTCTGGATTAATTCAAAGTGTTAAGGATAAGCGGGCTTTTTTCGGTAAATTCGCGTTTTAAGTTAACATGGACACAGACAAAGTAAAAGCATCCTATGGTGTAGGCATGAGTATCGCCGAAAGTTTAAAACAACAAGACCTTTCCTCGCTTGACCTCGATCAAGTATTAGCTGGCATGCGTGACATTTTTAACGGCGACCAAACTGAAATGTCACCAGAAGAAGCAAATCTGCATATTCAGCGTTTTTTAGATTCACAAAAACACCTCAAATACGACGCCGTTAAAAAGGCCGGAGAGGCCTTCTTGGCCGACAACGCGAAGCGGCCAGAGGTGCAAACCACTGCAAGTGGTTTACAGTACGAAGTACTGCAAGAAGGCAACGGCCCAGTGCCGGGCCCAACAAGCCAAGTCACCGTTCATTACCATGGCTCACTCATTGACGGCACTGTTTTCGACAGCTCTGTACAGCGCGGAACGCCCGCTACTTTTGGCGTCAATCAGGTAATCAAAGGCTGGACCGAAGCATTACAACTCATGTCTGAAGGTTCCAAATACCGACTCTACATTCCACAAGAACTCGCTTATGGTGCCAACCCACATCCGGGTGGAGCCATCCAACCATATGCCGCATTATTATTTGACGTCGAACTACTCTCTATCGCTTAACAACTCACTTCTTATGAAATTCCTTTCCATATTTACCCTTCTATTTTTACTATTTGCTTGCGGAGACGAAGTCGTAACTTTTAAATCTGACAAAGAGCGCTATTCTTACCTTTTGGGAGTAGAAATTGCCAAACCTTTCATTACCCAAGCGCCGTTTACCAAAATGGATAAAGAAAAAATGATTGAAGGTTTCGAGAACCCTGTAAAAGAAGTTGAACTGAAAAAATTCTACCGCGACCTCGAATTACTCCTTGGACAAACTGGTCAAAGTTTCAACGAAAAATACAAAGAACAAGGTTCGTTTGCCGTTGGTAAAATCAACCGCGAGCGCTTTGATCATTATTTTAAAGAGCTTAATGCCAAAAGCCTTATCAATAGCGATTTCGTTAAAAAGGGTTTTGCAGACGGTCTCAACAAACGTGATGCTGCCGCACTTAAAGGCCTCGATCGCAAAAAAATCATGGCAGGTTTTGAAGCCCTCATGAATGTCAAATATCAAAAAATTACAGCTGGTTACAAAGCGGAAGGCGATGCTTTCATGGCAGCCAACAAGCAAAAACCAGGGGTGATTACCACAGCCAGTGGTTTACAATACATCTTAATTAAAACAGGAAAAGGGCCCAAACCAACACGTGATTCACGCGTCAAAATGAGCTACATTGGCATGAATCCAGATGGAAGTATTTTCGACCAATCGCCATCAGGACAAGGTATTAGCTTTGGACTAAACGAAGTAATTCCGGGCTGGACCGAAGGCGTGCAACTCATGAATGTCGGCACCAAAATTCGCTTGTTTGTTCCTCAAGAACTAGCCTACGCAGGCAATCCACCACAAGGTGCCAATATCAAGCCATACTCCCCACTCATTTTTGAGATGGAACTTTTAGAAATTGAAAAAGCGCTAGCGCCAAATACCGCTATTGCGCCGACCCAAAGACCATAAATTTTATCATATAAATCATGCCTTTTTTCAAATTCCTCTCCATTCTCCTTTTCAGCGCTTTTATGCTGAGCTCTTGCGAAGAAGACATCATCCTCGATGGCGATTTCGTCGAGACTGCAGTAGTCTATGGTCTATTGGATCAAGCCGACTCTATCCACATGATTAAAATTACAAGAGCCTTTATTGGCCCCGGCTCTGCACTGGACATCGCTCAAATTGCAGACTCGAATTATTTTGATCAAGTCGATGCAACAATCAGCGAGGTGGTCAATGGCCAAGTAACCCGAACCTGGACCCTCAAAGATTCGATCGTTCAAGATAAAGATACCAATGGCCTATTTTATGGCCCAGAACAAAAAGTATATTATTTCAAGACCCTTCCAACTGGCCCACTTGAAGCCATACAAACATCTCCGAATCCGCTTATGAGCTCTCTGATTCCGACAGCAACTTATCGTTTCAAGGCAGTAATCAATGGTGGCGAATTCGAAGTAACAGGCCAGACCGATCTGGTTCACGGCATGACCTCCCCTGCTGCTTCTCAAAATTTTACCTTCAAATTTGCCGATGATCCAGGAGAATATATTTCGAGTGGGGTCTCCATTTCCAATACGGGCAATTCCTATATTACAAGTGCCCACTTGGATATCCTCTTTAACGAACATCAAGGGACAGCCATTAATTTAAAATCATTTAGATGGAAACTCGGCGAAGCACCTGTCGAACCATATACTTCAAGAACTTTTTCTGCTAACGGACGCACCTTTTATGACCTCATCAAAAGCAATGTCACCGCAAACCCATCCATCGACAAACGAACATTCAAAGCCATTAGAGTGATCCTAACCGGCGGTGCAGAGGATTTATATAATTACATGAGTGTCAATGCACCAAGCTCGAGTTTGGCTCAAAACAAGCCCACTTATACCAACCTAAGTGTTTCCAATGGCAAGCGTGTGGTCGGAATCTTTTCCTCAAGACAGACCGTTACCTATTACAAACCCTTCTATACTTCGCCACAACAAGCGTACATCCGTGCCATCGACAAAAAGTCGACAAGAGAACTTTGCAGCGGTCCGATTACGGGCTTTTTGTTGTTCTGTTCAAATCATCCAGGAGATAACGTTGTTGGGCAAGAGGAATCTTTTGCCTGCAACTAAAAATGACTGAACGCCAGACACTCTTCGCTGATGTCTTGCTGCCAGTCCCAATGCGGCAGGTTTTCACTTATCGCGTTCCATTTGAACTCAATCAACAAATTGGTGCCGGTCTAAGGGTATTGGTTCCATTCGGTAAAAGTAAATTACTCACCGGAATAGTTACCAACGTGCATTCTTTGGTGCCGCAAAACTACCAAGCCAAATACATCGATACCATTCTTGATGAATTCCCAATTTTAAGCCCCAAGCAAATGGCTTTCTGGGATTGGGTCAGTACCTATTATATGGCCCCCATCGGCGATGTCATGAACGCAGCGTTGCCAGCCAATTTTAAATTGGCAAGCGAAGCCAAATTTTGCTTGCATCCAGACGCACCCCTACAAACACCAACACTCAGTACCAGAGCTGAAGAAATACTCGAATTACTCTACATCCAGGAGCAACTTAGCAGCAAAGAGCTTGCCGAAAGACTCGGTATCAAAACCATTCAGCCTTATCTTAAAAAACTACTTGATCTTAAGCTTATTGCCAGTGCAGAGGAAGTCCAAGAACGGTATGCGCCAAAAACACAACTTTTTGTTTTTCTCGACCCTGAATACCAACAAGAAGAACAACTTTCTGTTTTTTTGAATACCCTCGAACGAAAAGCACGTTCAGACAAACAACTTGCAATTCTATTGCGTTTCATTCACAAGGCAAGTGAAGCCGGAGGATTGCACCTGCCGGTCTCTAAATCACACTTATTACAAGAAGGTTTGAGCGCCAGCGCGTTGGCCACACTCGAAAAACAAGGCGTTTTTACAATTGAACGCCTGCAAATTGATCGTTTCAAAAGCATTGGGGAAGGAAAAGGTGCATTTAAACCACTCACCGACGTACAGCAGGCAGCGCTCGAAGAAATAGAAGCGGGCTTTCTGCAAAAAGACGTCTGTTTATTTTATGGTGTCACCGGATCGGGTAAAACAGAAATTTATGTTCAACTGATTCAACAGTACTTAGACTTCGGTAAACAAGTGCTTTTCTTGATACCTGAAATCGCGCTCACCACGCAGCTTATTACAAGGCTCCAGCATTATTTTGGAGATCTCGTAGGGGTATATCACAGTCGATTCAATCAAAATGAGCGCATTGAAATCTGGAACCACGTTTTGGCCAATGACCCAACTAAATTCAGGATAATTATCGGTGCGCGTTCTTCTGTATTTTTGCCTTTCGCTGACCTTGGTCTGGTTATCGTTGACGAAGAACACGAAGCTTCATTCAAGCAATATGACCCCTCGCCGCGCTACAACGCCCGAGACGCCTCAATTGTCTTGGCCAAAATGTACGAGGCAAAGGTCTTGCTAGGCTCGGCCACACCTTCTCTGGAATCTTTTCAAAATGCCAAACTAGGTAAATACCATTTGGTAGAATTGCGCGAGCGATACAAAGGACTTCAATTACCACTCATGCTTTGCGCCGATCTCAAACGCGAGAAAAGACTCAAAAACATGCAATCACATTTTTCGAGTTTATTGCTCGACGAAATGAAGTTAGCTCTCGATAAAAAAGAACAAATTATTTTGTTTCAGAACAGACGTGGCTATACGCCTATATGGTCCTGTGAAGTTTGTGCCTGGACGCCGCGTTGTCAGCATTGCGACGTCAGCCTTACCTACCATAAACTGAGCAATATGCTCAAATGCCACTATTGCAGTTATGCCACCCCACCAATCGGTTCATGTACCAATTGCGGAAGCAATAGATTGCGTATGATTGGCTTTGGTACAGAGAAAATTGAGGACGAACTTCAACTCATTTTTCCAAACACCGTTTTCAAGCGCATGGATCTCGATAGCACGCGCTCCAAAAATGCTTACGAAGAAATCATTGACGATTTTTCGCAGCGCCGCATCGATGTGCTTATCGGTACGCAAATGGTCACCAAAGGCCTCGACTTTGACCACGTTTCTTTGGTCGGAATTCTCGATGCCGATATGCTGTTAAATAGACCTGACTTTCGAGCCTACGAGCGGGCTTTTCAACTGATGTCTCAAGTTGCCGGGCGCGCAGGTCGAAAAGAAAAGCAAGGAAAAGTTGTCATACAAAGTGCCCAAGCAGAACATTGGGTGCTTGAGCGCGTCATGGCTCATGATTTTCTTGGTTTCTACGAAGTGGAAATCGAAGAACGCGAGCGCTTTTTTTATCCGCCTTTCTATAAAATCATCCAACTCACCCTCAAGCACGAAAAAGAAGAAATCCTCAATGAAGGCGCCCATTTTTTTGCAGAGCAGCTCCGAGATGTGTTTAAGGAAAGGGTACTTGGCCCAGAGTTTCCATTGGTCAAGCGCATTCAAAACAAATTCCTCAAAGAAATCAAACTTAAAATAGAAAGAGGTGCCCCCGACAAAAAAGTAAAGGCCCGCATCTTACAAGACATCGATGTCTTCTATCAACAAGTCAAATTCAAAGGCATCCAGATCAGCATTGATGTAGATCCGATGTAAAACAAAAAAGGAACCTCGCGGTTCCTTTTTTTATTTATCCTAAGTAGCTTTTCAGTACTTTGTTTTTGTTGGTATGTTTGAGGCGGCGAATGGCCTTCTCTTTGATTTGACGAACGCGCTCACGGGTGAGTTCGAATTTATCTCCGATCTCTTCTAGTGACAAAGGTGCTTTGCCATCTAGACCGTAGAACATGCTGATTACTTCGCTTTCACGCGGTGTAAGACTTGTTAACGAACGGCGGATATCTGAACGCAAAGACTCAAGCGTGAGACTTGCCTCAGGGCCAGGTAATGAGTCGCCTTGCATGACGTCGTACATGGTGGATGTAGAGTCGTCGCCTTCGATGAGCGGTGCATCCATTGAAATATGACGGCCATTCTGAGAAAGCGTTTGTTTCACTTCTTCTGGTGTAACATTCAAGAACTCGGCGAGCTCGTCAGCACTTGGTGGACGCTCAAGTTTTTGCTCGAGTTCTGAATACGCGCGATTGATTTTATTGATGTTGCCAATTTTGTTGAGCGGCAAACGAACAATACGTGCTTGCTCTGCCAAAGCTTGCAAAATAGACTGGCGAATCCACCAAACGGCATAAGAAATGAACTTGAATCCACGGGTTTCATCGAAACGCTCGGCTGCTTTGATCAGACCCAAATTACCTTCATTGATGAGATCTGGTAATGCCAAACCTTGGTTTTGGTATTGCTTGGCTACCGAAACCACAAAGCGCAAATTGGCTTTTGTTAGGCGCTCGAGCGCTACGCGGTCACCGGCTTTGATTTTGCGAGCTAGCTCAACTTCTTCATCTGCGGTGATTAGGTCTACGCGACCTATTTCTTGTAAATACTTGTCTAAAGATGCGGTCTCTCTGTTGGTGACCTGTTTTGCGATTTTTAACTGCCTCATATTTTCTAATTGCTTTCCCTTCTACTGATAAAACGCAGAAAGGTTCGCCTTGAACGCATTTTTTTTTGCGTCGTTACAAAGATTTGTTCAAACACCCTGTTCTAGTGCTTATTTTACTGATTTCATCGAAGATTTCTAGTTCGACTTTATATGTAAAACCCGTCCGACGACGTTTGGTTCAAATGGATTTTTACTTTCATCAACGTATTTGTCAAGAATGTGGTGTGCAACTCAAAGGTCGACGTGATCAAAAATTTTGTTCCGACTATTGTCGAAATCAATTTAATAACCGCAATTATGCGCAAAAATTCGCGCTACAACGTCAAATTAACCGCATTCTTTTGAACAACCAACGCATATTAGCGCAATTGCTGCTCAACGAAAAGAAACGCAACGTATTGGAACTCGAACTTCACAAACGAGGTTATAACTTTGAGTTTCATACCCATCAAAAAATCGCCAAAAATGGACAGGTTTACATCTTTTGTTACGATTTTGGCTACCTTCGAATCAGTGATCAGCAATTGTTTATCGTTCAACGAAACAACGCCTCTTTTCCATGAAAATTCAACGAGAAATATACTTCGGAGCAAATGGACGTAAAAGTCTTTATGAGCTCAGCTCACTGGCAAAGCATCGCGAACTTATTGTTTTTACACATGGCTTTATGGGTTTTATGGATTGGGGGGCATGGCATCTTGTTCGAGATTTTTTTACTGCTCGTGGTTTTGATTTTTGCCGTTTCAATCTCTCTCACAATGGCGGTACAGTAAGTAATCCGATTGATTTTACCGATGAAAAAGCCTTTGGGCAAAATACCTATTCCAAAGAACTTGAAGATATTTCTTCTTTATTAAACCACCTCGAAAGCCAACAACGAACTTATCAAAAAATACATCTGATTGGACATTCCCGAGGTGGTGGCATGTCCATCTTAGCTGCGCAACAATGGCAGTGCAAAAGTCACTTAGGTCAGATTTGTACATGGGCTGCTATATGTGACATCGAAAGGCGATTTCCAAAAGAAATGGAATTGGAAGAATGGAAACGAAGCGGAATTCGGCTCATTAAAAATGGCCGCACTGGACAACAATTGCCTCAATATTATTCCCTGTACGAAGATTATATTCTATGCAAAAATAAGCTTGATATCCTTGCCGCTGCAAAAGCAATTGGCGAACAGCTTCATCTTTTTCATGGTGACCAAGATACATCGGTTCCTATCTCAGAAGGTTATGAACTACAAGCTGTTTCGGGTGCGCAACTTCATCAAATTCAGGGGGCTGATCATGTATTTGGAGCGCAGCATCCTTGGGCACAACAGCACTTGCCCTTCCATTTAAAAACGTTATGCGAGCAAACTTTGAATTGCTTACAAACAAAAAAAGCCAGTATTTAAACTGGCTTTTATTTAAGGGAGGAAGACGGGTCTCGAACCCGCGACCTTCGGAACCACAATCCGACGCTCTAACCAACTGAGCTACAACCTCCATTTTGGTGGGTGCAAATATACAAAATCTTCTTGATATCTTAAAACGCCTATTTTGATTTTATCCTCAAATCTCTACGTATTTTTGCAAGATCAATCAATACTTTCTATGCAAACTTCAACTCTTTTTTCGGCGACTCTTTTTGAAAAAAGCCTTACCTATGAACAATACATGCATTTCACTACTGATTTAGTTGCAGAAGGAAAAACGAGTGGTCCAAATCAAAGTGCACCCTATGTGCATTACACGAAGCTGAATTTACAGCGCATGAAGCGCCTCAATAAAACGGTTGAAATACCGGTATCACTTATAAATTTACTCACACTAAAAGCCAAAAATTGGACTTGGATTACGCTTACTGAACCTTGGTGTGGTGACGCTGCTCAGTGTGTGCCCGTTATCCAAAAATTAGCTGCTGCTTCAAAAGAAATTCAATCCATTTACCTCTTGCGTGACGAACACCCTCAGGTAATGGATGCCTATCTGACCAATGGTGGTAGGTCCATACCTAAATTGATCTGTTTGGATGAAAACCAACAGGAAGTTTTTACATGGGGTCCACGACCTGCTGTGATTCAGGAAGTCATGAACCAATTAAAAGCAGATGGCGTCACAGAGATTGCTGAAATTGTGGAGGCCATTCAAAAAGCATACAACGCCGACGACCAAGCCGGCATTTACGCAGCGTTTGAACTTCTTCTGAAAAATATATAAAATAAACGCGCGCTGATTTAAAGCGTACCGCGGTTTTCTTGTTCGCGCTCAATGGCTTCAAATAAGGCTTTAAAGTTTCCTTTTCCGAAAGATTGCGCGCCTTTTCTTTGAATAATCTCAAAGAACATTGTTGGGCGGTCCACAACAGGCTTGGTAAAAAGCTGTAATAAATAACCTTCGTCGTCGCGATCTATTAATATGCCATGAGATTTCAGTAATTCTAAATCTTCGTCAATGGCTCCGACGCGTTCCAATAAATCGTCGTAATAAGTGTCTGGAACATATAAGAACTCAACACCGCGGTCGCGCATGGCACTAACCGTAGCAACAATATCGTTGGTGGCTACGGCAATGTGTTGTACACCAGGGCCATTGTAAAAATCGATGTATTCCTCGATCTGGGATTTCTTTTTACCCTCCGCAGGTTCGTTGATCGGGAACTTGATGCGGCCATTGCCATTTGACATCACTTTTGACATCAAGGCGGTGTAATCGGTAGAGATGTCTTTATCGTCGAAAGAAACAATTTGTGCAAAGCCCATGACTTTGCCATAAAACTCAACCCAATCATTCATTTCGTTCCAACCTACATTGCCAACCATGTGGTCAATGAATTTAATCCCTACCGGCTCAGGGTTGTAATGAGATTCCCATTTTTTATAGCCTGGTAAGAAAGCGCCATTGTAGTTTTTACGCTCAACAAAAATATGAACGGTTTCGCCGTATGTATAAATACCGGAGCGCACAACCCAACCATCGGCGTCTTCTTCGCGGGTTGGCTGCATATATGGCTTGGCACCTCTTTTTATTGTTTCTTCGAAAGCTTTGGTAGCATCCTCTACCCAAAGCGCGACAACCTTGACCCCGTCGCCGTGTTTGTTGATATGCGCATTGAGCTCGCCGTCTTCGGTGAGCGGCGTAGTGAGTACCAAGCGGATTTTATCTTGCTTGAGGACATACGACACGCGGTCTTTCATACCTGTTTCTAAACCTGCATAAGCATCTGACTGAAAACCGAATGCCGTTTTATAATAATGTGCGCTTTGCTTGGCATTTCCTACATAAAGTTCGACGTAGTCAGTGCCGAGTAAAGGAAGGAAATCTTCGGCGTCGTGGAATATTTTTTCGAGACTGTAATCGTAGTTTTGGATGTCTTTGAGGTTTTTGATCTCTGCCATGTAATTGATTTTTGTCAAAATTAGGGATTAATGCCGATTTAGTGCTGCCAAGAGAACATATAGTCGGGTAATTCCATTTCTAAAGCACGTTTGGTGAGCGAAAGTGGTTTGAAAGTATCGACCATTACGGCCAATTCTTCAGTTTCCGTTTTTCCAATACTGCGCTCATAAGCTCCAGGGTGCGGCCCGTGAGGAATACCTGCAGGATGCAAAGTTATTTGTCCTTTTTCGATATTATTTCTGCTCATAAAGTCTCCGTCGACATAATAGAGTACTTCATCTGAGTCTATATTTGAGTGATTATAAGGCGCAGGAATAGAGTCCGGATGGTAGTCGTAAAGGCGCGGTACAAAAGAACAAACGACAAAAGCACCGGTTTCAAAAGTTTGGTGCACCGGTGGTGGTTGATGTACTCTTCCGGTGATGGGCTCGAAGTCGTGGATAGAAAATGCATACGGATAATTGTAGCCGTCCCATCCCACTACATTGAACGGGTGATGCGCATAGGTGTAATCGTATAGCACATCTTGTTTTTTAATACGGATGAGAAAATCACCCTCTTGGTTGTGGGTTTCTAGCTCATGAGGAGGTCTGATGTCGCGCTCGCAATAAGGTGAATGTTCTAATAACTGACCAAACCAATTGCGGTAACGCTTGGGTGTATATACTGGATGGAAAGACTGAATGATGAACAAGCGGTTATTGGCGTCGTTGAACTCTAATTGGTAGATCATGCCGCGCGGTATGACCAAGTAGTCGCCATAAGCGAAATCAATGTTACCCATTTGGGTACGCAACTTGCCAGAACCTTTGTGTACAAAAATGATTTCATCGGCGTCGGCATTTTTGTAGAAATAGTCTTTCATGCTCACGGAGGGCGCTGCTAATTCCAAATATACATCGGAATTGACCAGTACGGGTACCCGACTCTTGACGTAGTCCGCTACGGGCTTCAGGTCAAAACCGCGGAGACTGCGCATCAGCATGTTTTTTTGAACAGCGATTTCAGGAGCAATATTTGTTTGCGTACCGATAGATTTAACAACTGTAGGCGGCTGAATGTGATATAAAAGTGCAGACATGCCATCAAAGCCGATGGTGCCAAAAAGTTGTTCATGGTAAAGCGAACCGTCTGGCTGACGAAAAACAGTGTGGCGCTTGTGCGGAATTTGTCCGAGTTTATGGTAAAAAGGCATAGTGCAAAGTTTTAGATTCCAAAACTAGTTCAATCCCCGAATTGAACAAATGATTTTGGTCAGTTTTCGTATTTTTGTTTTTACATCAACTCAATAGTATGTCAAAAATTTTGGTTTTAGGTTCTTGTGGTCAAATTGGAACCGAACTTGTCTTAGCACTGCGTCAAAAATTTGGTAACGAAAACGTAGTAGCCGCAGACTTACGCGATGAATACCCAGACATCCTTAATAACGGCGCCTATGTCAAACTAGATGCCTTAGACAGACCAGCCGTCAGATCTTATATAATAGATGAACAAATCAAAGAAGTCTATTTACTTGCTGCCTTACTTTCTGCTAAGGCAGAAAAAAACCCTGATTTTGCTTGGAAATTGAATATGGAAGGTCTGTTTACCATACTTGACTTAGCCAAAGAAGGACACATCAATAAAATATTTTGGCCCAGCTCAATTGCTGTTTTTGGTCCAACGACCCCAGCCGATTATACGCCCCAGCACACCATTATGGAGCCAAGCACGGTTTATGGCATCTCTAAACAAGCCGGCGAACGTTGGTGTGAATACTACCACAACAAATTCGGTGTAGACGTTCGAAGCATTCGTTATCCAGGTCTTATTTCTTATAAAAGCCTGCCAGGCGGTGGCACCACCGACTACGCGGTAGAAATTTTTTACAAAGCCAAAGCAGAAGGTAAATTCACTAGTTTTTTGAGCGCGGGCACCACCCTACCCATGATGTTCATGGACGACGCCATTCGTGGTACCTTAGAACTCATGGCAGCGCCAGCAGAAAAAATCAAAATCAGATCGGCATATAATTTAGCCGGTTGTAGTTTTACACCGGCTGAACTAGCCGACGAAATCCAACAATATTTGCCAGAATTCGAAATAGACTACGCGCCGGACTTCCGTCAGGCCATCGCCGACAGCTGGCCCAATTCAATTGACGACAGTAACGCCCAAAAAGATTGGGGCTGGAAAGCACATTTCGATACCAAAGCGTTGGTAAAAGTGATGTTAGATAACGTAACAGCTTAAATCATCATTTATAAAAATGAGGTTTGGTTATTTAATGAAGACTGTTTATTGTTTTACCTGCACCATCATGTCATGTTACAAGGCCTTAAAGAATCACTACAAATATTACATCGAGGTCATATACTAAATCCCATAAATACCAAGGTGATTTAATATCCCTACTTTTTTCAAGTTTTTAGGACCTTTTACGGTCTCAACAAAAACCAAAGTGTAAATTTTTTCAACAGTTTCCCACAAGTATCAACAAAATTTTAAAATTTTCAAACGTCTTCAAACGTTGTTGAATACTAGGAAAAGAGCGAAAATTGACCTCGGCATTTAAAAAAAATATTGTTTTGTTTAATTTTTTTTTGTTTTTGTTAAACAAATAATGTTTAACTTTATCCCACAAATGTTAAACAAAATAACTCGCTATGTCAACAATCGAATTTAATGAAGCATTAATTGGTCTAGAAAATAACTTGCAATCTTTTGCACTTTCGTTCACTAGAAACCGAGAAGACGCAAGGGATTTGACGCAAGAAACCATGCTCAAAGCCATTACGTATCGCAATTATTATACGCCACAAACGAATTTTAAAGCTTGGGTGTTCACAATTATGCGTAACTTGTTCATCAATCAGTACCGCAGAAGAGTAAAATCGGGTGCCATCTTCGACCACAGCAAAGAAGTATTTTTGGTCGGAAACATCCACAGCCACGAAGACAGCGCAATCGAGAAGATTGGTGTAAACGACATCAACAGACAAATCAATTTATTAGGCGAGGAGTATCAAACGCCTTTTGAAATGCATTTTCAAGGCTTTAAATACAAAGAGATCGCTGACAAACTAGGTATTCCAATCGGAACTGTGAAAAGCCGGATTTTCATCGCACGTAAAAAACTGATGGAAGCACTCCCGGAATTCGCTTTTTCGGCAAATTAATTTATGACAAAAAAAGTACACATTATTGGCTCGGGAATTTCGAGCTTATCTACCGCATCCTTTTTAGCCAAAGCTGGTTACAACGTTCAAATTTTTGAAAAGAACGACAGCATAGGTGGCAGGGCGAGGCAATTTGAAACCCAAGGATTTGTTTTCGACATGGGCCCCTCTTGGTATTGGATGCCGGACGTCTTCGAAAAATTTTACAAGCAATTCGGTTACACCACTTCAGATTTTTACGAACTAAAAAGACTAGATCCTTCGTATCGTGTCTATTGGCCAGATCGCGCTTACACGAATGTTCCTGCTGACATGCAAGCACTTGAAGCTTGGTTTGAGTCTGTTGAACCGGGTAGTGCTAAACAATTACAGGCTTTTTTAAAAGATGCCGCCTACAAATACAAAGTAGGTATGGAAGATCTTGTTTACAAACCAAGTTTAAAACTCAGCGAATTCATCGATTCAAGGGTGCTTGGTGGGCTATTCAAAATGCATTTGTTTTCTTCCTTTTCGACTTTTATTCGCAAATATTTCAAACATCCTAAAATTCTTTCTCTTTTAGAATTTCCAGTTTTGTTCTTGGGAGCCATGCCCAATGAAACGCCCGCTCTTTATTCGCTAATGAATTATGCAGACATCCAACTCGGCACATGGTACCCAATGAACGGCATGCACGAGTTTATCAAAGCGTTTGCACGCATTGCACAAGAACAAGGTGTTTCCATTCACAAAGCCTCCAAAGTAGAACGTATTGTCATTGAAAACGGAAAAGCCACAGGTACCATTGTTAATGGCACCTTTCATGCAGCAGACATCGTTATATCAGGAGCTGACTACGCTCATACCGATCAAAACTTACTACAAGCAAACGCTAACTATTCCGATTCCTACTGGGACAAACGCACAATGGCGCCTTCTAGCTTGTTGTTTTACGTCGGCGTGAATAAAAAACTAGAAAACCTCGAGCATCATAACCTCTTCTTTGATGAATCGCTAGAAGAACACGGCAAAACCATCTACAAAGACCCGAGTTGGCCTGAAAAGCCCTTGTTTTACATGAGTGTGCCTTCACTAACGGATCCAACCGTAGCACCAGAAGGTTCAGAAAACCTTTTCTTCTTGATCCCACTAGCACCCGACCTCAAGGACGACGAAGCCACCAGAGAGAAGTATTTTGATATATTGGTTCAGCGACTAAAAGACCTCACCGGGAACGACATCAAAGACAACATCGTTTACAAGCGTAGTTTCTGTGTTTCAGACTTCAAAAATGATTACAACGCATTCAAAGGAAACGCTTATGGCTTGGCCAATACATTGCGTCAAACGGCTGTTCTTAAGCCCAGAATGAAACATAAAAAAATCAAAAACCTTTACTATACCGGCCAATTAACTGTACCTGGCCCAGGCGTCCCTCCTTCTATTGTTTCAGGAGAGGTAGTTGCCAAGCACATCATAACCACGCATCACTAAACCCAAACTATGAAAGCATTATTTGACAACATCAGCCAAGAAATGAGCGAGCTCACCACCAAAAGGTACTCGACTTCCTTTTCGTTAGGCATCAGCTTTTTGCACAAAGAACTGCAAAAACCAATATATGCCATTTATGGTTTTGTGCGTTTTGCCGACGAAATCGTCGATACTTTCCATGGCTATGATAAAGAAAAACTACTCGCAGATTTTAAAGTTCAAACCTACGAAGCGATTGCCGCTGGAATTTCACTCAATCCGATTCTAAATAGTTTTCAATGGGCGGTTAATAAATACCAAATTCCTCAAGAACTTATCGATACTTTCTTGGACTCGATGGAAATGGACCTACAAAAACAAACCTATGACCAAGGGAAATACGAGACCTATATTTTGGGGTCTGCTGAGGTCGTTGGCCTGATGTGCCTCAAGGTTTTTGTTGATGGCAACCAAGCTGAATACGACAAACTCAAGCCCTACGCCATGAAACTTGGTGCAGCTTTTCAGAAAATAAATTTTCTCAGAGATCTCAAAGCAGACTATCAAGAACTTGGCCGAACCTACTTCCCAGGAATTAATTTAACCGAATTCAATGCTGAGCTGAAAAAAGAAATTGAAATAGATATTGCCATTGATTTCCAAAAAGGTTACGAAGGCATCCTGATGCTCCCAAAAACAGCTCGTTTTGGCGTCTATATGGCCTACAAATACTACTTTAAACTCTTCAAAAAAATCAAGCAAACACCTGCAGAATCGGTACTCAACGAGCGTATTCGCATACCAAATTACCGCAAAATGCGCATATTGCTCACTTCATACGTTCGCCATAACCTCAATTTATTGTAATGCAAGAAGAGTACGTTGTATTAGTTAATGAAGACGACCGCGAAATCGGTCAGCTCGAAAAGATGGAAGCACATCGCCTGGGTTTATTGCATCGGGCGTTTTCTGTGATTCTTTTCAACAATAAAGGTGAACTTTTATTACAACAACGTGCTGCGCATAAGTATCACTCACCACTGCTTTGGACCAACGCTTGTTGCAGTCATCCAAGACCAGAGGAAAGTGTTTTAAATGCAGCCGAACGCCGCTTACAAGAAGAAATGGGTATGAGCGCTAAAATGCAATATGCGTTTCATTTTATATATAAAGCCAAACTCGATCAGGGTCTTACAGAACACGAACTAGACCACGTGGTTTTTGCCTACGCCGATGAAGACCCAAAAATCAATACAGATGAAGTAGAAGCCTACAAATGGATTAGCCTATCGGATTTATTGCAAGACCTCGAAAATTACCCACATGCTTACACAGCTTGGTTTAAAATACTTTTAAACCAAAACGTAGAGGCCTTAACAAAAGCAGCATATGAGAGTGTGTAGACGCGCCACATTTAATGCGGCACATCGACTTTACCGACCAGATTGGTCCGACGAACAAAACAACGCCGTTTTTGGCAAATGCAATAACCCCAACTACCATGGCCACAACTACACCCTAGAGGTTTGGATTGATGGCCAAATTGATCCAGAAACAGGTTACCTGATTGACCTCAAGTTGGTCAAAGATCTGATCGGCAGGGAAGTTCAGGATCGCTTCGATCACCGCAACCTCAACCTAGACTGCACCGAATTTGCCAACTTGAATCCTACGGCAGAAAATATTGCAGTGGTTATTTGGAACTTATTGCGCGAAAAACTAGATTCAAAATATGGCCTAAGCGTCAAGCTTTGGGAAACGCAAAACAACATTATCGAATACGACGGCAAATGAGTACTGCGCTTTTTTGGCACCGCCGCGATCTTCGAATAGAAGACAATGCTGGTTTATATAAAGCACTCAAAAACAACGAGCTTGTTATACCTGTTTTTGTTTTTGATCAAACAATTCTAGAACACCTACCGCAAAACGACCAACGTGTTCTATTCATACACCAAGAGATAGCAAGTCTTAAAAAAGAATACCAACAATATGGTTCGGACCTTCATGTTGTTTACGGCGACGCCAAAATAGAAATTCCCAAATTAGTGCAGCAGCACAAGGCTTCAAGGGTCTACACCAACAGAGATTACGAGCCAAGAGCTATTTCCCGAGATCAGTTTCTATTTGACGAACTCCAAAAAAGTCACATTGAATTCATTGGTGCCAAAGACCAAGTCATTTTTGAAAAAAATGAGGTCGTTAAAGATGATGGTAAACCTTACACCATCTACACACCCTTTTCGCGCAAATGGAAGGCCAAAATTTCCCCTTATCAGTTCAAAGCGTATCCGACAACAAAATACGCTGCTCATTTGGCAAAATTACCTACCCAACAACTGATTTCATTGAAAGAAATGGGCTTTGAAAATCAAAATGCACAAGATTTTCCACCAAGTCTTACACCTCAAAAAATTATCGCCAATTACCATTTGAACCGCGATATTCCTTCAGTGCTCGGCACCTCTCGTCTGAGCTTACATTTACGCTTTGGAACCATCTCTATCAGGCAATTGGCACTGAGCGCCCAACAACTCAATGAAAAATTCCTCAATGAGCTCATTTGGCGCGACTTCTATCAAATGATTTTATTTCATTTTCCTCAGACTGTTGACCATGCTTTCAAACCCCAATATGACCGTATTGTTTGGGAAACCAATGAAGCTCACTTCAAAGCCTGGTGCGAAGGTAAAACAGGGTATCCGTTAGTGGACGCCGGCATGAGAGAACTCAATGCGACCGGTTTTATGCACAACCGCGTGCGCATGGTTGTGGCAAGTTTTCTCACCAAACACCTATTAATCGATTGGCGCTGGGGAGAGCGTTATTTTGCAGAAAAACTACTCGATTTTGAATTGGCCAGCAACATTGGGGGCTGGCAATGGGCAGCAGGCTGTGGCTGCGACGCCGCACCCTATTTTAGAGTATTCAACCCCGAGGCCCAGCAGAAGAAATTTGACCCGCAATACAAATACATCAAAAAATGGGTTCCCGAATTTGGAACTCCGGCCTACCCTGTACCCATTATAGAACATAAATTTGCACGCGAACGCGTCTTGAATCGTTTCAAAACAGCATTACAAGCATGAGTAAAGAACTACAAGTAGGTGACGACTGCCCTGCATTTAGTCTTCCTGATCATCAAGGAAGCTTGATTGATATCCAACATTTTATCAGTAAAAAAATATTGGTTCTATTCTTTTACCCCAAGGACGATACACCGGGGTGTACCAAAGAAGCCTGTGCTTTTAGAGATGCCTACGCTGATTTTGTTTCTCTCGGTTGCGAAGTATTTGGCATTTCATCGGACGGGAGTAAGTCTCATCTAGCCTTCGGCCAAAAGCATGGTCTTCCCTATCCATTGCTCGCCGATACACAAAAAAAGGTACGCCAATTATTTGGCGTACCTGGAAATTTGTTTGGCTTAATTCCGGGAAGAGTCACGTATGTCGTGGGGCTCAACGGAAAAATTGCCGGTATTTTTAATTCTCAAACCAACCCTGTTGGGCACATTGAAGAAGCCCTTAGAGTGGCAAGAAGCTTACTTACTGCTTGATGAATTGAAGGTCGACTAAAAATATCTGCTGACTTTAGGTGACCATAAAAATCTTAAATTTGAAAGATGAAAGCCCTTTTATCTGTTCTATTTATGGTGGTGCTATCCAATGGATTCGCCCAAATTTTAAATAAAGACATTAAAAAAAATTACGCAACACGTTTTTATTTTGAAAGCCAACGGATGAACATGTATCGAAGCCTGGTATCCAACGACGCCTTTTTACCAACCCCACTCGGTGAGCGTGCCTCTGAAATTCCTCTGCCTGTTTGGTCTCAGCAACTCGGTTTGGGCTTAGGACTGAGTCAGCATTTTTACTTAGATGCGGGTGTCTCTTGGCTGCAAAATGGCGAATCTTACGCTTTTAAAGCAACAGACTCCGATTCGAGCTTTGCTTATCAGACCAAATACCGCTATCTCGCGCTTCCTTTGCAACTCAAAGCTACTTTTGGAAAACAGTTGCAGTTCTACACGGGAGCAGGCTTGTTACCAGCTCTATACCAAGGTTACCGGCAAGACCTCCAATGGACAAACGCCCTTGGTGCAAAATACGACGACCAAGTCAAAATCAATAACACCATGAATAGCTTCACAATTGCGTGGATAGCCAGTGTCGGTCTCGATTTCCAACTAGACAATAAATTCAATTTGCGTCTTGGTCTAATTTACCGTTCACAGCTCAACAATTCTTACAGCCCCTACGAGGCCTACATTCATAAAAGTTATGGTTGGGGCTTAAACTTTGGCATCAGCAAAAAACTTTAATATGCAATTACTAGAAATTTGTCGCTTTTTAGAAGCTAAATTCCCCCTTCAATTACAAGAAAGTTATGACAACGCTGGACTCATTTATGGGTATTCAGAAAAGGAAATTTCTGGCGTCTTGGTTTCTCTTGACGTAACAGAAGCCATAGTTGATGAAGCCATTGCGAACAATTGTAACCTTATTATTTCACATCATCCTATATTGTTTCGCGGGCTCAAGAAACTCAATCGAAAAAATTATGTAGAGCGCATCTTTGAAAAATGCATACAACAGCAAATTGCTTTATATGCTATTCATACCAACCTCGATAACCATTACCAAGGAGTCAATGCAAAAATTGCTGCAAAATTAGGTTTGGAAAATGTCCGAATCCTAAGGCCAATAAGTGGCTTATTGCACAAGCTCGAGGTCTATGTGCCCCAAAGCCATTTTTTAGATGTAGACAAGGCGATTCTTGGTGCGGGTGCGGGTCAGATAGGTAATTACAAAGATTGCCATTTTCGCTCTTTGGGTACCGGTACATTTACGCCCATTGAAAATGCCAAACCGCATACTGGCAATAAGGGCATACGTGAAGAGGTGCAAGAGCTCAAATTAGAGTATGTTGTGGAGGAAAATCTGCTTCATAAGGTCATTCAAGCCATGCGCGAAGCGCACCCGTACGAAGAAGTTGCTTATCACGTCATGCAGACAACAAATCCGAATCAAAATAGAGGATCAGGCATTATTGGGCAACTTCCTGAACCGATTGACACCCAATTATTTTTCAAACGAGTTAAGCAAACCTTTGGTTGTGGTTGTATTAAGCATACGCAGCTTCTTAAACCAAAGGTGCAATCCATTGCGCTTTGTGGTGGCGCAGGTAGTTTTTTGGTACCTGACGCCATTGCGGCTAGAGCAGACCTTTATCTATCTTCTGACTTCAAATACCATGAGTTTTTTGATGCTGACAACCACCTTGTCATTGCCGATATTGGGCATTATGAAAGCGAGCAATTTACAAGTGAACTTTTAGCAGAACAACTTACAGAAAATTTTCCTAACTTTGCGATCCGTTTAACTAAGTTGAATACGAATCCCGTTAACTATATATAGCCCATGGCAACAGCAACGAAAAAAGAAGGTACCATCGCAGAAAAATTGGATGCGCTTTTTGAACTCCAGAAAATCGACTCCGAAATCGATCGCATTCGCACCATCCGTGGTGAACTTCCTTTAGAAGTGCAAAGTTTAGAGGATGAAATCGTTGGACTCAACACCCGTGTCTCCAAAATCAACGACGAAATCAAAGAAATTGAGACCGAAATTACAGATCGTAAAATTGCTGTAAAAGAAGCCGAAGCAGCTATTGCCAAGTACAAAGAGCAACAAAACAACGTACGCAATAACCGCGAGTTTGAGTCTCTTTCTAAAGAAATCGAATTTCAAGAACTCGAAATCAAACTCCACGACAAAAAGTCTAAAGAGGCGAAATTGAAAATTGACCTTAAAAAAGAAACGCTTACCGAGGCAGTTGAGCGCGTTGAAATGAAACAGTCTGACCTCGACAACAAAAAAGCCGAGCTCGAAGCTATTGTCAGCGAGACACAAAAAGACGAAGAAAAACTCGTCAAAGCGTCTGATGCTGCCAAAAAGAATATCGAATCTCGTTTGGTTTTTGCTTATGAGCGCCTACGCACCAACGCTAAAAACGGCTTGGCGGTTGTTCAAGTAATGAGAGGTTCTTGTGGCGGATGTTTCAATAAAATCCCACCACAACGCCAATTAGATATCGTGACTAAAAAGAAAATCATTGTTTGTGAGCACTGCGGTCGCGTATTGGTGCCACAAGAAGCAACAGAAGCTTAATAACAGAAAAGCTCTAAAAGAAAAACGCTCCTGTTGGAGCGTTTTTTTTGTTTAATTCAATTTGAATTGGATATCTAATTTTGCCAATTCTTTAAATAATTGGCTTGATGGCTGGACTTTAATACTTCTGGAGGGCAAGGAAACCTCTACGCCATCTAAAGAATCATAAACGGTAAAATGCAACTGACAAGCGCCGGGGTTGGCCTCAAAGAGTTCGTGCAATTGGTCTATAATGAGTTGATCGAGTTGTTTGGCTGAAAAACGCAGTTTGAGCATTTTGGCGCGCTTGTCTCGGAGTTCTTGAAGGAGCTCGATATGATGCACAACAAATTCAGGGTATTGTCGGAATCGAGGCACTTCGATGCGTCCTTTGATGGCGACAAAAGTACCCGGCTCCATGAAATGCTTGAACTTGAGATAAGATTCGTTGAATAAATTCAATTTAAAAGCATCTTGATAATCTTCTATAACCAACGAGCCAAACGCGTCTCCGCGTTTGGTGATGCGGTGCTCGACACCCGTAATTATAGCGGCTATGAGCAGGTCTCTGCCTAGAAAAACGCTTGGTTCATTGAGCATGGCAACGGTTCCAGTACAAAAAGAAGTGATTTCAACTTTGTAGTCATCGAGTGGATGCCCTGAAATGAAGATGCCAACCACTTCTTTTTCCCGGTTGAGCTTGTAGATGGCTGGCCATTCGTCGGCTTTCGGAACCGTCGGAGCCGGCATGGTAGTACCTGTTGCTTCTCCGAACATACTGTGTTGAGCAGATTGTTGTTGTTCTTGAACGCTGGCTCCGTAACGCATGGCGGCCTCAAGAAAGGTTCTGCCGTTGGCATCTGCTGCAAAATATTGGGCTCTGTGGACTCCAGTGAATGAATCAAAGCCGCCGGCATAGGCTAAACTTTCAAACGCACGCTTGTTGCACAAACGCAAATTAATACGAGTGGTGAGCTCAAAAATCGAGCTAAAGGCACCGTTTTTTCTTTCTTCGAGAATGGCCTCGACCGGACCGCTTCCCATTCCTTTGATTGCGCCGAGCCCAAAGCGAATTGCGCCCGCGGTGTTTACAGAAAAAGTAAAGCCAGACTCATTGATATCGGGACCCAACACCTCTATACCCATGCGGCGGCATTCTTCCATAAAGAAAGAGACTTGCTTGATGTCCGACATGTTATTACTGAGCACCGATGCCATGTATTCGGCAGGATAGTTCGCTTTTAGAAAAGCTGTTTGATAAGCCACCCAAGCATAGCAAGTTGAGTGCGATTTATTAAATGCATATGAAGCAAACGCTTCCCAGTCTTTCCATATTTTTTTTAAAACCGCAGGTGCGTGCCCTTTTGTACTGGCGCGTTCGATGAAGGTGGGCTTCATTTTATCGAGCACTTTGCGGTCTTTTTTACCCATGGCTTTACGCAAGGTGTCGGCCTCGCCTTTGGTGAAATCTGCGAGTTTTTGTGACAAAAGCATGACTTGCTCTTGGTAAACGGTGATGCCATAGGTTTCTTTGAGGTAGTCTTCGCAATCAGCGAGATCGTACACAATTTGTTCTTCGCCATGCTTGCGCTTGCAATACGAAGGGATGTATTCCATTGGACCTGGGCGATACAATGCATTCATGGCGATGAGATCGGCAAATTCTGTAGGCTTGAGCTCTTTGAGGTGTTTTTGCATCCCGGGAGATTCGTACTGGAAAATCCCAACCGTTTCTCCTCGTTGAAAGAGCGCATAAGTAGCTGAGTCGTCTATGGGGAAGGTATCTGGGTCGAGGTCAATACCGCGATTTTCTTTGACCAGACGTACGGCATCTTTGATAAGGGTGAGGGTTTTGAGGCCCAAGAAGTCCATTTTGAGCAAACCAGCCGACTCGGCAACCGCGTTGTCGTATTGCGTACAAACCATTTCAGAATCTTTGGCAGTTGCCACTGGCACAAAATTGGTGAGGTCGTCGGGCGTAATAATGACACCACAAGCGTGAATACCCGTGTTGCGCACCGATCCTTCGATTTCCATCGCTTTTTGCAAGACCTGGGCTTGTAAATCGACGCCGTTATAGATACGGCGCAATTCTTTGGCATTTCCAATAGCCTCTTGATTGCGGAGCTTATCAATGAGCTCTGGCTCTGGAAGCGTAAACAACTTGCGCAATGATAAATCTGGAATAAGCTTGGCAAGGCGGTCGGCTTCAGGAAGGGGTAGGTTCATGACGCGCGCGGTATCGCGGATGGCAGATTTGGCAGCCATGGTGCCATAAGTTATGATTTGGGCAACCTGATTGGCGCCGTATTTTTGAATGACGTAGTCAATGACCCTTACCCGGCCCTCATCGTCGAAATCGATATCGATATCGGGCATTGATATACGGTCAGGATTGAGAAAACGCTCAAATAGCAGATCGTATTTAATTGGGTCGACGTTGGTAATACCAGTGCAATAGGCAACCGCCGAACCGGCAGCCGAACCCCGACCAGGACCTACAGAAACGCCCATTTGACGTGCAGCATTGCAAAAATCTTGTACAATAAGAAAGTAACCAGGGTAACCCGTCTTTTCAATAGTAGCCAATTCAAAATCGATGCGCTCAGTGATTTCTGAAGTAAGCTCGGGGTAGCGTTTTTTGGCCCCCTCATAGGTGAGATAGCGCAAATAGGCGTTTTCTCCGCGCTTACCGCCGTCTGTAGCATCTTGTGCGTGGATAAATTCTGTAGGGATCTCAAATGCAGGAAGAAGTACTTCTCTAGCCAAACCATAGTGTTCGCATTTGGTAATAATTTCGGAAATGGACTCAATTGCCTGAGGAAGATCTGCAAACAAGGTCAACATTTCTTCTGAACTGCGCATGTGGTAAGTGTCGTTTTCCAGACCGTAGCGAAACCCTCTCCCGCGGCCTTTTGGCGTTTCAACAAGCTCGTTGTCTTTGACACAAAGCAAAACGTCGTGTGCAACGGCGTCAGCTTGCTCGACATAATAGGTATTATTTGTGGCGACTAATTTGATTTGGTGCTGTTCTGATAGTGCAACTAACATTGGGTTGAGCCTTTCTTCCACATCAAGTCCGTGTCGGCCTATTTCTAAGTAAAAATCAGGGCCAAATTGTTCTTTCCACCAAAGGAGTGCTTCTTCCGCTTGTTTCTGCCCAACATTGAGCAAAAGACTCGGAATTTCACCGTAAAGATTGCCACTCAGAACAATGAGGTCTTCTTTGTATTGACTAAGAACTGCTTTGTCGATGCGCGGTACGTAATACATGCCCTGGGTGTAGGCTATGGAAGCTAATTTGATAAGGTTTTGATAGCCATTTTTATTTTTAGCCAAACAAACAATTTGATAACCATTGTCTTTGACGGTTTTGTCTTGGTGATTTCGGCATACATTGAACTCACAACCAATAATAGGTAAGATTTCTTGACCTTCAAAGGATTCGCCTTTTTGCTCAGCCTCTTCTCTGGCCGCATTTACCTTAGCGTTGTGGGCAGCAGCTTGTTTTTCAAATTGAAAAGCAGCCATCATATTGCCAGTATCGGTAAGTGCAACTGCTGGTTGGCCCAAAGCAACTGCTTTTTGAATAAGTGCCCCTACCTCTGCGGTAGACTGCAAAATAGAATATTGGGTATGGTTATGTAGATGCGCAAAAACAAGTCCCTCTGGCGCAGCAGCCGGGATGATTTTTGATCGGGGCGGAGCAGCAGCAGGTTGCTGTGCAGCTCGAATTTTTTCGCTTTCGGCTTTTAGGTTGACATGCTGAAGACCAATTTTTTGAATTGGCGTAGTATTCAGCGTCTGAAATGAGGCAAAGTAACCAGGTTCTTGAAGAATCTCTTCTAAAGTATAATGTTCTTTTCGCAAAAGTTCTAAGAAACAGCGGGTCGTGGATTCAACGTCAGCCGTGGCGTTATGGGCTTCATTGAAAGCTTCTCCAAAAAGGAACTCGTGGAGTTCAGTAAGGGTAGGTAACTTGAATTTGCCTCCCCGTCCTCCTGGAATTTGACAAAGCTGCGCACTGCGCTCAGTACAAGTGTCAAGAACCGGCTTTGTTAAAGGTGTATCTTGGCCGAGACGCACAAATTCACAGCCCAAAACATTGATGTCGAATTTAAGGTTATGCCCCACCATGAAATTGGCTTTGGCAAGGTCTTTCTTGAAGCGTTCAAGTACAGAGCTGAGTGTCTCGCCGACTGCTCGGGCAAGCTCAGTCGAAATACCGTGGACGCGCTCGGATTCAAAGGGAATATTGAAGCCGTCAGGCTGGATGATGAAATCTTGCTGGGAGACGAGCTCACCCGCTTCGTCGTGGAGCTGCCAGGCGAGCTGCACCACACGCGGCCAGTTGTCTAGGTCGGTGATAGGTGCATTGAAATTGCGCGGTAAACCAGTGGTTTCGGTATCAAAAATGAGGTACATGACAGCTGTAAAAAGGGAACTTTAAATTTAGGAAATTCTACAGCAGTCTCGTGCGATTGTTGAAAACTATTGTATGGATTTTTCCCAATGCGCGTTGAGTAATACCACCAATTTACGGGCAATATTGTTTTGGTAACGCTTGGTGCGGTACCCGCCGACCCAGTTGATGCCGCGAATGGCGTTGGTCAGAAAGATTTCATCGGCTGCAAGCAAGTGCTGCGGGAGCAGGGCACTTTCGTAAACTTTGATTCCATTAGCGAGTGCCAAATTAATGATCTGCATTCGCATGGTACCAGCCAAGCAACCTTCTTCCAAGCCAGGCGTGTACAAGACGCCGTTGCTTATAATAAATACATTACAAGACGAAGATTCTAGAATTTGGCCACGGAAATCGGTCAGAAAGAGGTCGTCGAGGCCTTTTTCTTTAGCGGCCAAAGCAGCCATAACGTAAGGTAAGCCCATTTTTGTTTTGTAATTAGAAAGCAGGTTTTTCTGAAGCTTGATGTCTTGGTAGATATCTAATTCTAAGCCGCGGGCATTTAGTTCAAAATGATTTACCTCATAGGGATACACTTCGATGTAATAAATGGCCTCATTGGCATCTGGTAAATAAGCACCTCCACTTATTCTATCTAGAGAAAGACGACAACGTCCACCCTCTGTAATACTAGATTGAACGCAAAGTTCTAGAATTTTTGCTTCAAAAAAAGCTGTTGTAAAAGTGGCTGAAGGCCGCATATGTATAGCGCGGGCGCCCGCTAATAAACGCAGAACATGATTTTCAAGATTAAGTGGCATTCCATTAATGATGCGAATGCTCTCAAAAACGCCATCTCCGTATAGATGAGCACGGTTACCCGGTGAAATGGTTGGCGCATCACCGGCTAAAATATGACCGTTACTATTTACATAAAGCATTGGCTATAAAACTTCTAATGAAACAAAGATGCAAAAAAATGCAAATACTTTGGTATAAAAAGCAGGACAAATAAAAGCCCTACAATTGCTCCTGCAATATGCGCATCGTGGGCAATGCCGGTATTGCCTTTTCTAAAAGCATAATATTCAATGAGTAAATACAATGGACCAAAAATATAGGCAGGAATGGGCAATGGAATGAACATTAGGGAGAGTTCTTGGGTAGGATTGACGGCAATAAATGCAAATAAAACGGCTGTCACTGCACCAGAGGCGCCCAAACTGCGGTACTGCGGGTCATCTTGATGACGGTAATACGCATAGAGGGTGGCGAATAGTCCGCCCATTAGGTAGAGCAATGAAAAATAATAGAACCCTCCTAAGTTGCCAAAAAAAGAAGTGAGTTGCCAGAAAAAAAAATCCCCGATAAAATAAAGCGTCAACATATTGAAAAGCAAATGCGACCAATCGAGGTGAACAAACATATGGGTAAAAAACCTATGCCACTCTTTATTGTGTTTGGTTAAATAAGGGCTAAACAACATACGGGCGCGCCAAGTAGGATTTTGAAAGCCCTGCCAAGACAAGAGCGCAGTAAATAGAATCAGACCAATAACCATCTATTCGCAATGTTTAATTACCTTCAACGAAAGTAAGGAATAAATGAAAGCTCACCTTCTCTACTGTTTTGGATTTTTATTTTCGGCACTGCTCTTTTCAGGTTGCCATCAAACACACGAGCCATCTGAGCAAGTCGATTTTTTAAATAGTAGGAATTTAAATCAGGCGCAGAAATTAAAGCTTTTGCTTTTAGAAGGGCATCCTCAACTTCCACTCAACAGAGCAGCGCGCGGTCAGCTCTTCTATATGTATGCTGCTTTCCATTTTAAGCCTTTTTTTTCAAGCGACTCCACACACCAATGCATCAAGCAAAATTGGCTGAAAACTTCCAGCAAATTAGGCCATTTTGGGCTTCCAAAGTCAAGAGGGCAAGTCATTGATAGGAGTCAACACGAACTGATCTCAGAGCTCCTAATAAGTTATCAAATCGGAACTATTGTCCACGATCTAGATAGCGGTTTTATCGATTTTGACAAGCGAAAACTCAAAGTAAAACAATGGCAAAAATACCCAAGCGCTTGGCTCGAAAAACCACTCAATACAGATTCCATTTTACTTACAAGAGGGCCTGCCGATTCTAATTACCGCTTTTTCGCGCAGCACTTATTCCACTATTGCGATACGGTCATTCAAGACACTGTTTGCTATACACTTGTGTCCGAAAAAGATAACAAAAAACGAGCATGGGAACTACTCCAAACGGCACTCCTTGGAGAAAACCTCATTTCAGCCCAAGCAGACAGTTTAACCATCCGGGCAGCTTTGCGTCAATTCCAAAAGCAGAACGGACTCAATGCCGATGGCCGTATTGGTATGGCTACTGTTTATGCCTTCAAACAATCCAAACATGACCGTTTATATCAAGCACAAATTTCTTTGGACCGCCTGCGTCAAGAAAAACAAAAACCAAAGACCTATATTGGTATTAACTTACCCGCATTTGTTTTGAATTTTATCTCCGATGACACACTACGGGCCGTGCACAGGGTCATTATTGGAAAAATAGAGCACGCCACACCCGAACTCAGCTCGCATGTAAACCGAATCGTCAGTTTGCCTTATTGGCGCGTGCCAAGTTCAATCGCAAAAAATGAAGTTCTTCCAGCACTCAAAAGAAATGCCGGTTATCTCCAAAAAGAACATATGCGCATTTATGGTGCTAATAAAAGAGAAATCGATCCAAAAATGGTTAATTGGAAAAAAAATAAAGACAAAACATTCCCCTACCAAATTGAACAAGATCCGGGGCCCTGGAATAGCCTTGGACTCATCAAATTTGAATTTGCCAACGCTTTTTCTGTTTATATCCACGACACACCAAGCCGAAGCTTATTCAGCCAACCATTCAGAAGTTTTTCACATGGCTGCATGCGTACCGAAGCACCCATTGAACTTGGCATGACTATTCTGAATCAAGATCATATTGGTTCAAAATTCAATGAAGTGAGCGGTGATTCGCTGCAAAAATTAACCGCCAATTTAATCCATCAAAAAATACGACTTCTCCAGCCAATTCCCCTTTTTGTGTATTACCAAACAGTTACTGCAGACCGGTATGGCCTTCATTTTTTCCTGGACTTGTATCAACGTGAACAAGACCTGATAGAATTGCTGCATTCGGGAAATTATGGCTAATTTTGATAAAAAATTAACCATGATTGTATCTCCATCCGTATTATCCTGTGATTTCGGAAATATCCAACGCGATACCTTGATGTTGCACGACTCTGTAGCAGACTGGTTGCACATCGACGTCATGGACGGCGTGTTTGTACCAAATATTTCTTTTGGTTTTCCAGTGCTGCAAGCCATCAGGCAACACACCAACAAAACGCTAGATGTACACCTCATGATTGCCAACCCAGATGCCTATCTAGAAGACTTTAAAAAAGCTGGGGCAGATATCCTCACCGTTCATTATGAAGCATGTACGCACCTGCATCGCACCATTAGCCGAATTCAAGAACTTGGCATGAAGGCAGGTGTGGCGCTTAATCCACATACGCCTATAGAGGTCCTAACCGAAATAGCTCCCCTGTTGGATTTAGTTTTAGTTATGAGCGTCAATCCAGGGTTCGGCGGGCAGCATTTTATTTCCGCTGCCAACGATAAAGTGGCCCGTCTCAAAGCTTTGCGAAACCAAACCAGATCTCAATTTTTGATTGAAGTCGACGGCGGCGTTAATCTAGAAACAGGCGCCCAGCTAGCTCAAGCCGGAGCAGATGCGCTTGTTGCTGGCAGTTTTGTTTTTGGTTCGGCAGATCCCCGCGCCACAATTGCCGCCCTTCAAAGCCTCTAACAACGTAACCTAAGCAGCATTCCTTCGTTAAACGAAACATGAAGCACCTCCTTGCTTTAAATCTCTTTTTTATATGGCTGCCTTTTTCAAGTCTTTGTCAAAGTCTTGAACAGAAAGAACAGGCGGCCGTACAAGCACTTTCTGCTCTTCGCAGCTCGCCAAACGACGATCAAATAAGCGTTTTGCATTTAGCTTTTAAAAAAGCCATGTCCGAGCTCGTTCGCAGCAAAGACTTCTTTGATTTTCCCCTTCAACAACTCAAAATAGCCGATATCAAAAGTACTGACCAAACCGTTCGGCTGCTCACTTGGAACGTCGAATTGTCCGATTTATCTTATACCTATGGCGGCTTTGTGCTGCGTCGTGAAGAAGGGAAAGAACGCGTTCAAGCATTGGAATTAACCGATGTTTTAGACGCCTATAACACCAAACCAGAGGGTATTGTAGACCACAAAAGTTGGTACGGTGCGGTTTATTTTAAAATCATCGATTTTTCTTTTCAAGGCAAGACACAATACTTGTTGTTTGGCTACGACGGCGGGACCACCATGAGTAATTATAAAATCTTAGATGTCCTGAGTTTTACGGGCCAAGTTGCCAAATTTGGCAGTCCCGTGTTTAAAGATCAAAAAGGAATCAAGAAAAGAGTCGTTTTTGAGTATGCCAACATGGCCAGTATGTCTGTGGAATTCGAGCCAAAACGCGCACGCATTGTTTTTGACCATCTATCGGCAGAGGCGCCAGCCCTTGAAGGTGTTGCTTCTTATTACTTTCCTGATATGTCCTACGATGCCTATGTTTACGACTACGACCGAGAATTATGGCAGCTAGAGTCCGATGTAGTCGCGACCAACCCCGCCGACATTGGAGAACGCTATTATTATGCGCTCAATCAAAAAACTGGAAAAGTCGAAAAAAACCGCATGCGTGCGGACTGGATGAACCCTACTGACCAGCAAAATCCTGCAAATGGCAGCCATACAGCAGCCTTGCCAGAACCCGAAACCAATTCAGATTTGAACCAATCAAAAAGTCGCAAACGCCGTTTTGGTCTGTTTAGACGCCCTAAGAATCCAGAATCTTATTAAGCTTCTCTATTATGCAACTCGGAAAAATAAATAAGTTAACAATCAAGCGCTTTGCACCTCCAGGAGCTTATCTCATCGATCTTCAAGAAAACGAAATATTACTTCCCAATAAATACCTCACTCCCGATTTGGAAGAAGGAACCGAGGTGGAGGTTTTTGTTATGAAAGATTCCTCTGAACGCTTGGTTGCTGTCAAGGAGTTGCCTTATTTACTTCTTGGAGAATGCGCTTATTTGGATGTGGTACAAGTAAATCCTTACGGCGCTTTCGTAGATTGGGGGCTCGACAAAGATTTGTTTGTTCCTTTTGCCGAACAACGCCAACGGCTTGAAATTGGCGAACGCAGGCTCTTTGCACTGCTTTATGACTATGAAACGGATCGCCTCTACGGTAGCATGAAAATCAAAAAAGTCTTGCTCCCGTGTCAAGATAAAAGCCTTGAAGGTCAAGAGGTCACGTTGTTGATTTGCGATGAAGGCAAGCTTGGTAGAAATGTCATTGTCGATATGCGCTACGAAGGACTTATTTTTAAAGATCATCAGATTCAACCCCTAGAAACCGAACAAATATGCAAGGGTTATATCGCAAAGGTTCGAGAAGATGGTAAACTCGATATCCGTTTAGAAGTTCCTAACGACAGCCGCTATGACGCTGCTGAACAAAAAATCCTGGCTGTTTTGGAGGCAAATGACGGCTTTTTGGCACTGACAGATAAAAGTGATCCTGAAGTGGTACGGGAATTACTAGGCCAGAGCAAAAAAACATTCAAGCAGGCACTCGGAAAACTATACAAATACCGACGCGTTGCAATAGAGCCTACCGGGATTCGCTACCTCAACAATCCGAGAACAAAGCCCGAATAATTAACGTCCATCGCCGTCGAGCAAATTACCAAGGCCACCCAAAATACTGCCCTCCTCCTTGCGCGTTGTTGTGCTGTAAGCTAAAATTCGAGCTGCCAATCTAGAAATTGGCAAACTTTGCAGCCACACTTTTCCTGGACCTTTCAGCGTGGCAAAGAATAAACCTTCGCCGCCAAAAATAGTATTCTTGATGCCACCAACAAATTGGATATCGTAGTCGATATCTTGGGTGTAGGCCACAATACAGCCTGTATCAACACGTAAAACTTCGCCGGGTTGCAAGGTGCGTTCGGTAATGTATCCGCCGGCATGACAAAAAGCAAAGCCATCGCCCTCAAGCTTTTGCATGATAAAACCTTCACCACCGAAAAGACCTGTGCCGAGCTTGCGCTGAAATTCGATGCCTACACTCACCCCTTTTGCCGCACAGAGAAAAGCATCTTTCTGACAAATGATTTTGCCGTTGAATTGTAAGAGATCGAACGGAACAATTTTACCGGGATATGGCGAGGCAAATGCGACACGTGCCTTGCCGAAACCTTCATTGGTAAAGGCGGTCATGAACAAACTTTCGCCGGTCAGAAGGCGTTTTCCGGCACTAAATAATTTGCCCATAAATCCTGTTTGAGCAGAGCCATCGCCAAAAATGGTTTGCATGGCGATCGCTTGATCCATGTACATAAATGCGCCGGCCTCAGCGATTGCAGTTTCTTGTGGATCGAGCTCAATTTCGATGAGCTGCATTTCTTCTCCTTTGATGAAGTAGTCGATTTCGTGGTTGCTACGCATGTTATGTTTTTCTTACAAAATTAGTAACAAAGTAGTTGCAACAGATTGTTTACCTTTGCCAAATGGAAACACCGCAAAAAATCGCTGTCTTTGGCGGCGGAAGTTGGGCTACCGCTTTGGTGAAAATCTTGTGCAATAACACCAAGCAGGTACATTGGTGGATGCGCAGCCAAGAGGCCATTGCGCACATTCAAAACTTTGGTCATAATCCCAAATACCTCCAGTCAGTTGCTTTTGACAACCAACAAATCGTTCTAAGCAACGACTTAAAAGCTACACTTGCAAAAGTGGATTGGGTCATCATTGCCACGCCAGCTGCATTTTTAGAAGAGGCATTTGAAGGTATAGAGCCTGCTCATTTTGCAAATAAAGTAGTCTTTTCTGCAGTAAAAGGAATCATTCCTGCCTACAATGCCATTCCGGCCAGATTTATCCATAAAAGCTTTGGCATTCCCTATGAAAAAATAGGTATCATTTCTGGCCCATGTCATGCAGAAGAAGTAGCCATGGAACGCCTGTCTTATTTGACACTTGCTTGCCCAGAAGCCACATTAGCCCAACAAATGGCCAATGCCCTTAGCTGCCGCTACATCAAAACCACGACCAGTGATGACCTTTTTGGCACTGAGTTTTCGGCAGTCCTTAAAAACGTTTATGCTCTGGCAGTTGGGATTTGTCATGGTTTGGGCTACGGGGATAATTTTCAAGCGGTTTTAG
The DNA here is from genome assembly GCA_016872115.1 of Sphingomonadales bacterium. GTDB lineage: Bacteria > Bacteroidota > Bacteroidia > Flavobacteriales_D > Crocinitomicaceae > UBA952. Next base: position 30,635 of record VHBC01000003.1, on the reverse strand, counting down.
TTTCAAATGCTATTCAAGAAATTGAAAGATTCATCGACGTTTTGCATCCGGTGCACCGCGATACCAAAACGAGCGCCTACCTCGGTGATCTTCTTGTGACTGCTTATTCTAATTTTTCGCGCAACCGCACCTTTGGTTTTATGATTGGCAAAGGGTATTCTGTCAAAAGTGCACAACTCGAAATGAACATGATCGCCGAAGGATATTATGCCACCAAAAGTCTGTATGAAATCAATAAGAAATTCAATGTAGATATGCCAATTTTACAAGCAGTTTACAATATCATTTACGATAAAATTGCTCCGGCAGTAGAAATCAAATTGCTCGCAGAAAAACTCGCTTAAAATGAAAGTATTTAAATTCGGAGGGGCCTCAGTTAAAAACGCCGATGCAGTTAAAAATGTAGCTGCTATTCTTGCACGTTACCCCGATCAAAAATTAATTGTCGTGGTATCTGCTATGGGTAAGACGACCAATAAACTAGAAGAGCTCATCAGTGCTCTATATGCACAAGATCACCGCATTTACGCCGGCTTAATCGACGACATCAAAGCGTATCATGCTGAAATTCTAGCGGGCTTATTTGCAGAAAAGCACTATGGTATTTACCATGAAATTGAAGAAGTATTTGAACAACTCGCGCAATTATTTTTCAAACCATTGGCAGAAAACCGCGCCTACCAATACGATCAGCTGGTTTCATTAGGAGAATACATTTCAAGTAAAATACTTGCCGCATTTATCAACGAACAAGGCTACAGTTCCGCTTGGTTAGATGCGAAAACGGTAATCAGAACGGACAACACCTACCAAGAAGGCCAGGTAGATTGGAACAAAACCGGAGAATTGTGTCAGCAAAAAGTCACAACCTTGTTTGAAAAGGTAAATATTGCCATCACACAAGGTTTTATTGGACATACCGCTGAAGGCTTCACCACCACATTAGGACGCGAAGGCTCAGACTACAGCGCGGGTATCTTGGCTTATTGTTGCCAAGCGCAAAGCGTCACTATTTGGAAAGATGTTCCTGGTATGCTCAATGCAGATCCAAAATATTTCGAACAAACCCAATTGTTAGAAGCCATTTCTTTCAAGGAAGCCATTGAGCTTTCCTACTATGGCGCCAGTGTAATTCACCCCAAGACTGTTCAGCCATTACAGCAAAAAAATATACCGCTTTACGTCAGGTCATTTTTAGATCCAGGGGCTCCGGGCACGACCATTTCTCAAAATGCAGAACGCGATGCACAAATACCTTCCTTCATTGTCAAATTCAATCAAGTATTGGTTACTTTCAGCCGTAAAGACTTTTCATTTATCGCGGAAAAACAACTCTCTGAGATTTTTGCTGCATTGGCCCACATGAAAGCACCCATTAATCTGATGCAAAATTCTGCACTAAATTTCTCTGTTTTAGTAGACCATAATAAGATGGATCTTGCACAACTACAACAGCAACTCGGTCAGGATTTCCACATTCGATACAACGAAAATCTGGAACTTGCCACAATCCGCCATTACAATGATGGAATTCTTTCTCAAATGCAAAAGAATAAAACTTGTTTGGTGCTTCAACAAACCAGAACAACAGCTCGACTGGTTTTAAGTCCAATTATTTAGATTAACTCAAAATACCATAAAAATGGTATAGTTGAATCTCAAAAACGGAAGTACCTTTGCGTATGTCTCAAACACTCGATTCTGTTTATCTTCATCAGGTTGTTGAAATTATCGACTTTTCCGATAACCTAATTTGTTCCAAACTCATCGAGATGGGTCTAACCAAAGGCCAAAAAATCAAAGCAGTTTTTAAAGCACCTCTCGGCGATCCAATAGCCTTTGAACACAACGGACACATCATTTCGATGCGCAAAGAAGAAGCAAAGCAAATCGAAGTTGCGGTAGCCTAGGCAAAATTCTTTAGTTTTGCACCTATGAAAATCGCCCTACTAGGTAATCCCAACACAGGTAAAAGCTCTGTTTTCAACATGCTCACTGGCATGCGCCAACAAGTAGGCAATTTTCCGGGTGTCACCGTAGATAAGCGTTCTGGATTCATTCAAACGAAAGTCAACAAACATCAAATCATTGATTTTCCAGGAACGTACAGCATCTTTGCAAAATCGCTTGATGAGCAAGTCGTACAAGACGTCTTAACGGACCCAAGCCATACCGATTACCCAGACGCTATCCTTTACATTGCCGATACCGCAAACCTAGAGCGAAATTTACTTTTTTTCAGTCAAGTATACGACCTCGGGTTTCCTTGCATCCTTGTGCTCAATATGTGGGACCGCGCCCAACAAAAAGGCCTTCAAATCAATGAAGCTATCCTACAAGAAAATTTCCCTGCAGCAAAAATTGTAACAGCAAATGCAAGAGTAGCTATTGGTAAAACCCGAATCCTAGATGCCATCGATGCGTTAAGCGTCGGCAGTAAAAAACCATTTCATAGTGGGTCTTTCCATATCCATCTAGAAACTCCAGACCAACAAAAAAATACAGAAGATCGTCTGCAAAAAATTCGAACGCTAGGTATTGTTCAGCAAAGTAAGCCTCAAGCACCACATTTTTCAACGCGTATAGATCGCCTGCTTACCCATCCAATTTACGGTTACCTTCTATTTGCAGCCTTACTTTTGATCATCTTTCAATTTATATTCAGCTTTGCAAGCGTCCCAATGGACTACATCGATGCGCAATTTGTGCGACTGAGTAACTGGAGTGCGCAAATGCTACCGAGTGGTCTGCTGAGTAAACTCTTTACGCAAGGACTCATACCAGGCGTTGGTGGTGTGCTTGTATTTGTGCCACAAATTGCCATACTTTTTTTCTTCATTGCTTTACTTGAAGAAAGTGGTTACTTATCTCGAGTTGTTTTTATCATGGACCGCCTCATGAGACCTTTTGGTCTGAACGGAAAAAGTGTTGTCCCACTGCTATCTAGTGTGGCTTGTGCTATTCCAGGTATCATGTCGGCAAGAACTATTTCGGATTGGAAAGAAAGACTGATAACCATATTAGTTGCACCATTTATGAGTTGTTCAGCGCGAATACCGGTATATACCTTACTGATCAACTTGGTTGTTCCGAAGATTTACATTGCAGGGATGCTCAATCTACAAGGTTTGGTTTTATTTGGCCTTTACTTTTTAGGAATTGTTTTTGCACTCGGCACCGCGTTTATTCTTAAACTTTTCATCAAGAGCAAAGAACCTGGTTACCACTTAATGGAATTACCAGAATACAAAGCTCCTATAATTCAAAATGTGTTATTCACCGTACTTGAAAAAGTAAAGGTTTTCGTTTTGGACGCGGGTAAAATAATTGTGGCTATTTCTATTTTGCTTTGGGGACTCGCTACTTTTGGTCCGTCTTCTCGAGAGCGTGAATTAAAAATGCTCAAATCGAGTACAAATTACCGCCAAGCGAGTATCCAAAAACAGCAAGAACAAGAAAGTGCCTTGATGTTATCTGAGTCGTATATTGGGCATTTTGGTAGGTTTATTGAGCCCGTTATTCAGCCACTTGGCTATGATTGGAAAATTGGGGTTGCCTTATTGAGTTCGTTTGCAGCCCGAGAGGTTTTTGTTGGTTCATTGGCTACCATTTATGCTGTTGGCAACGATACCGATAACGAAAAACGACTGATTCAAAAACTCAGGGCTGAAAAAAATGCCGCAGGCGAGCCTATTTATAGCTTGGCCACCGGTTTGTCTTTATTGATTTTTTATGTTTTTGCCTTGCAGTGTATGGCTACTTTGGCGGTAGTCAGACGGGAAACCAATACATGGCGCTGGCCATTGATCCAATTGGTATTTATGGGAGTAGTGGCTTATACTTGTGCGTTAATTGTCTATCAAATGTTGCTTTGAATACTTTTTTAATTAACTTTCAATGATGCAAAAACTAATAGTCTCAGTTATTCTCATCGGTGTTAGCTTCTATTTAATCCGACACTTCTATTTACTTTTTGCCAAAAAAAATGAAGCCTGTCAGGGTTGCGGGCTTGCGCCAAAAAGTATCCAAAACGATGCAATCTAAAACACAATCATATAAATTTAGCCATGACTTCTTTGCCGTAAAAACGGCAAGTGCGGACGAATTTTAAATATATGCCCGAATTATCCTATCGATTTGGCTATTATACAGTTGTCGCTATCATGTTTGCAATTGGCCTTGGTCTTTTCATTTTCTTTGTGAAGCGCGGTTGGCTCAAACGCGATTAGATGTTAATGAAGTGTTAAATACATTCAACCTCTTCAGAAGCTTCTTAACTTTCGAATAGATAAACTGATACTTATGAAAAAATTATTGCTTTCTTTTGGCGTTGTATTTATGGCTGTACTTGGCCTCAACAACGTATGTGCACAAATTGAAAAAGGTGCTAAAATCGAATTTAACAAAGAAGTTCACGACTACGGAAACATCAAATATGGTGGTGAGCCCTACTGTTTATTTGAATTCAAAAATACCGGTGACGAACCTTTGATCATTTCAAATGCTAAAGGATCTTGCGGTTGTACTGTTCCAGAATGGCCAAAAGAACCAATTGCTCCAGGAGCAAAAGGTACCATTCGCGTGAAATACGACACCAATCGTCCAGGACCAATCAATAAGAGCGTAACCATCACTTCAAACGCCATCAATGAGCCCAATAAAGTGATTCGCATCAAAGGAGAAGTAGGACCTGCTCCAGAGAGCGGTATGCCTGTTAACAACGCTGGCGCACCTACCAACAATTAATCCAAAAAACACTCGCTAATAAAAAAGCCGCTCAATTGAGCGGCTTTTTTATTACTATGTGATAGAATTTAAATCTCCAGAAAATGTCTTGCCGTATTTGGCCAATCGGGCTTTGTTTGCTCTCTAAGGAGTTGTATAGTTTGGAGACCTGCTTGCTGCGCCGCTTCGAGTTCCTCAACAATATCCGATAGAAAAAGGATTTGTTCGGCTTCTATGCCAAGAAACTGAACAATTTTAAGATAGGTTGCTGCATCGCGCTTAGAACCCGTGGTAGTATCAAAATGATTAGAGAAATGAGTGGATATGTCGCCAAAATCGCTGTATCGAAAAAGTAGCTTTTGAGCGGCTATAGATCCGGAAGAAAATACGCCTACTTTTAACCCTTGTGTTCGCCATTGGTTGAGTGCGGTGGGTACGTCGTCGTAGACATGACCTTTGATAGCACCAGTTTCGTATGCATTTTTCCAAATAATGCCTTGGAGTGCTTTAAGCGGCGTAATTTTGCGGTCTTCGTTGGCCCACTTGAGCAAATATTCAAGGACTTCTTCGGTGGTGGTGAGGTGCTCACCGTCTTCTTGGGCAGCGAGTTCAATTACCTCTGCAAAAGCTTGTTTGACTTCGTTTATTTGTGCATGTTGGGTAAGTAATTGTATGTGTTCCTTGAAATAGGGAAATAGTACATCATAGACAAAATGAACAGAGCTCGTTGTGCCTTCGATGTCGGTAAGGATATATTTAATTTGCTTATCCACGTGTTGGAATTTGAAAGTGGAGGAATTGTTGCTCCGTGCCGGACTGTGTATAAAGCGGCGTCCAACCACTGGTGTCCGTAAAAATACGAATGGCTTTGACGAACGGGTCAGTAGCTCCGGCATCAAACCAGTGCTTTGTGCCTATCGGGACACTTATGAGGTCGCCGCACTGACACAACACATTGAAAACAGGTGTGTTTTCTAAATGGAACCAAAATAAACCTTGGCCATCGACAAAAAAACGAATTTCATCTTCGTCGTGGGTATGCTCTGCCAAAAACTTTGCTCTAATTTGATCGTAATTAGGCGTTAGCGCGTTAATTGAAATGACGTCAGCACTTTGATAACCACCAGCTTGCATGAAGGGTTGTAAATCTTTGGCATAAGCCGCAAGAATTTCGTCTTGCGTTGCTGTATCAGCAAATTGAACCTCGCAGGTCCATTGATCAAAAAAAACACCTTTTTCTGCTAAAAAAGATTTGATTTGGAGGGGTTCTCGGAGTTCGAGACCGGTTTCGGGGACGGATAAAATGGCCATTACTTAACGTAAAAATTCACATTCACAAAGATAATCCAAAGTCTCTAGATGTCTTTGAGCCTCGAAAAGATTTTCTCCCCAGGCATAAGTTCCGTGTTCAGCAATTATAAAACAATGGTGCTGGATATCTTGAATGCGTTGATCGAGTGCAGCACAAAGCAGTTGCATATCCTGTTGGTTATCAACAATAGGAATTTGCAAAGACTCAAGGTGGCTCTTGCAACCTTTAAATCCTTTTTGTAATTCATAACCTTGGACCGGGAAATAATCTTCATTAAATTGAGAAATCAGGACCGGAAATTTGCTGTGGCTGTGCAACACTACCTTCGCATCAGTAAAATGCTTGTAAATCCATAAATGTATTTGTGTTTCATCGGAGGGTTTGACACCATGAAACATACCGGTTCCAATTCCATCTTTATCGATAGTCATGAAATCCGAATCCGTGAAATCTGCTTTGTTTACCCCTGATTTGGAAACCCAAATTTGTTGGTGTTCATCAATAAATGAATAGTTGGTTGACGTTGCAGGCGACCATCCGCGCACGTTCAATGATCTAATCAATTGAGAGAGTGCAGCTTTCATTAACTAGCGAGCTCCGCTTTGACTATACCCGAAATCACTTTGCCGTCAGCTTTGCCAGCCAGTTTGCTTGTTAGTGCGCCCATTACCTTACCCATATCTTGAGGGCCATTTGCGCCGAGTGCAGTAATTGTCTGACGTACCTCCTGACGAATTTCCTCTTCTGAAAGCATTTTAGGCAGATAAGCCTCGATTACCTGAGCTTGAAATAATTCCTCAGCTGCGAGGTCTTCGCGATTTTGGGCAACGTACAGTGCATGCGTTTCCATGCGCTGTTTGTGCAATTTTAAACAAATTTTGATCGCTGCTTCTTCGGAAACATTGGCATGGGGGCCTGATGTTGCCTCTAGGAGTAACTTTGATTTGATATCGCGCAGTGCCGCAAGCTTTTCTTTTTCTTTGGCAAGCATGGCACTTTTGATGTCGTAATTAATGCGCTCCGTAAAGGTCATTTTTAGTCGACGTTATCGTGTAAGAAATTGTTATTGCGCAAAGTAGTTTGCCCGTTTACGTCTAGACCGATTCCAAAACGAGAAATTTGTTCTTGTGAACTTGGATTCTGTTGTTGAAGTTGGATATTTCTACGTACAAAAGCAGGTTCGTTTTCAAATTCAAGTAAACCCTCTGGCTTTTTTAGTTTGGAAGTAAACTCTTGGATGCGAGAAACGCGTTCTTGAACTTTGCGTTGCTGTTCTTCTGGACTCAAAACGCGTTTGGTGGTTTCAAACTCAACGCGCTGAATGCTGTCGTCTTCGAGAACGTGTTTGACAACCTCTGGAGCCTCACTTACAGTTGCAGGAGTTGGTTCAGGTTGTACATCGAAGACTTCCCAGGTCATGGAGGCTTGTGAAGCGGCAACAGGCTCTGGTGCCTCGTCGTACAAATTAAAGGTGGTTTTGGTTACCGGAGCTGCGTCAAAAGCTGGTTCGGTAGCTTCGAATGGATTGGCAAGTGGCGCTTGTACCTCTTTGATGAAGGGTTCTTCAGTGGCAATTGGCACTGAAGAAATGCTTTCAAATGGTGAGCTGAGCGGACTTAGGATCTCTTGTTTTTTCTCTTCTTCTAGTACAACTACGGTGCGTTCAGGACTTTTCTCAAAACCCGTTAGCGGCGAAGAAGAAAATCCAGTGGCTATTATGGTTAGGCTCAGTTGGTCTCCTAAAGAAGCATCTTTGCCATGACCCCAAATGACATCGGCAGTAGAGCCCGCTGCATCTTGAATATAATCAGTTATATCAGTGATTTCGTCCATCATGACCTCTTGGTCACCGTAGGTGATATTAAGTAAAACATAGCGGGCACCGCTGATATCGTTGTCGTTGAGTAGTGGAGAATTTAAAGCGTTCTGGACAGCGACCATTGCACGATTTTCACCGCTTGCGACCGCACTACCCATAATGGCATGTCCTGAATTGCGCATAACGGTATTGACATCATTAAAATCAACATTGATAGCGCCGGTTACGGAAATAACTTCGGCAATACCTCTTGCAGCAACGGTCAACACGTCGTCTGCATGCGAAAAAGCTTCAGATAAAGACATGTTTTTGCCGTATTCACGCAGTCTTTCATTGTTGATGATCAAAAGTGTATCAACGTTTTGACGCATGCGTTCTATACCTTCTTCTGCTTGTTGACGGCGTTTACGACCTTCAAAATTAAAAGGAACGGTTACAATACCGACAGTAAGAATCCCAAGATCACGAGCAACCTGGGCAATGACCGGAGCCGCTCCGGTTCCGGTTCCGCCGCCCATACCAGCGGTTACAAAAACCATTTTGGTTCCAGAAGAGAGCAATTCGCGGATTTCTTGAATGTTTTCCATGGCGGCATTCATCCCTACTTCTGGTATCATGCCAGCACCACGACCTTCAGTGAGGTTAGGTCCAAGTTGAATTTTGTAAGGTACAGGTGAGTGATCTAGCGCTTGGCAATCAGTGTTGCAAACTATGAAGTCTACTCCTGCAATACCTTGCAAGTACATGTGGTTTACGGCGTTTGAACCACCGCCCCCAACACCAATTACTTTGATGATGGAAGAAGCGCGGTTTGTTTCGTTTTGTGGTAAATCAAATTCCATAAGTGCTATCTATTTCCTGATTGGTATAAGCTAAATGTGTTTTAATCTTCTGAATCGTCGAAGAATTTCTTGACAGGCCCTAAAATTCGCTCGAAAAATTCACCGCGTTTTTGACCGTCAGAATGTTCTCTGATTTTTTCATGTTTGTCAATTGTATTTTTTTGTGCAGCCTCTGAGGTAGACGAGCTAAACACTTGAGCGTCTGGTTGTTCCCATGGTTTTGCGCCTTCCATGCTCTCAAAACCTTTGAGTACTAAACCGATACCTGTGGCATACATTGGACTAGCCAAAGCGTCGAGGTCATTGGTATTGGCAAGATGCTCTGTTGGATAACCAATGCGTGCATCCATGCCGGTTAGGTATTCAATAAGTTGGGTAAGGTGCTTGAGTTGTGAGCCTCCGCCGGTAACCACGATGCCACCAATGAGTTTTTTTTCGTAACCAGAACTTTTGATTTCAAGGTTGACCAACTCGATGATTTCTTCCATGCGCGCTTGAATGATGCTAGCCAAGTTGCGCAAAGTGATTTCTTTTGGATCGCGACCGCGTAAGCCGGGAATACAAACGACTTCGTTTTCATTGCTTTCGGAGGCTAATGCGCTACCGAATTTCATTTTTAGCATTTCAGCTTGGCGCTCCATAATGCGGCAACCCTCTTTGATGTCTTGGGTAATGACTTTACCACCAAATGGGATCACAGCGGTATGACGAATAAGGCCGTCGTGGAATATAGCGACATCGGTGGTACCACCTCCAATATCTACCAAAACGACACCGGCTTCTTTTTCTTCATCGGATAAAACTGCTTGTGCTGAAGCGATTGGTTCTAGAATAATATCTTTGACGCTCAGGCCTGAACGATCTACACAACGGGTTATGTTCTGTACGTTGGTCACTTGACCACAAATGATATGGAAGTTCGCTTCGAGTCTAACACCGCCCATTCCGATTGGATCTTTGATTTCAGGCTCGCCATCAACGATGTATTCTTGTGGAATGACTGTAATGATTTCCTCTCCTGGATTCATGACCAATTTGTACATGTCGTCAACAAAAGCATCGATGTCGGTTTGGGAGATTTCCCCGTTGGCCGTACGGCGGGTATAGATACCTCGGTGCTGCTTGCTTTTGATATGCTGACCGGCAATGCCCACATGAACATTTTTGATTTTCAAATTGCCTTCGACGGCATTTTGAGTGGCCTCTACTGCGGTATTGATCGACTGTACTGTGCGCTCGATATTGGAGACAACGCCACGCATAACCCCAAGCGATTCAGCCTTGCCCATGGCAATGATTTCAATTTTGTCGTGTTCGTTTTTACGACCGACAAAACAAGCAATTTTAGTGGTGCCAATATCCAAACCTACGACAACACGAGTGCGCTTGATCTCTGGAGTGTTATTTTTTTCTGCAAACGATTTGTCCTTCATATTTGACACTTATTTCTTTATATTTATTCCAGCCTTCGTGGGGCAGGGCTTCTTTGTAAAAATGTTTGAGGCGTTCAAATTTATCCTCTACCTCTTTGCTACTGCGCGCAGCACCAAAGATGATTTGTTGATCTCCAAGCAAAGGAATCAAGATGAAATCACCACTCGAATCGAGGTGGACTTGACCTATCAGACGATGCATTAACGGATCATTACAAACATAATTTGAAATGTGGTAGATTTGATCAATTTTTCGAGAACTTTTCAAAGTTCCATTGTTAATAAAACCGCAATGATTTCGGGGGTTATAGGGTTCGTTAATGGCACCAGAGATAACCAACACACGCGCCGTATGAAGTGGTGAACGGTACATCATAAATCCTTCTTGGTCAAGGTAATAACTTTGGCCTTTCGTGTTAAACACGCGGGCAATTGGCTTGCGTAGCGTGAGATCAATCTCTAGTTTAGCCCCCAAGTGACGATAAACATTGACATGCTTGACTTCTGGCATAGCGGCAATGGCGTGCTCAATGCGCTGAACTTGAAGTGCTTTCACAGGCATCTCTTTATGCAAAAGTTGCTTTAATTGCAAACGATAAAGCAATTCTTGCTTGGTTAGAAAGGTGTTTTCGTCATCTGAATGAATTGCAACTCGTGGCGTACTTAATAGCCGATTGGCATCTGACTTCTGTGCAAAATAGAAAACAACGATAGTACCAACTGAAACAAGCGCCCAAAAAATGCGCATAAGCCAAATTTTCATGTCGTCTGAATTTGAAGTTTAAGTACCTCTTTTAACGGATCAACCAAGCGATCAATGTCTCCGGCACCAATGGTAAGTACCACACCTCTGCGCAACTTTTGAAGCGCAATCAACACTTCGTGGGGAGCCAACACCCGCTTGTTTTTTAAAGCAGTGAGTTCACAAAGCCAATCGCTGCTTACGCCGGGTACAGGCAGCTCTCTAGCCGGATAAATTGGCAATAGAAATAATTCATCTAGCACACTCAAGGATGCGGCAAATTCAAGTGCAAAATCTTTTGTTCGCGAATACAAATGCGGTTGAAAAATGCCAATCAGTGGGAGTTCAGGATACATTGACCGTACCGAACTAAGTAAGGCATCTATCTCTTTTGGATGATGTGCGTAATCATCAATGTAAATCAATTCATTACTGCGGATGTGGTATTCAAAACGGCGCTTGACACCTTTAAAGTTGCGAAGTGCAGGACGCAATTCATCTACCTGAAAACCTAACTGATGAAGCAATGCGATGCAGGCCAATGCATTCTCGGTATTGTGGATTCCTGGCAAACCTAGTTCAATAGCTGGTATTTCTTGTGAACCAATGCGCAGATCGGCTAGCTGAAAACCGTTTTCAAAACGAAGATTAAAAAAAGCGTAATCAGCAGTGTCTGAATTCACGGCATAAGTATGGCTTTGCGCTAAGCAATCCAAGTTCAGGCCTTCTTTTTGAATACACCATCCTTTCGGATGAATGCACATTGTAAATTGACGAAAGCCCTCCAAGAAAGCTGTTTCCGTACCATAAATATCCAAATGATCTGGATCCGCTGCTGTTACAATGGCCGCGTAAGGTGCGAGTTGTAAAAAACTGCGGTCGAATTCATCGGCTTCAATCACAGCATATGGGCTAGAAGGATGCAAGACCAGATTCGAATCAAAATTACTTGCAATGCCACCTAAAAAGGCCGTGCAACCTGTGCCAAGTTCGGTCAATAAATGCGCAAGTAAAGAACTGGTGGTTGTTTTGCCGTGCGTTCCAGCAACACACAAACCTTGAAAAGTCCTTGTGAGCGCTCCTAAAACCTCAGCGCGCTTGAGAATCGTAAAATCACCTTGCTGAAAGTAATCCAGTTCATCTAGCTGTTTGATGGCGGGCGTATAAACAATAAGGGTCACTTCTGGATCCTTGAAGGCTAGCGGCAAGTCTGCACCTAAATCTTCGTAGTGTACTGAAATTCCTTCGTCTTCTAATGCTCTTGTTAGAGGCGTTGCCACTTTATCATAACCTGCAACCTCTTTTCCGTTAAATTTAAAAAACCTAGCCAGCGCACTCATTCCAATGCCACCAATTCCTACGAAATAAATTTTTTCACATGTATGGATTGGCTTCATGGCTGTGTAATTTTTTGACAGATATCGACTATCGCTTGACTGGCATTTGGAAGTGCGAGCTGACGCAGGGCAAGTGTAAGTTCTTCGCGTCGTTGCTGGTCTTTGAAAAGCGCTAAAACAGTTGGTAGTAATTCCTTTTGTGTAGCTGCATCTCTTACCATAAGAGCTGCACCTCGTTCTACCAAAGAAAGTGCATTTTGAGTCTGATGATCTTCTGCTACATTTGGCGAAGGCACGAATATTACTGGCTTACCAATTAATGCCAATTCACTTACAGACAACGCCCCTGCCCTAGACACAACGACATCGGCCAAAGTATAAGCGTAATCCATACGCTGAATAAATGGAAACACTTTGATAGAAGAGGGCAACTGCTGCTCAAAAGTGCTGAGTTCTTGCTCATAGGACTTGCCGCATTGCCAGATGACTTGAACATCCGCTGAAGTTAAACTAGCTATTGCCGCACGCAGCGCCACATTTAAAGTTTTGGCACCCAAACTACCGCCCATCACAAAAAGGGTGGGCTTATTGATATCGAGTCCAAAAAAGGCGGCTGCTTCTAATTTCAAGTCCGGTGCAGCCAAATGAAGGTTGGCACGCAAAGGGTTCCCGGTAAGATAAATTTTATCCGCGGGAAAAAACTTATGCATATTCGGATAAGCAACGCAAATGGCCTTTGCTTTTTTGGCAAGCAATTGATTTGTTTTACCCGCAAATGAATTTTGCTCTTGAAGCAATGTAGGTATGCCTAAAATTTGAGCTATTTGGAGGGTTGGGCCGCTTGCATAACCTCCTACACCGATCACCAGCTGAGGTTTAAACCGACGTAAAATACGAAATGCTTTTATGGAACTGTGAACCAACTTGAAAGGCAACATCAAGTTCTTTAACGTTAATTTACGTTGTAAACCTACTATAGGTAAACCCACAATCTCGTAACCCGCTTGTGGCACTTTTTCCATTTCCATTTTTCCTTCGGCACCAACAAATAAAATTGCAGCCGCCGGATTGCGTTCCTTAATTTGATCGGCTATCGCTAATGCCGGAAAAATATGGCCTCCAGTGCCCCCGCCAGAAATGATTACTTTATTCAATTTCATTTTCTTGTGTACTAGCAAAAGACTCATCTAGATCGTTTTTGGGTAGTTCTTTGGCAAAAGATTGAACCACCCCTATGGAAACACATGCCATCACGAGGGCAGAGCCACCCATTGCTAAAAACGGCATGTTCTGACCAGTTACAGGAAATACCCCGGTGCACACCAACATATTTATACTGGCTTGCGTCAATAAGTGAATGCCTATTCCCATCGCGGCATAGCTTTGAAATAAATCCGTCGTCTTGAGTGCAATTCGGATCATTCTAAACAATAAAATGAGATACAATAACACCAAAAATATTGCGGCAGCTGAACCAAATTCTTCGACAAAAGTCGCATAATAGAAATCCGCATAGGCCTCTGGTAAAAATTCTTTGAGTTTGCCGTCACCTACACCTTGACCGAATGCAGCACCAACAGAAATGGCCAACTTTGCGTTATTGGCCTGTTGGTTGGCTTGCAAGCTTTCAATCGATTGATCGGTTGCATCGACTCGGTTATTGATACGGTTCATCCAGGTGTCAAAGCGAGGTAAGATTTTTGCATCGGGTAAAGCTAAATGCAAACCGACTACCAATGCCAGGCCTCCTGCGCCAACTGCGCCAATCGTGATTAACTTCATTAAGGGTACTCTACCAATAAATAACAGCAACATGCTCAACATAAAAATCATGGCTGCAGTAGAAAAATTGTCCTTTAAAATAAGTGCAAAAGTGGCTAAAATAGGAAACATTAAAGGTAAAATTCCATCTTTCCAATCGTCGAGTTTTTGCTGTTTTTTGACCAACAATTTACTTACATAAATGATAAGCGCCAACTTAGCAAAATCCGAAGATTGAAAAGTAAGATTCACAAAAGGAATGCGTATCCAGCGCCCTGCACCATTGAATTGTGCACCAAAAAATAACGTGAAAATCAAAAGTGCCAAGCCAACATAATAGGCGAATTTAGCAACCTGCGAAATATACTTTGCTGGAACGCGATGGATGGCATACATGGAAGCAAACCCAATAATGACATAAACCAAATGCTTGAATAAATAGGTAAAAGGAGAACCGCCTTCTATTTTGATCAATATAGGCACAAAACTATACACCGTCACCAGTGAAAAGGTCATCATGAGCAGCGTAATGATCCAGATGACAGGGTCGCCTTTTAGATAAGAAAGGTAGGTTTTCATGAGCTTATTAAAGCATTCGTACCGCTTGTTTGAATTGCTGGCCGCGGTCTTCGTAACTGCTAAACAAATCAAAACTAGCACAGGCTGGCGACAGCAATACCGTTTGATCTTTTTGGGCAAGTTGATAAGCAAAAGCTACTGCCTCATTTGCCGATCCGGCCTCAACTATAACCTCTACTTGGCTCTTGAATGCCTCGATTATTTTATGATTGTCCGTGCCCAGGCATACAATGGCAGTCACCTTTTGGGCTACCAATTCGGCGAGTTCGTTGTAGTCATTTCCTTTATCGACCCCACCAACAATCCAAACCGTTGGTTTGTCCATGGATTCAAGTGCAAACCAAGCCGCATTGACATTTGTTGCTTTGGAGTCATTGATAAATTCAATGCCATTGACCTTTGCCACAAATTCCATGCGGTGTTCAACATTGACAAAATCCTGAAGGCTTTCGCGCACGACTTCAGTGCGAATTTCTACGAGCCTGGCTGCAATACCCGCTGCTAGCGCATTTTGGGTGTTGTGTTTCCCTTTAAGGGCTAATTCGTGAATAGACATGGTAAGTAGTTGTTTGTTTATGTTGATTTGTAGTTGTTTATCATCTGCGTAGCCGCCATTTGCTTGTTGTTCTTTCATGGAAAAAGGATACAAAGCAGCGCTGGGCTGAAGCGCCTTTACTTGTGAGGTAATGATTGCGTCATCAGCATTGTAAATGAAGCTATCTGCCGCAAGCTGATTTTGTAAGATTCGAAACTTCGCTGCTACATAATTTGACATTTTGTAGTCATAGCGGTCGAGGTGATCAGCTGAAATATTAGTGAGAATGGCGATGTCCGCTTTAAAGGTGAACATGTCATCAAGTTGAAAAGAACTGAGTTCAAGAACGTAATAATCGTGTGCTTCAGTCGCAACTTGCTTGGAAAAGCTCTGTCCAACATTTCCAGCCAAACCGACATTCAAACCCGCTTTTTTAAGAATGTGATAACACCACATGGTTGTAGTAGTTTTGCCATTACTACCAGTAATGCAAATGTGTTTGGCATTGGAATAGAATCCAGCAAACTCAATTTCTGATATCACTTGAATACCTTTTTCTCGGATGGCTTGAATGATTGGCGCCTTTTCGGGAATACCTGGAGATTTAATGATCAAGTCGGCCTTAAGAATTTGCTCATTTGAATGCTTCCCGGATTCAAATTCAATCTGCGCTTCTCGTAATTCTTGTTGAAAAGACACTTTTATTGCTGCGCCATCCGAAACAAAAACACGCCAACCTTTCAGCTTGCCCAAAATGGCTGCCCCCACACCAGATTCTCCAGCGCCTAAAATGACCAGCAAACGATTCTGAGCATCCATTCGACTATCTTAATTTGAGCGTTACAATCGAAACAACAGCCAAAAGCACAGCAACAATCCAGAAGCGGGCTACAATTTTTGCCTCGTGGATGCCTTGTTTTTGATAATGGTGGTGCAGCGGAGCCATTAGAAAAATACGCCGACCTTCTCCAAACCGCTTTTTGGTATACTTGAAATAAGCTACCTGCAGCATCACGGACACATTTTCGATTAGAAAAATGCCACATAACACAGGAATCAGTAATTCTTTACGGATTGCGATGGCAAAAACCGCAATGATGCCACCTAGTGCAAGACTTCCGGTGTCTCCCATGAAAACTTGCGCTGGAAATGCGTTGTACCATAAAAAGCCTACACATGCACCCACAAATGCGGCAATGAAAATCACAAGCTCTTCGGCCTCTGGAATGTACATGACATTCAGGTAGTCGGCAAATTTGGCATGTGAACTCACGTAGGCGAGGACAGCCAGCGCTAAGCCGACAATTGCAGAAGTTCCGGTAGCTAGACCGTCGAGTCCGTCGGTCATGTTGGCACCATTTGATACGGCAATGACGATGAAAATGACGATTGGAATAAAAATGAGCCAGCCGTAGGACTTGTTGATGTCACCAATGAGCCAGTTGTAATTGAACTCATTGCCTTTGAAAAAGGGGATGGTTGTGGTCATGTCATCGGTTTTGATCCATTTGTAATTTTCGCCATCGGTTTGAGCATGCTCGTGGGTTACAAATTTTTCATCGGCTTGCAAGCGGTAATTTGCCGCAACCCGCTTATGAACCACAACCGAATCAGAGAAATAAAGGATACTGCCGACTATTAGGCCAACACCAATTTGCCCAATGATTTTTGAAGTCCCCTTAAGGCCTTCTTTGTTCTTTTTAAATACTTTGATGTAATCATCTAAAAAACCAATGAGCCCTAACCATACAGTGGCAATGAGCATCGTGATGACGTAAACATTTTGCAATTTAGCAAACAACAAAGTCGGAATGAGGATTGCCGCCAAAATGATCAGACCACCCATCGTAGGGGTACCAGACTTTTCCAACTGCCCTGCCAAGCCTAGATCGCGAACAGTTTCACCGATCTGTTGTAAGCGCAAGCGGGCAATGATGCGCTTACCAATAACGACTGAGACAATCAATGAAGTAATGAGTGCCATAGAGGCACGAAATGAAATAAATTGAAAGAGACCAGCACCGGGTAGATTCAATTGATCGAGCCAAGAAAACAAATAGTAGAGCATATTATTTATCGAGTTGGTTAAAAAGTTCTTGTGTTATTGCTACATCGTCAAAAGCCGTGCGTACGCCATTGATTTCCTGATAGGTTTCGTGACCTTTACCAGCGATAAGAATGATGTCCCCGGGTTGAGCGAGTAGAATAGCCGTTTTAATCGCTTGTTGGCGATCGATTACTGAAAGTGTTTTGGCAGCTCCGATGGCATCTAGACCAGATTCCATTTCGGCAATAATTTGCTGCGGATCTTCGCTTCGCGGATTGTCTGAGGTCAGGATTACTTGCTGGCTTTTTGCCGCGGCAATTGCAGCCATTTTAGGGCGCTTTTCTTTGTCGCGGTCTCCGCCACAACCCACCACAGTGATGATACGTGGTTCTTTTTGAAAAGCATTGATTGTCGAGAGTACATTATCTAAGGCATCTGGGGTGTGGGCGTAGTCGACTATTGCCGTGAGCCCTTTGGAACTGCGCAAATGCTCAAAACGACCTGCAACATGCGTCAACTCGGAAATAACGCGCAAAACCTCCAAAGAATCTTGACCTAATTCTGTAGCGATTCCAAATACCAATAATAAGTTAGCCGCATTAAAGGCGCCAACCAACCTCGTGTGGACCTCTTGGCCGTTGATTTGTAATACCAACCCGCCAAGGCTGTTTTCTATAATTTTACCCTTGAAATCTGCAGGCGTTTTCAGGGCATAGGTGTAACGCTTGGCTTTTGTATTCTGAAGCATCACCTGGCCGTTTTTGTCGTCGGTGTTTACCAACGCAAAAGCGGTAGGTGCTAATTCATCAAAAAAAGACTTTTTGACACGTAAATATTCGGCAAAAGTATGGTGGTAATCCAGGTGATCATGTGTAATATTCGTAAAGCCAGCTGCCGCAAAATGCAAACCACCGATGCGCTGCTGGTCAATGGCATGCGAACTCACCTCCATAAAACAATGCGTGCAGCCAGTGTCGACCATTTCTCGTAGCAATTGATTTAATGCAATCGGATTTGGGGTCGTGTGGGTAGCCGTAAGCGAAGAAGTGCCAATTTTATTGACTACTGTTGAAAGCAAACCACAATGATGGCCGAGTTTTGTAAACAAATCGTGCAATAATGTAGCGGTCGTTGTTTTGCCGTTTGTACCCGTAATGCCAACTAACTGAAGTTCTTGAGACGGATGGCCGTAAAAAGCACAGGCTAATTGTGCAAGCGCACTTCCCGTATTTTGAACTTGTATGATTGTGGCATCTGAGGGTGCAATTACTTTATTTTGAACCAAGAAAAACCTGCATCCTTGTTCATAGGCTTTTTGTAGGTATTGGTGGCCGTCGGTTTGTGTCCCAACGATACAGCAAAACAAAGTATCTACTTGGGCTTGTCTTGAATCAAATACCAATGCAGCGATTTTTGCTTCAATTTGTCCTTGAAGAAGCTGATAGGAAATACCTTTTAAAAGTGTTTCTAATTGCTGCATTTAATTCAATTTGATATGTATGAGTTGTCCTTTAACTAGTGGTGCTCCGGGGCTGATTGATTGTTTTGTGACTTTACCTCTGCCAGAAATTTGTACAATGAGGCCGCGCTCTTCGAGTAAATACACCGCGTCTTTGGCACTCATATCTGATACATTTGGTACTTTGTTGCGCAAAATTGTTTTTCGTTGTACTTGCAGTTGCTTATCTGCGGTATCGCTCTGTACCCATTCACTTGAGGTGTTGAGTTGATGGTGTACATTGAGCACTTTTAAGAGGTAAGTGAGGTCTCTGCGCTGCCCGGTTTTGAAAGTGGGAACGTCATTGGCAAGCGGATTGCGCGGATCATTGACTGCGCGGTGATATTGCAGCGCAGACGCATAAACCTTATTGGCAATTTCAGCGAATACTGTTCCAGATACGGCGGCGCCATAATAAGCCCGTACCGGTTTGGAAATCACAACAATACAAGAGTAAATTGGTTTTTTCGCAGGGAAATACCCCACAAAAGACGCCTGGTATGCCCTAATTTTTTGGTCTCGGTAACCACTCTCACCAAGCAACTGAGCTGTACCTGTTTTACCCGCAATGGTAAATAAAGAACTCGTCAAGGCTCTACCTGTTCCGCGTATCATGACGCCCTCCAAACAGCGCTGTAATATTTGCAGCGTGTGGCTAGAACAAATTTCAGGGTTGAGTACAACGGGTTCAAAAGTTTTAATGACTTGACCTTGTCTTTTAATTTTTTCTACAAAAAGTGGACGTACCAGTTTGCCTTTATTGGCAACTGCATTGTAAAACGCCAAAGTCTGAAGCGGTGTTTGCATGACTTCGTAACCTACAGATTGCCAAGGCAAGGAAAGAATTGACCAATTTGGATCACCCGGTTTGGTAACTTTTGGGCGCGGTTCGCCCTCGAGGTCTATGCCTAGTTTTTCTGTTAGACCAAACTGTTTGAGTCTTTCAATAAATACTTCTGGGTCTTTGCGGTAGCTTCGGTAAATGAGTTGTAATATCACATTTGATGACTTCTCGAATGCCTGTTGTATGGTTATTACACCATATCCCATGCCGTGATTCGAATCAGACATGCCGTCTCCGCCAATTGAATATCTTCCAGTTGCATTGACTTTATCGGTGATCTGAAAACGCTCGTCTTCGAGACCCGCCATAATGGAGGCCAATTTGAACGTTGAACCAGGCACTTCCAGATGCCCTAGTGCATAATTAAAACTCTCTGTATACTTTCCTCTGCTTACTTTAGTAAGGTTGGCAATTGCCCGTACATAGCCCGTTTGCACTTCCATGAGTACCACACTTCCGTGCTCGGCATCCATGTAGATCATTTGTTTTTCAAGCTCAGAATGAGCCACTTCCTGAATTTCTTTGTCAATAGTGGTCACTACGTCGGCCCCTTCAACGGCATCTTTGATGATTTTTCCGGTACGTTTCCAACCAGAAGAGATGCGCTGTTCAAGTTCCTTACCGACTTCCCCTTTAAGGTAATCATAGTATGCGCCTTCAATACCGACGCGCAAAGTATCCGAACCATTATTGATTTTGAAATAACCTAAGGTCCGATTTAAGAGATTTCCAAAAGGTTTTTTGCGTAAAATCACTTCCACGTTATCAATAATGCCGCCTTTCATTTGACCCAACTTAAAAATTGGAAGTGATCTTAGTCTTTTGCGCTCTTGATTGGTGACTTTTCGTCGTATCAATACATATCGAAAACCATTTGCTCGGGCTTTTCGGATTTTAGTTTCATACGCACGAGCAGACTGATCCGGATACAAACGATGTAAGCCCGCTGCCAAAGCGCCAACTTGCTCATCGAATAAAGCCGAGTCGACTACGGTTGGATCCATGTAGATATCGTAAAAAGTGACACTCGTGACAAGCGGCACCTCGTTGTGATCCAAAATTTGACCCATTCGAGGTGTGCGGTCAGCAACCCTTGTAGGTAATTCGCCTTTGTCCATTTGCATACTGCCGCCTGGCCCATTGATTTGAAGGTTAATGGTAGCATACAACACTGTTAACATCAGGGCTACAAACCCAAAATAAACGAGGTAAGCGCGGTAATATAAATAATTGCGATCCTTACTCATGTTTGCTTTTAATGCGGATGACTTTAGTTGCGTTTTTAGTTTCTTTCAATTCCCTGTCAGCAAGACGCTCTGCCATTTTGTAGCGGCGCGTGACCAATTCAAGTCTGGCTTTGGCTTCAATGAATTCGGCGGCATGTTGGTCTAGATTGCGTTGAGCGGTATCGATATCTTTATTAAGTTGCTTTCCGTAATATCCTTTTGCCACCAAAAGCAAAAGCAACAACATGATAAAAAAGATATAGTTGAGGTTATCGAGCACAAACGACTTGGTCAAAAATTCGCCGTTAAGGATCTGCGCAAACGCATTTGCTTTGCCCCCTTTGCGGTTCTTTGTTTGTTGTGTGTTGTCTTTAGCCATTCTTTTGCGCAATTCTTAGTTTGGAACTACGCGCTCTTGAATTCAGCGCACATTCTGCTGCATCAGCTATAATCGGATGCCTGTTTACTTCGGTAAATGGTTTTTGAATATTTCCAAAAAAATCTTTTTCTATTTCTCCTGAAAAACTCCCTCTTTTTAAAAAGTTCTTGACCAGACGGTCCTCTAAGGAATGATAAGACATCACGACCAAACGCCCACCTGGTTTCAATACTTGGGCAGCTTGTTCTAAAAAATCCTTTAGCACTTGCATTTCTTGGTTGACTTCTATGCGAAAAGCTTGAAAAACCTGCGCATAAAATTTATGGTCTTTGAATTTTGGGGCATAGCGCTCAAGCGCTTTCATGAGCTCAAATGTGCTGGAGATGGGTGCGTTGTCACGCTGGCGAACGAGCGCAGCGGCGAGAACTCTGGAATTGCGCAACTCACCGTATTCATATAAAATATTGGCAAGTGTTTGTTCATCTGCTTTGGCGATAAACTCGGCTGCAGACTGGCCGCCGTTGCGGTTCATGCGCATATCCAATGGCGCGTCTTCACGGATACTAAAACCGCGCTGAGCTGTATCAAATTGATGAGAGGAAACCCCTAAATCAGCTAAAATGCCATCTACTTGAGGCATGCGCAACGCGCGCAAATGATTCTTTAAAAAAGCAAAATTGGCGGGTACAAAATGAAAATTTGGGGCCTCCCAAGCATTGTTCCTCGCATCTGGGTCTTGGTCAAAGACAACTAGCTGGCCTTTGGAAGAAAGTTGATCGAAGATAGCGCGCGAATGACCACCACCTCCGAAGGTGACATCGACATAAATGCCGTCGGCCTGAAGAGCTAAGCCCTCTAGGCATGGTTGCAACATGACGGGAATGTGGTAGTCAGTATTAATCTTCATTGTCTAAATCACCCATTACTTCATCCGCTAAATCAGCGAAATCCGCCATGTTGCCTTCGATCATTTCGAAGTACTTAGACTTATCCCAGATTTCAATACGATCATTGTAGGCAATAAGCATTACCTCCGCAACCAAACCCACGCGCTCCATTAGAGTACTAGGCACCAAGATGCGACCCGCGTTGTCCAAGGATACCTGCTTGGCGCCTTGATGAAACAAACGATAAAACATCCTGTTTTTGGGCTTAAACAAATTCATCTTAGACAACTTCTGACTTATGCGCTCCCATTCTGGTAACGGGAATAAAGTCAAACAGTCTTCAAATCCTTTGTTGAGCATGAAATCACGCTGGGAAACAGCAGGCAATTGCTTGCGCAAACCAGATGGAAAGAGGAAGCGCCCCTTTTCATCTATTTTGACCTCAAATTCTCCTACTAGTCCTGACATAGCGTTATAATGGGTAAATTTAGCGGATTCTTACCACTTTTTACCACCATCTATTTTAAATGTTGATAACTTCTAACGTAAAGAGCAA
Source organism: Sphingomonadales bacterium (assembly GCA_016872115.1). Classification (GTDB taxonomy): domain Bacteria; phylum Bacteroidota; class Bacteroidia; order Flavobacteriales_D; family Crocinitomicaceae; genus UBA952. Next base: position 8,113 of record VHBC01000003.1, on the reverse strand, counting down.
ATAAAGGTTACATATTAACAATTATTTACATGTCAAAAGCGTTGTAAAACAATACATTAAGTATCTTTAGTGGGAAATAGTGGGAGTTTTTTCAACATTTTGTTGATATCCAATTTTAAGCCTCCATTTATCATTGGTTTTAAGCTACTTTTGCATATGCCAAATAAAAAACTCAGCTACTTGCTCATCCCCGTTTTAGCCAGCATATGGGGGAGCTCTTTTATCTTGATGAAATTCGGCATGTTCGACGCAACCGGGAATACAATTTTTAGCTCCACACAGGTTGCTAGTATTCGAATCGTTCTAGCAGGCTTGGTCTTCTTACCCTGGTTTCCAAAACTCTTTAAAAAAATGGAGTGCAAAGAGGACTTGCTTTTCTTTTCAATTGTAGGTCTTGGCGGAAATCTTATTCCTGCTTTTCTTTTTACCTATGCCGAAAAAAGCCTCGATTCAAGTATTGCGGGCATCATGAACAGCTTTACACCCGTCTTTACACTCATTATTGGCTATTTCATTTTCCGAACAAAGATTGTCCTCCAACAAATACTAGGTACACTCATCGGATTCGGTGGTATTTCATGGCTGTTACTGGCTGGGCAATCCACGAGTACGCAAGCACAAATAATTCCTGCCCTTGCAATTATTATTGCTACGGTACTTTATGGCCTAAGTCTAAATACAATCAAACATAAACTCCAACACTATCAACCCATAGAAGTTGCAACAGGTGGCTTTTCAATTGCTTTATTGCCTGCACTCATTTGCTTTTTCGCATTTGACACACCTCATGTCATATGCAACCATTCCAAAGCGCCACAAGGCCTTCTTGCTATCGGTATTTTAGGCATAGTTGGAACTGCATTTGCGGTCGTTCTGTTCAATAAAATCATTGCCCAAACGAGTGCATTAGCGGCAAGTGCTGTCACTTATTTTATCCCGATTGTTGCGGTTTTTCTCGGACTCGCCTTTGGTGAAACACTGGTTTGGCAGCAATTTGTTGCCATGTTCGTAATTATTGCCGGCGTTCTGCTGATCAATTTTGCCAATACCAAAGCAACAAATTGAAGCAAACTGCGTAAGAAAGTTTGTCATTTTTTTTGGCAATCGCATTGAAAACACTATCTTTGCAAACCAATTTTGGAATATCAAACATTAATTAAAGCTATATGTACGCAATTGTAGAGATAGCAGGGCAGCAATTTAAAGTGCAAAAAGACCAAAAGGTTTTTGTACATCGTCTTGACGCTGAAGCAGGTAAAAAACTTAATTTTGACCGTGTTTTATTGATCGAAGATGCTGGCAAAGTTACCCTTGGCGCCCCAGCTATAGAAGGTGCAAAAGTCACCGCAGAAGTTATCGATCATGTAAAAGGAGACAAAGTCATCGTCTTTAAAAAGAAGCGTCGCAAAGGTTACCGCGTTAAAAACGGACACCGTCAGCAATTTACTGCTATCACAATTAAAAGTATCAAAGCATAATTTTCCTTCGGGAACTAAATATTAGAAACCATGGCACACAAAAAAGGAGTCGGTAGTTCGAAAAACGGTCGTGAATCACATAGCAAACGTCTAGGTGTAAAAATCTTTGGTGGTCAAGCTGCTATTTCTGGTAACATCATCGTTCGTCAACGTGGTACTCAACACCACCCAGGCAACAATGTTGGTATTGGTAAAGATCATACCTTATTTGCTTTAACAGACGGTCTTGTTGAATTCCGCAAGAAAAAAGACAATCGTTCATTTGTTTCAGTTGTTCCTTTTGAGACAACCGAAGCTTAAGTCAACGCAATATTTCTGAAAAGCTCCCTGATTGGGGGCTTTTTTTTGCCCAAGTTTTTCGCAGAAGAAAAGCAAGCGCGTTTCTCCGTATAATCCTTAATTTTGGACAGACGCAACCTTGAATGAAAAATTACCTCCTCGCACTCCTATCAAGTACACTGCTCATTTTAAGCTTTCCCAACACGGGTAGTTTTACGCCTTTCGTGTTTATTGGTTTTGTGCCGCTTTTGTTATTGCGACAACAATTTTTAGCGGGTGACAAAAAACCATGGAAACTTGGATTGTGGACCTACCTATCCTTCTTATTATGGAATATTGGCACCACTTGGTGGGTGGCCAACGCGTCCATTAGCGGTGGCATTTTTGCCTTCACAGTGAACGCACTGCTCATGACCCTTGTGTTTGGATCCTGGAGTTTTATCGACAGAAAAATCAATACGCGTTATTCCTTTTTACTGCTCATCCCTATTTGGATATTATTTGAATTCGGTCATCACCGCTGGGACCTCTCTTGGCCTTGGCTCACCCTGGGTAATTACTTCTCAGTGCGCACGGGCTGGGTGCAGTGGTATGAATGGACTGGTACGCTCGGCGGCAGTGCTTGGATTTTATTGGTCAATCTTTTATTATTCCGTTTATATAATGTGTATAGAAATGTAGCCAAAAGAAACCAAAATATTTTCACTATCATCGGAATTTTACTGTTGCCAATTGTGATCAGTCAAATACTGATTCCCTTTGCTACATTTTCTGATGCAGCTAAAAAACCGACCTATTTAAATGCTGTTGTTCTGCAACCGAACATAGACCCGTATAAAGAAAAATTTGCAGCGAGTGCAAGCAACGAAGCTTTCACCGATTCTTTGATCAATCTTGCCAATAGACACGTTACTTCTCAAACGAACCTTGTCATAGCCCCAGAAACGGCCTTGCCGCTTTCTTTTTTGGAAGACAAACTTCACACTTTTGCCTTTGGTCAACAACTTCAAGAGCAAGTTAGCAAATGGCCAAAAGTGGATTTGTTAATCGGTGCCTCTACAGTCAAGATTTTTGATGCCAAGCAATCCGTCGCTAGCACACCTATTCCAAACACAAGCCAATGGTACGAAAGCTACAATTCTTCTGTACTACTGACCAAAAAAGAAGCGCCGCAGTATGCACATAAATCCAAATTAGTTCCCGGTGTAGAACTCGTTCCGTTTTCGACTTATCTTCCCTTTCTCTCGGCGCTTGCCATCGAAAATGGCGGCACATCTGGCACCTTGGGCATTGAAAAAGAACCTAAAATATTGAGTTTAGATCAAGTTAAACTTGCGCCTATTATTTGCTATGAGTCTATCTATGGCGATTTAGTGCGCCAGCAAGTACAAAAAGGCGCACAATTACTGTGTATCATTACCAACGACGGCTGGTGGGGCAACACTCCTGGTTACCAACAACACTTTTCGTTTGCCCGCTTGCGCGCCATCGAAACCCGCCGCTGGGTTTTGCGCAGTGCGAACACCGGCACGAGCGGCAGTATTGACCCTAGGGGAAAAATCATCAAGAAAACTGCCTACTGGACCAAAGCTGCATTTTCTCAGGTTGTAGAATTGCGCACTGACCAAACCTTTTATACCAAGTATGGCGACTGGCCTGCAGGGCTTTCGGTATCATGGATTTTATATGCGTTCAGTATTATTCTCATGGACAAAGCCCGAAAAAATCGTAACTTGCAAGCATGAGGTTTTGGATTTACACCTTTTTTTGGGGGTTCGTTGTGTTTCAATCAAATGCCCAACTCAACCACTGGGAAACCATTTTATATGATTCTACCACTTGGAAATACCAAATTCCAAACGTAAATACCCCAAACAACTGGCAAGCAACGGGCTTCAATGATGCAGCATGGAGTTCAGCCAAAGGTGGTTTTGGTTTTGGAGACAACGACGACTTCACTGTTTTACCGACGAATACTACCGCAGTCTATTTGAGGCGGTCTTTTAGCATTTCTGATCTTTCTTCAATTATTGCTATTGCTTTGCATTTAGACTACGACGATGGCTATATCGCTTATCTGAATGGTATTGAAATTGCAAGAAATGGAATTCCAAGCGGTGTCCCGAGCTACAATACACTTGCTAATATTTCGCATGAAGCGCAATTATATCAAAATGGTCAACCTGAACTTGTTTTGCTCACGGCAAACCAATTTCAAAATATTTTAATTCAAGGGCCCAATATTTTGTGTATTGCCGTTTTCAATCAGAACAACAGCTCCTCTGACTTCTCTTGCAGACCCTTTTTAAGCGTGGGCACTTCAAACGCGAATCAAACATACTACAATACCCCATCTTGGTTTAGTGATCCGGCTATTTTTGACAGCTCCACACTTCCAATTGTTGTCATTGATACTGATGGCGTTAACATCCCTGACGAACCCAAAATCGATGCCTTAATGGGCATCATTTACAACGGGCCAGGCCAAGTCAATTATATCAACGACGCATACAACGAATTCTATGGACAAATTGCTATTGAAAAACGCGGTTCTTCGAGCGGTGGTTTTCCGCAACAGTCTTATGGCCTTGAAACCAGGGGACCAGATTCTGTGAACTACAACGTTTCACTTTTTGACTGGCCTTCAGACAACGACTGGATCCTCTATGCGCCCTATACGGACAAAGCGCTGATGCGAAATGTCTTGACCTATAAACTTGGCAATGAAATGGGTCGTTGGGCACCGCGCACGCAGTTTTGTGAAGTCATTTTAAATGGAAATTACATCGGCGTCTATGTACTCATGGAACGAATTAAAACCAATCCTGGACGTGTGAACATCGATCCACTCAATTACGCAGACACCCTTGATAACCACCTCACTGGTGGATACATCCTAAAAATTGATAAAACAACAGCAGGGGGCGTGATTGCCTGGACCTCACCCTACACCTGCCAAGCACCTGGCACAGGGCCAATCAATTATCAACTTCACGATCCTGAAATTGACTCAATTCACCCTATACAAAAGGCCTACATTCAAGATTACATCACTGATTGGGAGGTCGCGCTCAAAAGTCCCACTTTCACAGACCCAGCTAACGGCTACAAAGCTTACATCGATGTTGCCTCATTTATTGATTATTTCTTGCTGACAGAACTTTCAAAGAATGTCGATGGTTATCGTATCTCCACCTTTTTGCATAAGCAGCGTTTTAGTGAGGGTGGAAAACTTGTAGCCGGCCCCCTCTGGGATTATAATATCGCATGGGGGAACGCAAATTATTGTCAGGGAGGTAATACCACTGGATGGGAAATAAATTTCAATAGCATCTGTGGCGGCAGCGGCGCCTTACAGAATCCATTCTGGTGGAACCGCATGCTCGAGGACACTTTGTACGCCAACGAAGTCAATTGCCGTTGGACCGCACTCCGACAAAGCACACTAAGCGATAGTGTTTTATTTCAATTTATAGATTCCATGGCGAATTTATTAGAAATCCCGGCCCAGAGACACTATCAAAAATGGCCTATCTTGGGTAATTACGTTTGGCCAAATAATTTTATTGGTCAGACCTACCTAGAAGAAATTACCTATTTTAAAACTTGGATAAGCAACAGAACAGCCTGGATGGATGCCAACATGTTCGGTACCTGTACTGCAAGTATTTCTGATCAAAAGAAGCCAGACCTTCAAATTTTTCCAAATCCAAGTTCGACTAAACTAACCATTTCAGGATTGCCTGAAAACGGTTTACTCGAAATAACAGACTTTTACGGAAAATTACTTCTGACGCTTCCGTATCATTCGCAGACTATTGAACTAGACTTAACAAATTTATCCAACGGCATCTATTTTATCTCAGAACCCAACAAAGCCATTCATGAAAAAATTATTAAAAATTAGCTTTCTTTCCATATTAATTTTGTCATTAAGCCTGCTTACAAGCGCTTGTGTCAAGAAAAACCCAGGTCCGGGAGGCACTTCAGCCATTAGAGGAAAAATTATGGGGCAGGAGTTTAAACCAGGAGAAGTAGAAATTCAGCAACTCATTTTTACCGGTGGGAATCAAATAGAGCATGGCGACTATTTCTTACTCAATAAAGTGAGTAACAACGATAACTATTACATCTACTTCAAGAACCCAAATTGGGTATCTGTTGCTGATCCTGGTTTGGACGGTAGAATCGGATTAGAAGTAATTTTCAATTATAGCGATTCTAATTTAGACATTGCGCAAGCGGTTAAAAATAAGTTAACGACTGTGAACCCTTTAAATTTTACAATGTCCTTAAATCAAGATCTCCTTACAATGGTATATAAACAAGTCGGCGATATTCCCGATTTAGACAATGGGAATACTAATTTTGCAACAGATGTTGTCAATCAAGGCAGCGCCAATTTTCTAAGTACCGCGCTTGTACCTATGGCCGAAAAACGTGTTTATATCTGCTACGGAGACGACACCCATCCAAGCGACGATGTAAGGACAAATTCGAATGGAGAATTTATTTTTGAAAATCTGCAAGTAGGTAACTATAAAGTTTATGTGATAGGTGATCAAGCAAATAGCTCAAATATACCTGAAGAAGTGAGTCAAAATGTGCTTATCGAAGTAAAAGAAAGCATCAAAGATATTGGCACACTGCAAATTATCTTCTAATGAAAAAAATACTCCTTCCAATACTTTTTTATTGCCAAATTGCGAGTGCACAAACCGGACTTTGGATGGACGCTGGCCTCACCAAAAAATGGAATAAATCATTTAAAACTTCTTTTGAAATTGGCGAACGCCAAAACATAGGTGTTGGATTTGACAGGCTTTATTTTGATGTTGGTCCCTCTATTCAAATTTGGGATGGCATCAAATTAGTGGGCGCGTACCGACTTGTATCCAATGAAAAAGGAGACCAATTTGTGCTTCAAGCAGATCGCCTCTCGCAACGATTTCAAATTGGCGCTGACTTCTCCATACTTGACGCTTTCGATATTGGACCTAAACGCTTAGATTTATCATGGAGTAGCATCCAACAATGGAGTGTCCAAACAGGCAAACAAACGAGTAGTATTTGGCGCAATAAACTCAGTCTGAGCTACGATATTAAAAATTTTCCACTCAGCCCACAACTCAGTGCCGAGCACTTCTACCGCTGGAATGCAAACATCGTTTATACTCCCACAGATGTTATTGTAACAGGCGCTACCGTTCAATGGCGCTATTTTGTTGGGTTTGGCGTAGAACTTCCTAAAAAACAAAGCCTCAAATTCCAATTCGGCTTGCGTGAACGCTCAAGTGGAATACAACCGTTAATAAGAGCTTCACACGGCATTCAACTCTAGCATCAAAAGCACAAAAAAAGGGAGAATCCGAAGACTCCCCCCTTTCCATCAATCAACATCTTGAATATTAGTAACCCGAATTCTGTTGTAAATTCGGATTGAGTACGATATCAGCTGTTGGAAGCGGATATAAATTGTATTTGTCTGCAGTTGCCTGACCTACGTCTAAACCACCTTTAAACGGCCACAAATAAGAATCTCCTGTAAACTGATCAAAACGTATAAGGTCTGTACGACGGGTACATTCCCAATTGAGCTCACGTGCGCGCTCATCTAAGAAATCTTGGAGCACAACACTTGAATAGTTGTGTGATTGATCTCCAAATGCCCTTTCGCGGATTTTATTCATGTAGAGAACAGCTGTTGCTTGGTCACCAGTTCGGTACTTAGCCTCTGCATACATTAAAAATACATCAGCCAAGCGGAACATCGGGAAGTCCACATCAACATGTGCTGAAGTCGCATTGTTAGAACCGTTTAAACCATCTTTGGTTTTGTTTTTATACTTCGGATTTGGATAACCTTGGATGAAGGTACTCATAGAAGTAATGTCCAATTGGTGTCCAGTATTGTAGAACAACCAACGCGAATCAACAGAAGTATCTGCAAATTTCTCGATAAATGGTCGTGTGGCGCGGTTACCAGCCCATTTGCCATTGACGCCATAATCTGCAGCTACCATGGTTCCACCCAAAGTAGAACAAATCATGAAGGTTGTGCCACCCCAAGTTTGTGCATACAAGCCGTCATAAACAACAGGGAAAATGATCTCTGGGGAAGTATGGTTATCTGCTAAGAAAACATCCTGGTATACGTCGTCGAGTTGGAATGTGTTGGTATTGATGACTTTCTCACAGTACGTCGCACAATCTGTGTAGCGCTCGGTGCCAGTATACACTTTCGCATTGAGGTACATTTTTGCCATGAGTGCGTGTGCAGCACTTTGAGATGCACGGCCGTAAGCAACAGATGCTGCAGGTGTGAGGTCGTTTTCTATAGCCTTGATTTCAGATTC
>VHBC01000002.1 GCA_016872115.1 Sphingomonadales bacterium | reverse complement strand
CGACCACCCTCGTAGAGCTTTTGCATACCGCAACGCTTGTGCACGACGACGTCGTAGATGACGCTGCCGAGCGTAGGGGGTTTTTCTCAGTAAATGCACTTTGGAAAAACAAAATTGCCGTTCTAGTCGGGGACTACATGCTCTCCCGAATTTTACTGCTTTCCATAGAAAAGCGAAACCTGGACTTACTTGAAATTGTTGCCCGAGCTGTACAAGAAATGTCTGAAGGAGAATTACTCCAAATTGAAAAAGCCCGCCACCTTGATATCACTGAAGAGGTTTATTATGATGTCATTCGAAAGAAAACAGCATCGTTGATTGCCACCTGTTGTGAAGCAGGTGCACTGAGCGTTGGTGCCCAAGAACACCGCAATTCTATGCGAAAATTTGGCGAGTTAATTGGCCTTGCATTTCAGATCAAAGATGATATCTTTGACTATGGTTCAGGTGAATACATCGGCAAGCCAACCGGCATTGATATCCGCGAACAAAAACTCACATTGCCACTTATTTATGCTTTGCAAAATGCCGCACCGGCTGTTCAAAAAGAACTGAGATACATCATTAAAAATGAATACGACGTCAGTCACAGGGTGGCACGAGCCATTGAGTTGGTTTGGACTTCTGGTGGTGTTCAATATGCTCAAAAACGCATGGAGGCAATTGCTGCAGAGGCGCTTGAAATTTTAAATAACTACCCCGATTCACCGTCCAAAGCTTCGTTAATAGGATTGGTTGCCTATACCATGAACCGCGAAAAATAATACTATGAAACTATTTTTACATCTCTTTTTGCTTTTCGCACTGATTGGGCTGAACGCTTGTTCCAACGAGCCTTCCGCAAAACCTCAAAAAGAAAAAGCCCCCGAAAAACTTGTTCAAATCAAAAATGGTCAATATACCGAGTGGTATCCGGGTAAAAAACAAATCAAATATCAAGGTGCACTCAACAATAAAGGTGACCGAGAAGGAAAATGGAATTTTTACAGCGAAAAAGGCACGCTTCTTTCTTTTACCTTTTACCAAGCCGGCAAAAAAAACGGTCACTCTGTTGTCAAATATCCCAACGGCAGCATCCATTATTACGGTCAATATCAAAATGACCAAATGGTAGGTGAATGGGTAACCTACGACCTTCAAGGCAAAAAATCAGTAAAACTTTATGAGTAAAATCCCTCCTCATATCGTTGATCAAATTCTGCAGACTGCCCGCATAGAGGAGGTGGTCGGTGAGTTCGTTCAGCTCAAAAGAGCAGGGTCAAATTTAAAGGGTCTGAGCCCTTTCACAGACGAAAAGACCCCGTCTTTTGTTGTGTCTCCGGCCAAACAAATTTTCAAGTGTTTTTCTACCGGTAAAGGTGGCAATGCAGCTAGTTTTTTGATGGAAAAAGAGCACTTTAGTTATCCGGAAGCACTCCGATGGTTGGCGAAGCGTTACAACATTGAAGTGCCTGAGGAACGCGAAGCTACCGCCGAAGAATTGGCTGCCCTCAATGAAAGAGAAAGTTTTTTGATTATCAACGAATTTGCAAAAAACACCTTCTCTGACATGTTGCTCAATTCCCAAGAAGGCAAAGCCATAGGCCTTTCTTACTTTCAGGAAAGAGGTTTTTCAACTGCGACCATCGAAAAATTTCAATTAGGGTATTGCCTAAACACGGGAGCTGCATTTTCCGATTTAGCCCTTGAGAAAGGCTATAACAAAGCTTACCTCGAAGCAGTTGGGCTGACCAAAACAAAAGAAGATCGTTATTTTGATTTTTTCAAAGGCCGGGTTATGTTCCCCATTCACAGCATATCCGGTCGTGTCTTGGGTTTTGGTGGCCGCACCTTGCTATCTGACAAAAAAGTTGCAAAATACTTTAACTCCCCAGAGAGCATTATCTACAACAAAAGTGAAATCCTCTACGGACTCTATTTTGCCAAAGGAGATATCGTCAAATACGACGAATGCTTATTGTGCGAGGGCTATACAGATGTCATTAGCATGCACCAAGCAGGCATCCAAAATGTAGTTTCGTCCTCAGGTACATCCCTCACCAAAGAGCAAGTCAAGCTCGTGAGCCGTTACACAAAGAATTTGACGATACTCTATGATGGCGATGCCGCAGGTATCAAAGCCAGTTTCAGAGGAATCGACCTCATTTTAGAAGAAGGACTCAACGTCAAGGTTGTGCTATTTCCCGACGGAGAAGACCCCGATTCTTTCGCCAAATCAAGATCCACAGCCGAACTCAGCAGTTATATCAATACCCACAAGCAAGATTTTATTTCCTTTAAAGCGGGTGTATTATTGGCCGATGGCGGCAATGACCCCATTGTCAGGGCGGGTCTCATCAAGGATATCGTTCACTCTGTTTCTTTGATACCAGATCAAATTACCCGATCGGTCTACGTGCAGCAATTAGCAAAGCAATTTGATATCGACGAAGCAATTGTTCAGTCTGAGTTGTTTCAGTTGCGCAAAAATAATATTGCCAAAACCTACCAAGACCCTGCCTTAGCAGAACTAGAATTACCCAAGAAGCCTCTTTTACAAGCTCAGACGGCCACCGATGCTAATCCTTCGGCTACTTCACTATACGAAGCAGAAATCATTCGTATGTTGATCCAATACGGTACGCGTGTCCTTATTTTTCAGGAACATGGTCAACAACAACAAGAAATAAGTGTCATTGAACTGATTGTTAATGAGCTGAAAAAAGATGAGCTACACTTTGAAAATGAACTTCATCAAGAAATATATGAAATATTCCATCATGGCATAACAGAAGAAAATACCCTTTATGAAGCCACCTATTTCTTGCGTCACTCCAATCAGCATATTGTTTCTTTTGTTGCCGATATCGAAGCCCATGAACAACCTCTTAGTCGCAATTGGGTAACACGATATAAAATTCAAACTAAAACTGAATCTGACGACCTCTACCAAACGGTTGTTCAAGTACTTTACCGTTTTAAATTGGCTTTTGTAGAACAAAAAATAAGCAATATCAGAAAAGAAATTGAACAAAAACCTTTGCAAGAAGAAGACCTCATTCTAGCTCTTTCTGAATTGGTAAGTTTGGAAAAAATTAAAATGTTGCTCTCCCAACAAATTGGCATTACCCTCATACGTTGATCATGTTAGCAGAAACACTTTTTTATATCGGTCCTTATAAAATCTGCTTTTGGAACCTTATTTTCTTGTTGCTCATTTTTTTAGTTGCAGCAATACTAAGACGCTTGATCCATAAAGCCCTTAAAGGCTATGTACGCAGTGCAAATTTACAGCTAGAAGCCAAACAAATGGCTCGTCTGAAGCTTGTTAGTCAAAGTGTTTATTTAGTTGCTATCTATGTTGCGGTACTTAGCTTTCGTTACAATAATGGCCATGTTACATTCCAAGATTTTTTGCAATTCAAGCTGCTCTCTTTTGAGGGTTTTAAAATAGACTTTGCAGATATTTTAATTGTCGTCTCTGTTTTTTTTGGAGCCAAAATTACAGTTAACCTCACTAGGCTTTATTTTGCGCGCCGCTTTAAGGGAAGTCCTCAATTTGATGCTGGCACTGAGTTTGTCTACAACCAAATTGCCAAATACATCATTTACGTTACTTCTATCCTATTGAGTTTTCGCTTGCTCGGCATCGACCTTCTGATTTTGCTCACTAGCTCCGTGGGGCTTTTGGTAGGCTTAGGTTTGGGTTTGCAAGATGTTTTCAAAGATATGATAGCAGGCATTGTCTTATTATTTGAAGGAAATTTAAGAGTCGGAGACATCGTTGAAATTGCTGGCAAATCCAAAATCACTGGTCAAAACAACGAGGTCATGGTAGCCAAAATTGTCAAGATCAATGTGCGCACTACCCAGATTGAGACCAGAGAAGGTAACGTCTTAATTATTCCAAATACCCATTTGACTCAAGACCGCATTGAAAACTGGAGTCATGGTTCTGAGCTTACAAGGTTTTCCATAAAGTTGACGGTCGCTTATGGTTCGGATTTACTTTTAATTGAGCGCTTACTCAAACAAGCGGCGCTTGCACATCCAAAAGTCAAAAAAAATCAACCCGTCATGATGCGCCTTTCCGATTTTGGAGATTCAGGTCTCGAATTAGAACTCATTTTTTGGGCCGACCAAAGTTGGGACATCAACAATTACAAATCCGAGATTAGAGTCGAAATCGACCGTTTGTTCCGCACCTACAACGTAGAGATTCCTTATCCTCAAAGGGTTATACATCAAGCACCTTCGCGCAATTCATAAAGGTAGCGCTGTATTGTATTTTCGATGCCTAAATAGAGTGCATCTGCTACAAGTGCGTGGCCAATAGAGACTTCATCTAGAAAGACCAAAGATTTTTTTAGGAAAGCTAAATTGTCGAGATTGAGGTCATGGCCTGCATTAATGCCCAGTCCAAGTTGCTGTGCGTGCCGGGCTGCTGCCGCGTATTGCGCTACTGCGTGTTCTGGGTTTTCATTATAATTTTCTGCGTAAGGGCCTGTGTAAAGTTCAATGCGGTCAGCGCCTAATTGCGCAGCACAACTAATTTGCGCAAGGTCGGTTTCCATAAAGAGGGACACACGAACCCCCAAAGCTTTAATCTGCGCAATAACTGGCAGAAGAAAATCGCTCTGTTCTAAACAATTCCAACCCGCATTGGAGGTCAGCACACCTGGTGGATCTGGCACAAGCGTAGCTTGGGCAGGTTTGAGATCTGTAATTAATTGCAAATAACGAGCGTCGGGAAAACCTTCTATGTTAAATTCCGTTGTGACCACTTGTGCGAGATCATAACAGTCTTGGCTGGTGATATGCCGCTGGTCTGGCCGCGGATGAACAGTAATGCCTTGTGCGCCAAAGCGTTCCGCATCTTTAGCGAATTGCACTACGTTTGGTGTTTGGCCACCGCGTGCATTGCGAAGGGTCGCTATTTTATTGATATTCACGCTAAGTCTGGTCATGGCACAATAATTGAGTTGCAAAAGTACAAAACATTCAAGGAATTTAGTATTTTGCACCCACTATGCGCGCTTCAACCATTCTCTCCGAAAGAATCCCACCGCTTCTACATACAGATTCAGGTGAAAAAGCTCTTTTTTGGATGGACGAATTTCAAGTGAATCACTTGCCCGTTCTCAAAAATGGCAACTTTGTCGGTCTCATCTCAGAATCTGAATTACTCGATCAAACTACACTCGAGCCATCGCTCGATGCGCTTTTTCAGCACCTGCCACGTCCTTTTGCTTACGCAGACGCGCATTTATTTGATCTTTTGCAGCATTTTGCTTTGTTTAAACTTACGGTACTACCCGTTTTAGACCGCCAAGAACAATTTTTAGGCGTCATTAGTGCCCAAGAATTATTACAGTTATTGGCAGAAACCGGAGGGCTCCATGAAGCCGGCTCTGTTTTGGTGTTGGAAATGAATGCCAACGACTATACATTGGCCCAAATTGCGCAAATTGTAGAGAGCAATCAAGCAAAAATCTTGAACTTATTTGTTACCTACCTCCCTGATAGCACAAAAATACAAGTCAACTTGCGTATTAATCAGCAAAACCTTCGTGCAATTATCCGTACCTTTGAGCGCTATGATTACCAAGTGCTCGCAAGCTTTGACAACACCCAACAACCCAATGAACTTCAGGAGCGCTACCAAGAACTCATGCATTATCTGAGCATGTAATGAAAAAGATTGCTATTTACGCCAAAAAAGTTTCAAAGGCTGATTTACCCGTTTTTGAAACGCTCCTTAGCGGTATTACACAGCAAGGTTGGCAACCACTTTTAGAAACTGAATTAGCACTGCAACTACAAAATAAGTTTCAGTGGCCTGCAACATTCGATGTTTTTGAGTCCCATCAAGACCTCAAGTCTAATGTTGAGCTCATGATTAGCGTCGGTGGCGATGGTACTTTTCTCAAGGCCGTTTCCTATGTACGCGACTCAAAAGTCCCGATTTTAGGCATTAATACAGGTCGTTTGGGTTTTCTTTCAAATTTATCTAAAGACAAAATTGGACAAACCCTTGAGCGCTTTGCCGCAGGGCACTACGAATTCCAGAAAAGATCGCTGTTGCGCGTTCATACTGAAAACGCATTATTCGGCGACGAAAATTTTGCACTAAACGAGCTCACTCTCCTAAAGAAAGACACCTCGTCAATGATCAAAGTACACGCTTACCTCGGAGAAAAATTCCTCAATACCTATTGGGCCGACGGCCTCATTGTTGGCACCCCAACGGGCTCTACTGCATACAGCCTGAGCTGTGGCGGGCCTATTATTACACCTGGCTGTCAAGTACATATCCTTACACCAATTGCCCCTCATAATCTCAACGTGAGGCCCGTAGTTGTACCTGACCACATGCCCATTTCCTTAGAAGTTGAAGGCCGCGAACGCAGTTATTTACTCTCACTCGACGGCCATTCGCAGCACATCAAACAAGGCGAAAAAGTAACAATTACCAAAGCAGAATTTATGATCAATGTTGTTAAATTTGAGGACAACAACTTTTTAGATACCATCCGTAACAAAATGTTATGGGGCTCTGACACCCGTAACGAACTTTAATTATGAAAAAACCATTTTATATGCTCCTTTTAGGGAGTATGACCTTATCCGCTCATGCACAAGAAGCACAAAACGCACAAGTGAAAAGTAGAATTGATTCAGTGAGTTATCTTGCTGGTCAAAATATCGCTCAGAGCGTCCTAAAAGATTTCCCTGAGGCCAATGTAGCATTGCTACTCCAGGGGCTTAGTGACGCCTTGATGCAGCGTCCAGGTCTTATTCAAGACCCCACCAACCAATGTGTCATGTCTTATTTTCAAGAAAAAATGCAGGCCATTCAACAAGCTGAGCAAGCTGTCAACGAAGAGGCCCTAGCAGCCGAAAAAGAAGCGGGCCGCATCAACCGTGAAAAAGGGGAGGCTTTCTTAATCGAAAATGCGAAGAGAAAAGAAATTCAAACTACGGCAAGCGGTTTGCAGTATGAAGTCCTCAAAAAAGGCCGAGGTAGCAAACCTACCGCAAGTTCCACAGTTAAAGTTCATTACACCGGTACAAACATAGATGGTCAGGTATTTGACAGTTCTGTGGAAAGAAAGGAACCCATTTCCTTTCCATTGAATGCCGTCATTCCTGGTTGGACCGAAGGTGTACAACTCATGAGTGTTGGCTCTAAGTACAGATTTTATATTCCGCAGCAATTAGCCTACGGACCAGGATCTCCAACAGAACTCATACCGCCTTATTCCGTTCTTATTTTCGAAGTTGAATTACTTGATATTGAAAAATAAAGCCATGAAAAAATCTCTTTTATCCTTATTATTTCTCTCTTTTTCAGCAACATGCCTTGCGCAGCCTACCACAGAACCGGAAAATGGAATTTACGCGCGTTTTACAACGAATAAAGGCGTTATTGTTTGCCAACTCGAGTACCAAAAAGCGCCAATGACGGTCGGAAACTTTGTGGGCTTAGCCGAAGGAAAGCTAAAAGTTGACAACATCACGATTAACAAGCCCTTTTTTGATGGTTTGGTTTTTCATCGCGTGATTGCTGATTTCATGATCCAAGGTGGTGATCCACTGGGCAACGGAACCGGTGACCCAGGTTATAAGTTCTACGATGAAATTGACCCGACACTCAAACACACCGGGCCTGGCATTTTATCCATGGCCAATTCTGGTCCAAATACCAACGGCTCTCAGTTTTTTATTACCCATAAAGAAACACCTTGGCTTGATGGCAAACACACTGTTTTCGGTCACGTTACTAGCGGTCAGGATGTGGTCAATGCAATTGCCCAAAACGATACAATGCGCAAAGTGGAAATCATTAGAATCGGAAGCGAGGCCGAAAAATGGAACGCACAAGCAGCTTTTGATCAAGTTTATCTCGAACTTGCCAAAATTGCAGCGCTTTCCCAAGAAGACTACAAAGCATATATGTTTAACGAGGTAAAAAAGACCTATCCGAATGCTGTTCAAAGTGCAACAGGCCTGGTTTATGTCATTGTTGAAAATGGTACGGGTGCGGAAGTTAAAGAAGGCAAAAAAGTAAGTTTACACTACACCGGAACCTTGCGTCGTGGGGGTAAAAAATTCGATTCTTCCAAAGACCGCAACATGCCGCTTGAGTTTGAATATAAAGTGCAACGCATGATTCCCGGTTTTGAAGAAGGGATCACGTATATCAAAGAAGGAGGCAAAATCCTGATTGTCATACCATACTACAATGCCTATGGCAAACAAGGACGTCCAGGTGCTATTCCGGCATATGCAGACTTGGTTTTTGAAATCGAATTGCTTTCAGTTACCGAGGTAGCACATGACCACCCTCATGGTGAGCACGACGGTCACCAGCATTAATTCGAAAACGCGTAACTCAAAATATTGGCGCCCATCTGCAAAGCTTGGCGCCTTTTTTCTGGAGGGTCATTGTGAACTTGTGGGTCTTCCCAACCGTCAGATAAGTCCGTTTCATAAGTATAGAGGCAAACCAAGCGCCCATCAATGACTATCCCAAAAGCCTGAGCTTGTTTCCCATCGTGTTCGTGAATTTTTGGCAAGCCGTTGGCAAAATTATATCGTTCTTTAAAAATCGGATGTGAGGATGGCAGTTCGGTAAGTATGGCTTCGGGGAATACTTTTTTAAGTTCAGCGCGTACAAAGCCGTCCATTCCGTAGTTGTCATCAATGTGTAGAAATCCGCCAGCCAAAAGGTAATTCCTTAAATTCTGTGCTTCTACTTTGGAAAAAACGACATTGCCGTGTCCGGTCATGTGTAAGAACGGATATTCAAAAATATCTGGGCTTCCAACAGCCACGTATGGAACTTCTCTGGAAATATTCATACCTAATTCAGTGTTGCAAAACTTAACGAGATTAGGCAAGGCTGTAGGGTTGGCGTAGTAATCACCGCCACCGTTGTATTTGAGCACCGCTAATTGGTAGCTTTGTGCTTGGAGTGCAAAACAGGT
The DNA here is from genome assembly GCA_016872115.1 of Sphingomonadales bacterium. Taxonomy (GTDB): domain Bacteria; phylum Bacteroidota; class Bacteroidia; order Flavobacteriales_D; family Crocinitomicaceae; genus UBA952. The sequence continues at coordinate 191,925 of VHBC01000002.1, read as the reverse complement.
GCTTATCGTTAAATAAAGAAGTACAATAGTTTTCACGAGCGTCTTTTGAAATAATAAATTTGATCGGTACCATAAGGATGCGCATGCGTTGGTACCCGATTGAGAACAGGTGCTTTGACACCTTCACCAAATACAAGATCACCAACCAACACATAGGCTTCATCCCAAACATTATCAATGATGAAATACTGTAGTGTTCGACTTCCGCCCTCGACCATTACAGAATGAATGCCGCGTTTGTAGAGTTCGTCGAGTATATTTTTAGTATTCGTTTCTGCAATTTTAACCCATTCAATTCCTTCTTTTTTTTCGTTTTTCAGTCTATTAAAGATGAGTGTTGGCGCATCTGTTGAAAACAAGCTGGTGTTGTTCTGAACCTGCAGCTGGCTATCGATGAGAATTCTTATTGGATTCTGGCCGCTGATGTCGCGGACGGTAAGCGAAGGGTTGTCATTAATAGCGGTATGTTTGCCAACAAGAATACTCATTTCTTGGCTGCGCCAGTGGTGGACAAGCGAACGCGATTCTTCCGATGAAATCCAATTGATGCCTTTTTGATCGTTGTCTCGGACCCGGTCTAGGAATCCATCTTTGGTTTGTGCCCATTTGAGGACAACATGCGGACGTTGTTTCTGGTGATAACAAAAAAAACGTTTGTTCAGTTGTTTTGCTGCCGTTTCTAACAAACCTACCTCTACCTCAATTCCTGCCTTTTGAAGTCGTTCAATGCCTTTTCCAGCAACCTTTGGGTTTGGATCTTTACAAGCGACAATCACTTTTGCAACCTGCTTTTCGATCAGCAAATTACTGCAGGGAGGGGTTTTACCAAAATGAGCACAAGGCTCTAAACTTACATAAACCGTTGCTCCTTCTATTGCTGTAGGATTTTTCAGGCCTGCAATAGCGTTCACTTCGGCGTGTGGACCACCAAAAGATTCATGGTAGCCTTCGCCAATGACGAGCCCATCCTTCACAATTACGCAACCAACCATCGGGTTCGGTGCTACTGCACCTTGGCCGAGTTGGGCAAGATCAAGGCAGCGTTGCATGTAATCTTGGGGTTTCATGTGTTCAAAGGTATTGAATTTAGCGCTGAACTACCCATCGAAAAGTCAAATTGATTCTTTCGTGGGTGAGTTCTTTTACTTTAGGTAGTTGGTGTTTGTAATGATGCTGAAGCGGACCATCCATGAGCAATAAACTTCCGTGAGCCAAAATGAGTTTTTTTCGATCTCCATTGAATTTATGTTTAAATTCAAATGGTCTTGCAGCGCCTAAGCTTAAAGAAGCAATGCTAGGATTGGTGCCTAGTGTTTTTTCATCATCGGCATGCCAACCATTTGAATCTTGCCCATCTCGGTAATAATTGATCAGGAGTGCATTGAATTTAGAGCCAGTGAGTTTTTCTACTTTTTGACGCAATTCTTCTAAATAATTTGGAAAAACATGCACCTTTAGCTGTTGACCGGCATAACCGTATTGCTCGCCATTCAACGCAAAATAGGCCTCGAGTCTGGGTACTTTTATTTTCTTTCCAAATAAAGTAATTTCATTTTGTTCCAAAAGCGCTTCAGCCATGATGCGTTTTATTAATTCTTGACTTTGTATATTGCTTAAAAAATTCGGATAATAAACAACGCGTCCATCTGTAGAGATGACGTCTATTTTTTCTGAATTTTCGTACTCGGTAAACATTTCTATTTTTGTACTTAAAATTACAACATGCATTTTATAGATTCGCTTTTTGAGCTCAAGAGTGGCGATTTTGGGAAAATTGTTTTTGGCTTCCTCACCAATATTATTCTGGCCCTTCTAATTGCAGTTGTTGGGTTCTGGTTAACAGGTGTACTTACGCGCTTTGTCAACCGGATGCTGCGCAAAAGTGATACCGATCCGGGTTTGGTTTCGTTTCTAACGAGCTTTTTGTCCTTAGCCCTCAAAATTATGGTTGCCATTTCAGCGATAACGCAACTTGGCGTTGAAATGACCTCGTTTTTAACACTTTTAGGCGCTGCAGGTATTGCCATCGGTATGGCCTTTTCAGGCACCTTATCTAATTTTGCAGGAGGGATAATGATTTTAGTGCTCAAACCATTTAAAGTAGGAGATGAAATTCAAGCGAGTGGAAATCAAGGTGTTGTATCAGAAATTCAGATCTTCAACACGTACCTCCAAACTGCCGACAACAAAACTTTGATTTTTCCGAATGGCCCATTAGCTAACGGAACCATCATCAATTATACGAAAGAAAAAACAAGATGTATTACTTGGGTTTTTCATTTTGAACAGGATATTCAAATTGGGGCTATACAGACTTTGTTTTTTGAAATATTAACGGCAGATAAACGAATTCAAAATAAACCAGAGCCTTTTATTGCTGTGCAACAGCTAACTGCTGCTTCGCTTGAAATCAAAGTACGGTGTTGGGTGAAAACCCCCGATTATACGAACGTATATCATCAGGGTCAACAAGCGCTCATTGAGTCTGCCCGCAAAGCTGGTTATGTATTCGCTAAGAGTTAAAAAAATATTAAATTCGGCGCAATTGAACTAAAATTAACCTAACCTATAAGATCTTACATATGCTACTAACTATATTACTTCTAATCTTCACAATGGTGGTTGCGCCACTTATCTGCCTTAATTTTGGCTATACCCCCAATGATATCCAATACGACATCTTAACCCAGATGTCATGGCCAGTTGTTATTGTAATTGCCTATTGTTTTCTTGTCGGAGAACTTTCGCGCAATAATTCGCAGGTAGATAAACTCTGGAGTATTGTCCCCATCTATTACGTTTGGCACATGACTCTCTTGGCACCTGTTGTCTCGGATCGAATGGTATTGATGTCCATTTTAGTCACTATTTGGGGTGCGCGCCTCACTTTTAATTTTGCTCGACGGGGTGCTTACACCTGGCGTTTTTGGGCCGGTGAAGAAGATTACCGTTGGGAGGCATTGCGCCAGCGACCTGGTTTCAATAACAAATTTATCTGGGCGCTTTTTAATTTTTTCTTCATATCGGCCTATCAAAATGTCTTGATTTTTTCGTTTACAGTACCCATCTTGGCAACGCTTTCCAACAACATCAATCCAGAACTCAACACCATTGATTACCTGTTAGCAGGCCTCATGCTTTTAGCCATCGTGCTTGAATTCATTGCCGATCAACAACAGTATGATTTCCAAACTGAAAAACACCGCCGTATTCAGGCCGGTGAACCGCTCGGTGAGTACGAAATTGGCTTTGTCTCTACTGGTCTTTGGTCTATCGTTCGACATCCAAACTACGCCATGGAGCAGAGCATTTGGGTCATTTTTTATTTGTTCAGCGTCAATGCAACAGGCCAATGGGTCAACTGGACCATTGGCGGTTGTGTGCTTTTACTGATTCTTTTCAAAGGCAGCTCAGATTTCTCAGAGGAGCTTTCGGCCGGCAAATATCCTGCCTACAAAGATTACCAAAAACGCGTTCCGAGGTTTATTCCCGGGCTTAAGTTTGGTAAATAAATCCTTTTACCATAAAAACTTTAGCACGCTAAAAGCCAGGGCAAAAAACACAACGATTTGCATAAACCATTGGGCGCTCCCAAGGTGGCCTTTTGATTTAAGGTAAAAATGATTTAGGGTACCGAGTATCAGACCAATTGCCAAAGCCAAGACGAGCGGATTGCTCATATCAGGCCGAATTGCTCAAAATGATGCGCAAAATGTTTGGTGTGTAACTTTTGCCATTGGGCGTAATTCAGGTTTCCGTAAAAGGGATGGAGTGCTGTTTGATCGGGTTGGTTTTCGTAATGCTCTAAAAAGGCTAAAAATGCTTCGGTAAATTCATCGATTGCGGTCTCGATTTCTTCGTTACGCAATGGGGTAGAAGGGGTAGCGAAAGAGACTTGGATGTCTTTGGCCATTGGTTTGTCGGTTTCTAGCCAAGCTTGCATGCGCTCAATACGGTCTTCTGGCACTTCCAATTTGAAATCGCCTTGCCCGATAGACATGTAGAGTGCATCGGCGAGGTGTTCTACCATTCGTTGGGCAGTCATTTGCCCCCATTTGGCTGTAGATTCAGATTGGAGCTTGGAGAGTTGAGCCAACATAGACTCGAGTTCTAATTGCAAGGCAGCGGACATTATTTTTGACCTACAATAATATGAAGTGAATGCGGTACCACACGCACATTGAGCTCGTGGGTCACTGTGAGTGGTTCGCCATCGTGGTGCGCTTGACCATTGGGAATGGAAATTTTCGCTTTTTTGAAGGAAATAACTTCAGCATAGCTTGAGCGGTCAGAGCGTCCGGTAAAAAATTGGAATATCATTTTGGGTATGCCAAAGAGGGAAAATGGCTTGAGTAAAACAAGTTCAAGTTTACCATCAGTGGCATCTGATTTGGGAGAAACCTTGAAACCATTACCGAATTCTGAGGTATTGGCAATTGTGCAAAGAACAACTGGCATTTTTTTGATTTGACCGTTGGTGTCTATGGAGATATTCATAGGGTTGTAACGGAAAAATTCTTTGAAAACATGTTTGACGTAGGTCCAAAAACCGCGTTTTTTGTCTTCGTCGAATTTTTTGGCGATGATGGCGTCTAAACCGTAGCCCCCTACACCCAAGAATGGTTGGTCATTGACCAAAACAGTATCCATCAGAATTTGGTGGTTTAGATTAATGGTTTCGATTGCTTTTTTGATGTTGCGCGGGATAAACATATGGCGCGCCAGGCCATTGCCCGAACCAATTGGAATAACAGCTAAACTGGTTTGGGTATTGATAAGGCTTGTGCCGACTTCATGAACAGAGCCGTCGCCACCAACAGCACAAACAATCTCGACGCCGAGCTGAACGGCTTCTTGGGCAATTTCGATGGCGTGACCCTTGTATTGCGTGTATTGGATTTCAAAAGAAAAGAGGTCGTGGTTGAGATAGCGACGTATGAGCGCAGGGATGTCGTCCTTGCGACGAACACCCGAGATGGGATTGATAATAAACCAAATGCGCTTTTTCATAAGTGCCTGAAGACGCGGTCTTCGTTCAAAATTAAACATTTTTTGTCAAACAGTGGTAAAGTTTTATCCCGTTGTGTAAACAGGAAAGAGGTTTTGACGTATTTTTAGCAACAAAAATAATGCCATGAAGAAAAAAGCCGCTAACGACCCAATCGCTACTAATCGACAACAACTCATCGATATTTTATTACACAAATCAGCTCTCAAGCAAGATATTGCCGACGATTTAGAGCTTGTTTTTGATCAATTGCGCCAATTAATCGAGCAAGAGTTTGTGGTTTTAAAACAAGTGGTTACCGACGAACGCGTGCGCTTATTCATCAAGGACCGCGGTGATCACGAATTCCATGTTTACATTGGCAGCGATGTGCTCGTTTTCAACTTACATCACAATGTTTTTCGTTTACCTGACTCCAACCCACTCTGGGGTACGGCATACTTCAAGGCCAATCCTAACAATGGCTATTTTGGAACCATCCACATCTACAATTTTCTAGCTGAATCTTTACAGCAAAATCGCCTCGACGATATGGGCAATTTAATTGCACGCATTTTTGTCAATCACGAAAGGCATTTCTTCATTGAAGGGAAAGGTTCTTTGGGCTACACCTTTAGCGACCCTCAACATATGCTACTGTCTGAACAACTTTTGCAACTTATTGCTCAGATGGCCTTTGCCTACGCATTGCAATTTGATTTGTACATACCGCCATTTGACTACATGGATAATGTTAGTGTTGGTCAAATTTTCATGATGGGAGAACAACTCAAGCTCAAAACTGCTAAAAGACTCGGTTTTAAAATGAGTTCAGACGACACAGATTTTTCGTAAAAAAAAAACGAGCGTCCCTTGCGCTTCAAGAAATTCCTACTATATTTGCAATCCCAAAATCTGGGGTTTTGACATTTTGGCCCATTCGTCTAGTGGTTAGGACGCAAGGTTTTCATCCTTGAAACAGGAGTTCGATTCTCCTATGGGCTGCCAATTTAATGGCCCATTCGTCTAGTGGTTAGGACGCAAGGTTTTCATCCTTGAAACAGGAGTTCGATTCTCCTATGGGCTGCATTTTAAAGATTAATTATATAAAAGCTATGGCAAACCATAAATCATCCATCAAGCGCATTCGTTCTAATGAGTCTAAGCGCGTGTTGAATAAATACCAACACAAAACAACGCGCAACGCTATGCGTAAATTGCGTGCAACAAAAGACCGCAAAGAAGCTGAAGGCATGCTTCCAATGGTTGTTGCTATGCTAGATAAACTTGCAAAACGCAACATCATTCACAAAAACAAAGCAGCAAACCTCAAGTCAGGCTTGCAATTGCGTATCAACGCACTCTAATTACTTGTTTTTGTAATCGTCATTAAGGGCTACCTCTCAAGGGTAGCCCTTGTTTTTTTTAGTAAGTTTGCACCATGCGTATTTGTGTACTTGTCATTCTTTTTTGTTGCTTTTACAGCAAATCAAATGCTCAAAAATCATTTACTCCAGACACCTTGCTTGCTGGCCAACGCGCATTGGGTAATACCGATTCGCTTTTACAATTTATGGACGGTTTTGCTGCGCCATTTTTTATAGGTCCTCAACAAGTTCGGCCCGATACATGGGCGCTATTCAAACCAGGAATAGCACCGCTGAGTTCCGTTTCTTATGCAACCAAGAAATTGTTGTTTAGCGCGCTCCCACACTTAGGATTTGCCTACGGATTTGGCGCGCAAGGTACGCAGCGCCTTCGTCTAGATTACGAGCAACAGTTTGCCAAGCGTACTTTACTTAATGTACGTTATGATCGTTATCAGCGCACTGGTTTTATTCGTTCGGACGATCTTCGATACAGTTCGCTTGATATCAAAGTGATACAACGCAGCAATCGCTTGACGATGATGGCCGTCTTTTCGAATTTCAGCAATGACCGACAATGGTCGAATGGCGTTGCAGATTGGTCCGCTATTTTTCCTGGAAATACAAATTTGGTACCCGTAAGAAAAAACGAAGCCTTTTCCTTTGAAAATGCCTACAAGTTGAGATTAGAAAATAGTTATATGCTAAGTTCAGATAGCACCTCTGGATTCAGAATTTTGAGCAAACACAGCTATGAAAACAAATTGCGCCGCTATGAAGAAACCGATTCATTAGAACTTTTCTACACCCAGCTGTACCTTAATTCAGATTCGTGTCGTGATCGTTTTTCAACGCAGGTTTGGAATAATGCAGCTGGTATTGGGTTTGTTGGCCTGCACCTTGATTGGCAAACGACACTACAACTTAAACAAATGCGTTGGCAGGATACGCAATTCGCATATGATACTACAGAAATCAATATTGTCAATGAACTATTTTTTAAATCTGCTCATTTTTGGATTGAACACCAAAGTACTTTCAATATAATCGGTGCAGGTGGAGGTCAGGTTGCGCAGAGCAGATTGGTGTATAAGCTTCCTTTTAGTAAAATTGATTTTTACCATGACTATCGCAATGCTTGGCCTGTGCTGATGCAAAGGACCTACATGAGTAACATCACGCAATACCAGCAACTTTTGCCCGAGCGCGAGCAAGTTAATTTATTCAAGTTGGCCTACCAATTCGAAAAGAAGAATATCAATACCAACCTACAGGCTACATACATGCGCGCCCGACAAATTTACCGTTTCTCGGCATCGACTATGAGTTGGCTTTTGGAAGGTCCACAGCAGGCTTTTGAAGCAGAAGTAAAAGCAGCATATAAATTGGGCGCGTGGCGCATTGGTGGCGCCCAGAAGTATATATTTTGGCAGCGTTCTGAAGCGAATGTCTTGCTACCATTTCGGTCTCAATTAAGGCTAGAATGGGCAGGAGGGGTTTTTAAAAATAAACAACTGCATTTGCATGCCGGAATTGGAATGGAGGCGCTTTATGGTGCTCAAACAACACGCATAAGCTATATATCCTTTATGGAAACCATTGATTGGCAAGTTTATGAAGCGCCAGCCATTAATCCAGTAAGTCAGCTTTATAATGCCCAATTGGATATTGCCCTCGAGGTAAAGACTTTTCGATTTTTTGTTCAGGCAACTAACTTACTGACCGCAATAGATTATACGGCAAGTCAATACAATGGGCTGCCTTACCCAACTTTTCAGTTGCGTTTGGGTCTTACTTGGGATTTTTGGAATTAGCAATGCTACTTGAAATTAACCAAGTACTTCAGCCATTTTGGCGCCAATCTGTGCAGGTGAGTCAACTACGTGGATGCCACACTCGCGCATGATGCGTTTCTTTGCTTCGGCGGTGTCGTCTGCACCACCAACGATTGCACCGGCATGGCCCATGGTACGTCCTTTAGGAGCGGTTTCGCCGGCAATAAATCCAACAACTGGCTTGGAGCCGTTTTCTTTGATCCAGCGAGCGGCAACTGCCTCAAGGTTGCCACCGATTTCACCGATCATGACGATTCCTTGTGTTTCTGGGTCGTTCATGAGTAATTCAACGGCTTCTCTTGTGGTTGTGCCAATGATTGGGTCGCCACCAATACCAATTGCGGTGGTGATGCCCATTCCAGCTTTTGCGACTTGGTCTGCAGCTTCATAAGTAAGTGTGCCGGATTTAGAAATAATACCGATTTTTCCTTTTTTAAAGACAAAACCAGGCATGATACCTACTTTGGCTTCGCCAGCGGTAATGACGCCTGGGCAATTTGGACCTATAAGGCGTGTGTTGTAGGCTTTGATATATTCTTTGGCTTTGACCATGTCGTTGACAGGAATGCCTTCTGTGATGCAAACAATGACTTTAATACCTGCTTCTGCAGCTTCCATGATGGCGTCTGCTGCAAAGGCAGGCGGAACAAAGATAATTGAGGTATCGGCTCCAGTTTGCTGAACTGCATCAGCAACAGTATTGAAAACTGGACGCTCAAGGTGCAGTGAACCACCTTTTCCAGGCGTAACACCACCAACCACTTTGGTTCCAAATTCAATCATTTGGCTAGCGTGGAAAGTACCCTCGCTACCCGTAAAACCTTGAACAATAACTTTGGAGTCTTTATTTACCAAAACACTCATAATATCTGTTTTTTTGCGTGTCAAAAATAAGCATTTATTTGGCGTCTATGACCTTCATTTTAAAATAGAGGATTTTATCCTTACCAATTTTATCTGTACCGCTTTGACCATAGCCTAATTGAGGCGGAACCAAACAATGTAGTTGACTCCCAATAGGCATATTGTATAATGCCTCTTGCCATCCTTTAATGAGCCCAGTCAACGGTAATCCAATTGGTTTTTTTTGAATTTCTATGACCTTACCAGAAAGCAATTTAAGGCTGTAACTTACCCAAATGCTGTCGTGTAATTGAATTGGTCTTCCGGTGCCCAATGAATCTATTTTTAGATAGAGACCACTTCCGGTTGGTTTGAGCCCAAGTTGAAATTTGTCGTTGTAATTTTTTATTTTTGTATCAAAGCGCTTGATTTCAGCAGCGTTATAATCGCAAGAGGTCAAAATAAAAATAATGAGTGTCGAAAGACTGCCCATTAAAATGGATTTTTTCATAATTTTTCAAGGATAGCCAGGTAATTTTCTTCGATGGTAAATACCCGTCTGCATTTAAAGCCGCATTCGGTGGCATGCTGATGCAAGGTGTCGTAGTCAACGTAAAGCCAATTGAATTCGGGACCCGTAATTTTTTTATATTGCATTGTGAATTTGAAATCACCGTAGTAACTGGCATTCAGATCGAGCCAATAGCTGCCGTCTTCGTCTTCATAAAGGTATTTGACGTCTGTTGAGTCGGCAACGAAGCGGCCTTCGGGGGCCAGTAGACTATGTATTTTTTGTAAAAACTTCGGCAGATTGGTCAGGTTTTGCGCCAAGCCCATGCCGTTCATCAAGGACAAAATGGTGTCGTAAGTTGCTGTTGTGTTGAGCGCGTAAACATCTATTTGTTGCGCTTGAATGCCTTTTTGCTTCATGTGGGTTACGGCCCCAGCAGAGATGTCAATGGCGCTCACTTTGAGGCCGCGGTCTTGCAGCGCTAAGGTGTGAACACCTGCTCCGGCGCCAATATCCAGTACGTGACCTTTGCAGTTGTCTAAGGCAATAAGTTCGAGTTCGGGCATGTCGTCTTCTTTGCGAAATAAGACTTCAATTGGGATGATGTCGTCGTCGCAGAGATCAGAACTGACAATAATGTCAAAAGGTTTTTTGTATTGAGCGTAATCTAAAATGGCCTGACCAATTGGGTCGCCAACTTGTGTGCTTGCTTTAGTAGTCATATTCACTGTAATCGTTGAGATCGTCGTCGGCGTAGTCGTCGTCAAAGTCGTTGAAGCCAAATTCATCGTCTTCATCGTCGTCAGAATGCACCGAACTTTGGCCTAAATGGTCATCTGATCCAAAAAGGTTTTCGTCGAGCATCGATTTGGTAGTTTCTTGAGGAGCGGTTCCTATGGCGAGTGCCATTATTGGTGCATCGGGGGCTTCTTTTTGATATGCAATGAGCTCAATTAAAAAAATCCACATGCGCATAAAGTCATAGACCAAAATAAAGCGTTGGTCTGGTTCTGTTAAGAAATCTTGTATGCGCGCTTGTTTCATAACAGAAGCGGGTTCATCGATGGCGTCGTCGTCGTAGGACATATCGAGTAGAGAAAGTTCGTGGCCTTTGTCCCAGTTGTCGTTGGAGACATAAAAGCTGGCCATTTGATCGCCATTGAATCCAAAAGCGGACATAATGGCGTGGTAAAAAGTTTCAAAATTAGCCTCGTTGGAAATGAGGATATCTCTGAAAACTTCTTCGTTTTTGTCGCTATCGAGTAAAACCCGAAATTTTAATCCTGGCATTTGATGAGATTTACGATAAAGATACTGATTATTCGGGCAGATGAGGTGTGCGTTGCACTTTTAAACCAAGGGTGGCACCGAAGCGCAGCATTTCTTGAACTGCTTGGCTGTAGTCGTTAGCGATGATTCCCTCTAAAATGGCATCCTTGATATGGGACTTGATTTGCCCGATTTCTGCACAAGGGCCAATTTGGTAAGTATCCATAATCAGTTGACCACTGACTGGTGGCTGGAAATTTCGAACCCGGTCTTTTTCATCTACTTGTTTAAGTTTTTCAGCAACGAGCTCAAAATTTTGTTTGTAGCGCTTGACTTTAAATTCGTTTTTACTGGTGATATCTGCATTACACAACAACATAAGATCATCGATGTCGTCTCCGGCCTCGTGCAGCAAACGTCTGATAGCAGTATCTGTTACCGAACCTTTAACCAGTGCAATGGGGCGCAAATGTAGACGCACCAATTTTTGAACATATTTCATTTGCTGATCAAGCGGCAGACGCAAGCGTTTGAAAATGCGCGGAACCATTTTGGCGCCAAGTTCTTCATGTCCATGAAAGGTCCATCCAACTTGTGGATCAAAGCGTTTAGTTGGAGGTTTGGCGATGTCGTGAAGGATAGCAGCCCACCTCAGCCATAAGTTATCAGTATGCTGGGCAATATTGTCGAGTACTTCCAATGTATGGTAAAAGTTGTCTTTATGTGCTTTGCCTTCTCGGGTTTCAACACCTTGAAGGGCGAGTAACTCTGGGAAAAAGTAATCGAGAAGGCCGGTAGCTTGTAGTAATTTGAATCCTCGTGAGGGCTGTTTGGTCAATATAATTTTATTGAGTTCATCAGTAATGCGCTCTAGAGAAAGAATTTGCAAGCGTTCGGCCTGTGACTTCATGGCTTCAAGACTATTGGCCGCAATTTCAAAATCGAAACGCGTCGCAAACCGTATTGCGCGCAACATGCGTAGCGGATCGTCATTAAAGGTAATGATGGGGTCTAGTGGTGTTCTGATGAGGCCTTTATCTAAATCTGCTCGGCCATTGAAAGGATCGATAAGTTGGCCATAAGTTTCTTTACGAAGGCTAATTGCGATAGAGTTAATGGTGAAGTCGCGACGATTTTGGTCGTCTTGTAGGGACCCGGAGCTGGTTTGTGGCTTACGCGAATCAGGGGAGTAGGACTCTTTTCGGGCACCAACAAATTCTACATCGAGATCTTTGTAACGAAAGTGCGCAGTTCCAAAGTTCTTGAAAACAGTCACTTTTTTAACGCGCAAAATTTGCGCACATGCTTTAGCTAAAGCGGCCCCATCACCTAAAACGAGGATATCGATATCATTACTAGGCCGGCCCATAAGTAAGTCTCTAACCCAACCACCAATAACATAGACGTCAAGTTGTTGTTCTGTTGCAAATTGCGACAGAACTTTAAAAACGGGGTGTTTGAGGTGGCTTTTGTAAGTGACATCCATGGACCGCAAAGTTAAGCGATATCCATGAAATAGTGGCGCGATTGGCTATAAATCGTCTTCTTCTTCGTCGTCAAAGAAATCGTCTTCTTCGTCTTGTCTTTTATAGTTAAACAAGTCGTCGTCGAGGTCGTCGTCATCGTCGTCGAAGAATCTAGGATTTTTACCGCTCTTTTTGTAAGCATCCATTTTGGGTTTTTTGTTGCGGTTGTCATCCTCAATTTTACGGTCTTTTTCTTTTGTTTTTTTGCGCGGTTCAATTTTTGGGATGACGAAGGCAGAAGGGGTGGTGTCGTCGTCATGGTCTACTGAACGCGTTTCACGAGGTGTAAAGCCTTCGGATGAACGCTCCGGTGAATTTTCCCTTGGTTGAAAGGGTTTTGAAGCGGGTCTAGAATCTGTGCGTTGTTCGGCTTCTTTGACCGCAAGTGCACGTCCGTTGATGACGTGACCATCGAGTGCTCGAATGGCTAGTTGTGCTTCATCGCGGTCTGCCATTTCAACAAATGCAAAACCCCTTGGCTTTCCTGTTTCGCGGTCGGTGGCAACAGTGGCTTTTAAAACGGTGCCATACTGTTCAAAAAGTTGGCGCAACTCCTGATTGCTGACACCAAAATCAAGTTTAGCAACAAAAATACTTGTCATAATGTGATTTAAACAACACAGATTTAGGTAAATACTAAGCGTTCTTTCTCCGAAATTAGAATAAAAATGAAAAAGAAGTTCAATTTTGAAAAAAAATATTCATTAGACTTACGCCGCAGGTTGCCAAGTGCCGCATCAGAAAGTCTTATATTTGCATTATGCGTTTGGTCAAACAAATTCCACATGAGCATTTATTGGTGCAATTACATCAATATAACGATAAGTATTTACTAAGTATAACCCTCGACGACTACGAGCAACATTTCAAAGTTCCTGTTACAGAAGTAGCGGACCTCAACCAACTCGAACAGCAACTCAATAACGCATTTTATTCCGAGTGCCTGCAAGATTTTATTCGCATGCGCGCTCGTTGGCTTCAACTCTTAAGCAACACTCATCATGACTAAATACCTACTTTTCACGATTTCAATTGCGGTGCTGAGCGCCTGCTCTTCACCGGATAAGCCCAAAAAGGATTCGACACCAAAAGTGCCGGTGACTCGACTTGACGGACTTAAAATTGCCTATTACGCCAACGATAGCGTAAAGAAATATTTTGATTATTTCAAACGAGAAGAAGCAGCCGCAGAAAGCAAACAAAAACGCTTTGAGCGTCAATTGCAAAAACTCAATGAAGAGTATGAGGCTTACATCGTGAAAAAAGACCAAGAAGCCAGAGCTGGTTTGTTATCTCAGAACGAAATTGCTATGGTGCAACAAAAGGCACAGCAAATGCAGGCCAACGCAATGGAATTTCAACAAAAAGAGGGTGCTCGTATCGAGACAGAAATTAATAAATCCTTGGAGGCAATCAATAGAAAGGTAGAAGTTTGGGGCAAAAAATACAGTGAAAAACACCACATCGATATGCTCTTAATACAAGGTCAAGGTGGGCAATTCAATTTTATCAATCCGTCAATGGACGTCACCAAAGAGTTTATCAACTTTTTGAACGAAAACCAAAGCAAAATCGAAAAAGAGCTCTAAATATGAAGCCAAATCCTGCGCTCCAATCCGAAAATGTAGCCGAGTACGTGCTTTATCTTTATCAAATTGAGGCAATGATTCGCACCCTTGATTTCAACCTAGACCTGATCGATCAACAACTTATTGCCCCTGCATTTCAAGATCCAAAGCAAGGTCTTGAACAGCTGCAATGGTACGAACAAATTATTTCGGAAATGCAACAAAGAGGGCTGCTCAAAGATGGTCATATTGAACATGTCGATGAGATATTAGTAGAGCTCATCTATTTGCACAACACGCTCTTGACTATACTCAACGACGAAAAATACAAAGGTTTATGTGAACACGCCAATGAAGCGCTTCAGGCCTTCAAGGTCAAATCCAATATGCCCAACAGACATGATGTAGAAGTGCTCCTGCATGCTATGTTTATGAAGTTGCAGCTAAAAATGAAAAAACAGGAAATAAGCCCAGAAACCGAGGCAGCATTAGACTTATTTAGGATTCAATTGGCTTATTTATCACAGCAGTATAAGCGAATGCGCGCTGGCGAGCTCAATTTTGTGCAGAACTAGGCCTTTTTATTTGGAGATTTTGGAAATTCAGTTTGCAGTTCTAAAATTTTCTGCTCAAAGTTGACTTGGTAAATTAAATGCGTTAAGCCATTGCTCAGAATTAAGAATGGCGCTTGAATTTTAGACTGATAGTTTGCTATTTGCATGAACACTTCATGAGAAATTGGTATTTGCGGTGCCTTACATTCAAGTAATATATGGGCCTGAAATGCTTGGTCAAAAACAACTAAATCCCAGCGCCTGATAAATCCATCGAATTGAATTTCTTTTTCAATGGCCATTTTTTCCATTGGGTAACCTAAATGATGGTGTAAGTAAGCGATGAGGTGCTGCCTTACCCATTCTTCTGGCGTAAGAACAATTGGTTTTTTTCTGAGCAGGCAATGGATATAAATTCGCCCTGCCTTGCTATTTAATTTGAGAGCAGCTTTCGGTAAATTCAGTGCTTGAAGTAGCGCCATTAGATTCCGGGTAACAGCAAATGGATGTCTTTATATTGCAGGTCAAATACTTTGCCTAGTACTTCATTGGTTAAAATTCCTCTGAACATATAGACGCCGTTTCTGAATCCGGCATGCGTTCTAATTAGTTCGGGTACGCCACCTCTTTCTCCCATTTCGAGTAACAACGGTGAAAGTGTATTGGAAAGTGCAAAGGAGGCAGTCCGAGAAACACGCGAAGCTATGTTTGGAACACAGTAGTGTGTGACGCCATTCTTTACAAAAGTTGGTTCGCTATGATTGGTGATGCGCGAAGTTTCAAAACAACCACCTTGGTCAATACTGATATCAAGAACTACAGAACCTGGCTTCATTTGTGCGATCATTTCTTCGCTTACAACACAAGGTGTTCGACCAATTGAAGAACGCAATGCGCCAATGACGACGTCGGCACGTCTTACCGCTTTAGCGAGAACTTTTGGTTGTAAGACCGAGGTAAAAACGCGCTGACCTAAGTCGTTTTGTAAGCGACGCAATCTGGAGAGTGAATTATCAAATATTTTGACGGAAGCACCCAGCCCCAATGCAGCTCTTGTGGCAAATTCACCAACGGTTCCGGCACCAAGCACCACAATTTCAGTGGGTTGAACACCTGCAATTCCGCCTAACATGAGCCCTTTACCTTCTGAAAATGAAGAAAGTAGCTCGCCAGCAACTAAGACAGAGGTTGTTCCAGCAATTTCGCTCATGGTTCGGACAATAGAGAATACACCTTCTTCGTCTCGGATGTAGTCCCAGGCAATTGCAGTGATTTTTTTAGTACTGAGTTGCTGTAAGATTTCCTTGGGTTGGCTAGAGAGTTGAAGTGCCGAAATAAAAGTTTGGTTACCGGGCATGAGATCCAATTCTTGTTCGGATGGCGGCGCAACTTTCAAAATGATATCAGATTGGTAAACACCCTTTTGGTCGTAAATAATTTGCGCTCCAGCCTCGCTGTATTCGTTGTCTGTGAAATGTGCGCCTTCTCCGGCTTTGCTCTCGACGAGTACTTCGTGGCCATTAGCAACCAATAAGCCAACTGCTTCGGGAACAAGGGCAACCCTGCGTTCTTGAAAGGATGTTTCTTTCGGAATGCCAATCAGGAGTTTGCCTTTTTTATGGCGAACTTCTAATAGATCTTCTTTGGGCAAAAGAGCTCCTTGTTGGATCAGGGTTTTGAGCAAGTGTGGATCAGTGGTCATGGCATAGGGTAATTTCCCGACTTTGGTCGGCATTGGAACGAATATACAGCCAAAAGTGCTGATTAGGAAGGATTTCTGTAATATTTTCTGCCCACTCAATAAAAAAGTAGGCGTTTTCGTCGAGGAGTTCTTCTAACCCAAGGTTAGGTATTTCTGCTGTATTTTCTATTCGATAGCAATCTAAGTGATAAATTGGACCTTTGATTGGAGACACATAAGGCTGAACAATTGAAAATGTAGGCGACCCCTCAAAGTGTTCGATTTGAACTTGCGCTAATAAATTCTTGACTAAGGTTGTTTTACCAGACCCCATTTCTGCTCGAAGGCAAATAAGACCAGGTTGGGGTAGATGCGACCAGATTTCTTTGGCTATTTGAGGCAATTGGGCTAAGTGAACCGTTGGCCAAAAACCTAGGATTTTACTCGAATTCATAATTTTGAATCGTGTTGTTTTGCCATTGTAACAATTCAAGCTGTTCGCCATCGAAACGCGCAAAAGTAAAATAACGCAACCAGTCACCGGTATTGAGATAAAGTGCGTTTTCCGTTTTCAGAAAGAGTGGTAGGTGACGGTGACCAAAAATATAGAAATCGTGAGGCGCTTGCCGACTGTAATTTTGCACATATTGAAAAAGCCATTCAGCCGACGGACCCGTATAAATGGCATCTTTTTTACCTCCTTTTGCCCTACTTCTTAAGGATAATAAAGAAGCCAAGCCAATACCAAAATTAGGATGTAATCTCGCAAATAACCATTGACAACCGCTACTTCTGAAAAAACGTTTGAGTAATTTGTATTTGTAGTCTCCGGGACCTAAGCCATCACCGTGGTGTAGATAAAATGATTTTCCATTAGCGGAAAATACATATTCATTAGTGTGAATTTGTATGCCAAGTTCTTTTTCAAAGTAATCTTTGACCCACATATCGTGGTTTCCTTTGAAAAAGTGCAATTCGATGCCTTTGTCCGAGAGCTCAGCTAATTTACCAAACAACCGGGAATAACCTTTTGGGATCACTGTTTTGTATTCGAACCAAAAATCAAAGATATCCCCCATGAGGTAAATTGCTTTTGCAGAACCAGAAATGTGCTCAAGCCAGGCCACAAAAGCGCGTTCGCGCGCTTTGCTAGACGCTTGATCGGGGGCACCTAAGTGAAGGTCCGAGACGAAATAGTGATATTTACTTGGGTGGCTCATCAAAAACCAAAAATTTGCTGCAAGGTTTGTTCGAGTGCCGCACCTCTGAGATTGGTGGCAATGACTTTGCCGTCTTTATCAATTAATACGGTAAAAGGTATGGATTGTACGCCATACAGTTTGGCCACTTTGCTATTCCAACCGCCCAGGTCACTGACGTGATTAGGCCAAATGAGTTGATCTGCTTGGATAGCTGCAAGCCATTTGTCTTTGTTGGAGTCTAATGAGACACTCATGACGGTGAAACCTGCGTCTTTATATTTCTGATAATTCTTGACCACATTCGGATTTTCTGCCCGGCAAGGACCGCACCAAGAAGCCCAAAAGTCCAGTAAAACAACCTGACCACGAAGATCAGATAATTTCATCGATTTCTTGCCGTCGGTGCGTAGTTCGGTAAAGTCCGGAACTTGTTTTCCTCTGGCAAACGGATTTGCCGCCTCGATTTGTTGTTTTTTGTTATTGTAGTTACCATATAGATTTTGGACTATTGCACTCTGCGGAAAACTCTGGTACAAGGGAATAATGAGTTTTTCATATGATGCAAAATCCTGGTCTATTTGAATTCCGCTTAACGGTAATATGAGCGCAGCAGAATGAGGGTACATCCCGACAAAACTTTGTAGAGCAGTTTGGTACTGACTAAAAGCATCTGTCATGTAGGCATTGATGCGTGCCTCTTGACTTTGGTCGGCTTTAATAGCAGCCAGCGCAGAATCAGCTTTTTGTCTCCAAGTTGAGGTCAGTACTACATATTCATGCATTTGCCTTGACTCCTCTGAATTGACGAAGTTGCAAAATTGACCTAAGTTTCTACCGTCGCCAAAAATTTGAATTTTTGAGCTGTCTCTAATAACGACATGCAAGTTGTTTTGTCCTATGCGCAATAGGTAATAATCTGGTCCCGGAATAGGACCCATCATGTTGAAAGTCCCATTTCCTTTTATTGGTGCCGCTGCGTAGTCTTTGAAAGCAGATCCGAATTGTTGAGACAAATAAACGGAGTCTGCTCCACTAGAAAAAATTTGCCCGCTTAGATGAAAATCAAAGCCCTGAGCTGCAATAAATTGCGGAAGTAGGCTTAGAAGAAGTAGCAATTTTTTCATATCATTTAAAAATAGTGGCTAATTTATCTTGGAGTTTTTGTCCGCGTAGATTGGTTCCAATGATTTTACCTTCCGGATTCAATAGGACTGTATATGGAATGCCGTCGAATTGAAAGCGCTGAGGCAGATCGGATTTCCAGCCTTTGAGATCGCTGACGTGATCAGGCCATATCATTCCCCAAGTTTGAATGGCTTCTTTCCATTTAGACGGATCTTCGTCTAGGGAAACACTAAAAATTGTGAAGCCCTTGCTTTTGTATTTTTTATAAAGAGCCACTACATTTGGCATTTCATTTTTACAAGGGCCACACCAAGAAGCCCAAAAATCGATAAGGACATATTTTCCTTTTAGCGCGTTCAGATTTCGAGTGACGCCGTCCGGACCTGGCAGGGCTATCGAAGGAGCCGGCATGCTACCGTTTGTCATTTGCGTATAAGCAAAAAATGCATCTTCAATTTGTTGGTATTGCGCTTGCATGTTGTTGCTAGCTGGCTGACCAGCGTAGTATTTGGCATAAGCGGTGCTGAGTTTTTCAAGCACGTTAAGGTGGGAGCTATTCCAATCTTCGAAACCGGTTGTCGGGAGTAAATTCATGCTGAGCATGATATTGAGGGGGCTTTTAAAATCACGAAGAATTGCTTTTACACAGAAAGTTTCGTAATTGTTTTTGGCCAAAGTATATGCCTGTTGTATGGCATCTTGACTGAGGCCTCGCTCATTTGTTTGGAGTTGTTTTTGTGTGTTTTCAAAATTTTGAGTGGCCTGCATGAGTTGCGCATAAGCATTAGCCCAAGGAACGCCTTTGATGCCCGGCTGAAAGCCGAAATTCTCGATTTTACAACGAACATTCAGTTCATCTTTGGGCTGCAGAGGAAGCCATAACATACTGCCCTTGAGATCAGAAAGTCTGAGATTGTAGATACCTAATCCGGGAATATTGGCCGGTAATTCAAAGCTACCATCTTCTTCAATTTCTGTCTGAGCAACGGAAATGGTACCGCGGTCACTGGGTGCTTCTAAAAACAACTGAAGGCCACCTGCGCCTTTAATTTGACCACGAACGAATACATTTTCATCTAAACCATTTTTCTCGAGTTCACTTCTGGAAACCCACCAAATGACGGCGAGTATGGCAAGTAAAACACCAACTAGGATTGAAATTTGACGTCGCGACCAAGTTGCTGTCATTGGGCTTCTAGTTTTTGTCTGAGTAACGCATTTGACGCCTTTGGATCTGCTTTTCCGCCAGATACTTTCATGAGTTGTCCCATGAAGAAGCCGATGAGTTGCTTTTCTCCATTTTTGTAGCGTTCTACCTCGTTGGGGTTGCGTCTAATGACCTCGGCAATGAATCCCTCAATGACATTGCTGTCAGAACTTTGTAAAAGATTAAGCGACTCGGCAATTTCCAGTGGGCTTTGCTCGCTTTTGAACAATTCGGGAAATACGCGTTGGGCAGCTATAGAATTGGAAATTTTACCTGCATCGATGAGGTCTATAAGTGCTGCAATGCGGCCTGGTGCTAATGGAAACGCCGTGATATCAATACCTTGTTCGTTTAGGTATGATTTGATTTCTCCCATCAGCCAATTTGCGGCGGCTTTATAGTTTTTGGTGTGTGATATGAGGCCTTCGTAATAGAGTGCCAAACCTTTCTGATCAGTGATGTTGTAGGCATCGTATTCGCTCAATCCGTATGTTTTTGTGTAGCGCTCAAATAGGGCATTGGGCAGTGCGGGCATTTTTGCAGCGATGTGGGCAATATGTTCCGTACTGACGTGAATGGGCGGAAGGTCAGGTTCTGGGAAATAGCGGTAGTCGTTAGCCGCTTCTTTAGTGCGCATGGAGATTGTAATACCTTTTAGCGCGTCAAAACCGCGTGTTTCTTGTACAAGTGTTTGTCCATTTTCGAGCGCTTCGATTTGACGGTTCACTTCAAACTCGATAGCACGTTGTACATTGCGAATAGAGTTCATGTTTTTGACCTCCACTTTTGTTCCAAAATCTTTGGCGCCAACAAGGCGTACAGAAACATTGGCATCGCAGCGCATAGAGCCCTCTTCCATATTGCCATCACAGATATCGAGGTAGCGTAGTAGTTTGCGAACCTCGGTAAGATAATTATAGGCTTCTGTGGAGGAGCGAAGATCGGGTTCGGAAACAATTTCAAGTAACGGCGTTCCCGCGCGGTTGAGGTCAACGAGCGTATCAAATACATCGACATCGTGTATGCTTTTACCAGCGTCTTCTTCCATATGGATTCTGGTGAGCCCAATTAGTTTGTGTTGGCCATCTTCGGTACGGATAAGAATTTGACCGCCCGTACAAATTGGGGTCGTATCTTGTGTAATTTGATAACCTTTAGGTAAATCTGGATAAAAGTAATTTTTACGTGCAAAATGCTGATTGGGTGCAATTTGGCAACCGCAAGCAAGCCCGAGTCTAATGGCAAAGTCTATGGTCTTGCGGTTCATAACGGGTAAGGTACCCGGATGCCCAAGGGTAATGGCGCTAATATTTGTATTGGGCGCAGAACCATAAGCATTGAGGTCTGCGGAATAGGCTTTGGTTTCAGTGAGAAGTTGTGCATGGACTTCGAGTCCAATGACAACCTCATAGCGCGCTCTGAGAGAATCTTCCATACCAGTGTATTTTAGATACTAGAAATAAGTTCTTTCATGATTTGTGTCATTTTCGGCTCTTGTCTGCTGGCTACTTCTATCACATCTTGGACACTCACTTTTTTAATTTTACCAGGCACACCAAGGTCGGTAATGATAGAGATAGCGAAACAAGGAATACTCATGTGTCGTGCCACAATAACTTCAGGAACGGTTGACATACCAACAGCATCGGCTCCAATGACGCGAACATATTTGTATTCAGAAGGGGTTTCTAGCGTAGGGCCGGTAAGGCCCGCATAACAACCAACAGCTACGCGGATACCAAGATCTTTGGCAATTTGACAGGCTTTGTCAATCATTTTTTGGTCATATGGGTCGCTCATGTCGGGAAAACGTGGCCCAAGTTCATCGATATTTTTACCGATGAGCGGGTTGCCCGGGAACAGATTAATGTGGTCGTTCATGATCATGATTTCACCCACTTCAAAATCGGGGTTGACACCTCCGGACGCATTGCTCACAAATAGCTTTTCAATGCCGAGTAGTTTCATGACACGCACCGGAAAGGTGACTTGTTGGAGGGTATAACCTTCGTAATAATGAAAGCGACCTTGCATGGCAACAACATGTTTGCCACCAATACGACCAAAAATGAGTTTGCCTGAGTGACTTTCAACGGTTGAAACAGGGAAATGCGGGATATCTTGGTAATTGATCTCGTCAATGATCTCAATTTCTTTGACCAAGCCACCTAGACCCGTGCCTAAAATGATGCCGATTGATGGCTGAACTTGTGTTCTGCTCTGAATGTATGCAGTACTTTCTTTAATTTGCGTCAACATAAGCGCTGATATATTGGTTAAATGCGGCTTTATCGTGCCACTCGAGTTCAAAAGAAAGTAAATACCAAGGGTATTTTTGCTGTTCTTTTGCACTCAACAAAGACGCAATTTTTATCCAGTCTTTGGCGGTCGTGAAAAGCACTGTGTTATCATCTGCAAAGGTATCAAAAAAATGGTGAATAGCTTTGATATCCTGTTTGGTGTAGGCATGGTGGTCCGCAAAATGCATTTGCTCCAAATGCATTGTTTTTGGCAAACCGTAACGGATTTGTTTCGGATCAGCGATGGCGCTCACTATTAGCGCTTTGTTTATTTGGGCAACCGGATACGTGAGCACTTGCAATGGCTTGTAGCGGTACCCAGAGAAGAATACAGGAATGTCAAACTTTGCACTGATGTGAGTGAATTCTCGGGCATCAATAGAATTCAAGTCCGGACACTTTGTAATCACCAGCGCATCAGCTCTTTTGAGGCCTTCTGGAGTCTCTCTCAAGCGGCCAGCTGGCAAGAGGCAATCTTTCCAAAAAGGGTTGTCATAGGTGCTTAAGACGATATTCAAGCCTGCCTTGATCCAGCGGTGCTGAAAAGCGTCATCGAGTAGGATAATGGCATTTGGATTTTGTTTTTTGAGTTGCTGAATACCAAATCTTCGATTTTCACTTACCGCAAATTGCGCTTTGGTATTATACTGTTCAAAAAGCATAAGCGGTTCGTCTCCAACTTCTGCTGCACTAGAATTGGTTGAGATTTCCAAATAGCCTTTTGTCTTTCTACCGTAACCTCTGCTCAGGACTTGTATCGAATAGCGCTCCGAAAGTTGTTCAATAAGGTAGGCGACATGTGGCGATTTCCCAGTGCCGCCTACGGCGATATTGCCAATGCAAATGGATTTTCCTGGAATGGGTAAACTCCCGAGTACTCCCCAATCAAATAATTTGTTGCGCAACCAGATGACGACACCATATAGCAGTGCGAAGGGGTACAGCGCAATTTTTTTCATTTATTGAACGTGGTAATCTGAGTATTCTTGTTCGTCTGCGAAATAGTAAATCCGAACCATTGCCGTGTCGTTCAAGAAGTCGATTTTTCCTACCTCTACGCGATTAATAGAAAGACCCGTGCGTTTTTCAAGGTCCGCTTTCATGAGGTCGTAGTTTTCTAGTTTGATGAGGTCGATGCGCTCGTAGTTGATGGTCTTGCGCGTTTCGTGCTTCATGAGCCAGATATTTTCAAGCAAAAAGGTCAGTAAAACCACTGAAATATTGATCACGCCAACTTCTGAAATGCTTAATTCATTGGAAGCAAGCGCATTAATTACACTTATGCCAATGACCATAAACAAATAGGTCATTTCTTTGATTTCTATGGCGTCAGTGCGGTAGCGAATGATACCAAAAATAGCAAATAAGCCCAAGCCCATTCCGGTGTCAATATCCATTTGCATCAGGCCGAAGCAAAGGAAAAAGGTGATTGTTCCAATGAGGTAATACGTGAAAAGATAGTCCTTGCGACGCGTTTTAGAATAGTATAATACGCGAATTAATATGGTTAGAAACAATAAGTTAATGCCCAAGCGAATGAGCAGGCCATAGAAGTCTTCACTAAACCAAGTAATGGTATTTGGAGAAATCGCTTTCTTGAGCGGTAGTAGAAAAAATAGGTTAGTTAGCATGGTTTATTTTATTTAAAAAGAGGAGCTTCTTTTTGAAGCGATTGAATTTAAGTACTTCTTCACCATAAATTTCAACGCTGCCAATACAGTATTTTGAGAGGCGGTAGGGGCGTATGCGTTCCTTTTTCATGAGTTGATAAAAAGGTGAATTGCGGTCGAGGGCTTCTTGCTTGAGTTCAGCAATGACGAGTTGGTGAAAATCTCGTTTGACCTCACCCATATGAAATTTGATGTCGATATCAAGTGTGAGTCTTTCTTTATTGGTTTTAGAGACCAGTGTGATCCGCTGAAATGAATTCCACATGGTGGGTTTGAGTTGCGTATCTTCATTAAGCTGTCGGCGCAGAAAGTCGCGTTCTTTTTCTGCTTCCAACTCATTGAAATCATGTGTAAGGATGCGACGTTTGTCAGTACGCCCTTTCACCTTATGTTTGATTTCTAGGAAGTGTATGTTAGACTCGACGTATTTGCGAATCCTTACTTTGAAGCGGTCGGCTTTGCCGTTGTGATGGTCTCTGAAAAAAGAAAAGGATTCGTCGTCAAAATAGAGACTTTCGTAGTGAGGGAGCATTGTTCCTTCAATCTTAAGGGCGCGGTAATTACGGGCTAATATGGGTAAAAAACGAAGGAGGTCGTCTTGGCGAAAGGCAAATTTGGTGTCTACGCGGTTCATCAGGTTGACATCGGCCATTTCTCTAAGGAAAATAGGGTCAAACTGATCGATCTCTGTTTTAATTGTACTCATCTAGTCTTTCAAAAATAACAATTTCTTTGCTTTTGGCTTAAATTTGCTTCATGAAGTTCAAAATTCTCTTACTCGGATCCGGTGAACTCGGCAAAGAGTTTGTTATTGCAGCCAAACGCTATGGTCAAACGGTGGTTGCTGTAGATAGCTACGCAGGTGCACCAGCTATGCAAGTCGCAGATCAATTTGAAGTCATCGATATGTTAGACGCAAACGCACTGGATAGGGTTGTAGCCACACACCAACCTGATATAATAGTTCCTGAAATTGAAGCCATTAGAACAGAGCGTTTTTACGCCTATGAAGCGCAAGGAATTCAAGTGGTTCCGAGTGCCAAAGCGGCTAATTTCACGATGAATCGCAAAGCAATTAGAGATCTTGCGGCAAAAGACGTAGGTGTGCGTACTGCACCTTATCAGTATGCCTCTACACTGGAAGAACTCAAAGAAGGGGTGGCGTTTTGTGGTCTGCCTTGCGTAGTGAAACCCTTGATGTCGAGCTCAGGAAAAGGACAATCTGTTATTAGATCAGAAGCAGATATCGAAACTGCTTGGACCTACGCCATGGAAGGATCAAGAGGTGATCTCAAAGAAGTTATCGTTGAAGGATTCATCGATTTTGATTACGAAATAACCTTATTGACTGTTACCCAAAAAGAAGGCCCAACCTTATTTTGTGCCCCAATTGGGCATCGCCAGGAGAGGGGAGATTACCAAGAAAGTTGGCAGCCAATGCCCATGACTGCAGCGCATTTGGCAGAGGCACAAAATATGGCGGCCCGGGTCACCGAAGCACTCGGAGGCGCCGGTATTTGGGGTGTAGAATTTTTTATTACCAAAGACGGTGCCTATTTCTCTGAGTTATCACCACGGCCACATGATACCGGTATGGTTACTCTAGCCGGCACACAGAATCTCAATGAATTTGAGCTGCATGCGCGCGCTGTTTTAGGTTTGCCAATCACCGAAATAAGACAAATTCAAAATGGAGCAAGCGCCGTTATTCTGGCCAAAGAAACAAGCAATAGCGCACCTCATTTTTCAGGTATCGAAACCGTTCTCAAAGATTCCCATACAGAAGTGCGAATTTTTGGCAAACCAACAACGCGTCCTTACCGCCGCATGGCTGTCGCTTTGCGTTACGGCAACGAACCTGTTGAAGAACTTGTCCAAAAAGCAAAAATAGATGCAGCCACTATTCAACTTATGGATTGAAATTTGATGCCCATCTAAATTTTTACTTTCAAATTATCCCTAATTCAATATGAAATCCTTAGTTACGCTCTTCTTTTTGCTTTTGCTGCCTACCGGAATATTAGCTAGCAAACTCATTTACCACTTGTCAATGCCGCAACCCAATTCGCACTATTTTGCGGTTAAAATTCAAGTTACAGAAAACAATGCGGCTGTTCAAACCTTTAAAATGCCGGTCTGGACACCTGGGTCTTATTTAGTGCGCGAATTTTCCAAGAATCTCAATCAGGTTAAAGCGCTTGATGCGGAAGGCAAGCCACTAGCTGTCAAGAAAAAGAGTAAAAATACTTGGGAGGTTCTCTGTGATGGAAAGTCTGATTTTTCACTTTTTTATGAAGTTTATGCCTTTGAATTATCGGTCAGAACCCCTTATCTGGACAACACACACGGTTTTGTAACTGGTGCAGGTGTTTTCATGTACACCGAAGAAACCCGCAACCAACAAGGCGTGCTTAAAATCTACCCGCATGCAACTTTCAAGAAAGTCAGCACAGCGCTAGCCCCGATAGATTATAAGTTCGATGCAGGTACTATGGCTAAATCTGAAATTGGCGTTCAATCTTTTATTTTTAGTGATTACGACCAATTGGTAGACAGCCCTATTGAGATTGGCAATCAGCAAGAATTCACCTTTTTGGCTGCGGGTGTGCGCCACCGCGTGGCGATGTACGGTGAGGCCAACTACAATGTAGCCCAATTACAAAAAGATATGGCCAAAGTAGTCGAGGCCGCCACGGGTGTATTTGGAAGCAATCCCAATCAAGATTACTTATTTATTGTTCATAATGTTACCGACGGTCAAGGCGGCCTCGAACATTTGAATTCTTGTGTATTAAGTGTAAGCCGTTGGTCCTACACAGGATCGAATTACTTGGGTTTTATCAACCTCGTAGCCCACGAATATTTTCATTTGTGGAATGTCAAACGCATTCGCCCCATCGAACTTGGCCCGTTCAACTACGATCAAGAATGCTACACCTCTTTGCTGTGGGTCATGGAAGGCATTACATCTTACTATGACGAATTGCTGCTATTGCGCGCCGGATTCTACACCAAAAACGAGTTTGTCAGTAAGTTGCAGTCCCAAATTAATTATGTGGAAGGCTCTCCTGGTGCGCGAGTTCAGCCTGTTGCGCATGCGAGTTTCGATGCTTGGATAAAAGCGTATCGTCCAAATGAAAATTCAGGTAATACGACGATGACGTATTACTCCAGAGGAGCGGTTTTAGGTGCAGTGCTCGACGCCTACCTAATTCAAAAATCTAAAGGAAAGCAGAGTTTAGATGGATTTATGCAATTACTTTATCAAAAATATGCGCTTGGGCTCAAACGTGGTTTTACCGAAGCCGAATTCGAACAAGAGTTATCGACTTATATTGGAGAGGATATGCAAGCTTTTTTTGTCAACTATATCAACGGCACCCAGATCATTCCATATAAAAAGTACTTTGAACCTTTGGGCTTGACGGTCACTGATAACAGTGCGGCGCTTACGAACCTCGGACTTTCCCTAGAAGATGGCGAGCTCATTAAAGTGCGATCAGTGCGCAGTGGTTCGGCCGCTGAAGATGCCGGAATCAGCGCCGGTGATGAAATCATTGCTTGCGATGGCTATCGCATCAACAAAACTGCCCTTGAAAACAAATATAATAACCTACAAACCGGTTCAAGCATTGAATTGTTAGTTGCCCGAGACGGTAAATTGTTCACTACAAAATGTGCTTTCAAAACTTGGACTCGTCCTCAGTATTCACTACAAATCAAAGATAACAATGCGTCTTTATTGCTTTATTGGTTGCGTTAGTTTATTCAGTACTGCGCTTTTTGCACAGTCTTACCCAAACATTCAGATACCTCCTGTTTCGGCCAAGTACCCTTATAACGAATGTGAACCTTCAATTGCCATCAATCCACGAAATCCAAATGAGATTTCAGCCGGAAGTATTATACAGGGATATCACTACTCTTCAGACGGTGGAAAAACTTGGCAGTCAAGTGCATTAAAAAGCCCTTATGGGGTTTACGGAGATCCTGTTTTGCAATATGATAATCAAGGCCGATTGTATTATTTTCACTTGAGTGATTACAAAAAAGCGACGCGCATCGATCGCATTGTTTGCCAAGTTGCCGATAAACCTGGTCATTTTTCAAAGGGCTCTTTTCCTGCGCCAAATGGCGCCAAAGTGCAAGACAAGCATTGGGTGGTCATCGATCCCAAAACAAATGTCGTTTATATGACCTGGACCCAATTCGATGTCTATGATTCAACCGATCCAGAAGACAGCTCAATGGTGATGTTCTCTAAATCAACGGATCGCGGTCTCTCCTGGACCGCACCACTTTGCATATCTAAATTCAATGGTGATTGCTCTGATGGAGACAATAGCCTTGAAGGAGCCGTTCCTGCGTTGGGACCAAATGGTGAAATTTGCGTCACTTGGTCAGGACCCAGAGGTATCATGTTTCAGCGCTCCACAGATGGCGGCCTCACTTGGTTCGCCGAAGAACGAAAAGTCATTGATCATATTGGTGGTTGGGATTACCAAATCCCTGGTTTTTTCCGCTCAAACGGCATGCCTTTTTTACTCTCTGACTTGAGTGGAGGACCCCAACATGGCACACTCTATCTAAACTGGTCAGATCAACGTGGCGGTCCAGACAACACCGATGTTTGGTTGCTTAAGTCGACCGATTTAGGTGAAACTTGGTCTGAGCCTATTAGAGTCAACCAAGACAGTTCAAATCGTCATCAGTTTCTATGCAATATGGCCGTTGATCCGATTAGAGGTGATCTACATTTTGTGTATTATGACCGCAGACGATTTAAAGACAACAGAACAGATGTCTACTGGGCTACAAGTACCGACGGCGGCCAAACGTTTAAAGAACAACGTATTTCTGAACGACCATTTATGCCAAAAGCAATGGTCTTTTTTGGCGATTACCTTAGTATTGCAGCCTACGATGGCCGTGTTCGCCCAATTTGGCCGCGAATGGACGATCAAAGAATCAGTTTGTGGGTGGCACTCATCGATTTGAAATAAAATGACCTTTCCCAAAAATTCATCTTGGTTTCCTGTTTTAGAGAAAGAATTTCATCAACCCTATTTTTTGACTTTGCAAGCAAAGTTGGAGCAGGCCTATTGCCATTCAGAATACCTGATTTTTCCTCCAAAAGAACAAGTTTATCGGGCTTTTGAACATTGCGCTTGGGAAGCACTCAAAGTGGTGATCTTAGGCCAAGACCCATATCCAACGCAAGGTCATGCGAATGGTTTGTGTTTTTCTGTTGCCCAAGGTATTCGGCCATTGCCCAAAAGCTTGGTAAATATTTTTAAAGAAAGAAAGAATGACCTTGCACTTCCAGATTTGAAAAACGGCGATCTTACGCTCTGGGCCAAGCAAGGGATTTTATTGCTCAATTCCGTACTCACTGTTGAGCAAGGGAAGCCAGATAGCCACAAGAACTGGGGTTGGGAGTGTTTTACGGATGCCGTAATAGAAAAAATTGCCACTGAAAAAGAAAATATCGTGTTTATTCTTTGGGGAGCCAAAGCACAGGCCAAAGCAAGTCATATTGACCCAACTAAACACTTGGTTTTAAAGGCGGTGCATCCGTCGCCGCTCGCCGCGCATCGCGGCTTTTTTGGCTGCAAGCATTTCAGCAAAACCAATGCATATTTGCGTATGCACGGCAAGCCTGAAATTCAATGGTAAATTCTTACCTTTGCGTTAATGATTCAAAACGATTTATTTCTTCGCGCGCATCGTGGTGAGGCCATTGAGCGCTACCCTGTTTGGCTTATGCGCCAAGCCGGCCGAATTTTACCAGAATACCGCGCCGTTCGATCCCAGCTTTCCGGATTTAAAGAACTGGTTGAAACACCAGCTTTTGCCACTGAAGTCACCATACAACCAGTCGATTTACTCGGTGTAGATGCCGCAATTATTTTTTCTGATATCCTCGTGATTCCAGAGGCCATGGGCTTACCTTATCAAATGATTGAACAAAAAGGTCCATGGTTTGAAAACACCATTCGCAGTCAAGCAGAATTTGATCGTCTCGATACAACAATCGATGTTCAAGAGCGTTTGTGGTATGTTTTTGAGGCACTCAAACAAACAAAAGCGGGTTTAAATGGCCGTGTTCCACTCATTGGTTTTGCTGGTGCTCCTTGGACCATTCTCTGTTACATGGTAGAAGGCAAAGGCTCAAAAACGTTCAGTGAATCTAGAAAACTTCTTTACACACAACCGGCTTTAGCGCATCAGTTATTACAACGCATAACTGATACCACCATCGCTTATCTCAAAGGGCAAGTTGCAGCGGGCGCCGATGCCTTGCAATTGTTCGACTCTTGGGCGGGCATACTCGGCGAAGACCAATACCGCGAATTTGGTTTAAAATACATCCAGCAAATTGCTGAGGCTTTGAGCGGCACCCCATTAACCGTATTCTCCAAAGGTGCAGTGGCTTCATTGCCCGAAATTTGCAAGTTGTCTTGTACAACAATTGGTCTAGATTGGAATATGTCGGTCCCTGTGGCACGAAGTTTGGTTCAGGAAGAAAAGACTTTACAAGGCAATTTAGATCCTTGCGTGCTCTACGGAAGCCCGCAAATCATCGAGCAAGAAACCAAAAAAATGCTCAATTCCTTTAAAAGTCAAAGACATATTGTAAATTTGGGTCACGGAGTCTATCCAGATATTGATCCAGAAAAGGTTAAAGTATTTATAAATACCGTTAAAAACTATGAAATTTCAAACCATGCCAATTCGTAGCATTCTTGTTGCATGTTCGGTTATAGCGCTGTCTACAACTGCATTTGCTCAAAAAAGCAAAAAAACTAACGAGAAAGAAATCGTCAACATTACTTTTGAAGGCGCTTCAGAAGACCTTACTGAACTTGGTGGTATTGCCGTTGCAGGTAAAGGCATCAGTTCGCCAACAGAACTCCAAGCCGATCTATTTTCAAAAAATGCAACTGGTGACATCGGCATTCCTGCCAACGTATACGGTTCAGAAGATCCTACCACCGAAAATGGTGGCAATGTCTATGCAGGAATCGTGACCTACAAACCAGGTAAGTTAGCCGGTGAGCGTTCGTACATCACCATTCAATTAATGCAAGGTAAAGAACCTGTTACGCTTAAAAAAGGCCTGACCTATTGCGTAGAGTATTCCGTTTCTTTAAGTGAGTCATCCAAGTTTGCCAACAATAACCTCGGCGTTTACTTTTCAAAAGACAAGCCAGCAAATGGCGAGCCAGGAGCCATTTATATGGCCGGTGACCACGTCATGAAAGCGCAACTCAATAAAGTTTACAACGGCTTTTTTGGTTGGGAAAAGGTTTGCAATACATATACAGCCAAAGGCGATGAAAAATTCCTCACTATCGGTAATTTTGATCGCAATGAAAACACACAGTTCCAGGCTGTCAAAAAACCCAAAGATGCCGAGGCTGATGCCCTTACGCATGCCTATTACTACATCGACAACATTATTGTTCGTTTAGTTGATAATCCGTCTGAGTGCGCTTGTTTCAATGCGAAACCGCCAAAAATCGAAGATTCATTTAGTACTTTGGTTTTTGACAAAACGCCCGAAGTCAACGACAAAATGAATACCGACAAAAAGATTGCCGCGCAAACCATCTATTTCCGTGCTGGTAAATCATCTTTGACTGAAAACGCGCGTGTCAATCTCGACTTTATTGTGGCACAAATGAATGCCAATCCGAGCCTCAGAATAGAAATTACTGGTCACAACGATGCCCTAGAAATCAAAGCGGGTGCAGAAAACGAAGATTATCTCGACATGGACCGTAAGCGTGTGGCCGCAGCAGTTAAATACCTTGTGAATAACGGTATTTCCGAGGACCGAATTGTCAAAAGCTATAAGTCAGATTCAGTACCAAGTAGTGAAATTGGAGAAGACGACGACCAAGAAATCAAAGACGCCAAAAATCGCCGCGTTGAGTTCAGTGTCAAACTCTAAGCACTAAGTAAACATTAAAAAAACCGCGGCTTTCCGCGGTTTTTTTATGCCATTAAATTTTTTAGAAAGGGATATAATCTTTGGGTTGGCAAACCCATCACATTTGTATAGGAACCTCTTATTTCAATTACGCCAATTTGACCTATCCAATCTTGAATGCCATAAGCACCTGCTTTGTCCAATGCATTGTGGTGTTCGATGTAATGCAGGATATCTTCTAGACGCAAGTCCTGAAAACGCACAGTAGTACAATCCACAAGTTGGTGCTCACCTTGTTCGTCTTTGATCAAGACGCCAGTGTAAACCTCATGTGTTTTGCCAGAAAGCTGTTGCAACATTTGAATTGCCGCCGCTTTGTGCTGAGGTTTGCCCAATACTTTGCCATCTAAATAAACGATGGTATCGGCACAAATAAGCCTTTCATCGGGTTCTATTTGAGGCCAAATTGCATCCATTTTTTTGCGGCAGATAGCCAAAACGATTTCTTCTGGACTTTGTTGAGGGTCAAATGATTCATCGGCCTCTGCTGTAAGCACGCGAAAATCAAAACCTAGTTCTTTTAATAAATCCTTCCTACGGGGCGATGCGGAACCTAATACCAGACGCATATCAGAAATATAAACAAGTTAAACCGAAAATGATGGCCAAGGTAGGGATCCAGCGCAAATATTTTTCTAAGAGTTGGGGTGCCCACAAATAAGCGGCCAACCCACCTATAAATAAAGTTTCGGCTGCGCCAAGGGCCAATTTTACATAAGTAGTAGGGAGTTCAAAGTTGGTCATCAATTGCAGTAACAAAAAAAGAAAACCAGGTAATTGTAGGATGAGTAGAGCCATAAATTGCGCTTTTTTGGCACCAATTTGACGAGGAATTGTGTGGGCATTAATCAATGCATCTCCTGGCATATCGTGTATATCTTTGATGATTTCACGACTCAGGTTGATGAAGAATGCGCAAATAGCCACGAAGTAAATAAAACGGTAATCGAGGTAAGTGCTCCAGGTTTGTGCATGATAAGGAGAAAACG
This sequence comes from Sphingomonadales bacterium, assembly GCA_016872115.1. Taxonomy (GTDB): domain Bacteria; phylum Bacteroidota; class Bacteroidia; order Flavobacteriales_D; family Crocinitomicaceae; genus UBA952. Next base: position 159,295 of record VHBC01000002.1, on the reverse strand, counting down.
CAGCGCTGTTTTCATTGAGCACCTGAAAATACCAACATACGAGAAATAATACCAAACCGGGTAGTGCTGCCAAGACAACCGCACCTAAAACCAATTTACGTTTCCAGTAAGCACTGTAAAACCATAAGAGATTGATACCCAATAGGTGTACGAATATAAAAACGAGGCTTTCGTAATTCCAAGATAAGAATAGTGCGATGAGAAAACCAACTCCGTTTAAAATCCAGTTGGCTAAAATAGCCCATCGTTTGTTCATGTATTTGGTTAATACCAGCGCCTCAGGTTTGTTGATACGGTCGGCCTTGAGGTCAAAATAATCGTTGATGATATGACCCGCTGCGGCAATAATTATAGTTGAAAAAAGAAGTAAACCAAAATGAAAAGCATTGAAATCGATGTATTGGTCTTTATTTTCTTTGTGAAGGAAATAAGCGGCTCCAATCATGGCTATAAAAATAGCGAGGAGGTTTTTTAATCGAATGAGTCTTAAGAAGGGGATCATGGGTTGATTTTATAGCTGGTTCTACGGTTTTTTTGGTGTGCAGCTTCAATTGCTTTTGGATCTGATAATTTGGCAATTTCTGCATCGGAAACGATTGGTTTTTTTGATCCGTAGCCTTTAAAGGTGAGTCGTTTTGGATCAATCCCTTCTTGGATCAGGAAATCTGCTACAGCTTTGGATCGCGCTTCTGAAAGGACCATGTTTTTTGCAGGGTCACCCTGGCTATCTGTATGGCCTTGAATTTCTATCTGTAAGGTAGGATTATTTTTAAGGTAGTTGACTAGGTTCAATAGCTCTACCTTGGATTCAGGACGCAATGTGGCTTTGGAAAGATCAAAGAAAACATTGTTGAGGATGTTTTCAGCGGCCGATTGCAAAGGATTGAGAGGCATCTCTAGGATATAACTCTGGGCATTTTCTTTCTGTGTCAAGTCAAAATTTAAAGAAAATGGATGATAACCTTTATAATTAACCAAGACGGCATAGCGATGATCTACAGGCAAAGGCAGTGTTATTTTTCCGTCGTAGGCATCGGCCAGGCCGTCGTATACACGTTGCCCTGTAGAAAGATCCGTAAGTTGAATGTAGGCAGGTAATTTATTTTTTGAAACAGCATCAAAAGCGGTACCTTCAAAATAAAAAGTTTGAACCGCCTGTAGTTCTTTTGGTAACTCGAACCAATAGATATCTAGCCCGCCAAAGCCACCTTCTCTGTCCGAAGCAAAAAATGCGATATCGCCTTGTGCTGATACTAAAAGTGAATTTTCATCAAAACGCGTGTTAATCGGAAAACCTAAATTAACAGGCTTACTCCAGTTCCCTTTGGCATCTTGTTTACTGACAAATAAATCGGAGCCCCCAAGTCCAATATGACCCCGAGAGGCAAAATATAGGGTTTTGCCATCCGGATGAATTTGAACAGATTCTTCATTTGAGCTGGTGTTGATCACATTCGAAAGTCTTTCGGCTTCTGACCATTCGCCATTCGCTAAAAGGCGCGCAACGTAAATGTCACTGTTTGATCTTCCCTCACGGCTTCTGACCGCTCGAATAAAATAGAGTGTCTTTCCATCTGCACTCAAGGAGGGTTGTGTTTCCCAATTGGAAGTGTTGACATAGCCCGGCAGATTAATGGGCGTGGTCCAGCGGCCATTGATTTTCTCAGTAATAAACAAATCACAGGAGCCTTTACCGGTTCGGTTGGCTCCGTAGTTCACACCTGATGGATCAGTACAAGCTACAAAAATGATGGTTTTGCCATCGCCAGAAATGGTTGGCGCACCTTCGTTCCAAATTGTGTTGATGTTGCTCGGCATCGGTTTGGCCGTACCCCAAATACCTGATTTCGGGTCGTAATTGGAGGAGAAAAAATCTTCTTGTTCGTCAAGTTTTCCATCTTCAGTGAAGGGTAATCTTCTGGTAAAGAGCAGTTGAAGCCCATCTACAGTAAGGGTGGGATAATATTCTGGGAAAGTTGTGTTGATGCCCTGACCAGCGTTGTGAGGTGCAAAAGATTTTGGTTGCTGTATGGAAGCAATCGAAAATTCAGCGCAGGCCTTTATTTGATATGCTTGATTTTGCCACTTTTCATTGGCATTCGGGTTATTTAGAAATATATTGATAGTTTGCAGCGCTTTTTGGTAATCTCCTATGGTGAGTTGACATACGGCCAAAAAGAAATGTGTATTACCACTGATACTGTGCGTTGGGTCGATCTCTAGGGCTTTTTGATAACAATTAGCAGCCTCAGCATACTTTCTTTGGTACTCCAAGAATTCAGCTTTCAATAAATAAGCTTCCCAAAAATTAATATCTTTTTGCAGAGCAGCATCGATAAGCCGAATACCTTCGGTGTAATTTGGCGCCCCAGTCTGAGGATTGCGCTGTGCAGTGGGCGCTTTTTGGGCTTGTTCAAATAGTTTAATCGCTTTTTTACTCGAGGTGGAGTAAGGGAATTGTGCGTAAATATTGTAGCTAGAAAATAGTAAGAGGAAGAAAAGCAGGAAAAACCTCATGGAATTTGCATGTATTTATGCGTTTGTAACGAGATTTTCCACTTTTTGTTGCGTTTGATATATTCTATAATCAATGGAAGGAAGCGCTCTTGTTTTTCCCATTCTGCTTGTAAATACAATAAACAGCCGTTTTTTACTTTTGCAGCATGTAGTTCGGCCCATTCAAAATCTGACGGATGCGCAATGACTACCTTTAATTCAGTAGCTAAATCATAAGCTTCTTCGATGGGAGCCTTGAACTTCTTTGGCGAAAAACAATACCAATCGACGTGACCTTTCAGGGCATTTACGCCGGCTGTTTCAATGGCGATTTGGTAGCCTTTCGCATGCAAAGCGTTGCATAAGTCATCGAGGGCATGCATCGTTGGTTCACCACCTGTAATCACTACAAAATCTGTGGGCGTTTTGGCAACCTCAGCAACAATTTGATCAACAAGCATATATTGATCAGGAGCAATATTCCAACTCTCTTTGACATCGCACCATACGCAACCGACGTCACACCCCGCCAAACGAATAAAATAAGCGGCACGCCCAGTGTGTTTACCTTCGCCTTGAAGGGTATAAAAATGCTCCATAACGGGTAAACGCTGCACTTGTATCATTTGGTAAATTTACCGAAAATGTTATATTTGTTTTAAATAACTACTATGAAAGCACTTACTACCTTCCTCATTATTGGACTTCAAACTTCTTTTTTTGCACAACAAATTGGTAACTCCGGTTTCGAAAACTGGGATAACCTAGGGTCTAATCAAGAAGAGCCAACGAATTGGTCCTCCTTCAAAACGGCTTCCGGAAGTCTTTCATCGTTTGCGTCCCAACAAGTGGAGCGTTCGAGTGCAGTACGGCCCGGCGCTTCGGGTGCTTATTGTGCGCGAATTTGGTCTAAAAGTATGCTCGGGGTTATGGCAAACGGCGTTTTAACTACTGGGCGCATGAATATGGGCAGTTCCAATTTAAGTAGTCCTGAAAATTACAACTATTCTGTTCTTGGCAATGCCGCTTTTTCAGAGGCGCTGACCCAAGCACCTGATTCAATTGTTTTTTGGGCAAGATACACAGCTGGATCCTCTGAAAAAGCCGGAATGCATGCCTTGATTCACGACCAATTTGCTGTTCAAGATCCCGTAAATTCGGCATCGCAGCCTTATATTGTTGCCGAGGCTGATGTTCAGTTCTCACCTACCAACAACGCTTGGAAACGCTTTTCAGTGCCATTTGAATACACCGTAAATACAGGATTGGTACCCAAATTTATTCTACTTACGTTCACCACAAATCATATTCCGGGAGGCGGAAGCGCAAATGATCAGGTGCTTATCGACGATGTCCAATTGATTTACAATACGGTTGGTTTCTCAAGTCAGGATGAAGATCAGCATTATGGAATATATATTGATGCAGAAAACCAATTGATACTCGAAGGATTTGAACACAATGACCATATAGAGATATATCGCCTCAATGGCCAGTTAGTGGTTGCTAATAGCGCCGACAAATTACAAGGATTTGCGCTTGGTTCTGGTTTTTATATCATCCGACACTCAATTGCAGGCACCAAATTATATGTTCCTTAAGAAGTTTTAAGCGTGTAGCGCAGCCAATTCATGGCGCCAAGCACGGTCATCTCGAGGTTGCGTTGGCGCTCATCTCCAAACTGAAATCGCTTGGCTGTCGTGCCGCTAGGGCCACTCAAGCCTACCCATACCAATCCTACTGGTTTTTCTGGTGTGCCGCCAGTTGGGCCAGCAACACCTGTTGTCGACAAACAGTAATCGACGCCTAAAATACGACGACCATTTGCGGCCATTTCAAGTGCAACTTGTTCGCTGACTGCGCCGTATTTTTCAAGTGTTTGGGCGTTTACTTGTGCAACTTTGACCTTTAAATCGTTTGAGTAGGTGAGCAAAGCTCCTTGGTAATAGGCAGAAGCACCTGATACACTCGCAATATGCCGTGCAAGTAAGCCTGATGTGCAGCTTTCTACGGTTCCAATGGTTGCTTTTTTTACCAATAACTCAGTTCCTAGAGCGAGCTCTAGGGTGCAATCGTCGTAGCCAAAGACATGCGCTGGAATGCGCAATTCAAGTTCTTGAAAAAATTGGTCAATACGCACTTGATTTTCTTTTCCCGAATAGGAACTCAGTCTGAGCTTAACAAGGCCTGGAGATGGGAGATAGGCAAGCCCCAAACCGGCATCTCGCACGCGGTCTTCCCAGTCGGCAATTTTTTCGGCGAGAAATGATTCGCCGATCCCTTGGGTGTGTAGGGTGCGGTGGTATAGTGTTTGTCCTTGGAACCTTTTGGCTAGAAGTGGAAAAGCCTCCTCGGTCATGATGGTTTTCATTTCGTAAGGAACACCTGGTAAGGAAATGAAAATGACTTCATTGCGTTCAAACCACATACCTGCAGCAGTTCCCAGCCGATTAGTTAGGATTTTTGCTTTGGTAGGCAAGGCCGCTTGTTGGATATTTACTTCAAGCATGGGACGGTTGCGACTGGCAAAAAATGCCGCTATTTGATCGAGTGTGGCCTGGTGTATTTCAAGCGGACTCTTAAAATAGTTGGCAAGCGTGTATTTAGTGAGGTCGTCTTTTGTTGGACCAAGACCACCTGTAATAATGACGCAATTGGTTGAAGGTACGATATGATCAAGTGCATGGACAATTGCTTCGGGTTTGTCTTCAACAGCAGTTGAACGCTGTACTTGGTAGCCTCTCAAAGCCATTTCTTGGCCTAACCAAGCGGCATTGGTATTTATGGTCTGCCCGATGAGTAGTTCGTCGCCAATGGCCAATATTTCTACCTTCATGGTTTTTTAAATTTGGCGATGGACTCGATATGTCCTGTATGTGGAAATTGATCGACGAGTGCGTATTTTTCTAGCGTATAACCTGCCTCGACTAGACTTGCGGCATCGCGCGCTTGGGTCGATGGATTACAGCTGATATATACAATTGTATCTGCGCCTAGTGATATAACCTTTTGTAGTGTTTTTGGTGCAATGCCTGCCCTCGGAGGGTCAAGCATGATGCGCTTGATTTTACCCTGAAAATCGGGGTATTCTTTGAGGAATTTTCCTACATCAGCTGCGTAGAATTCAACGCGCTGAATCGCATTTTTTGCAGCATTTTTTTTGGCGTCTTCTATGGCTTTTTCTACGATGTCTACCCCAATAATTCGAACTTGTGGATTGCGCTTGGCCATGAGCTGCCCAATTGTTCCGGTACCACAAAATAAATCCATAGCGATATCACCAGTCGCAAAAGGTTCTTCGAAGAAATAGTCCAGTGCTTTGGCATACAAGAGTTCAGCACTAGCAGGATTTGTCTGAAAAAAACTTTCCATACTGATTTGAAAACGCAATCCAGCCAATTCTTCTTCTATGACCGGAGCTCCATAAATGAGTTTTGAATACCCGTTTTCGATTTTAGCACGGTCAGCAACGTTATCATTGACGGTGTGCCAAAAGCCCGCAATGCGCTCTGAATGCAATTTGTTTAAAAAGTCAGAGAAGGCCGCAATATCAAACTGATCCAAACCTTCATTTGATGTGACGAGATTGACCAATAATTGGTCATTTAGAAAAGATTTCCTGACAACAATATGGCGAAAAAATCCTCTTTTCTGGGGTGGATGCCAGGCAGGTAGTCCGGTCTGTTGGAGATATTTTCGGATATCCTTGAGCTTTTCTTCCCATTGGGCATCAAAAAGTCCACTGGCTTTATTGAGACTTTCTACTTTCCACCAGGTGCCGCGTCGTTTGAAGCCTAGTGCAAAAGCGTCGTCGAGTTCTTGATTGGTATGCAAGTCATGTTCGATACACGAAAAGCTGTACTCCATTTTATTCCTATAATGATAATGGGCCGGAGAAGAAATAAAACAATCAAATTTTTCAGTGCAATTGGCAATACCACTTAGACGTTGAAAAGTACTCAGGGTGCTTTCTTTCTTGTATTGCTCTTGAATTGAGACGGGGACATGAATGTAAGGACCTCCGGAAATTTCCTGGAAAGTCGAAACGGTTTCTACTTCAGCCCGTTGAAGAACTTCTAATAATTTGGCTTCCGCAAAGGTTTTGCGTTTGGTCTCAATTTTAGTCCTAACGAGTTGCCCTGGAAAAGCATTGTCAACAAAGACAATAAATGGTCCTTTCTCTGTTTGAATTCGGGCGATTCCTTTACCTCCAAAGGCGTAATCTTCTATGAGTAAGTCGATTTCTTGTGCGCGCTGAAGGGTCATATCATACCGCGGATTACACCGTTTTCAGCTTTTTGAATAAAACCAATGATTTCTTGCTGCAATTGGCTTTCTGGCACGGTTTCTTGTACTGCTTTGATACCTTTTGAAACGTTGCTATTTTGAACGTAAAGTATGCGGTAGATGTCTTCGATTTCGCGGACTTGCTCTTCTGTGAAGCCCCGACGGCGCAGGCCAACTGAATTAACACCTGCAAAAGATAGTGGTTCTCGTGCGGCCTTAATATATGGAGGAACATCTTTGCGAATGAGTGAAGCGCCACCAATAAAGGCATGCTTTCCAATATGTGTGAACTGTTGTGCAGCTGCTTTACCTTCTAAAATAGCCCAGTCGTCAATTGTGACGTGGCCCGATAAACCTGTATAACTTGCTAAAATGACGTTGTTGCCAATTTGGCAATCGTGGGCAATATGGACGTAGGTCATCAATAGGCAGTTGTCACCGATAGTTGTTTTGAGTTTGTCATTGGTGCCACGGTGGATGGTAACACACTCTCTAATTTTGGTGTTGTTGCCGATTTCGACGGTTGTGTATTCGTTGCCAAATTTGAGGTCTTGGGGAATTACACCAATACTTGCACCTGGAAATACATCACAGTCTTCACCGATGCGTGTACCGGGATACAGAACAGCATTGGAATGGATGTGACAGCCGTTTCCGATGACGACATCAGGGTGGATTACAGCAAATGGGTCAATACGCACATTTTGACCAATTTGTGCGTCATTGGAAATGAAGGCGAGATTGGAAATCATTCCGTTTTATCTTTAATGATTTGTGCGAGCATGCTCGCTTCTGAAACGACTTTCCCATTGACATAGGCCGTACCTGACATTTCAACGAGGCCTCGGCGAATAGGGGAGGTAAGAAACAGTTCAAATACCACGGTATCTCCGGGAACAACTTTTTGTTTGAAGCGAACGTTGTCTATTTTCATGAAGTAGGTAGAATACAGATGCGGGTCTTCTACCTGAGAAAGAGCGTAAATACCACCTACTTGAGCCATGGCTTCAATTTGTAGAACACCCGGAAAAACAGGGTTTCCAGGAAAGTGTCCTGTGAAAATTGGTTCGTTCATGGTGATGTTCTTTACACCAATAATTGAAGTGGGAAGGATCTCCATTATTTTATCAACCATTAAGAACGGGTAACGATGCGGTAGCATGCGTTCGATATCTTGGGTTGTGTAAAGAGGTTCTTTACTTAGATCAAATGAACGGCCATTTTGCTCTTGTTTTTTAATCTGTTCTTTTAATACCTTGGCAAAACTTACGTTTCCGGCATGACCAGGTCTGGCGGCAAGAATATGCGCTTTGATGGGTTTACCGATCAGAGCAAGATCTCCAACGATATCGAGAAGTTTGTGTCGAGCAGGTTCGTTTTCACACTGAAGCTTGTTGCTATTCAGTACACCGATGCCGTCCATACTGACTTGTAATTTCTCTTTACCGAGTAAGTCTGCTAGCGTGTCAAGTTCAGACTGATTGACGTCTGTACGATCTACGAGTACGATAGCGTTGTTGAGGTCACCACCTTTGATGAGGTTGTTTTTGGCCAAGAATTCGAGTTCACGTAAAAAGACGAAAGTACGGCAATGGGCAATTTCTGTGTTGAATTCGCCGATATGGTACATGCTTGCGTGTTGGGTGCCGAGTACAGGAGATTTGTAGTCGACCATGACGGTTAGGCGATAATTGATATCGGGGATGGCAAGGAATTCAACGCCTTTTTCGAGGTCTTCCCATGGAATATTCTCAGTGAGTTCAAAATAGTCGCGAACGGCATCTTGGTCTTCGTAGCCAACAGCCTCGATTCCTTTGACAAAAGGAAGCGCGCTGCCGTCCATAATAGGAACCTCCGGACCATCGAGTTTGATCAAGGCGTTATCGACTTGACAGCCATAAAGAGCTGCTAAAACGTGTTCGGTGGTATAGACGCGCGCGCCGTTGTATTCGAGTGTGGTGCCACGATCGGTTGCGACCACTAAATCGACATCTGCTTTGATAACGGGTTGATTTTCTAGATCGGTGCGCTGGAAATTATAGCCATGATTGGCAGGAGCGGGGCAGATTTCCAAACGGACTTTTTCACCGGTATGGAGGCCTATACCTTCAAATACAATGCTTTGTTTTATTGTACGTTGTTGTTCTGTCATACATCTTTATTTTTAAGCAGCTCTTTGAGTTGGTTCTCTAATTCGTGAATTTTGTTGATGAGACCAGGTAACTTTCGGAAACCGAAGTGCGAACGCTTGTAATCGTTGATTGGGATAGCTGGCGTACCCATGAGCGTGTCTGCTTTTTCAATGGTTGAGGGAATGCCAGATTGCGCTACGATTTTAGTATGGTCGGCAATACTGAGGTGACCAGCAATACCGGATTGACCGCCGATCATGACGTGTTTGCCTATTTTTGCTGAACCTGCAATTCCTACCTGAGCGGCCATTGCTGTGTGCTGATCGACATCAACATTGTGCGCAATTTGACAGAGGTTGTCAATTTTTACGCCTTTACGGATAAATGTAGAGCCCATGGTGGCGCGGTCAATGCTGCAATTAGAGCCAATTTCAACGTCGTCTTCGATAACGACATTGCCAATTTGTGGAATTTTGCTGTAAACTCCGTTTTCATCTGGTGCAAAACCAAAGCCATCTGAGCCAATGACGGTGCCAGCATGAATGATACAATTGGCGCCGACATGACAGTCTTTGTAAATGTTGACTGCTGGATAAAGCGTGGTGTTGTCACCGATAGAAGCGTTTTCTTGGATAACTACATTGGGATGAATTTGGCAATTTGACCCGATTTGAACATGAGCGCCGATATAAGCAAAAGCGCCAATATAGATGTTTTCACCGATTGTGGCGGTATCGTGAATAAAACATGGCTGCTCAATGACAGGCTCTTTTTTATTCATGCTATCGTAAATACTGAGCAGTTTTGCAAAACAGGCGTATGCGTCGGCAACCTTGACTAAGGTCAGCGTTTTTGGCAATGCTTTGGTGGGTTCAAAGGAATGATTGACAATGCAAATACTTGAGCCGGTTGTATAGATGTATGCTTCGTATTTAGGATTCGAAAGAAAACTCAGTGCGCCGGGTTGCCCTTCTTCGATTTTGGCCAAGGCATTTACGGCGACGTCAGGATTGCCAAAGACTTCTCCGTTTAATAAACCAGCAATCTGCGCAGCAGTAAATTCCATAATTCAAAATTATAAAATCATTGTAGAGCAAGCGACGCTTTGCGTGTAACTTTTAAACAATTTTGGACTCAAAGATGTGGATTAACGCTATTTGTCTATGGTTTGACTGCGAAGGGCAACAATTTTTGCCTTGTCTTTATACCAAACACAATAGGATAGGAATTCTGCATTTGGCGCTTGAGGCAGCCGCAAACGGAAAACATGAAGTGGTTTAGGATTGGCTTTAAAGTCGCTTCTAGTGTAGTCAAAAGTACTTTTTTTAAGGAAGGTATTGAGCTTATCTCCATTGCTGATTTGAAGAGCCGTGAATTGATTTTGAAGGCCCCGCTCTTCGGAAATATAAAATAAGTTTTTCTGTTGAGGCCATCTGATGATACTTCCATACTGGGCTTTGATTTTTTGCTTTACAAACCGTTTCCAATTATTGCGGTATGGAATGAAATCAATGACAAAGCTATCATCGGTGCATTTGGCCAGAAGAGGAATTTTTTTTCCTTTTTTGTTGGCAATTTGAAGCACATAAATTTTATGCTTGCCGTGCCGTTTACTTTTAGTAAAATATACTTCTGCGTTTTGTATGGCTTTATAGAAAGATGCTGTACTGAATTGGTTTTGCTCAAAAAATGCATTTTTTTGTTGGGCATCCATGAGCCATATACGGGTCTCAAAACTTTCTTTTACACGGTTTGAAGGCATCCAGCTACAACCTCTTGTATTGAAAATTCCAAAAGTGAGAATGAGACCAAGACCGAAGCCAAGTCCATAATAACGAAGTCTTCTCCAGAATGATTCCATGGCATAAAAAAAGGGAGCAAACTCCCTTTTGAATTGTTAGATTAATGCTTCGAGTTTCTCTGCGAGTACCGATTTGGGTACTGCACCAACAGATTTATCGACTACCTCACCGTTCTTGATGAAAAGAATTGTTGGAATAGAACGAACACCAAACTGAGCAGAAACACCCATGTTGTGATCTACATTTACTTTCCCGATAAGTGCTTTGCCTTCATATTCATTGTGCATTTCTTCGATTACCGGACCGATCATGCGACAAGGACCACACCATTCTGCCCAAAAATCTACGATCACTGGCTTGTCTGATTTCATGACAAGCTCTTCGAAGTTTTGGTCTGTAATTTCTACTGCCATTTTATAATTTTTTTGTCGTTACTAACTAAGGAGCGACAAAATTAATGCTTTTTTAATTCTTGGGCCAAATATTTTGCGGTGTATGAGATATTTTGCTTGCTTTTGATCATTTGAGCAGGTGTTCCTTCGAACAATACATGGCCGCCCCGATGGCCTCCTTCGGGTCCGATATCGATAATGTAGTCGGCTGTTTTGATCATTTCGAGGTTGTGTTCGATGATTAAAACAGTGTTCCCTTCGTCGACTAAGCGCTGCAAAACTTTGAGCAAAAGCTGAATGTCTTCGAAGTGCAAGCCAGTGGAAGGTTCATCTAAAATGTAGATTGTTTTGCCCGTTGATTTTTTGGCTAATTCAGCTGCTAATTTGATGCGTTGTGCTTCGCCACCGGATAAAGTGGTAGAGGATTGCCCGAGTTGCACATAACCCAAACCTACATCGTTGAGGGTTTGGAGTATGCGGTGTATTTTTGGTTGGTTTTCAAAGAAAATACAACCTTCTGCAATTGTCATTTGCAGAACATCTGCAATGGTTTTGCTTTTGTAACGCACCTCTAGCGTCTCGTTGTTGTAGCGCTTTCCGTTGCATTGTTCGCAAACAACATAAACGTCTGGTAAAAAATTCATTTCGATGAGGCGCATACCGCCACCGTTGCAGGTTTCGCATTTACCGCCGTTCACATTGAAAGAAAAACGCCCCGGCTTGTAGCCGCGAATCAGTGCTTCGGGCATACTTGCAAAAAGACTCCGAATTTCGTCGAATACTTTTGTATAGGTAACCGGATTTGAGCGCGGGGTGCGTCCAATTGGGCTTTGGTCAATTTCGATCACTTTATCAAGGTGTTCTAGGCCTTTTATTTCTTTGAAGGGGAGTGGGGTGCGAATGGCGTCATGAAAATGATTCATGAGGATCGGAAAAAGTGTCTGATTGATCAACGACGACTTACCGCTTCCACTAACGCCAGTGATGTATGTCATGGTGCCCAGCGGAATTTTAATACTAATGTTTTTAAGATTGTGGCCTTTTGCTCCTGTTAGCTCTAAGAAAATACCGTTTCCTTTTCTTACTTCTTTAGGGATTTCAATTTGAAGATCGCCATTGAGGTAACCCGATGTTACCGTATTCGCTTTTAACATTTCGGAATAGCTACCTGCAAAAACGATTTCGCCGCCATGCCTACCTGCCCCTGGACCAATATCGACAATAAAGTCCGCTGCTTCCATCATTTCTTTATCGTGCTCGACCACTAAAACGGTGTTGCCGATATCGCGCAGTTTGGTCAATGATTGAATGAGTTTGGTGTTGTCGCGTTGGTGAAGTCCTATGGATGGTTCGTCTAGGATATAAAGTACATTTAAAAGTTCGGTGCCAATTTGAGTGGCCAACCGAATGCGTTGTGCTTCGCCACCAGATAATGTTTTGGCGCTGCGATTCATGGTGAGGTAATCAAGACCTACCTCCAATATAAAACTCAGTCGCGCATTGATTTCTTTGATGATTTCCTTCCCGATAAACTGCGCATCAGTACCCAGCATTTCGGGGAGTTTGTCGCACCAATCTTTTAATTGTTGGAGATCCATTTGGGCGAGTTCACCGATGTGTTCTTGCCCAATTTTAAAGTGCAGTGCCTCTTTTTTTATGCGATAACCATTGCAACTTGAGCACGTTTTTTTATGCATAAATCCTTGTGCCCAACGTTCAATAGCCGTGCTCGAGTCTTCGGCGTGTCTGCCTAAAAAGTGAATTAGGCCTTCAAAGCGTTCTTGGTTTTCTTCTGGGCCCAAAATCATGTCTTCATTGCCGTACAAAAGCAAATCAATTATATTTTGATCGAGATCAGCAATGGGGGTATTTAGGCTAAAATGCTGCGTCTGCAGGATCCGTTCGATTTTATCAAAAATCCAAGATCTTTTATATGCGCCAAGAGGTGCGAGACCCCCGTTTTTAATCGACAAATTCGGGTCTGGAATAATTTTTTCTTGATCCATTTCACTGACCTCTCCCAGTCCTTTACAAACCGTGCATGCGCCGTAGGGCGAATTGAAAGAAAATAAGTTAGGCTCAGGTTCAGGATAGGATATGCCACTTGTTGGGCACATAAGTGAGCGGCTGAAGTGTCGGATTTGTTCGTTTTCGAGGTCGAGCACCATAAGGGAGCCTTCGCCTAGTTTGAGGCATGTTTGAACAGTTTCAAGGCAGCGTTTGGCATCAATCTGGCCCGCTACAAATCGATCCACAACCACCTCGATATCGTGAGTTTTGTATCGATCTAGTTTGATAGGTTTACTGAGCTCGATCAGCTCGCCATCGACTCTCACACGCATGTATCCCAATCGCTGAATTTGTTCAAAAAGCTCTCTGTAATGCCCTTTTCTGCCCTTTACCCTTGGCGCTAGTAATGCGACTTTTTTACCGTTGAAGTGTTTTTCAATGAGCTCGGTAATTTCTAATTCAGAATACTGAACCATGGGTTCATTGGTACTGTAAGAATAGGCTGTCGCGGTGCGCGCATACAATAATCTGAAAAAATCGTAAAGTTCGGTGATGGTCCCAACGGTAGAACGCGGAGACCTGCCTACCGTTTTTTGTTCGATTGCGATTACAGGACTCAGGCCATCAATTTTATCGACATCTGGCCGTTCCAGACCACCAATGAATTGACGAACATATGCTGAGAAGGTATCTAGGTAACGCCGTTGGCCTTCTGCAAAAATGGTATCAAAAGCCAACGAAGATTTTCCACTACCACTTAGACCCGTGAGTACAACAAGTTTTTGACGCGGAATTTCGAGGTGGATATTTTTGAGATTGTGTTCTCTGGCTCCTTGAATACGAATGAGTTCTTGCTCAGGATTCGACATTATAATGGACTAAAGAAATGGTGTTTCAAAATCTGAAAATGAAGCACCCAATTTGTCCTTTTCTGATAAAATAGGCAGCTCAAAAAGTTCCCAGTCGATTTTTAAGGCAGGGTCATTCCACAAGATGCAACCTTCCGAAGCAGCATGGTAAGGTGCGGTGCACTTGTAACTAAAGAGCGTGTGGTCCTCAAGGGTATAAAAACCGTGGGCAAAACCAGGTGGAATATAGAGTTGGACGGCGTTGTCGGCGCTCAGTATTTTTTTGAAAGATTGACCATAGGTTGCAGAATTGCGACGAAGATCAACCGCTATATCTAGAACTGAACCTTGCAGCACCTGAACGAGCTTGCCTTGGGCAAACGGCGGTTTTTGAAAATGCAGCCCCCGCAGGATGCCTTTTGAAGATTTAGAAATGTTATCCTGGACAAATTCTTGCCCTCCGGTAATGACATTGTATTTTTCTGATTGAAAGGCCTCGAAGAAGTAACCCCTTTCATCCTTGAAAACGCTTGGATAGATACTGTAGAGTCCGCTGAGGGCTTCTTCTTGAAATCGGAACATAGCTAACAAATTGGAACGTAAAATTACATTAAATTTGTCGATGATGACAGCTCTTTTACGTCTGTTTGTGGTTTGTTTTTCTTCTGCGCTTTGCGCACAATATCCGCTACAACACACAGTAAACTCACTTGTTCAAGATCCACAACTTACCGGGACAAACTGGAGTATTTGTGCAATTGACCTACAGACAGGTGATACCCTCTTAGCCTATAATCCTCGGCAAGCGCTTCCGGGTGCTTCGATTACCAAAATAGTCAGTACAGCTGCTGCACTTTCTGTTTTGGGGCCAAATCACCGCGCCCAAACGCAACTAGTTTTGGAAGGAGAAATGCAACCTAACGGCATATGGCATGGCAATTTGCGTATTGTTGGCGGTGGAGACGTCTCTTTAGGTTCAAGATATTTTAATCAGCCTGGAAAAGAACTTTATTTTTTAGACGAATGGCTTGCTGTATTGCAATCGCAGGGCATCAAATATATCACCGGTCAAATCATTGCCGATGGCGCTAGTTTTGGTGCATTTAGCTGCCCACTTGGTTGGCAACAGGTTGATATGGGCAATTACTACGGTTGTGGGGCATTTGGTCTTAATTTTTTTGACAACACACTTAAACTCAACTTTCAAACCAGTGCTGCAGGAAAACCCTTGCTATTCAAAGGTATGTATCCAACAGATCAGCACTACCAATTGCGTATTGAAGCCGTAGCTGCCGCGATTTCTTCTGATCAAACATTTGTTTACGGCGTACCTTTCGAAGATGCTCGGGTTATTAAAGGCAAACTACCGGCAAATCGGAGTGCTTATGAAGTGAAGGCAAGTATGCCAGATCCAGAGCGCTTGCTTGCCGAATTGCTATATCAAAAATTGCAGGCAGGTGGCATTCGTGTCGATGGCGGCGCCTTCTCATCGCGGTTTCTTCAGATGGGGCCTTTTCCCGCGGACAAAAAAGTAATCCATACGACTTACGGCCAATCGTTAAAAGACATTGTCTTTCATACCAATCAACGCAGTATCAATCTTTTCGCCGAAGGAAATTTATTGCAAATTGGCTACAAATGCAGCGGATCAGGGACTTATGAGCATAGCTTGATAGTCTTGGATAGTTTGCTTGCTCAATGGCAAATTGGTCCGTGTCGGATTGTAGACGGCAGTGGCTTGTCAAAAGAAAATCGAATGAGTGCTGCGCAATACACGCAATTATTAGGGGTCCAATGCCAACAAAGTTATTTTTCCTCATATTTAGCTAGTCTTCCTATTGTTGGCATAAGTGGAACGGTTAAAAATCTATGTAAAGGTCAGGCAGCCCAAGGGAAAGTCTATGCCAAAAGCGGCAGTATAACAGGGATCAAAGCCTATGCAGGTTATGTAGATTTGCCGAACGGTGGTCGGGCTGCTTTTGCACTTATTGCAAATGATTATGCGATTACAGGTGCGGCAATAACTAGTAAGTTAGAGCCGGTTCTAAATGCTATGGCTACATACCAAGCTCAACCTGAATAATTTCTTTCCAAAAATCTTTAATACTGACTTGAGCACAACTAAGCATTTGTGGTACAATACTCGCGGGCGAAAATCCTGGGGTTGTGTTGACTTCAATTACATGCGGTTGCTTAGCTACCACCATAAAATCGATGCGTGCAATTGAACGCAAGCCCAGCAATTCATATATTTTTTTGGCCTGTTGCTGTAATTGCTCAGCAACTTTTGCATCTATTCTTGCCGGCGTAATTTCTTTTGATTTACCGTCGTATTTGGCGGCGTAATCAAAAAATTCGGTCTCGCTTACAATCTCAGTCAGGGGAAGCGCAACAATTTCATTTTGCGTACGATAAACACCACAAGTGACCTCGGTACCGTCTAAAAATGCTTCAGCAACTACAGTTCTACCTTCCTTAAACGCTGCCGCAAAGGCGGAATGCACTTGAGCGACGTTTTTTACTTTGGAAATACCAAAGCTAGAGCCTGAATCCGAAGGCTTGACAAATAAGGGAAGACCTAATTGGTCGCATAATTTTTGGGCATCTATAGCCTGTCCGTGTCTAAATAATTGAGATTGCGCCACCGCAAATCCAAAGCCTTTTAAAAATTGATTACAATACCATTTATCAAAGGAGAGGGCAGAGGCGAGGACTCCTGAGTTGATATAGGGTATTTGCAGCATATCCAGGTAGGCTTGAATTTTGCCGTTTTCTCCTGGGTCGCCGTGTGTGTAGATCAAGGCGGCATCAATTTCGGACAAAGATTGCAGTTTGCTTTGCCAATTAGATCTGTCGATTTCAATTAAAATACAACTCAAATGCTCAGGGAAATGCTGCTGGATGGTTTGAGCACTTTTGATTGAGATATTGTATTCGGAAGAAAATCCTCCGCAGATGAGTCCGATGCGCTTCATGCGTTTATTTTAAGGCGAAATTATCTAAAATTGGTAATTTCGCAGCATGCGGCCCTTGTATTTTATTTTTTGGATCGGTCTAGGTTTTTCCTTTCGCCTGTTTTTTAGACGCATTAGGGAGGTACGCCCGAGTCGTAAACTTTTCGGCAGAACCATCTTTGT
This sequence comes from Sphingomonadales bacterium, assembly GCA_016872115.1. Lineage (GTDB taxonomy): Bacteria > Bacteroidota > Bacteroidia > Flavobacteriales_D > Crocinitomicaceae > UBA952. The sequence continues at coordinate 142,191 of VHBC01000002.1, read as the reverse complement.
GAGCAACCACCCGTCCGCATTTCTTGACCCATTGGTTATTTCAAGCATGCGCAAACCAGTAGTTTATTTCATGACCCGTTCTGATGTTTTCAATTGGTTTACCAAACCACTTTTTTGGCTGGCTCAAATGATTCCGATTTACCGCGCGCAAGACGGTGGTAATTCACAAGAAAAGAATAAGAAAGTTTTTAAGAAAGCCACCGAAACGCTCGCAAAAAAACGCAATTTACTCATCTTCGGAGAGGGCCTTACTGACGACATTTTTGAGCGCCGCCTCAAACCGATTAAAAAAGGGGCAATTCGTATTGGTTTCACCGCCCTTGAAGACCTCGACTGGAAATACGAAATTCAAGTGCAAGGTTTAGGCATCAATTACACCAATCCAGGTATCATGCGTAGTGAGGTGCTCATCGCTGCAGCTGAGCCAATAATTTTGAACGATTACAAAGAAGCCTATCTAGAAAATCCGAGTAAAGTTATTTCGGAACTCAACAGAGTGTTAGAAAGCCGTATGCAAGCACAAATAACGCACTTGCGCTCAGATGAATATCTTCAATTGCACGAGCAAATCATGATGCTCAATCGCGAAGGAATGAATGTCCATTGTTATGACAAGCAATACACACTCGAGCAACGTTGGGCGTATTCTCAACAATTAGCAGCGCGTTTGAACGACGATACTTCGCTCGATTTAAAAGTATTACAAAAAGACCTCAACGCTTATTTTGAGAACTTAGAAACAAATAATTTAACCGAAGCAGAACTTTATTGGTTTGCCATCGAAAAGCATTGGAAACTAAAAACCTATATCAAATGGCTCATTCAATTGCCACTGTTCCTTATCGGTCTTATACCAATTGGATTGCCAACCTATTTTGTGAAGCGTTTTGTTGAGAAAAAATTGAAGCGCCGTGTTTTCTGGTCCTCCACTAAAATGATAATGCTTTTAGTAATTCTTGCGATATGGAATCTGATCCTATTTAAAATGGCCTCATACTATGTATGTTTGAATACCTTGATTTGGATCACCTTGTTTTTGACTATGCATTTTGTGGCACTTGGTTACTATTTATTTGGAAAAAATACCACCCTCCTTATAAAATCTTTGCGTTACAACGCACAAAAACTGCAATCACTTGTTGAACAACGCGAAACGTTACTTACTCAAATAGAAACATTTCAATTTTAATGGAAGAAACCACCCGTATCAAGAAGCCTAAATGGCTCAGAGTCAAGCTGCCAACCGGAGAAAACTACCGAAAAGTCCGTGGCCTGGTCGATGCGCACAAATTGCATACAATTTGTGAGAGTGGCAGCTGTCCAAACATGGGAGAGTGTTGGGGAGAAGGTACGGCTACATTCATGATTCTCGGTAATATTTGTACAAGATCTTGTGGTTTTTGCGGCGTACAAACAGGTAAGCCTGATGCAGTAGATGAATTCGAACCCGGACGCGTAGCCAACTCCGTTAAAATTATGGGTGTCAAGCACGCCGTAATCACTTCCGTTGACCGCGATGATCTCAAAGATGGCGGCTCCAGTATTTGGGCGCAAACCGTGCGTGCTATTCGCCAACAATCTCCGGGCACAACCTTAGAAACGCTCATACCTGATTTCGCAGGTAACTGGGAAAACCTCCAAGTAATCATCGATGTTGCGCCAGAAATTGTTTCACACAATCTAGAAACAGTGCGTCGCCTTACCAAACAAGTGCGTATTCAAGCGAAATATGACAGAAGTTTAGAGGTGCTGTTTCGTCTCAAGAAAGGGGGGATGCGGACTAAATCTGGTGTTATGTTGGGTTTGGGTGAGTCTGAACAAGAAGTCATTGAAACCATGCAAGATTTGCGTTCTGTCCAGGTCGATATTCTTACTTTGGGTCAATATCTTCAGCCAACTCCTAAACATTTGCCGGTGGCTGAATTTATTGAGCCCGAGCAATTTGCGCATTATCAGCAATTGGGTTTAGATATGGGTTTCCGTTTTGTTGAAAGTGGCCCATTGGTCCGATCTTCTTATCATGCTGAAAAGCACTTATTTAATCTATAAAACAAGGAATAACGCAATAAAAAAAAATTATGAAAAAATTGTGTAAAAGCCTTACATCTAGAATCATTATTAAGAGAATATTTCTTAATTTAGTCGACTAATCATGCACACTTAAAAATTTGTTATGAATAAAAAGGTATATGTATTTGGTTCTCTGATAGTTGCGAGTGTATTCGCACTAGCCTACACCGCTTTCCAATTCTTGCCACAAACGGCATTTTATAGTCAAAAAAGCCTAGCAGTTCTCCAAGAGGGTCGTTCTGATGATGCCATTGCTTGGATTAAAGCGCGTTACGTTGACGTAAATACTGGTGAGCCAGTTTCTTCAGAAACACTCGCTCAAATTGACCAAGAAGTCCGTAAGAAGGGAACATCTAAATCAATATTATTTGAATCTTTAGGTCCTGACAACATCGGCGGTAGAACCCGCGCTATTTGCATAGACCGCTCAAATATCAACCGCGTATGGGCCGGTGGTGTTTCAGGTGGTTTGTTCGTTTCCAACAACAAAGGGAATTTCTGGGAGCGCGTTGTGCCTTATTTCGAAGCCGGAGCCAATCCGTATATTTCGAGTATGACTATGACGCCCGACAACACCCTTTACGTGGCAACTGGTTCCAATGAAGAAGGTTGGGGCGGAAACGGCGTATGGTGTTCGACTGACTTTGGTGCAACCTTTACTAAAGTCCCGGGTTCAGCAAGCTGTACAGAAGTAGCAAGTTCTGATGCAGACAACTACGTTTGGATGGCCACTGCATCCGGTCTTAAAAAGTGGAAAGTCGGTGACGCTTCCATGACCAACGTACCAGCCTCAAGTGGTGGTTGCTTTGCTTTAAAAGTCTCCAAAGACGGTCAAGTCATCATTGGAGCTTACGCAGCTAACAAAACATTCGTTTCCAATGATGGTGGTAATTCATTCACGGACAAATCTGGTTCTATTGCCAATAATCTTGTACCAACTGGTGCTGCCCGCATTGAGTATGCCATCTCACCAACTAAGAATAGTTCCAATGCCTATTCTCTTTACGCTGCAAGAACAAATTCGAACCTCATGTCCATGCACGTTTCTCACGACAACGGCCAAACATGGAATCAGTTTGTTGGTGCATCTGGTCCTCCAAATGAGTTTGATATCTACCGTAACCAAGGTACCTACAACAGCATACTTTCTGTAGACCCAACCGACAACGAGCGCTTACTTATCGGTGGTATCGATGTATGGGAATGGAAACAAACAGTTAATAACCCGCCGTCTGGAGGTTTTGAGAAAATTTCGCTTTGGTTTGTCAATCCAAGTTCACCAACATATGTTCATGCCGACAACCATGAAATGAAATGGGACAACAACAACCGTTTTTATGTTGGTAATGACGGTGGTGTAGGTGTTTCTAACAACAAAGGACAGTCTTGGTATCCAGCAAACCGCGGCTATAACGTCACGCAATTCTATGGTATTGCATTTGATGCGGGTGGCCGCGTGATGGGAGGTACTCAAGACAACGGTACACTCTACAACGACTTTTCGCTTTCTACCTACCATGAATTCCGTGAAGTGAACGGCGGCGACGGCTTTGAATGTGAAATCTCCTTCTTTAATCCAAACGTGATGTTTTCATCTATTTATTATAATAGCATTTCTCGCTCTGGAGACCGCGGTGTCAATTTCACCAACTTTAGCCCGAACCTTCCTGGCACCTATGACCCACCAGGTACCGACGGCAGTCCTAACCACCCGTTCCACACTGAGCTCTTTTTGGCTGAGTATTTTGACCCAAATTCGAAAGATTCAGTAACTTACATCCCTAAAAAGAACTACGATGCTGGCGATATGCTTCGCATTCCATCCATGGCCTCTGGAGACACCATTACAGTATCTGCAGCAACCAACCTTTACTTTGATGACACCCTTTATTACGATCCTTCCTTGACCGTAAACGGTGTGAATTTCGGTATCAACAACGCCACAGGTGAAACCGTTGAAATGGGTAACGACACCGTCATATTTAACGTTGCCTGGGATACCCTTCGCATAGCTGACCCATACCAATCTTGGTTCTTGGTTTATGTCAATGCAAACGGTGGTGAGCTCTGGGGAACGCGCAACGCAACCCGTTTTTCTGTCACCAATCCTGGATGGTTGTGCCTAGCTAAAGGCATTGGCGGCGGCTTATTCAACTCTGTAGATGTTGAATTCTCACGTGACCTCAACCACTGCTATATCAGTGCAGGAAACGGCGTTTGGCGCCTAAATGGTTTGGGTAGTATCTACACCAGTGATCCTAACTTCGCCTCAAAAGCCGGTTATGTTACGCAAGGAGCCAACACAACTCCACCAACAGCCACTACCCTCCTCAAAATCACCAATACATCCTATGAGGGTATTGCTGTGAATCCAAACAATGCCAACGACCTCGTTTGCTTTGCTGGTTTCAACGGAACCAACAAGCGCACCAACAATGCAACTGCCGCGGCTCCTACATTTACCAACTTGGTTGCTATTGTGCCTGGCATAGCCACTTACGATGGCATCATCGATCGCAACGATCCAGATATCTTAGTTGTTGGAACATCGAGCGGTGCTTGGGTTTCAGAAAATGGTGGCGCCACCTGGGAAAACGCCTCTACTGGCTTCGAAGGCACTCCTGTCTACGAAGTGCGTCAGAGCTGGCGCTCATTCGACGAAGGCAATGGTCGCCCAGGAGAAATTTACCTGGGAACCTTCGGTCGCGGTATTTGGAGAACGACGCAATATCTTGGTACCAACAACAACTCTGGTACCCCTGGTGGCGAATTCAAAACCAAATTGCGTACATACCCGAATCCAACCAAAGACAATACAACCCTAGTATTTGAATTGGCCCAAAGTGGTAAGGCTCAAGTAGAGGTTTACTCAATTACAGGCCGTTTGGTTTGGAACAAAACGCTACAATTGGCTGATGGCACGCAAGAACTCAGTATAGATAGTTCAGATTTACCTGCAGGAACTTACATTGTTAAGTTTAGTTCAGGTAAACAAAACGATACAGCCAAATTCATCAAGCTGTAAATCATATAAATTATTTGTGAAAAAGGAGGCCTAGGCCTCCTTTTTTTATGGCTGAAACGGAACAATTATTTAATTTCGTTTTGTGGGAAACGGAGATTTAAAAGGTGGTATTATAACTAATTTAGGTCCATTAGATTTAAATTGGTCATGTCGTGCATATAAAAAACACCAAGTGGTTTTCTTAGAAGGTTCTTTTCCAAGGGGTGTCTATTGCATTAATCAAGGTCTCGTTAAGATTTACAAACGCGGCGACGAAGGCAAAGAACAAATCATTCACATTGCTAAAGCGGGCGAAATGGTTGGTTTTAGAGCCATGTTTACCGAGGAGCCTTATAAAGTGGCTGCTGAAGCCCTCGAAGAAAGCAATATTTGCTTCATTGGTAAAGAAGATTTCCTGAACCTGATGGATACCAATCCGGTATTGCGCAATGGGATCATCAAAGAATTGTCAAAAGAATTAGCAGACCGCGCTGATTTCATCACCAATATGGCTCAGAAGTCAGTTCGTGAACGCTTGGCGTTTACCATGCTGATTCTTATCGATGTATTTGATAACGAACCAATCAATCTCAGCCGTGAAGATCTTGCCAATTTTGTAGGTACGGCAACCGAAACGCTGATACGTTTACTCAAGGACTTCAAGGAAGAAGGCATTATTGAGGTCCAGACACGTAAAATTTTTATACGCGACAAAAAGCGTATTTTACAAATAGCTGGTAAATAACTAGCCTTGTACCATATTGGCAAAATTGGCCAACAATACATGCCCAAAATTCCCTGAAACTTCCGGATGAAACTGCACTCCATAATGTGGTTTCTCTTTATGTTTCATGGCTTCATTGATACACGCATCTGAACAAGCGAGTAATTCAAAGCCATTGGGAAGTGAGATGTGTTCGCAATGATCTTCTTGCATGTCAAAAATATCTGGCAGCCTTTCAAATAGTATGTCATCACGGATTATTTCAATTTCTTGAAAATTACGGTCTTCTCGCATCCGCGAAATCCGCGCACCATGCAACAACCCAAGGATTTGATGCCCGAAACATATACCGAGCAGCGGTTTTTGATAATTTTTGACCCATTCAAAGTGCTTCATATACGGTTGTGGATCAATTTCAGTGAGTAATATTGGTGCCCCTGAAATAACAATGCCGTCAAATTCACTACTCATGGTCTCTTTGAAGTCAAAGAGGCCAATGACTTGCACGTCACTGTATTCTTCTATGGCTGAAGCAATGGCTAGCGTTTTCGAAGATCCGCAATCTATGAGGGCAATCATGATTTATTTTGATGAAAAACACAGCTGATCGCACGGTGGTCACTGCTGGTTTTTCTTTGAATTTTATAATGACTCACACTGAGTGTGGGGCTGTAAAAGAGGTAATCTATGCGGCCCGCAGGTAAACGACCAACATAGGTAGTGCCCAAGCCCAAACCATTTCCTCTGAAGGCGTCTAGCAGAATCAACTGAAACTGATTGTAGGTATAAGACATTGGTGTATCGTTAAAATCGCCACAAACAATGACGGGATATGGCGAGCTTTTGAGGTGTTCAACCACTCTGCGCGCCTGATCTGCGCGCTTCTTAAAGGCGCTACGCAATTTTCGGTAAGCGGCAATCATCCCTTTTTTACTACTGTATGTCTGCATTTCTTCGCCTTCGATGTGAGGATCAGAATTTAAACGTATCGATTGTAAGTGGACGTTGTAAATACGAAAGGTATCTTGATTTTTGACAATATCTGCAAAAATGCAGTAATTGAAATCTTGTTCGCCTTGTGCTTCAAACATGACATCTCCACGAGCAATCATTGGATATTTTGAAAACAATGCAATGCCGTAATTTTCTTTGGTTCGTCTTTTGTGGGCACTGCGTTCATGATAGTCTTTGGTTTGCATGATGCGATTCAGGGAGTCCATGATTTCAAAGCGCGTGGGTTTGTCCTGACGGTAAAATTCCTGAAGACACAATACGTCTGGTTGTTCGGATGCTAAAAACTGAAAAATCGCGTTTCTGGAGCTCAACGCGTCATTAAATGAAGGATTGAATAAATCAAATAGCCTGACGTTGTAGCTCAGTACTTTTAGTCCGGTTGCCATCTGGGTAGCGTTATCGGTAGCGCTCGTGGAAAAGTTTCGAAAATGGAGTTTACCTCCAATGAGCAAAGTAACAAGGCAATAAATGGCCCACTTTGAGCGCCAAAATGCCCAAATAACCAACCAAGCCAGCGTCAGGAACAAAAAAATGGGATAACTCAGGCCAAAGAAAGGCAAAGACGGAATGGTAGATGGATGAATAAATGGAGCCAAATAGCTTAAAAGCAAGCCAATTAGAGTTATTGCTGTTGCCAACTTAGATGGGGCCGAGAAAAGCTTGCGGAGTGGCCTAGACATCTTTGCTTTGTTGAAATAAAAAATCTTTCTCGTCCTTGGAAAGTGCATCGTAGCCCTTTTTGGAAATTTTATCTAAAATGGCATCTAAGCGAACCTGTTTTTCTTGTTTTTTTGCTCGAAATTGTTCGTCGGTGAGCGGTCGGCCACCTTTTTTAACTTTCATTCGGGGTTGGTCTCTTTTGATTTGAATTCCAAGCCAGGGTCTTGATAAGCGAACATGCCAAAATTGTTGGATACTCCAAATACCGAAAAGTGCCCCGCCAATGTGTGCAAAATGCGCAACGCTGTCTAAGGTTCCGACAGAACTTAGGTCTTTAAGGAAAAAGAAAATGGCAAGCATATAAATTCTTAATGGAAATAGGCCAAAAAGTTGCACCTGGAGTTGTGGTTGGCCAAGAGCAAGGGCCATAAAAATAGCCATGATGGAACCCGAAGCGCCAACTACTGAAAAATAACTTCCTTGCAGCGCCGGAAAGATCAGATGAGCGAGTACCTCTGTAAAATTACCGGCTATGCCACCCAATAGATATAAATGCAACATTCTTTTTGCTCCGTAGAATTTTTCGTAGGTGCTGCCGGCAAAATATAGAAAAAGCAAATTGCTTATTAAATGCCAAAAGCCAAAATGCGCAAAAAGCGAACTTACAACAGTCCAAGGTTGCAAGGTGAGTTCTGAAATTGAACCAGGCAAAGCAAATAGATAGGTCGTCCAACGAATTGGAACTTGCTCAAGAGGCAAGCCAATTTCGGGAGACGCAAATTGCAACCTATGAATGGCATCTAAGAACTGAATAACAAAAAACACCCCCAAATTGACAATAATGAGTCGAATAGTCATCGAGCCATTACGGTATTGCATTTTGATTTGGTCTATGAGTTGATTCATTTTGATAGAAAAGAAAATTTACCAAAAATTTGAACGGTCGTTTTTTCGCCAAATCATTACCATTATGGCTCCTGCAAAGGCGCCACCAACATGTGCTAAGTGTGCTACGTTGTCGCCAACCTGATTTTGAAAAGCAAGGTAAAGCTCGAGCAGGAAATAGCCCGCCACAAAATACTTGGCCTTAATGGGAATAGCAAAATAAAGCCTGAATTCTGTATTGGGAAACAAAAGCGCAAAAGCGGTCATGATGCCAAAAACGCCGCCCGATGCACCCACCATTGGTGTAAAGGATTTGCCGATATAGGTTGAGATTTGCTCTTGAAAATGTGGGCCCGGTTTGATTTCAGTTTCATTGAGGTAAGCGTTGATTTGATTTAAAGTATCGCCGTTGTAATCGATGCGGTGCGTTAAGAAATAATTGAATTGATCGAGGTCAATTTGGCTGGCAAGTTGGGCTTTGAGGTTCATTATTTCTATAAAGCCGATCATGTTATAAAGTGCAAAAGAACCCATTGCACTCACGAAGTAGAAAATAAAAAAGCGCTTGGCCCCCCAGATATTTTCCAAGAATGCACCCAACATGGCAAACAACCACATATTGAAGAAAATATGCAGAAAATTCTCGGTGCTGTGCATGAAAAAATGCGTCACTACCTGAAAGGGCTGAAAAAATGGTGAATTGATATAATGCGCGCCAAGTGATTGTACAAGGTCGATACCTTGATTTTTAAGTAATAAACTCGCTACAAAAAAAGCGATATTGAGCAGTAGAATATTTTTGGTGACTTGCGGAAGGTTCTGAAACATATTTAGAATTTTTTAGCGAGTTCATCAAGGCCAAGCGTATACATGACCGCTTTGCCATTTGGTGTGTGGCTGTGTTGTGGGCATTGAAAAAGTGCTTCTACGAAGTGTTCGATTTCTTCTTTGTGCTGCAGCCTAAATGGCTTGGAACCAAAATAGGCCAATTTAGCGACAAGGAAATGTGCGATGTCTCCGCCAGAAATATCTGCGTATGAAGCAGCATCTGTGAGTTCATCTAAGCAGGGGTCAAGGTCAGCTTGAGAAAGTAGCGCAGGAACAGCTTCGAGAATGAGTTGGTCGTCTTGGATTTGGAAATAAAAACCCAATTGATTCCAGAGACTTTGTTGGCCTTGCCAAGTGAGCTTGGCAGCTTTGGCTAACGGTTTTTCAATAGGAAACAGCAAGGCCTGCGAAGACAAGGGCTGGGACACAAATTGTTGGATCAATTCATCGAAGATCATGCGGTTTTTTGCCCGGCGAATATCGATGATTAGGAAACCTGATTTTGTTGGACTTACTAAATATTTGTCGTGCAGTAAAAACTGATGTGCTGCTTGTTGTGTTTCAAAAATCTCAACAGGTTGTTCTTCTCGCGTTTCGGTGATTTGATAAAATGCTTGCCAGTCTTCTGGACTTGAATTTTGATTTGCGAAACCTGCTTGTTGTAATGCCGGGCTGAAACCGCTCGACCCAGAGGTTCCGCCATGACGTGTTGTGGTTTGAAATGGGTTGTAAGTGGGATCAACATCTATTTGCGGCACTATAGGTTCGGACTTTCTGATTTCAGAAGGTACTTCAAAGGCACTTTCCGATTCAAAATCCAGGGTTGGGAAGATATTGTGCTTGCCAAGTGCTTGTCTGACACTACTCAGTAAAATAGAATAGATAAAACGGTCCTCCTCAAATTTGATTTCTGTTTTGGTCGGGTGGATGTTGACGTCGATTTTTTGAGGGTCCACTTCCAAGAAAATGCAATAACTGGCATGATGCTTATCGGAGATCATGCCCTCATAAGCTTTCGAAATGGCATGATTGAAGTACGGGTCTTTGAAAAAGCGTTGATTGACAAATAAATATTGTTCACCTCGGCTTTTTTTGGAGAGTTCTGGCTTGCCAACGTAGCCGATAATGCGAACGATTTCAGTTTGTTCATCTATAGGAACAAGTTTTTCATTGCTTCCTTTCCCAAGAATGGTGGCTAAGCGCATCCTTAAATGACCTGAAGGTAGGTGATAGAGTTCTTGTCCGTTGTGTTGAAAACTAAATTGTATTTCGGGGTGGGCAAGAGCAACGCGTTCAAACTCAGTTTGGATGTGCCCTAATTCAATGGTATCGCTTTTTAGAAAATTTCGCCTGGCCGGCACATTGTAAAATAAATTTTTTACCTCAAATGAAGCCCCGGCCTTACAAATAACTTCTTTTTTAGATTTGATTTGGTTGCCTTCAATGTCAATTTGAATTCCGGTTTGCTGCTCATGCTGTTGGGTTTTGAGGCTTACATGGGCAATAGCGGCAATAGAAGCCAAGGCCTCGCCTCTAAATCCTTTGGTTTGCAAAGCAAATAAATCGGAAGCACTTTTTAACTTGCTAGTGGCATGTCGTAGGAAGCAATTTTCGGCATCTTGGACATCCATCCCTTTGCCGTTATCAAGTACCTGTATAAGGGTTTTGCCGGCATCTTTGACAACCAATTGGATTTGAGTGGCGCCAGCATCAACGGCGTTTTCGAGCAGTTCTTTGGCTACCGAAGCGGGTCGTTGAATGACTTCTCCAGCCGCTATCTGATTGGCGATGTGATCGGGAAGTAATTGAATAATGCTCATGGGTACTCACGTTGAATCGGGTTCAACAAATGTAAGTAATTCCGTTGAGTTGCGGGGGACTAAATCCGAACGATTGTGCCGGTATAGGTCGATTTTTCGTTAGGAAGAGGATCTTTGATCACCACTTTCCAAATGTAGGCTTTTTGTGCTGGAATGAGTTGGCCATTTCGTTGGTCTATTCCATCCCAGGCATTTTGAGCATCGGTGGTTTTGAATATAACTGAACCATTGTCCGGATCAATGATGAGCATTTCAAAGTGCACATTACGGATGGTCAATGCGTATGGCATGAAGGTGGCGTTGCGCTCGTCTCTGGATTGCGGATTAAATGCATTGACAGCAAGCAAGTTGTAGTCTTCGTTGGCGGTAATTTTGATGGTTTCTGTGCTGGTGCAGCCGTCTAGCTGCGCTTGAGCGCTGATGGTGTAGGTTTGTCCTTTAAAGGCCAATAACTCAACGCCGCGGCTCTTTTTGTTCTGAAGTGTTCCATTGGCACCCCAGGTAATATCCGACCCATTACAATCGGCGCTCACTTTGATGCGCGGCGTTCCATCCTCATAGTTGATCGCATCGGCGTCTAAGTTGATCTTTGGACCTTTGCATGGTGTATTTACAACATTCGATTGCTGTTGAGTTTCAGGCTCGTTTTCCTTGGTAATTTGAGTTGGCTGCTTCGCGTTCAGAAATAGGGCGCTGTTTTGCTCAGCGTGTGTAAGTTGTTGCGTATGATTTGAAGCAACCTTATTTTGTTGCATGAGTACGCTGTTTTCTTGTTGACCTTCTGCTTGGATGTTGGATTGTTCGGTCAGAACTTGGGAAGAAACAACGACGGTGTTTGGCGTATTTTCGGCGCTTTGGTTTTGCTTTTGTTCCGAACGTGTTTTGTCGGTCATTTTCGTGGTGCTCACTTCTTTTTGGGTTACCGATTTTACCAAAGGTGATTTGCTATTGAGCATCCAGAAAGTCAATGCCCCTGCTGCAATGATGAGTGCTCCGGTTAATTTTGCGAGTGTAGAAAATCCAGATTTACCTTTAGGCAACTTTTCAGAAAGCGCTTCCCAGGCTTTTGGATCGTAATCATAGGAGAATTCCTCTACTATTGATTTGATATTTTTTTCAAATTGATCTTTCATCGTTTTTCGATCAGTGTAAATTGTTCATTTAATAGGCGCTGCAAATTCATTTTTGCTTTTGCCAAATTGGATTTTGATGTGCCCTCTGAAATACCGAGTAATTCGGCAATTTCTTTATGACTAAGCTCTTCCATGACATACAAGTTAAATACGGTTCTGTAGGCTGGAGATAATTTGGTAATGGCGTCTTGGGCTAGTTTGGCCTTTAGCTGGGTGTGTTCTAGTTGTTCTTGTTCGAGCATTGGATCCAGCGCCATTGACTTGAAATCGTTGTCTTGGTCAGATAAAAAAGGGTTTTTCTTTGCTTTTCGAAGGTGATCAATAGCAGTATTGCTTACAATTCTGCGGATCCAGCCTTCTAGCGAGCCAGTAAAATCAAAATGTTCCAATTTGTCAAAGACCTTTAAAAATGAAACTTGGAGCACCTCTTGAGCGCTGTCGCGTTCGCTGATATAGCGCATACTGACAGCCATCATTTTACCATAAAACATTGAGAACAAACGCTCTTGGGCGCGTCGCTCACCCCTGAGGCATCCCTCCACAATTTGTTTTAAGTTGTCTTGCTGCTCCAATTTTCAATAATTACTTAACGCAAAGCTAATGCGCAGGTTGCCTTGATATTCAAAACGTTTTTTATTTAGCGCCAAAAAAAAGGATTTTTTATGAACTATGCGTAAATTCGTCACGCAAAAGCTTTTATCAACCTAAAAATCATAACAAATGAAAGTAACTGTTGTAGGCGCAGGAAACGTTGGCGCAACTTGTGCTGATGTATTGGCTACCCGTGAAATAACCAATGAAATTGTATTGCTCGATATCAAAGAAGGATTTGCTGAAGGCAAGGCCCTAGATATCTGGCAAACAGCCCCAATTAACCTTTATGATTCTCGTACAGTTGGTTCCACCAATGATTATTCCCGTACAGCAGATTCAGACGTTGTTGTCATTACCTCCGGTTTGCCGCGCAAACCAGGGATGTCTCGTGACGACCTTATCGCGACCAATGCAGGTATCGTTAAGACCGTGACTGAAAACGTAGTGAAATACTCGCCAAACGCCATTATCATTGTGGTTTCCAATCCACTAGACGTCATGACTTATTGTGCTTACCTTAATGCCAACATGCCATCTTCACGCGTGTTTGGTATGGCAGGTGTGCTCGATACAGCCCGTTACCGTGCATTTTTGGCTGAAGAACTCAATGTTTCTCCAAAAGATATTCAAGCTGTACTTATGGGTGGCCACGGCGACACTATGGTGCCACTGCCGCGTTACACCACAGTAGGTGGTATTCCAGTTACAGAACTCATCGACGAAGCGCGTTTGAATGAAATTATTGAGCGCACTAAATTCGGAGGTGGTGAAATCGTCAAATTACTCGGCACCTCAGCGTGGTATGCGCCAGGTGCAGCTGCTGCCCAAATGGTAGAAGCCGTCATTCGCGATCAAAAACGCATTTTCCCTGTGTGCGCTTGGTTACAAGGAGAATATGGTTTATCTGATATCTACCTTGGTGTACCAGTGGTATTGGGTAAGAACGGTATCGAAAAGATCATCGAACTTCAGCTCAACGACGCAGAGCGTGCGCTGTTAATGGATTCTGCCGAAGCTGTAAAAGGTGTTATGGATGTTCTTGACAACATGATTGCCAACGCATAAGCACCATTATTGGAAAAAAAAACCGAGAGCACGCTCACGGTTTTTTTTTGCCCATTTTATGGTAATTCAATAGCCCCAATGTCAGGCGGATTACCACGACCTTGGCCCAAAATATCAGTAAAGACTGCAGAACTGATTCCTTTATTGCTTAGCGATGAATTGGCGGCAAAATGAAAGTCGCGTTCTGCCGTATTGGTGAAAAGCGGTGCAAGATTCCAAAAGAGGTTGCTGCCGTAAAAGCTATCTGTGTAGGTTGTTTCCGATTTGAAAACACTATAGTCAAAGTCAAAATTCAGCTGTACACCTGCCATTTGAATGGTATCCATGGCAATTTCTGTATCGAGGTTTCCATAGATGACACAATTCTTAAAAATCCCTTCATCTATGCTGGAAACCAACGTTTGGTTTTGGTTGTAATCGTTGTAATAATTACTGATCCCTACCGCTGGATTGGTAGAGGCGCCATAGCCTAGTAAATCACAATGATTGAAATTGAAATTGCCGCCTTGCAATACCAGCAACGCATGTGTGCCATTGTGTGAGATCAGACAATTTTCTGCTTTGACTTTGGCACCTGCAAAAATAAAAATACCGTAGCGTGCCTGATTGAATATTTGGGTGTTCTGGATATCGAGCGTATAACCATTGTTGCTCGGGTCCTCGCTGTAGAGGTGAACCCCAGAGGTGCCGTTTTTAAGAATGGCGTAATTGATTGAACTTGGAAGCGCCTGATGCAGATATATGCCGTAGTATTGACCTGAAACGTCTTGATAGTCTTGTTCGAGTCTATCGCCTTGAAAAACGACCTCATTGCCCAAATGACCTTCTATTTGCAAAGAACCTTTGTATACGTATAGCAAAGCATTTTTGTGCAAGTAAACTTTTGTTCCGGCTTGAATGGTGAGCGTTTTGGCTGAATCTACAATTGCCGCTCCGTAAATCACATGGGGTTTGTCGTTTGGCCATACCCCTTCGTTGAAATCCAGAGAATCGAGCTGAAAATTGGAGTAGTGGAAATAAGCGTCTTGCCCCCAAGCAGCTAATTTGACGTATTGGTCTTTGCCATTGGTTCTAAATCGAATAGAGTCTTCGATGATCAGCGGGTTGGTACTGTTGTTGGCCTGAAGCGTCACTTCTACAAAAACAAATAGTGAATCTTTGGCCTCTAAAATGAGGTCTTCGTGTTTGGGGCCTGAAGCGCCGTCCACATTAATACGAAATACAGAATTGGAACCACCCATGAGTTCAATTTCTTCGATTTGAACACTGCGCTGGTCAGGGTTGTAAAGTTTGAAAGATTTTGTGGTGGATCCAACTGTGGTAAAGACAGTGTCGAATACCAAAGTGTCGGTTGAAAAGTTAAGGTTTGATTTGGAGAGTAGTACTTGTTTGTTGCAAGAGCTCAGCGTAGCCATTAGCAAGGCAGTACAAAGAAACAAAAACCCAATTAATAAGCGCATAGTCAGTTAACGCACAAATCTAAAGATTATTGACGCGTCAAGCCAATTTTAGATAAAAATGTTGCTTCGCTTGCCCTGGTCTGGGGCTGAGCAAGGCAAAGTAGAAACAATCGGCCGTAAAATGAAAACGCGCGTCTTCATAAAGCAGTTTTAACGCTTGTAGGTTTCTTTTATAAACGGATTGAGGTAAGATGATAATGGTGTCTGGATGAAATCGGCTCTCCATTATTTGTTGATAGCAACTGGTGTTCAATGGCGCGTTTATGACAATGATTTGGGGTACAAGCTCCAAATCTTTGTGTTTTTCCGCGTTTTTTTCATCCATTAATTTAAGTGCATGCTGCGGCAATTCCCTAAGTAGTTTGTTGGCAAATCGATAGGATTTTTTAGATTGTATTCCATTGGAATTGAACGCATTGGGCGCATCGGGAAGCCGAGCCACGCAGTCCACTAGCCAATAGGCAAAAGGCGAGTGGGTGCCGTGCCGACCTTTGGCCTTCCAAAGAAAAGCTGTATATTCGAAGCAGCGAAACATAGCGCAAATTAACGAAAAGAACCTAAATGTCTGTCGATCATTCTGCTGAAATCGCCGCCCAATAAGCGGCTTTAATCAGAGGCCAACAAACGCTCGCTGTGGTGAGGCCGGTTACTGAGTCCTTGCGATTTACACGGTAATCCGCACACGCTCCAAGACTTTAAAGATCCAGACACCTATTTTGTGGTCGATAAAACACAACAAGGCAAACACATCAAATACATTGAGCAGCCCGGACTTTGGAATGGCGCTATGGCCAATTGGAACACGCTATTTGTCGAAATTCCATCGTCAGCTTTTTCACCTGTCAAAACGGCACTAGATTTACTAGAAAAAGCGCATTTGCCGAACTAGGCACCCTTTTTATTGTTTACTTTTGTAGGTAAACAAAGTAAAATGATTCCAGTAACAGTCTACAGCGAAATGACGCCCAACCCTTCAACGATGAAGTTTGTGGCCAACAAATATCTTTTGCCTACGGGTGCTTCGGTTGAATTTGACAGCAAGTCTTCAGCCAAAGGATTCTCACCACTCGCCGAAGCACTGTTTGACTTCCCTTTTGTCTCTAAGGTTTTTGTAGCCTCCAACTTTGTCACTGTTGCCAAAACCGACAATGTTCCTTGGGATTTCATCACTATGGAACTCAGAGAATTTATTCGCGAATGGATCAGTTTTGGCAAGGAAGTGCTCATTGCCATGCCAAGTCAAATACAACACGACGCAGACCAAGAAACCCCAGCAGGCCCCTCTGCAAACCCATCGCCAGCTTCTTTTGCGCCCTCTGAGCTCGACGACGCCATTATGGATCTACTTGACCAATACGTGCGCCCTGCAGTGGCCAACGACGGCGGTGCCATTGACTTTCTTGGTTACGAAGAAGGCAAAGTAACAGTCATGCTCAAAGGCTCCTGCGCGGGTTGCCCGTCCTCCACCGCTACGCTAAAAGGCGGAATTGAAAACTTACTCAAACAGCATCTACCCGAAGTTAAAGAAGTGGTCGCTTTTAACGGTTAATTTTCATGTAAATACTTGCTATTTGCATTATTTGCATTATATTTAAATGAACAACTTTTTAAAACTGTTGTTTCCCGTCTAGCTTCATGCAGCTTATCAACTCCCCATATCGCCTCAAGGACGCCCTCAAGACCTATTTTGGTTACGATCATTTCAAAGGCGCTCAACAACAAATCATAGAAAATGTGATTGCTGGTCGCAATACCTTTGTATTGATGCCTACGGGTGGCGGAAAATCACTTTGTTACCAACTGCCTTCGCTCATTTTACCTGGAACATCCATCGTTGTTTCTCCGCTCATTGCCCTCATGAAGAATCAAGTAGATGCCGTGCGTGGTTTATCACAAACAGGGCAAGTTGCACACTTCTTGAATTCTTCTCTGAGTAAAGCAGAAATTGCCCAGGTAAAGGATGACGTTTTGAGTGGCCAAACCAAAATGCTATATGTAGCGCCAGAATCACTTACCAAACGAGAAAATATCGATTTCTTAGCGGCCGTTCCGATTTCCTTTTTTGCGATTGACGAAGCCCATTGTATTTCTGAATGGGGTCATGACTTCAGACCAGAGTACCGCCGTCTTCGTGAAATATTCGAAAAGATTTCTAATGTCCCCATCATTGCCTTAACCGCAACCGCAACTCCAAAAGTTCAATACGATATCCAGAAAAACCTCAATATGCTGGATGCTGATGTTTTCAAGTCTTCATTTAACCGCGACAACCTTTATTATGAAATTCGTCCAAAAAGAGAAGTTGAAAAACAAATTATTCGTTACATCAAACAACACGAAGGGCAGAGCGGAATTATTTATTGCCTGAGCCGCAAAAAAGTAGAGGAAATCGCCGAGCTATTGCAAGTCAACGGCATCAATGCGCTGCCTTATCATGCGGGCCTAGATGCCAACTCAAGAGCCAAACATCAAGATGCATTTTTGATGGAGGAAGTTGAGGTGATCGTTGCTACTATTGCTTTTGGAATGGGTATAGACAAACCAGATGTGCGTTATGTCATTCACCACGACATCCCAAAATCAATTGAAAGTTATTACCAAGAAACAGGTCGTGCAGGCCGAGACGGTGGGGTAGGAGAATGCATCGCTTTTTACAGCTATAAAGACATCGAAAAACTCGAAAAATTTTTACAGGTAAAAGCACTTACGGAGCAAGAAATAGGTAAACAACTCTTACATGAAATCGTTTCGTACGCCGAAACCTCTGTTTGCAGGCGCAAGTTCATTTTGCATTACTTTGGCGAAGATTTCAATCAAAGCAATTGCCAAGAGAAATGCGATAACTGCAAACATCCGCAAGAACGCATGGAAGGAGGCCAATACCTGGGTTACTTGCTTCAAGCTGTTGTGGCGCTTGATCAAACCCAAAAATCTAAACACTATTGTGCTTTTTTAGCCGGGCACCTCAACGCCGATATCAAAGCCTACAAACACGACCAGCTACCGCTTTTTGCGGTTGGCAAAGACCACGACGAACACTTTTGGAATGCGGTTATACGCCAATCTGTCGTTGCCGGTTATCTCTACAAGGATGTCGAAACTTTTGGCACACTTAAACTGACTCCAAAAGGACATGCATTCTTAACTGCACCAGGGTCGTTTCAACTCTATAAGCAACACGACTTCTCCAATACCGACGACGACGATATCGTGCTCAATCAGCGCGGCGCTGTATTTGACGAAGCTTTGTATACGCAACTTCTTGAATTGCGCAAGCGCGTTGCAAAGCAAGCAGGTGTGCCACCTTTTGTGGTTTTTCAAGAGCCTTCTCTCCGAGAAATGTGTTTGCAATACCCGATCGAAATCGCTGAGCTCACCTCCATACAAGGTGTCGGGGCTGGAAAAGCACAGCGCTATGGCTTGCCCTTTTTGGAGCTGATTTCTAGTCATGTGCTTGCCAATCAAATTGAGCGTCCCCAAGATTTCGTCGTGAAATCCTTGATCAATAAGTCAGGAGCCAAAGTACAACTCATTCAAAATATTGACCGCAAATTGCCTCTTGAAGACATCGCTAAATCTCAAGGGAAATCTTTCGACGCCTTACTCGAAGAACTGGAAACCGTCGTCAATTCAGGCACCAAACTCAACATCGATTATTATTTGGCTGAGGTCCTAGACCCCGATAACCAAGAGGAAATCATAGACTACTTTTTGGGTGCTGACTCCGAAGACCTCATCTCGGCTTACCATGAGTTTGATGGGCTATATTCTGAAGAGGAATTGCGCTTGGTGCGTATTAAATTTATGTCTGAATACGGCAATTAATCAGCCTTGTTTCTGTAGCATTTTCCATACCGACCTGCGGGTAACACTATGGTAGTTACTTTTTGATTGATGAAAAATTCGTTTGGCAAGTTGTAGGCCTTTAGGGCTAGATGCAAGCGCTTCATAAATCGGCAACACATATTTACGACGACCGACCTTACCAAGAAATGCTGTTATTTTGGGCTCTATTTGAAAGGCGTAATCTGATTTTGCGGCAAGTACAAACCAATTGCAGAGAATTTCACTGTTACCCGATTCACTGAAGGCAAATTGCTTGTCTAATTCTTGCAAACGGTAGGCAGGGGGATTAGAAAGTGCACCGATGAAAAGTTGCCATTCTTGGATAAGCAGGTCTTGGTATTTTGTTTGAACAAGGGTTTTAATGCGTTTGCGTTTGCCATTTTTACGGACCCATTTGTAGCTAACTTTTGCTTTAAAAGGATTCTTTCCTTGATTGAAAAGTTGGGCTTGGGATTCAATTTTTTCGATCCGGGGTGCGGCTATACGAACACAATTTGAAGGTAAGCCAGGCTGAAAAATCCAATCGCGGTAATTGAAGTCTTTGCCAGACTTCGCTAATAATTCGGATTCTAAATAATCAATGAATTCATCTGCGGATATCGTTTGAAAAGCAAAATGACTGAAATATTGCTTGAGAAAAGCATCTAATTTTTTGCGTCCAACCATTTGTTCTAGTGTTCGGAAGAAAAATGCACCTTTGACATACGCAACATCTGACATAGCGATATCTGGGTCGCGGTTCACTAAATTCAAATGGAGTTTGCTGTCCTCGTAGGAGCTGTCTTGTCGCATTTCAGCAATCGTTTGTTCTAATTCCCTGAATTCGACTTGTGCTAAAATGTCGGCTACCTCTTTGCCCTTGAGGGCCTCCATGATGCGTTCTTCAAAGTAGACAGTGGTGCCTTCGTTGAGCCAGAGATCTGACCAAGAATGATTGGTAACCAGATTTCCTGACCACGAATGCGCAAGTTCATGCGCAAGAACAGACACTAAGCTTTTGTCACCAGTAAGCAAGGTTGGATTTGCAAAAGTCAGCATGGGATTTTCCATACCGCCAAAAGGAAAAGAATAAGGCAATACCAAGACGTCATAGCGTCCCCATTTGTAGGGGCCGTAAAGCGCTTCAGCCACCCGCATCATTTCTGGAAGATCTTCGAATTCGTTGGCGCAATTGTCAACAAGTTCTTTTTCGGCGTAAACACCACAGTTGTGGCCTAAATCTTTAAAAGCGATATCCCCGACGGCAAGCGCGATAAGATAACTCGGGATGGCTCTGGGCATCTCGAAGTGATACAGACCGTTTTTTTGAAGCTGCGTCGGATTTTTGGCACTCATGAGGGCCAAAAGATCAGACGGCACTTTGACATCTGCACTGTAGGTAAGTCTGTTTGATGGTGAATCTTGAATAGGAATCCAGGTGCGCGTCAAAATGGCTTGTCCTTGGGTGTACAAAAAGGGTTTGGTTTTGGAGCTAGTTAGTGTGGTGTCTAGCCAATCGAGTGCTGCGGAGGCTTCGGTGGTTTGGTAGTAAATATTTACGTATTGTGTTGTTGAATCTACATTAACGAGAAGCGCTTGGCCAAAAATGCTGTCTTTGTCCATGGGGCCAATTGTAAAGTCGGTTTCCCTCTCTTTATTTTTAGGGCCAAGTGTAACTTTTTGAATGAGCAAGCCTTTGATGTCGAAAATAGCGGTGTCGGCTCCGTTGTTACGCATACGGTGACGCGCTGTTCCGTAAATGGTTTGTGCTGCAAAATCAACTTCTAAATCGAGGTGTAGGTGCGTTGTATTGATTTGCTTCAAATTGGCATAGCTGTGGTCGTCTTGTGGATTTTCTGTGAGCTGCTCAGTAGCTGCAGGGTTTGTAGAAGGCGCTCGGTTGCATCCCAAAAGGACGAGTATGAGCAGAATAAGTAAATGGCGCATTAGGGCTTTTTTCGGAGTTCAATATACCCAAAAATTTCTTGCGGACCAAGTACGCCGTAGGTTAGGATTTGTTGATTGAGTAAATCAAATTCAAAAGTTTTAGGCACTAACAAGATATTTTGTTCTGCTCTTTGGTGACTTACTTTTCTTTCTACAACACCGGTTTGGAGGTCTATTTGAACCCAAGCTCCGACATTGCGGTTTCGAGTTAGACTAAAGGTAGCGACTTCTTCTAAATTGCTTCGGAACTTACCTTCTTGGTCATAATTGGCAGCTGCATCGTTAAAAATAAAGTTCAAAGAATTTTGATCAGTAAAGCTACAGTAGGAGCTAAACGGACCGTAGTCATTGATGCTTACTTGATTTTTTGAGATGCGCTGTTCCCATTTTAAATGACCGCTTGTATCGATGCAAAAAGCTATAATGTCGTTGTAATGGTAATAACTGGTGGTCATGCGTTGACCTGTTTGGTTATTAATGTTAGTACTGGTGTAAACGTAAAATTTTTCTAAAGAACCCACATAACTGCCATCTGGTAAGGTGAAGATATCGCGCACTTGGTATCTTGATAATTGCGGGTCTTCATTGCGTCGGTCCATGCGGTTTTGGATACGTGTTTGCTCATTGCTGCGGAATTCACTGAGCATGATTTCTGCACTAAATGGTAAAAAACCAATAGCCATTGCGGTGTCTGAGCTTAAGTTGAGCTGCACACTAAAAAAGCCATCTTGCATGCCGTCCCATTCGCTATTGCTGTAAATTCCAAAGAGTGTCAAGCGATCGGGAAGTTGAGAATTCATGACAAAATTTGAAATGCGTTTGCTTTCTAATTCAAAGGTGTAATCTTTCAAACCATCTTGATTGAATTGATAAACATGCAGATTTTTAAAGGATTTTCGAACGCGAATACCCTGGTTCTCAATTGCTTCTAATTCAATAACGCCAATAAAAAACTCACCATTGTTCGTCAAGAACACATCCTCAATGGAACTCAAATTGGCATCAAACGGCAAGCTGTATTCACCGCCATTGTGCGGATCACCAAGCGCATTATATACTTGATAACCGTAGGTGTCTGTTCCGTTTCGTTTACCGGGAATTTGATAATAAACGGCAAAAAAGGCCTTGTTCGGTGCTTCAATGATATTAAAATCAGGTAAGGCATTGGGTCTAGGATCGGTGTAGCTGAGCAGTTCTCTAACTTCGATTTCGTTGTTTTCGGCATCCAAGACCTTCATAAATAGTTTCATTTCCTTGCCATTTCTATCGGCAACAAATACGAGGTGCTTGTTTTCTTGTCTAAGCGTTTGAACATAGTAGCCGTAGCCCTCCGGACTAACGGGTTTAATGCGAACGGTATTTATTGCTTGCAAAGCGTCGTATTGCGTCAGGATATTATTACCTCCGCCCAATTGATTGGTGGCATCGATCGTAGAGAATGTGCCTTTCTGAGCGGGCATGATGTCGATGAGTTGCCCTTTGCTGCGCTGAAAACTACCCCATTGCCAGTTGAGTTCTTGGGCGTGGGTTTGAAACATAACCCAAATTAAACCAGCAAAGAGCAGACGCAAATGCATTACTTGACGAGTTGAATGCCGACGTAGTTTTCGGGGCTGATCTTTTTGAGTTCGGCTTTAATTTGATCCGTAACGGGTAATTCATCAATAAAAGCATGGACGCTTTCTTTGGTCACTTTTTCGTTTTTTCGGGTTAGGCCTTTTAGTGCTTCATAGGGCTTGTCGAATCCTTCTCTGCGCAAAACGGTTTGGATGGCCTCAGCTACAACGGCCCAGTTGTTTTGGAGATCTTGTCGGAGGGCATCTTCATTGAGCAAAAGCTTGCCCAGACCTTTGAGTGTAGCTCCAAATGCAATGATGCTGTGTGCAAGTGGAACACCGACAACACGCAGTACTGTAGAGTCGGTGAGGTCTCGTTGAAGACGCGAAACAGGAAGTTTGGCTGCCAAGTGTTCAAAGAGCGCATTGGCCAAACCGATGTTGCCCTCTGAGTTTTCAAAGTCAATCGGATTGACTTTGTGAGGCATTGCAGATGAACCGATTTCTCCGGCTTTAATTTGTTGCTTGAAGTAGTCCATGGAGATGTAGGTCCACATGTCGCGGTCGAGGTCAAGTAGAATGTTGTTGATGCGCTTCATGCAATCAAAAAGTGCAGCAAGGTTATCGTAGTGCTCGATTTGTGTCGTGGTCTGAGCGCGTTCTAGGCCGAGAATTTCATTTACAAAACGATTACCGAAAGCTACCCAATCTGTTTTTGGATAAGCAACAAAATGCGCATTGAAATTACCGGTGGCGCCACCAAATTTGGCGGGCAACTTAATGGACTTCAATTGCTGAATTTGCTTGTGGAGGCGTTCGGCAAAAACTTGAATTTCTTTACCAAGACGGGTTGGAGATGCGGGTTGCCCGTGGGTGCGCGCCAGCATTGGGATGTCTTTCCATTCGACGGACATAGCTACTAATTTGGCATGCACCGCCAAAAGTTGAGGTAAATAAACAGCTTCAATACCTTCTTTAAGTGACAACGGAATGGCAGTATTGTTGATGTCTTGTGAGGTCAAACCAAAATGAACAAATTCTGAATAAGCGCTGAGACCTAAGGCCTCCATTTTAGCTTTGAGGAAATACTCCACCGCCTTGACGTCGTGGTTGGTGGTGCGCTCTGTTTCTTTGATCCAAAGGGCATCGGCCTGTGAGAATTCGGTGTAAATGGCCCTGAGGTTATCGAATTGGTCTTCAGGGAAGCCTTGCAGATTGGATATTCCGCTCTGAACCAATGCGATGATGTATTCGACCTCTACCAAAACGCGGTAACGGATGAGTCCGAATTCTGAAAAATAAGCTTGTAGAGCTGCTGTTTTGGATTGGTAGCGACCATCTATCGGGGAGATCGCGGTGAGGGCGTTGAATTCCATATTTTATCTAAAGCACAAAGATACAACAAGCGCAAAAAATAGAAAAATGGAATAGCGATTTATCGTAAATTTGAAGCATGCAAGTTTCTAGACGTTTTTTAAGGTTTCAATGGCTTGTATTGATCCTTATTTTTTTAGTGGTTTTTGCCGGAAGTTTTGTGCGTATGTCTGGCAGCGGTATGGGTTGTCCAGATTGGCCTAAATGCTTTGGAAAATGGATTCCACCCACTGAACTTTCTGAGTTGCCCTCAGGCTACCAAGAAGCATATTTACTTAAAAGACAGAAAAAAGTAGAAAAATTTTGTGCCTTGCTTTCAAAATTAGGCATGGCGTCCACGGCAAAAAGAATTAAAAATGACCCAACTGTTTATGTCGAGGAGGCCTTCAATGCGCGCAAAACCTGGACAGAATACATCAACCGACTCGCTGGTTTTTTAGCGGGCAACGCCATGCTCCTCGGTTTTGGTTGGTTGCTGCTCTTTTACCGCAAGCGTAAATGGTTGGTTTTAGCCGGACTAAACTTGGTGCTTATGGGGCTGGAGGCTTGGTTTGGTTCTATTGTGGTGGCGACAAATTTAGTACCTTGGACCATTACCGTTCACCTGATGCTGGCTTTGATCATTATTGCCATCCAACTTTATTTGCTTCATGATGTTCAAAATAAAAAAAGAGCCGATTTACCGCAAAACAAAGCGTTTCAGTGGCTTAGTTGGCTTATTTTAGGCATCACCTTTTATCAAATGTTCCTCGGTACGCAAGTGCGCGAGGCAATCGATGCTTTGGTTAAAAAAGGTTACAGCCGTGCCGAATGGATTGAGCAATTAGGTATGCCTTTTTTTATTCATCGCAGTTTCAGTTGGTTGGTCCTTATTTTATTGAGCTATCTTTTTTGGAAAAACCGAACCGAATGGAAATATCAGCGCATTAACGTCGCCTTTTATTTGCTTGCTGCCGAGTTGTTCAGCGGTGTTGCGCTCGCTTATGCGGACATGCCAGGATTAGTTCAGACCGCTCATTTAGTCTTTGCAAGTCTATTGTTGGCGGTCCTGTTAATGGTCCGATATGACTACGCAGCTGCAAGAAAATCGGTTTACTAATCGATAATGGACTGATAATGAATCGCTACACCTCGATTGGTGTGCTTTCTGGATTTATCTATCGTTTTTAGCAACATTTTTATTTGGTTGTAAGTGTATTTTTTACACTAAGTATAAATTTCTGCTAACTTTACATCCTAAACTGACGTAAACCATGAGTGCTAAACTACTTGGCGTAGGTAGTTACCTTCCTACCTTGCGCATAACTAACCAAGATTTCATTGCCCATCGTTTCTATAAAGACATCGACCAACCCTTCGAGGATAGCAATGAAATCATTATCGAAAAATTCAAAGACATCACCGGAATTGAAGAGCGCCGTTACGCGCAAAAAGAACAAACGAATTCTGATTTGGGTATCATTGCTGCGCAGAAGGCCATAGACGCTTCGGGAATAGATCCGGAGCTAATAGATTACATCATTTTTGCCCACAATTTTGGAGATGTGCGCTTTGCATCTAACCATCTTGATATGTTGCCAGCTTTAGCGTCCAGAGTGAAACATGCTTTGGGGATTGCCAATCCAAATTGTGTGGCCTACGATATGCTTTTTGGCTGCCCCGGATGGATCGAAGCGCTCATCCAAGCCAATTTATTCATTAAAGCTGGTGCAGCCAAATTTTGTTTGGTGATCGGCGCTGAGACGCTAAGTAGGGTAGTGGATCCCCACGACCGCGATTCCATGATTTTTGCCGACGGTGCGGGTGCCTGTATCTTAGCAGCGCAAGATAGCACAGATGGCAGTGGTATTTTAGCGCATGCCACCCAAACCTTTACCAAAGACGAAGCCTATTTTTTAAATAACGGCCCCTCCTTAAATTCAAAGCATCATATCCACGAAAAGTACATCAAAATGCAAGGTCGTAAAATCTATGAATTTGCATTAACTAAAGTGCCTGCGGCTATGAAAATAGCATTGGATAAAAGCGGTGTTTCAGTCGATCAAGTCAAGAAAATATTTATCCATCAGGCCAACGAAAAAATGGATGAAGCCATTATTGATCGCTTTTACCGTTTGTACAAAGCAGCACGTCCGGAACACATCATGCCTATGAACATTCAATTTAATGGCAACAGTTCGGTAGCAACCGTACCTACTTTGTTAGATGCGGTCATTCGTGGAGAATACCCCGAGCATGAGTTAAACAAAGGAGATGTCATTATTCTCGCCTCTGTGGGCGCCGGCATGAATATCAATGCAGTGGTGTATCGTTGGTAAACTATTGATGCAAATGCGAAATGATTTGCGATAATTCAGGAAATCTACCGATGAGCTCCTGTTGGTCATAAAGTTGAAAATCTGAAAATTCAAAGCCTGGCGCCACCATACACGACGACAGCGAAAAGGCATTTCCAGATTTCGTCAGATTCAATTTTGTGAAACTTTGAAAATTTACCAGAAGGTAATGAGAAATAAATCAAGGTGGCAATATTGCCTTGCCGCAGGCGAAGCATAAGGTCTTGTCGTCTTGTTTTGAATGCTTCTTACAATCCCATACCCTCCAATTCCTTCAACATTTCCTTGCTCATTTTTAAAACAAGCCATGTAGAGGCTTATAAAAATGGGGATTCTGACATTTTAGCCAAAATCCCCACTTGGGTGGTCCCACACGGGCTCGAACCGTGGACCCACAGATTATGAGTCTGTTGCTCTAACCAACTGAGCTATAGGACCAGGTTATCGGGTCAAACGGTACGATAACGATGGCTGCAAATTTAGCAAAAAATTAGTGTTACTTCGCCGAAAGAAGTCTAAATTCGGTGATCTCAGGGTAAATGCCAACCTGGAAAAGTCCGGCTCATTAATAATTACATCCAAGAACCGCCAACAGAAATGATATTAGGTAAGGCAAGGTAGTCGGGGTAGGTATCTTCGGTAATGCCGCCAGTTGGGCAAAATTGAATATTCGGAA
Organism: Sphingomonadales bacterium; assembly: GCA_016872115.1. Taxonomy (GTDB): domain Bacteria; phylum Bacteroidota; class Bacteroidia; order Flavobacteriales_D; family Crocinitomicaceae; genus UBA952. The sequence goes on along the minus strand of VHBC01000002.1, from coordinate 115,220 downwards.
ATACTTGTCCGTAGGCTTTGAGCGCGCCCAAACCACCAAATAAATTGGCAGGGAAGAATTTGAAGGTATCCCAACCAAACTGAATGCCTTCTATGATTTCACTCGGGGTGGCCACACCTGGTATAAAAGCAATTTTGCTGTTCTCAAAGTGAGGTGCAAGCTTGGCATTGAGGCCAGGGCTCACCATGAAGTCGATGCCGAGTTCAACGGCTTTTTCGATTTGCTCGACTTTCACAACGGTCCCCATGCCAATTGCACAGCGGTCGCCGTAAAGCTTTTTAGCCAAAGCGATACAGTCGTAGGCAGCTGGTGTGCGCAGTGTAATTTCGATGCAGAAAATACCACGGGCAATAAGCGCGTCCATTTTGGGTATGACTTCATTGGTGTGCGTAAAAGTTACGACAGGAATAGTTGGGTGTTTGGCGAGCACTTCGCGAATGTTATTCTGAGCCATATTGTCAATTAAACACAAAGGTCGTGATTTTTGGTTTATGACACCACAAACCACTGTTTTTCTTCACAGTAAAGATCGAGTTGTTGGTAGATTTGCGCAATGCGCTGCGAGAGCTGGCCGTCGGGGCAAAAGTTTAAGATATTCAAGGTGCGCTCTTGAAGTTGGCCTTTGGGCTGAATTTTTTCTGAAAGTTGCTCGATTTGCTTGAGTGCTTTGTCGAATTTGCCTTTGCGCGCCTTTTCGAAGCGCTGTTCGAGCGCCTCAATTTGTTTTTGAATGCGCGTGAGTTCGGCCTCGATCATTCTTGTTTGCTGAGGTAGTTCTTCTGCAGTAATTTTTAGAAAAGCCGTTTTGTAGCCGCTCCAAAATTTATCTAATGAACTGTAATTGGGCTCTTGATTGCCAACTTGTTGGAGGTAGCGCTCTTTGAGTGCTGCTTTATCCGACAAAAAATCTTGTTTTTCAAAACCTAGTTTTAGGATGAGTTCCAGATCTTTTTCTTGAAGTAAGTATCCGCCTGCCCGTTGAATAGTCAGCGGAAACGGAAGCCCAAGGCTTTCAAATGCTTTGGGGAGCTGTTGCCAATAAGCGATTTCACTTGGCCCACCAATGTAAGCTAGGTTGGGAAGTAGCCATTCTTGATAAATAGGTCTAAGTACTACATTTGGAGAAAGTTGGGCGCAATTTTCTTTTTTGAAGTCCAATTGACTGGTTTTCTCTATCCTTTCTCTTTTCGCCTTACCAAGTATAAAGAGATTAGATGCTTTACTTTCAATTGGCGTATTGCGTCCTTGATCTTTGAGTGCCTGGGTTTGATCAATGACGGCATTATGGATATCGTTGGTGTACAAATCTTTCTCCCAAATTGGCCAGGCGCTTTCTTTTAGTTGGGCGTTGTCTGCATCAATAATGACGAGCCCGTAAGCAGAGAAGAGTTCATTTACAAATTCGAAAAAACCCTTCGCGTACGGAGCAGTGTTTAATTTTTCCAATAAACCATGAATCTCGCTGTCGGGTTGGTTGTGAAATTTTTGGCGCAATTCGGCAAGAATAGGTGCTAAATCTTTGGTGTCGAATCTACCGACAGCGCCTTTTTGTTCGCTTTCCCAGATCCATTTTTGGCCAAATAATAAAAAGCTTTTGATTTCGTCAAAATCGTGGTCCTCTGAGGCCATCCAGTACACAGGAACAAAATGTTCGTTTGGAAAAGCTTTGTTGAGGTCTTCGCTGAGTTTGATGACGTGTAAAATCTTGTAAATGAAATACAGTGGCCCCGTCATAAGGCACAACTGATGACCTGTGGTCACGGTGAATGCATTGCTTTGAGCAAGTACATTTAAGTTGTTTTGGACCGCAGTAGAGGTATTTATATTTTTGTATTGCGCTTGTAAAGCGGTTTGCAGCACCTTTCTGTTCTCCGAGGAAAAATATTGTTTTTTGAGCGCAAGCTGTTGCTCAAACTTGGAAAGGAGTTGCGCATTCATGTTTACATGTTTCTGCGGTATTGCCCGCCTACTTCGAATAATGCACCCGTTACTTGCCCCAAAGAAGCTACTTTACAGGTTTCCATGAGTTGTTCGAAGATGTTTTTGTTTTGAATGGCGGCCTCTTGCACTTTGGCAATACCGTCGTTGGCAGCCGCTACCTGCGCTTGGTGCAAGTTGGCGAGCATTTGAATTTGGTATTGTTTTTCCTCTTCAGTTGCGCGAATAACCTCTTTAGGTAGAACAGTCGGCGACCCTTTTGAACTCAAGAAGGTATTGACACCAATAATCGGGAATTCGCCGGTGTGTTTGAGGGTTTCATAATACAAAGACTCTTCTTGTATTTTAGAGCGTTGGTACATCGTTTCCATGGCACCGAGCACGCCACCGCGTTCGGTGATGCGGTCAAATTCAGTTAAAACAGCTTCTTCTACCAAATCGGTGAGCTCTTCAATGATGAACGCACCTTGTAGTGGGTTTTCGTTTTTGGCCAAGCCGAGCTCGCGGTTGATGATCAGCTGAATAGCCATGGCGCGGCGCACAGACTCTTCGGTTGGCGTGGTAATGGCTTCGTCGTAGGCGTTGGTGTGCAAAGAGTTGCAGTTGTCGTAGATGGCGTACAGTGCCTGAAGGGTGGTGCGAATGTCGTTGAAATCGATTTCTTGGGCGTGTAAAGAACGCCCAGAGGTCTGGATATGGTACTTGAGCATTTGCGCACGTGCATTTGCACCATATTTGCGCGCAAGGGCTTTGGCCCACACGCGGCGCGCCACGCGGCCAATAACTGCGTATTCTGGGTCGATGCCGTTAGAGAAAAAGAACGATAAGTTTGGCCCAAATTCATTGATGTCCATGCCGCGGCTCAGGTAGTACTCAACGTAGGTGAATCCGTTTGCAAGGGTGAATGCCAATTGCGTGATGGGGTTGGCGCCAGCTTCGGCAATATGGTAACCTGAAATCGATACTGAATAGAAGTTGCGCACACCGTTGGCGATAAAGTATTCTTGGACATCGCCCATGAGGCGCAAAGCAAATTCAGTCGAGAAGATACAAGTATTTTGCGCTTGGTCTTCTTTCAAGATGTCTGCCTGAACGGTGCCGCGCACTTGTTTGAGCGTATCGGCCTTGATTTGTGCATAGATGTCTGCCGGTAAGACTTGATCACCGGTTACGCCAAGCAACACAAGGCCTAAGCCGTCGTTGCCTTCTGGGAGCTCGTCCTGGTAGGCTGGCCGAGCGGTGCCTTTTGCTTTGTAAATAGCTGCGATTTTGGTTTCCACTTCAGCCTCTAGGCCATGGGCTTTTATGTATTTCTCGCAGTTTTGGTCGATGGCGGCATTCATAAAGTACGCCAAGAGCATTGGGGCGGGCCCATTGATGGTCATGGAGACCGACGTAGCGGGGTGGCTGAGGTCAAAACCTGAATACAGTTTTTTGGCGTCGTCTAGGCAGCAAATTGAAACGCCAGAGTTGCCGATTTTACCGTAGATATCCGGGCGCAGGTCGGGGTCGTTGCCGTAAAGCGTTACCGAATCAAAAGCCGTAGAAAGGCGTTTGGCGGGCATCCCTAAAGAAACATAATGGAAACGTTTGTTGGTGCGCTCAGGGCCGCCCTCGCCGGCGAACATGCGCGTTGGGTCTTCGCCTTCGCGTTTGAAAGGGAAGAGGCCAGAGGTGTACGGGAATTCACCCGGAACGTTTTCTTGCAGCACCCAACGCAAGATATCGCCCCAGCTTTTGAAATTTGGGGTGGCAACTTTTGGTATCTGCACATGCGACAACGATTCGGTGTGCGTTTGGATGCTCAGTACTTTATCGCGGACATTGAACTCGTAAGTTGGGTTTTTGTAAGCTTGCTTTTTGGCGTCCCAATTTTGAAGAATTTCCCAGTTTTTGGGGTCAAAATTGAGTTTTTCGCCTTCGAATGCTTCTTGTAAAGCCTTAATTAGGCGATCTTTATCTTCTAAAGTGGAGCCTTTCAACGCGTCCATGGAAACCTGATAGCCATAGAGTTTCTCGGCTACCGCTACTTGGTCGTTGACCCATTTGTCGTAGGAGCGGTTGTTTTCAGAGATTTCGGAGAGGTAGCGTGTGCGCTCTGGCGGAATCACAAATACTTTCTGAGACATCTCGCGGGTGATCTGAAAAGTCGATTGCAAAGCACCGCCTGTTTTCTGCACAATGTGGTCCATGATCACTTTGTAGAGTGTATTCATGCCGGGGTCGTTGAACTGAGAGGCAATGGTGCCGTAAACTGGCATGTCATCAACCTGGCTGTCCCATAGGTTGTGGTTGCGTTGGTATTGCTTGCGCACATCGCGCAGCGCATCGAGGGCGCCGCGTTTGTCGAATTTATTGAGGGCAATGACGTCTGCGAAGTCGAGCATGTCGATTTTCTCGAGTTGGGTCGCGGCGCCATATTCTGGCGTCATGACATACAACGAGACATCTGAGTGGTCTAAGATTTCGGTATCGGATTGGCCAATCCCGGAGGTTTCCAAAATAATGAGGTCGTAACGGGCGGCCTTCAAAATAGAAAGTGCTTCAGCTACATGTTTTGAAAGCGCCAAATTAGATTGGCGTGTAGCCAAAGAACGCATGTAAACTCTTGGGCTTTTGATGGCATTCATACGGATGCGGTCTCCAAGTAGGGCGCCGCCTGTTTTTCTTTTCGATGGGTCAACAGAAACCACCGCTAGGTTTTTCTCTGGGAAATCGATCAAAAATCGGCGTACGAGTTCGTCTACCAAAGAAGACTTGCCGGCGCCTCCGGTTCCGGTGATACCGAGTACGGGAATGTTGTTTTTTTCTCCTGCTGTGCGCAAGGCAGCAAGTAATGCGCTGTTTTCTTCCGGAAAGTTTTCGGCTGCACTAATGCAATGTGCCAAATGCGGCACACTTTTTTGTTCGATGGCCGCTAAAATGGTTTCAGGACTTTCTTTTCGGGGTTCGCCAACGGCAAAATCACACTTTTGTATGAGGTCGTTGATCATACCTTGCAAGCCCATTGCGCGGCCGTCATCGGGGTGATAAATGCGTGTTATGCCGTAACCGTGTAATTCTTCGATTTCAGATGGCAAGATGGTGCCACCGCCGCCGCCGAATATTTTGATGTGTGGTGCGCCTTTTTCTTGTAAAAGGTCGTACATGTACTTGAAGTACTCCATGTGCCCGCCTTGGTAGGAGGTCATGGCAATGGCTTGCGCATCTTCTTGAATGGCACAGTTCACGACTTCTTCTACAGAACGGTCGTGGCCAAGGTGAATGACCTCGCAGCCAGTTGCCTGAATAATGCGGCGCATGATGTTAATGGCGGCGTCGTGGCCGTCAAAAAGCGCAGCTGCAGTTACAATGCGAATTTTATGTTGTGGGATATAAGGTTGAACCTGTTCCATAGGGTATGTGCTTGATGCGCAAATTTAGGTTTTTTTCGGCAACTTTAGCCAGCGATTATTTTCTCCACAATGCTTGCCACTGCGGGGCAAATGAGTGTGTTTTGGGCGGTAAGATCCATAATTTGGTACATATTTTTGCGGTCGGTGTGTGGGTACTCACGACAAGCGAGTGGGCGTTCTTCATAAACGGCGCAAGTATTGTCGGCAAGCAGATTAAAGCAAGGCGCATTTTTCAATACGTAGTCGCCGTCTTCGTCTAGCTTGAGGTATTGGTTCACGAGTTGGCTTTCTTTTAATCTAAGCGCTTTGGCCATACGACGTATATCTGGCTGACGAAAAATAGGGCTTGTGGTTTTACAACAGTTTGCGCAAGTTAAGCAATCGCGCCTTGCGAATTCTTTTTGGTGCGCAGTATGAAAACGCGTATCGAGGTCTTTGTGTTTTTGCTTGTTCCACTTTTTGAGTTGCTGCTGGTTGTGCTTGAAATTGGTTTGTGCCAAAGCCAAGATTTCCTTGTCGATATTTGATAACTCACCCATTGATATACTAACTTTGCACGAAGATACAATCAATATGGAATTTCCACAGTGCAGAAAGTTAAGTAATGGCAGGTCGTACTACCAAATTACAGCGCCCAATGCTTTTGTTGAAGTGCAATTAGTGGGTTCAAAATGGTTCAAATACGAATTCGAAGTGAGGCAATTTCCCGACCTATTGCGCATTCAAGACATGATCCAAAATCAACAAGTCTTCTTGCCTTGCACGCTTGAAGAATTCTATAACATTTACAAGCAAGTTTAAACAAACCAAACGCTAGAATCGTTAAACAACTATGAAAAATACTGCACTCATCACCGGCGCGTCTTCCGGTATAGGAAAAGAATTGGCCCGAATTCATGCTGCCAAAGGCCGAGATTTGATTTTAGTAGCCCGAAGAAAAGAATTACTAGAAGATTTAAAGGAAGAACTAATCAGTAAATCCAACGTAGCGGTTCAAGTCATTCAAAAGGACCTCAGTGTGGTTGGTTCTTCGCAAGAATTATACGATGAAGTCACGCAAAATGGATGGCAAGTTGATTACCTCTTCAACAACGCTGGTTTTGGTGGAAAAGGCGCTTTTCTAGACCGCGATCTCGAAAAAGACGTCGAAATGGTGCGTTTAAATGTCATGGCGCTGCTCAAATTGACGCACTTATTTGGCAAAGACATGAAAGCGCGTGGTAAAGGAAAAATTTTACAAACCGCTAGTACGGCTGGCTTTTTGCCAGGCCCATTTCAGAATACTTATTTTGCTACCAAAGCATTCGTGGTTTCACATACGCAAGGTTTGGCCCATGAGCTCAAAGGAACAGGCGTCAGCATAACGGCATTGTGCCCAGGGCCGGTTGCAACTGAATTCGCACAAGTTGCTGGTTTTGGGGGCTCCAAAATGTTTGACGGCGCTGCTAGTGCCTACAAAACGGCTCTAAAAGCCTACAGCGCCATGGAAAAAGGAAAGGTTATTTGTATTTCTGAAATACAGTTTGCATTGCTGATCCGCGTCCTTATGCCCTTACTGCCAAAGAGCTGGACTGCAGCAATCATTGCTAAAATGCAGCAATCTTGATGTTTTCTTTGTAGCTTTGCACTATGCAAGGCATTTCTCTATTCTTGAGCGATGTAGCAGGCTCTGAGGTCCTGCTCATTGTCCTGATTGTCTTATTGTTTTTTGGTTCCAAAAGCATTCCCGGAATCGCCAAAACGCTGGGTCAGGCTTTGTATCAAATACGCAACGCCTCCAATGATCTCCAACAAGAAATTAGAAAGTCTGGTCAAGAAATGAAGGCTGACCTCAACATCCAAAGCATTCTTAAAGAAACCGAAGAAACCCTCACGGGCCCTCTAGATCAAGTCACCACCGACATCGACAACACCATTCACTACGGATCGCTACCAAAACAAGTTAAACAGCAAGTAACAGCTGGTAATCCCATTGAAGCTGTTTTTGAAGATGAAAATACAGAAGCTACAGAAAAACAAATAAACCCCGAAGCATGACACAAGTAGGTATCATCATGGGCAGTAAGTCCGACTGGCCCATCATGCAAGAAGCACAGCACATTTTAGCGGCATTCGGAATTGCCTCAGAAGCCGAAGTCGTTTCGGCTCATCGGACCCCAGAAAAAATGTTCAGCTACGCCAAAACTGCGGCAAGTCGCGGTATCAAAGTGATCATTGCAGGAGCAGGAGGCGCTGCGCATTTGCCGGGTATGACGGCCTCCATGACTTCTCTGCCCGTGATTGGCGTGCCCATCAAATCTTCCAATTCGATCGATGGTTGGGATTCTATTTTGTCGATTCTCCAAATGCCAAACGGCATACCTGTAGCAACCGTGGCGCTGAATGGCGCTAAAAACGCAGGGCTTTTGGCCGCGCGCATTTTAGCTGCTTTTGATCCTGAACTACAAACCAAGCTGGATGCCTACATGAACGATATGGCCCAACAAGTATCGGACGCTAAACTGTAGTCAAACTGTATTCTTGAAATTTTATTCGTAAAGCAAGTACTTGCTACGCGTGGCCAAAAACGCATTGAGTCCCGGTTTCCAAGTAGCTCTGATTTCCTTGGCTGACCAACCTTTTTCGAGTTGTTCTTTTAAACTTGCCGTGCCTGCCAAACGGTTGAAAAAAGCCGTCTGATCAATAAATACGTTGGTGTCACCGAGCAATTCTTTGGCATTTATGAGGTAATTTAAATTGATTTGGTAAGCTCTTTTGACCGTGTTTTGGCTGAGGTCATAGCCCTGGCATAATTTGTTGAGGTGTAAAGGATTCTTGGCCCCAATGGTTGGAATCGGCATAAATTGGTAACTGAGTACAGGAAATTTGGGGTGACCATAAACCTCAAAAGGTTTGTCGGTACCGCGCCCCACGCTGACTGTTGTCGCTTCAAAAAAACAGAGACTTGGATACAAAGAAATAGCTGCGTCGGTACGCAAGTTTGGAGAGGGCGCCACAGGTAAGCTGTAGGGCAGTTTGTGTTTGTAGTTTTTGCAAGGGATGACCCAAAGTTGGCAGCGCTTTTGGTTGTGTAGCCAGCCTTCGCCATTGATCATCATGGCGTATTCTCCGATGGTCATGCCGTATACGATTGGAACCGGATGCATGCCCACAAACGATTTATAGGCAGGTTCAAGAACGGGCCCGTCCACGTAATGCCCATTTGGATTGGGTCGGTCCAAAACCACCATTTGCTTGTTGCTTTCCGCACAGGCCTCCATCACGTAATGCAGGGTGGAGATATACGTGTAAAAGCGCACGCCTACATCTTGGATATCGTAGATGACGATATCTACGTCGGACAACTGTGTGTCGGTTGGCTTTTTGTTGGAACCGTACAAGGAGACTAGCGGTAAGCCAGTTTTGTCATCGGTGCTGTGGCTGATGTGCTGACCAGCATCGGCATCTCCACGAAAGCCGTGTTCAGGAGCAAAAACTTTCACGACATTTAGTTGTAAGGCCAACAAAGTATCCACAAGATGCATCCCTTTGACCACCGAGGTTTGGTTGGCTACTACCGCAATGCGCTTGCCACTCAACGAATCAAGAAATAAATGCAAGCGATCGATGCCGAGTTGTGGTGGTGCTAAGGTAGGCCTTTGGTTGGTTTGGGTGGCTGGAAAAGCTGCGAGCGAGATGGAATCTTCTTCGATGACAATTGTTTCGGCAAATTGCACCGGATGTGGTGTGAAACGTTTGGATGGAATTAAGCCACAAGAAGCAAGCAAAATAGAGAGCAGCGCCATACATGCCAAAACCTTTGTGTATTTTTGGGCTACTAATAATGCTATTTTGTCTTTTGAACGCTTCATATCATCTCGGCTGATCCGTCAAAAACACCTCGGTTTAAGGGTGTCTAGACCTGTTTTGCGCATTTCGGTGGCTAGTATAGCGTTGGCCATATTAGTCAATACCTTGACGCTGGCAATTGTACGCGGATTTCAGCAAAAAATCAAGGACAAAATTACGGGTTTTAATGCTCCACTTTTCATTTCGAAGGCAGGATCTGCACATATTTTTGAAGCTGAGGCCCTCGATCGGCGCATTCCCTTTCTTGCAGAGCTAGCGCAAATAAAAGGCTTAAAGTCGGTTCAAGCGGTTGGTTTCAAGCCTATTATGCTGCAGTCTCAGCGCTTCTCAGATACCATTCAGTTGCAATCTGGAAAAGATTCTGTTGTAGCACGACAAGACCTACTTGGCTTGCTTTTTAAAGGAGTGGACTCCGACTATGATTGGTCATTTATTAAGACAAATTTATATCAGGGGCGCTTGCCGAGAAAGAAAAATATAAATGAAGTATTGATTTCATTAAATGTTGCTAAAAAGCTGAATATCAATTTAAATGATGAGGTTTCAGTTTTTCATATCAAGCAACAACCTTTACTTAAAAAAGTGAGGGTTGTCGGGCTCTACAATACCGGTTTTGCCGAATACGACCAACAACTCGTATTTGGTAATTTGGCTTTGGTTCAGCAAATGTCTGATAACGGCACCCAAATAGCCTTGCGTCCTCAACTTGATTTTAACGCTACGCTCATCAAAGTAGAAGTTCAAGGAGATGCGAGCAACCTGCTCTTTGATTGGGGCTTGGGCCCTGATGTTTATACCGCACACCGTTTTACCAATTTGGTTGATACCACGCTGAAGGTCATCGCATATCGTTTTCAAAACAACACAGATCAACTCGAGCGCATTGATAGTGCCACGGTTCTAATTGACGCGCCTCATCTTTTCAAACATAGCGACCTTCAATTTGAATCGGGAGAGCCAATTTGCTTAACAGACGGATTAACAAAACAAATTTATGCCTGCAAGAACGGGGAACTGCGCTTTGAATTTAAAGATGGTGCCGGCACCGGCGCCCATTTTGTGTCGGGCTTTGAAATTTCGATCGATAATTTTGACGAACTCAAGCGCATAGAATTGGCCGTACGGAATACTGTAGAGATGCGCCCAGTCAATCAGCATTTATTGCAAGTATCCAATATTAAGGATACCGAAGCAGATTTATTTTCTTGGCTTGATTTTTTAGACTTTAATGTATTGATAATCATTGTCTTGATGCTTGTTATTGGAATTATCAATATAGGTTCAGCAATGTTGGTTTTAATCGTTGTACGCACGTCTTTCGTGGGTTTACTCAAAGCCTTAGGCGCCAACAACAGGTCTATCCGACGCATCTTTTTATATCAAGCAGCCTACCTTTTGTTTAGAGGTTTACTCATTGGAAATGTCGTGGCAATTGTGCTCTGTTTTTTGCAACAAAATTATAGTATTGTTCAATTAAACCCCGAAGTCTATTACCTCGATGCGGTTCCTTTAGAACTCAGTTTCTGGAACTTTTTATTGGTCAACATACTTACTTTTGTCACCTGCATGATCGCACTATTGCTTCCGAGTCGGGTCGTCGGTCGGATTTCACCTGTCAAAGCCCTTAAATTCCAATGAGTTGGTTTGTAGGGCAAGAAGTCGTTGTATTGCAAGAGACCGGTATATTTAAAGTGGCCGTCATCGAGCACAGCCATCTTGTTTTGGAAGACGAAAACGGTTTTACTTATCGCTACCACCAAACGCAAGTTGCCGCTCGGCAACACATCCCTAGCGAACACCTTCCGATAAAAGATGTGCAAACAGTTAAAAAGGTTGTGTTAAATAAGGATCAAAGGCCAGGAAATCTCCAATTACCCACTATTGATTTGCATGCCGAAAACCTCAATTTACCAATTGGATTAGGGGTTCACGATATCTTGCTGGCGCAATTAAGTGCATTTAAAAACTTTTGTAATGCCCAACACCGCAGTCGAAAAACCAAGTTTTTGGTCATACACGGCGCAGGTGAGGGCCGGCTCAAACAAGAAATCCGTGGTTTGGTGAACAGCCGCTTGGGTATCCAAATGCACGATGCCCAATGGAGCAACGGTGCAGTCGGCGCTTCCCAAATTGAGCTTGTTTTGCACCAATTTGAATGTTTCTAAGGTCGACCTAAAAAACCAGCTTGCCCTTTTGGAATGTCAAAAACCCAATCGTAATAACCGATGTAGTGCGAACTAAAGTAACCGAGTCTTTTGGAGCGGCTTTTCGGGAAACTGATTTGCTGGTTTTCTTTAAGGCCACTCATACGCCATTGAGGCGCCACGCCGTCTTGATGACACGGCGCATGGCGTTGATTGCCATATAGTTTTGTGCCATATTGATAAACTGCTTGCCAGTCTTTGGTCTTGAATGTTTTCCCTTTCGGATTTTCAGGGGCGAACGCGTAATAAGCGCCAAACTGTATTTTTCCCTTTAAGATACTTGCCATGCCCACAAAGTAGGCGTGCCCCATGCTGTGGCTCACGGCAAAGAGCGTATCGTTGAGGGTGAGGTTGCCATTTTTGCTGAGTTCTTGCAACAAATTTCTGCCCGCCTGCTGTCCAGAAAGATAGCGCTTGCGAAAACCCACATAATTGGGCACGGTAGCCAACAAAGAATAGGTCCGGACTTCTTGTTGATTGGCAATTTTTGTAGTCGAACAATGATGTGTTCCCAAGCAAGGTTTGGGGTACAGCGCCGCACTGCTGATGAATTTCAATAAAGACTGGTGATTAGAGGTGCTCACGCTATGATGCCCGTCTGCAAATAAGGTTCGCTGTGGTGAGAATTTTCCGATGAGCGGCGCAATGAATTTGTCTGCTGGCCAATACCCGAAAAGATCGGAGGTATAGATGAGATTTTTGGAGCGTGGATTTTCCAAACCTTTGTTATTGATGGCTTGCAGTGCTTTTTCTGGATCTTGATCATTGGAAACTGGCCGATAGCCATTTACAAATAAGAGAATGCGTTGAGCTTTGTCTTGTTGTGCTTCCATCGGAACCAACTGCTTGTTTTCAAATCTGAAAAACAGGGTGGTGTCTGTGCCGCTTTTATTTTTTTGATGAAGTGCGATGAGTTGGGTAGTGGCTTTGACCCGAGAAGAATCTGGGTGCAATTTGTAGTAACGGGTATCTTTTTGGTAAACGATTTGCCTCTTGCTATTTTGCGCTAAATGCAAAACGGGCAGCGCACGTTGGGTATACCATTTGCCTTTTGCTTTGCGGTAAAGCTGAAAGCGCAATTTGTTGGTTTCTTTGGCCTGAAAATAGGTGCGGTCCGAAAGGCTTGCGCGCAAGTTGTTCGGGGCCACTTTCTTGAAATCACTGAGTTGATGGTAGCGAAAGTGAATTTGGGTATTGTAATAATCTACAGCCCAAATGATTGCTGCATTACCCGAAATAACGCTTACCCATAAGAACAGCTTTAAAATTCGATAAGACCAGCGTTTGAAAAAACGACTTTCAGCCATTTTTCTATTGATCCGTTGAAAGGTGAGTAATTGAAGAAGAATAGTTAGAAATAGCGCAAGAAAATGAATAAGCGTCCATTCAATTCCAATCCAGGTGTAGCGGATTTTAAAAAAGGGGTTGTTGGGGTCTTTGTAGTTGACAAACTGGTTGCGCTGTTCAAAGAAAATGAGGCCAAGATTGGATTCGGTATTTTGAATGGTGCCGTTCGGGTTTTCGGTCCAGGCAAGGTGTGTTACCCTACCGTTGTCAGCATATAAAAAAGAATGGGAAAAAAGAAGAAAAACTAAAAAAAGACTGACTTTAGACACCTTACAAGTGCATGAAATTCTTTTTCGCAAGAAGTTCGTCTTTGGATTCACGGTAGTCTGGGTCATCGATGCAGCAATCTACTGGGCAAACGGCGGCGCATTGCGGTTCGTCGTGGAAACCAACACACTCCGTGCATTTTTCGTGGGAAATGTAGTAAACGTCCATGTTCACCGGCTCAAAAGCGTGTTCCGCTTCGATTTCATCTCCGTCTAGGGTCTGAATAAGTCCTTTTAGCGTTGTACCGTCGGCGAATTTCCATTCTGCGCCTCCTTCATAGATGGCATTGTTTGGGCATTCGGGCTCGCAAGCGCCACAATTAATGCATTCGTCGGTGATCATGATAGCCATAAGAACATTTTTTGTGCAAATATAACAACGACTGAGCGAAGTTTTTGTGCGTTCGAAAACAAAAAATAGAGAAAAGCGTACTTTTGCGGTGTGGAAAGAAGCCAAATCATATCTGCCTTTGCGGCGCTCGGTACCATACTCGACGCGCTTGCAACAGGAAAAAATCGACCTCAAATCATTACGCAAGCCGAATGGGAAGCACTTGAAAACCTGATTGAAAAAGAACAACATTTCAATGGTTGGTTTACCAAAGAAGCCATTCAGAATGTCTTTGTAGAAATTTCAAGTTGGTTAAATGCCCCAACCCTAGAAGAATGGCTTTGTGCTTACCCTTACGCAAGCAACTCAAAGACCGTTGCCTTAATTTTACCTGGAAACCTCCCATTAGTTGGTTTTCACGATTTATTATGTGTACTGTGTTCGGGCCACAAAGCATTGGTCAAGCAGAGTAGTGAAGATGCGCGTTTGTTGCCAGCGCTTGTTCAAATCCTTGGCAATTTAGAGCCCCAATTTAAAGAACGCATTGCATTTGTTGCGGGTAAAATGCAAGGCTTTGACGCTGTAATTGCCACGGGGTCAGACAACAGCATGCAGCATTTCAAGCAGTACTTTGCCAGTTATCCAAGCTTATTTAGAGGGCATCGTACCTCAGCAGCTGTGCTTGATGGTTCTGAGAGCCACGAAGAATTGCAGGCGCTCGGACGCGATATTTTTCAATATTTTGGCCGCGGATGCCGCAATGTAACGCATTTAATGGTGCCCGAAAATTATGAGCTAAACCGCTTTTTTGAGGCCATTGTTTCATATGGTGACATCATTCATCACAAAAAATACGGCAATAATTACGATTACAACAAGGCGATTCACCTGATGAACATAGTGCCTATCCTCGACAACAATTTTGTATTGCTCAAAGAAAGCCAAGATTTGCATGCGCCGCTTGGTATGCTTCATTACCAGCGCTACCAAGACCAACAGGAAGTTCAAGCTTTTATCGAAGCAAACCAACAACATATACAATGCATTGTAGGAAAAGGTTATTTGCCTTTTGGTGCGGCCCAATGCCCAACACTTACAGATTACGCCGATGGCATCGACACCATGCAATTTCTTGGTAACTTTGCCGCATGTCTCTCTTAGCCCAATTCATGATCCGCTACAAAACACCCCAAGAAATAGAAATCATGCGCGAAGCTGCGCAGATTGTGAGCCGCACACTTGGTTTGGTTGCAAAACACATGAAACCAGGCGTGACACCCCGTTTCTTGGATCAATTGGCCGAGGACTACATTCGTACCCAAAATGCCATACCTGGTTTCAAAGGGCTTTACGGTTGCCCAAGTACGCTCTTGATTTCTGTCAACGAACAAGTGGTGCATGGTTTACCAACCGACAAGCCCATCCAAGACGGCGATATCGTATCGGTAGATTGCGGTTCGTTGTACAAAGGTTACTACGGTGACCACGCCTATACTTTCGAAGTAGGAGAGGTGAGCGCAGCCAAAAAACAACTCTGTAAAGTCACCAAAGAATGCTTGTATTTAGGCATAGAACAAGCTACTACCGCTAACCGCATCGAAGACATCGGTTTTGCCATTCAACAGCACGCCGAAGCGAATGGCTATGGCGTCGTCCGCGACCTCGTTGGCCATGGACTCGGTAAAGAACTCCACGAAGAACCACAAGTACCAAATTACGGCCGTCGCGGTCGGGGCAAAAAAATCCAGAATGGCCTCACCATCGCCATCGAACCCATGATCAATATGGGCACCGAAAAAGTCGAAACTCTTGACGACAAATGGACGATCGTCACCGCCGACCGCCAACCCAGCGCCCACTTTGAGCACAACATCGCGGTGGTCGATTGCCAACCTGTCATTCTCTCCACCTTTGACTTCGTTTACGAAGCGTTGGGGTTTTAAGGTATTACCTCTAACACAGCACTGCAAATCATGACGCCCATTTCTGCGCTATCTTTGCGCCTGTAACTTACGGTGACAACTACTTTGTCACCGGGTTTTACTTTGTTTAAATAAGAAGCGGGTATGACGGGGCCAGAAAAATTGAATTCCTCGTTGCCTAAAGACAAACTACCCCCGATTACCTCAAATGAAACCCCAGTAAAAGGACAATCTGGCCCAAGACCAATACTTGCCTTCATGCCGCTGGTTTTGGAGATGCGGTCATTGTATAGTTGGGCGGCAGGAAAAGCTTTTACATGAAAGACTTGGGTTGAACGAGATAGGGTGTCGCCTTTTTCGTCGAGGCCATTTACTTTGACTACAACAGTGCGTGCCGCTTCCTTGACGCGTAAGTTGTATCCAATTTGGGTTTGCCCTTGAGCGTCGGTCCAGGAAATTTTTTGATATGAGGCGCCTTCTACACTGAGTTCTAGTTGCTGACCACACGGCACATTGGGTATGATTTTGTTGTCGTAACCACGATATAGAATTTGCATTTCAGGTTGGGAGATGTTGCCGACTTGTGCGACTGCCAATTGGCTACAGCAAGCCAAAAGGGAAGAAAGGATTATTTTTTTCATGATTTCAGTAGCTTAGATTTGTATTGATGAGTTGTAGTTTTTTTTGGAGGTGTTCGAAACTTTGCTTTTGGGTCGGTTGCACCAGAAAGGCATTCCAATTCAAAGATGGATTTAAATAAGTTTCTTGTTTTTGTATCGCACTATTGAGCACTTTCAAAATTGCACCGTAGAATTCTTCTTGATCCCTGGCTTGTTGGTAGTTATAACTGAGAAAAATTTGTTTGTCGCCGTTTTGCGCTTGCGTGTAAAACAAGAGGTCAGAAACGTAAGCCTTTGGTACATTGAAAAGATCAGTGTCAATTTTGTAGTAAAATGCAGCATTCACTTCCGGGCGTTCTTTCCAATAAGTGATTTTTTGCGGCAGTGTTCTAAGGGTATCTCCCATATTAGCGGTTTCCCACCAATTCAGTAGCCAGATGCTATCGGCATATACATAATTGGCAAAATCTGTTTCATTTACAAAAATGTGATAAGCTGCTCTGAAGTCCCCCGAATTTTTAATGAGATAAACGGTGTCTTCGTCGATGAATGAGTAGAAATACATGACATCTCCGCGTTCTTGTTGAATCGTAAATTCTTTGGTAAGGGTGTCGAGCTCTGTTATTTGTTGTAAATGACCAATTTTTCCTGCATCCGTGACTCCCATAAGTTGAAGACCGCTGGCCGTGACCGAGTTCCAACAAGTGGGTTCGTTTAACACATCGTAAATATTGACAAGTGCAGTAAAGTCAAAAGCCTCACCGCGTTGCCATTTACGGCAAATGTCGGACTCGACCTGATAATTCGCTTGTTTTTTATAGTCAGCGAAGAGCTGGCTGCAGTCATCGGTATTGATATATTGTAAAAATCTAAAACACGCATTATCATTTAATTGACTGGCACGTAGGCCTAGGGTAACCATGTGCCTGCCATCACTTAACTTCCCAACCAAATGAACCCATCTTTCATTTGCGCGGTCTTCGATCAAAATAGCATCTGTATTTCTGATGTCAAAATAAAATTTAGAAAAAATACGGACTGCGCAATTTTCGCAACTGTTGTCCCAAAATTGTTGTAGTTTTTGATCATCTATTTGTGCCAGACTTTCATATGCCGGAATATCTTTCACGGAATCAAGAAAGGTGTTTAAAGTTTGCGTTGTTTTTACGACCATTGTTTCTACATTCTCCTCAGCGTTGTAGAGCAGTAGCCTAGTTGAGGTAGTAACTGCAAGCATTTCTTCTGGGTCAACGCCCATGTAATCAAGCATGTAGGCATCATAGACGCCTTGATAGCCGTTTTGGTCGATCAATGTTGGTATGTAGTCGATGTTGTTCAGCAGTACACTTACAAAGGAGTTCGGATTACTATAGTCAAAATAGCTGGCGTTTTCACCTTTGTTTTCGATGAGTGCAAATTTTTGAGCAAACAAGACTTGAGTAAAAAGCAATAAAGAAAGGAGGAGAGTCAAACGCATGGTTCTATTTTAGGCTTATGCTAAAGAAAGTAGTGTTGATGGTTTGGTTACAAAAAAGCTAAAATTAGTGCCATAAAAAAAGCGCCACAAGGGCGCTTTTTCATTTCAGAAAGAAATTATATCTTACAAGTGGATCACCTCGCCGTAGGCTGCTGCAGCAGCTTCCATGATGGCTTCGGACATGGTTGGATGCGGGTGAACGGTTCTGATGAGCTCTTCACCGGTGGTTTCTAGTTTGCGCACGGCAACGAGTTCTGCGACCATTTCGGTCACATTAGCGCCAATCATGTGGCCACCGAGGAGTTCGCCGTATTTGGCGTCAAAAATGAGCTTAACGAAGCCGTCTTTGGCGCCTGCAGCGCTGGCTTTGCCCGATGCGGAGAACGGGAATTTACCAACTTTGATTTCGTAGCCAGCTTCTTTGGCTGCTTTTTCGGTCATGCCGACGCTAGCTACCTCTGGCGAACAATAGGTGCAACCTGGGATGTTGCCATAATTCAACGGCTCGGGGTGGTGCCCTGCGATTTTTTCTACGCAGATAATGCCTTCGGCTGATGCGACGTGCGCAAGTGCAGGACCCGGAACTACATCGCCAATGGCGTAGTAGCCAGGCAAATTAGTTTGATAATAGTCATTGACGAGAATACGGCCTTTGTCGACGACAATACCGAGCTCTTCTAAGCCGATGTTTTCGATATTGGTGGTAACGCCAGCGGCTGAAAGCACAACGTCGCACTCGATTTTCTCTTCGCCTTTAGCAGTTTTGATGCTCACTACGCAGCCCTTTCCGCTTGTGTCAACGCTTTCTACTGAGGCGTTGGTAAGCACGTTGATACCCGCTTTCTTAAAGGATTTTTCGAGTTGTTTGGAAACGTCTTCGTCTTCAACGGGGACAATGTTTGGCATGTATTCAACGATAGTGACTTCTGTGCCTATTGCGTTGTAGAAATAAGCAAACTCAACGCCGATGGCACCTGAACCAACAACCACTAATTTTTTTGGTTGGGTAGGAAGGATCATGGCTTGGCGGTATCCAATGATTTTGGTGCCGTCTTGCGGTAAGTTTGGCAGTTCTCTTGAGCGCGCACCCGTAGCAATGATCACGCCTTTTGCTGCCGTATAAGTAGTTTTATTTCCGCTTTCGTCGGTAACTTCAACGGATTTACCCGCTTTTAAAACGCCGTTACCATTGATAACGTCGATTTTGTTTTTCTTCATTAAGAACTGAATGCCGTTAGACATGCCGCTCGCCACTTCGCGGCTGCGCTTGATCATGGCGTCGAAATCTGCACTCGCATTTTTAACGGTAATGCCGTAGTCAGCAGCGTGCTGAAGGTATTCATATACGTTGGCACTTTTTAAAAGTGCTTTGGTAGGGATACAACCCCAATTGAGGCAAATACCACCAAGTGATTCTCTTTCTACAATGGCAGTTTTAAGGCCTAACTGCGAAGCGCGAATAGCGGTAACATAGCCGCCTGGGCCGCTGCCCACAACAATGATGTCGTAACTCATTTTTTCAAAGTATTAAGGGACAAATTTAAGGCGAAAATTTGAAAGATGCTATCTGATTAATCGTTACTTTTGTCTCTGAATTCTCAATACGATATGGAAACCAACCACCAAAAAGAAGCTTCCTTAGAACAAGCCATCGATTTAGGTCTGCGTGCAGACGAATTTGAGCACATAAAATCCATCCTCGGTCGCACCCCAAATTTTACTGAAACTGCTGTTTACTCCGTTATGTGGAGTGAGCACTGCTCCTATAAGAATTCCATATTGTGGCTTAAAACACTACCAAAAGACGGCCCCCACATGCTCGTTAAAGCAGGTGAAGAAAACGCCGGTTTAGTCGATATCGGCGACGGCCTCGGTTGTGTTTTCAAAATTGAATCTCACAACCACCCAAGTGCTTTGGAGCCTTATCAAGGTGCTGCAACGGGTGTAGGTGGTATCAACCGAGATATTTTTACAATGGGAGCACGCCCAATCGCACAGCTCAATTCTTTGCGCTTTGGCAATATTGAAGAGGCCCGTACCAAATGGTTGGTCAAAGGGGTAACCAAAGGCATCGGTGATTACGGCAACGCATTTGGTATTCCAATTGTTGGTGGCGAAGTCTTTTTTGACGCTTCTTACAACACCAATCCGCTCGTCAATGCTTTTTCTGCGGGCATCATCGACACCAAAAAAATCATTTCAGCCACAGCCAAAGGCCCTGGTAATCCTGTTTTTATCGTTGGTTCTGCCACTGGTAAAGACGGTATTGCAGGCGCTGCGTTTGCCTCCAAAGACATCACCGAAGAATCTGCCAACGACCTCCCATCTGTTCAGGTAGGAGACCCTTTCATGGAAAAACTCCTATTAGAAGCCACCATGGAGCTTGCTCAAACCGACGCAATTGTTGGTATGCAAGATATGGGCGCTGCTGGTATAACTTGCTCTACCTGTGAAATGAGTGCCGCTGGCAATGTCGGAATGGAAATCTACCTGGACCGCGTTCCTACGCGTCAAGACCACATGTTGCCTTACGAGATCTTATTATCTGAATCACAAGAACGCATGTTGGTAGTTGTTCAAAAAGGCAAAGAACAAATCGTCAAAGACATCTTCGACAAATGGGACCTCCATGCCGAAGAAATCGGCCACGTCACCGACACCGGCCGGATTCGTTACTACATGCACGGCGAACTCGTTGGCGATGTTCCTGCCGAATCTTTGGTTTTAGGTGGTGGCGCACCACAATACAAGCGCGAATACACCGAGCCTGCCTATTACCAAGAGTTCAAGAAATTCAACATTTCACAAGTAACCGAGCCTCCCGACCTCAAAGCAGTTGCGGACGCTATGCTCGGTTTACCCAACATTGCCTCCAAGCGTTGGGTCTACGAACAATACGACTCCATGGTTGGTACCCGCAACATGACCACCAACCGACCTTCAGACGCCGGTGTCGTCAATATCAAAGGCACCAACAAAGCCCTCGCCATGACCGTAGACTGCAACTCGCGCTACGTCAACGCAGACCCAGAAATTGGCACCATGATCGCCGTTTCAGAAGCGGCACGCAACATTACCTGTGCGGGTGGGCAACCGAGTGCCATTACCAATTGCCTCAACTTTGGCAATCCTTACAATCCAGAATCCTACTGGCAATTTGTTGGCGCCATCAAAGGGATGTCTGCAGCTTGTCTTAAATTTGAAACGCCTGTCACTGGCGGCAACGTATCATTCTACAACCAAACTTCTATGAATGGGGTAGAGGTACCGGTTTTCCCAACACCAACCATAGGTATGATCGGTATCGTCCCTGACAAAGAAAAAGTCATGACCCTCGATTTCAAGCAAAAAGGAGATCTCATCTTTTTAATTGGTAACTATATCGAAGATATCGCTTCTTCTGAATATTTAGCGACCTATCATGGTGTCAAAGCATCACCCGCTCCTTATTTTGATTTAGAGTCAGAATACCAAATGCAACAAGCCTTGAAAGGGCTCATTGCTGAAGGCTTGGTCAACGCTGTTCACGACGTTGCCGATGGAGGCTTATACGTAACCCTTGTAGAAATGTCGATGCCTCGTGAACTCGGTTTTGATATCGTCAGCGACGCGGATATTCGCCTAGACGCCTTTTTGTTTGGCGAAGGACAGGGGCGCGTGGTTGTAAGTGTCACAGAAGAACAAGAAGAAGCTTTTGTGGAGTATATGGTAGCCAGTGGCGTCAACATGACCCTACTTGGGCACGTCACCAAAGGCAAACTTCAAATCGACGAACAACACTTTGGCTTCATCACAGAGGCAAAAGCTATTTTCGACAACGCCCTCGGCGCAAACTTAGAAAACTAAATATGGAATACAACACCACCCGTGGTCACCTGATTTTACCTGAATATGGCCGCAATGTCCAAAACATGATTGCGCACGCCATGGAACTCACAGACCGCACCGAACGCAACCGTGCAGCTCAAGCCATCATCGAAGTCATGGGCCAACTCAATCCGCACCTGCGCGATGTAGAGGACTACCGCCACAAACTCTGGACGCATTTATTTGTGATGTCCAATTTTGAACTAGACGTAGACTCTCCATACGAGCGCCCAAAGCAAGAGGTGCTCGGCGAGAAACCTGCCCTCATGACTTACCCATCAAGTAAAATCCGTTACGGACACTACGGAAAATACACACAATCGATTTTAGAAGCATCCAAAGAGGTAAGCAACACGGAAGAGAAGGAGTACCTCAAGAGCACCATGGCCAACTTCATGAAAAAGCAGTTCTTGGCCTACAACAATGACACCGTCGAAAACCACGTGATTGCCCAACAGCTGAAGGAATTATCCAAAGGCGAACTTATTTTGGAAAATCCCGATGATTTAGTTCATACCAACACCCTTCTCAAAACAATGGGTATCGGTCAGAATCAGCAGAAAAACCAACGCCAGAATAAGCAGAAAAACAACAAGTATAAAAAGAAAAAATTCATCAAAAAAGTATAGTATGGCTTCATTTGAAATTTATGGCGGAAAGCCACTAAAAGGTGAAATCATCCCGCAAGGTGCCAAAAACGAAGCCCTCCAAGTGCTTTGTGCGCCTTTACTTACCTCCGAAAAAGTAACCATTTCGAATATTCCAGATATTGTCGATGTCAATAAGCTCATTACTTTGCTTCAAACCATGGGAGTCAAGATCGACAAAGTTGAAAAGGGAACTTATATTTTCCAGGCTAAAGAAATAGACATGGCCTACCTTGAAACTGAAGATTTCAAGAAACGCGCATCTTCTTTGCGCGGTTCAATCATGATTGTCGGACCATTGCTTGCTCGCTATGGTCGTGGCTTCATTCCAAAGCCAGGTGGCGACAAAATAGGTCGCCGAAGGTTAGATACTCACTTCGAAGGATTCGCTCTATTAGGCGCCAAATTTAATTACGACGCCGGCGAGCATTTTTATGCAGTTGAAGCGCCGTCGCTCAAAGGCACCTACATTCACCTAGACGAAGCCTCTGTGACTGGTACTGCAAACATCCTCATGGCAGCTGTCTTGGCCGAGGGCGAAACCACCTTCTATAACGCGGCTTGCGAGCCTTATATCCAGCAATTGTGCAAAATGCTTAATTCAATGGGTGCACAAATTACCGGTATTGGTTCCAACATGCTTAAAATACAAGGTGTCAAAGAACTCGGAGGTTGTTTTCATCGCATTTTGCCCGACATGATCGAAATCGGTAGTTTCATCGGCCTTGCCGCCATGACACAATCGGAAATTACCATCAAAGACGTATCCTGGGACAACCTTGGTGTTATTCCAAATGTATTCCGACGTCTCGGCATCAAACTCGAACGCCGCGGCGACGACATCTACATTCCGGCCCAAGAAAAATACGAAATCGAAACCTTTATAGATGGCTCTATCATGACCATCTATGATGCGCCATGGCCCGGTTTTACGCCAGATTTACTTTCCATAATCTTAGTAGTCGCCACCCAAGCCAAAGGCTCAGTCCTGATTCATCAAAAAATGTTTGAATCGCGTTTATTCTTTGTAGATAAGCTTATCGATATGGGTGCGCAAATTATTCTTTGTGACCCACACCGCGCCACCGTCATTGGCCTTAACCGCGAGCACAGTCTTAAGGGCATTGAAATGACTTCCCCGGATATCCGTGCCGGTGTTTCTTTGTTGATTGCAGCACTTTCTGCCAAAGGGAAAAGTGTCATTCACAACATTGAACAAATCGACCGCGGCTACCAAGACATCGAAATTCGCCTCAATAACATTGGCGCAGACATCAGAAGAATCGGATGAGAAAATCAACCCTGCTTTTAGTGGCTTTGGTCGCAGCTTTTGCCTGCTACGCACTTTGTTTCAGAACAGACGAAGGCCAAACATTGGCGCCAGAAAACACCGCACCCGAGATTGCTTTGCCATCGCCAAAAGGTAAAACACTCAAATTATCTTCGCTTCGTGGTAAAATGGTCTTGGTCGATTTCTGGGCGTCTTGGTGTGGCCCTTGCAGAAAAGAAAGTCCGAATGTTGTTGAGGCCTATCAAAAATACCACACTAAAGAATTTAAAAATGGCAAAGGCTTCGAAGTCTTCAGTGTGAGCCTAGACCGCGACCAAGAAGCTTGGAAACAAGCCATTACAGCAGATCATTTGTCTTGGAAGTACCACGCACTCGATGCGCAAGGCATTGCTGCAGCAAATTATCAGGTGGCTACCATACCGAATGCTTTTTTACTCGATGGCAATGGGGTGGTTGTAGCGAGTGGTGCAGCCCTACGCGGCCTCAATTTGCATATAACGCTCGATAAATTCTTGCAGTAATTAGATTCTTTCGAGCACATACCCAATGAGCTCGTTCATGGCCTCGTCAATTCCTTCAGAGAAAATTTCTTTTGGTCTATTGGCAACTCCAAGGCAAATGCTTGTGCACTTGTGTCCGAGCGCTTTACCCATTGCAAAAATAGCTGAGCTTTCCATTTCAAAATTGACAATTTGGTGCCCGTCAAAATTGAATTTTTCGAGTGCAAGATGTATAGCTGGCATGTTGCTCGCCAAGCGCAATGACCTGCCCTGTGGACCATAAAAGCCCGAGCTTGTAATGGTTATACCTTTGTTTACTTTCGGCGAATTTAATTTTTCAACGAGTGCTGGATGCGCAGCGCTCAGGTATGGTACTACGCCGTTTGGAAAGCGCACTTGTTTTTGTATTTCAGACAAAAGCGTTTCTTCTTCCGCCGTGAATTCGATAGGATAAAAATGCGCAATATTATCTAGCCCAAGGGCGTGTGTCGATAGAACAAATGTGTGTAATGGTAAATCGGCTTGGAGTATGCCACAAGTGCCTATTCTGATTATTTCTAGACTGATTTTTTCTTGCTTTTCGACTCTTAATTTCAAATCGATATTGACCAACGCATCAAGTTCGGCCATGCAAATATCGATGTTGTCGGTACCAATTCCTGTAGATAAAACAGTAATGTGCTTGCCTTTGTAGTAGCCCGTATGGCTCACAAACTCACGGTGTTGAATCTGGTGTTCAATTTGGTCAAAAAACCTTGAGATTTTAGTGACTCTATCCTGGTCTCCGACGAGTATGACTTTTGTGGCAAGTTGTTCGGGTTGCAGGCCTAAATGATAAACCGCGCCGTTGGTGTCGAGTACAAGTTCTGTTGCGGGAAACTGCATGAAGTTTTATTAACTAAAGCGAACCAAACACCTTTGCTAGCAAATCGGTAACGCGCGCAGCCGGATTTTGTCTTATTTTGTCTTCCTCTTGGGTAACAAGCGTAAATAAACCCTGAATAGCGCGCTCAGTTATGTAGGCATCTAGGTCTGGATTGAGTTGCTGACCACCAGTAAGTTTGACTGCTGCATTGTATTTGGTAATGAGTGGATTCCAGTAAGCCGTTAAGCTTACTTTAGAGGTAGCCTCTTTTACTTTTGGCAGAAAAGCGTTGTAAAGTTGTTGATTTGTTTGGTTTTTAAGATAGGCAGTGGCTGCACCATTGCCACCTTTTAAAATGGCAAAACCATCTTGAACACTCATATTGAGAATGGCCTGGCTGAAAATTGGTAAGGCTTCCTTGGCTGCTTCTTCGGCTGCTCTGTTCAGTGTTGTTTCAAATTTATCGACTTGGGAACTCATGCCGAGTTGCAAGGCCTTTTCTTTGACTTTGATGGCGTCTGGGGGAAAAGGGAGACGAATTTGTGAATTGCCTAAAAAACCGTCTAAAACACTGCTCTGGTTGACAGCATTTTTAATACCTAATTGCAATGCTTCTTTTAGGCCAGAAATTACTTCTTGGTTCGAGAGAGCTGGTTTCTGGTTGGTTGGAGCAGTAGGAATTTGAACAGGTAGTTGATTGACAAGTCCTTTAATGTTTTGTCCGCAAGAAAATTGGACAATGAGCAAAGAAAGAATGAGTATGGCAGTACTTTGTTTCATGAATTAGCGTATCACATGAATCATGCCAGTTTTTACAGTTTTACCGTCGGTGTCTTTGTCTTTAAACCACGCTTTCCAGGTGTAAGTTCCTGGTTGCACTTTAACGCCATTGTAGTAGCCATCCCAGAAACCTTTGGTGTCGTAGGTTTCCCAGATGACTTCACCCCAACGGTTGTAGATTTCTAAATGGAAGTTTTCGTAGTCGATACCTTCCAAATAAAATGACCATACTTGGTTGTGTTCGTCGTCGTCTGGCGTAAATGCAGTAGGGGCATAGAAAATTACATCTGATACCACATCGATTTCAATAGTGATGGAGTCAGAACAACCATCAACGGTGGTTACTGTAAGATTGATTGGATAACTGCCTATAACACCTTCAGGGAAAGTAATCAAGGCACTTGATCCTGTACTCGCAATATTTGTGGACCCTGGTGCGGACCAACTGTATTGGGCAATATTGCCAATAGAAACGTCATTGGTTTGTACGGTTGTTTCGAACCATGTCACAGGGTTTTTAGAAATCGTAAAATTGGCAATGGGGTTATCTGTTACAGTGATGTGGTCATCGAAGAAGCCATTGTAGATGCAACCGTGAATTGAAGTCATGACGACCGAAAGGTCATAAACACCCGGTTGAACAATGGTATTGAAGAGGTCGTCTTGGTTTGGAACGGTGTAGGTGTCTCCGTTCGAGAATAAATAAGTTGTGGAGGCGATATCTTGTCCGTTGGTAGAGTTGTTGTGGAATTGGAAGTCTCCGGGCGTACAAATTTGATTGTCTACGGCCGTAATAACAGGAATGATTTCAAGTGGGAATACGATGGTCATGCATTCGGTGGTGGTTGGAGAGCCGCAGGCTTCGCTGAGGGTAACACAATATACCGTTCCTGAATTGATAGGGTCAACGGTGATACTTGTGCCGTTTCCGATCGGAATGCCATTTTCGGTCCATGAATAGGTGTAGGTACTGGAGCCACCGGCACCTATTGCGGAAAGCAAAATGCTTGCCTCTGAACAGATCATGGTGTCTTGGGTCAAGAAGGTGATGTCGAGTGGCAAGGGTTGATTGATGTTTACCGAGATGGTTTGCACACAGCCATTGGCATCGGTAACCGTACAGGTATGCAAGCCTGCGCCCAGATCGAGGGCTGTTGCCGCTGTAGAGGTTGAGATATCCCAATCGTAAGCGTAAGGTGCAGTGCCGAGCATTACGTTGACTGTGGCTTGGCCATTGGCAATAGTGTAGCAGTTGGCGTCAATGACGTTGGTCATGCTGAGTACCATTGCTGGAATTTCAGAGATGGTCACATAAATCGTGTCTGAACAACCTGTGGTATTGGAGGCATAACACCAATAGTTACCAGCACTTAGGCCAGTAGCAGTAGCAGTATTTTGACCGTTGCTCCATTGGTAGGTAATCACACCTGTGGCAGGTGTTACAATTGCAGTGGCGGTACCGTCATTTCCACCTGGGCAAGAAACCAAAGTGGTGGTGGCGGTGAAAGATGCGGGCGTATCGCCCACAACAGCTGTTGCCGTGGCGCTGCAGCCATTGCCATCTATTTGAGTTATGGTGTAAGTTCCGGCAAATAAATTGTTGGCAGGGTTTCCTGTAATTGCCCCTGGGTTCCAAGTGTAGGTGCATGGTGTTGGTGAGCCTGCACCCGCTACAGCCGTTGCACTACCAACCCCTTGGGTACAAATGTCAGGAATTGTAGTGGTGGTAACAGAAGGTGTAGCGCGGGTAATCCAGGTGGTGTCTTGGGTAATAGAGCCGATGCTAGTACCGCAAGCGGATCCTGATAAAAAGTATCCGGTGGTGCCCGGTGGAACAATATTTACATTCAATGTGCCATTGTTGTAAGGGAAGGTTTGCCCATTCGTATTGGCCCAAAGAAAGTTACTTCCTGGGCTATTCACCATAAGGTATGGTATTTGGGAAATTGTATAAGCAGCTGTATTGGTTGGTGAAGTGGGCAAGAAGCGGCGACCGTCTTGGTTTGCGCTCCAAACGGTGTTGTTTCGGCCTGGAGTGATGTGCGCTGTAGGTGCCGGCATATTGTTTTCGGAGCCCTGAATAGCCAAACCACCATTCCATCCTGCACAGATTGGCTTGTTTCCGATGTGCAACTCAAAAATATTGGAGGTCTCGTACATGATGATGGCCATGTAATTACATTGAGAGGTACAACTGAACATCATGATGTTTTTGTACAATACAACAAATTTGCGGTTTGGTGCTGTTCCGATTGTTTGGTATTGGATTTGGCCACCTAAGGCCGGGTTGATATCTTGGTAGGTGAGCATAATGGTATTTTTCGCTGCTGCAAAGCCAGCGTTTGGAAGTGGCCCAACCCCTGCAAGCGCCCAAGGACAAAAGCCACCAGCATTCGCTAGGTTAAAGGACACCAAGCCATTTGAACCAATAACGCACTGCGTGTAGGTGTTGCCATAAAAGTTAAATGGAAAACCTATATTGACAACCCCAGACCATACGTCGTCAGATAAGGTGACATTTGTTGGGGTATTTAAGTAAAGGCCAGCTGCTGTTCCGGGTGTTGTTCCGGTATTGCAGTTATTGATGATGACGGTCTGGCCAGGGCAGACAGTTGCATCTTGACCAAGGCAAAGTGTAACCGGACCTTGACTATATGTCAATTGGGCAAAGAAAAAATTTACAAAGAGCAAAATTTTTCCGATATGTGTTGGTTTTGAAGGTGTAAAGACTTTCATTTTGTAGTAGTACTTTTTCTAATCGTTATTGAAACGTATGGAGACCTAAATAGGTTGCCTTTAGTTGTGTAAAAATAGTCACTTTTTTTATTGGTAATAAAGAAGGTGATTAGTTTTCAAGTACGCAATCGATAAGTGTCATTTGGACACTAATAAAATGTTGAAAAAAGATGAATTTCAGACAGCTTTTTGGATTACTTTTGCCCAAATCAACAAACTAAAATCTTATTTATGTCAAATCAGTATCACGCAGAGATTGAGGCTTTCATGGATCGCGTTCGCGCTAAAAATGGTCATGAGCCTGAATTCTTACAAGCTGTTCAAGAGGTAGCTGAAGCAGTTATTCCATTTATCGAGGCCAATCCTAAATATAAAACTACAAAAATCCTTGATCGTATCGTAGAGCCAGAGCGCACCATCATCTTCCGCGTTCCTTGGTTAGATGACAACGGTAATATCCAAGTGAACCGAGGGTATCGCGTGGAATTCAACAGCGCAATTGGTCCATACAAAGGGGGCTTGCGTTTTCACCCGTCTGTAAACTTGTCCATCCTTAAATTCTTGGGTTTTGAACAAATTTTCAAGAACTCGCTCACAACCTTGCCAATGGGCGGGGGTAAAGGTGGTTCAGACTTCGATCCAAAAGGAAAGTCAGACAACGAAGTCATGAAATTCTGCCAATCGTTTATGTCTGAGCTCGCTCGCCATATTGGTCCAGATACAGATGTACCCGCAGGCGATATCGGCGTAGGCGGTCGTGAAATTGGTTACATGTTCGGACAATACAAGCGTTTGCGCAATGAATTTACAGGGGTGCTCACCGGTAAAGGTCGCAATTGGGGTGGTTCGTTGATCCGTCCGGAGGCAACTGGTTACGGAACCGTTTATTTTGCCCAAGAAATGTTGGCAACTAAAGGTGACTCTTTCAAAGGTAAAATAGTGGCTGTATCAGGTTCTGGTAACGTAGCTCAGTTTGCTTGTGAAAAAGCAACGCAACTTGGTGGCAAGGTGGTTACGCTTTCTGACTCAGAAGGCTACATCTACGACGAAGCTGGTATCAATGCTGAGAAATTGGCATGGGTCATGGATTTGAAAAACAACCGTCGTGGTCGTATTTCTGAATACGCGAAACAATACCCTGGTGCGAAATTTGTTGCCGGTAAGCGCCCGTGGGAAGTAACAGCAGATATCGCTCTTCCATGTGCTACGCAAAATGAACTCAACGGAGACGAAGCGAAAGCGCTTATTGCCAATGGCGTGATGTGCGTAGCAGAAGGCGCAAACATGCCATCAACTCCAGAGGCCATTGCTGCATTCCAAGCTGCCAAAGTATTGTTTTCACCAGGTAAAGCATCGAATGCGGGTGGTGTAGCAACCTCTGGTTTAGAGATGTCACAAAACTCATTGCGTTTATCTTGGTCAGCTGAAGAAGTAGACCAACGTTTACACGGCATCATGGTATCAATTCACGAAGCTTGTGTGAAGTATGGTAAAGAAGCCGACGGAACCATTGACTACGTCAAAGGTGCCAACGTTGCCGGATTCGTTAAAGTGGCTGATGCCATGATCGATCAAGGACTCGTTTAAATTCAACAATTCAACAGCAAAGGCCCTTCGATTGAGGGGCCTTTTTTATTTTTGTGTTTATGCGGCAATTTTGGACCATTGTATTTGTTTTATCTCTTTTTGTTGAGGGCAGGAGTCAATATAACTTGGGATTTGGCGCGTCTATTCACCGTTATGACCAAGTCTTGAGTTTGAAAGGAAAAAAGAATTTCGGTATCGGTGCTATTGGACTCGATCTGGGTTTGGGCGTAGAGCGTAGTTTGCAAGGTGCGCTCGCTCCTCAACTTGCAGTTTATTGGCAAAGTCCGCTTGTTATTTCAGATCAGCATCCAAAATTAAATCGCTTGTACTATCAAACTAGGTTTCAATTGGATTGGCAACACGCTAGTTTTACCGATATCCATTTTGGTTTATTTGTAGGAATGGGTTATTTTTTTGGACAAAAAAAGTGCATCGATTTACTATTTTCATTAGGCGCGGTCTATGAAAAAATGTACGGAACAGCGCAAGTCACTCCGATAAATTTGCCGCTATTTTTGAATCCGCAGCTACAGCTCAATTTTCATTTTTTAAAATCGACCAAATGAGCTTGAAAGCGAAGTGGAAAATAGGGGTGGTTTGGATTTTACTTTTTTGCTCCTTTTTTATTCCTCAATCTTGCAACAAAAAAGAAAGCTACCCGGAGGTCAAAATCTTTGGACATGCAGGCATGGGAATGGACATCGGTATGAGTATTTTCCACGACAATTCGCTCGAGGCCATTCAGCTTGCCTTGGCGCTTCCGACCATCGATGGTGTGGAGGTGGATGTGCGCATGAGTGCAGATGGTACACTTTGGTTGTATCATGAAAATCTATTGGAAGCGCATACGAATGGTGAAGGTTGTATTTTCGAAACTACTGATTTGGAATTAGAACAACTGCGCTACAAAAGTCTTCATCGTGAAAAATTGGCCCGTCTAGAACAAGTTTGGCCATTAATAGGCTCACGTCAGCTCATTCTCGATTTGAAACACTGGAACGCCTGCACTGAGGGTTATGTAGATATGTCGCGTTTTAAAGAAGCACTCTATGATATTCCCGAAAAATACTGGGATCAAATTACCCTTGATTCTTCGAATCCAAATTGGCTCGAGGCATTGAGTGAAGATTTTTCGGTCGTTTTTTCAACGGTTAGCGTTGAAGAAGGCGTCAAACAGCTTCAAAAAGTTTCGCAACTCAAAGGCCTGGTGCTAAGAAGTAAAGACATTACGGCCGAACAAATTGTGCAATTGAAAACAATGGACAAAGATTGTTATTTGTTCGAAATGCGCTCGAGTAAAAAACAAAGGGCCGCTCTACAGAAGCAGCCCTTTGCAATATTAGCCGATGACCCGCGGGGTGCGCTGGTCATTAGGGATTGAAAATCAAGCTTTGTAAAAAGGAAGTTTGACCACTTTTGCTTTGATGCCCTTGTCGCGGATAGAAATGAAGATTTCGGAATCTAGTGCTGCGAATGCAGTTTGTACATAACCGAGGCCAATACCTATCTTCATGCTTGGTGACATCGTGCCTGAGGTTACTTTTCCGATGGTATTGCCATTGGCGTCTTCGATAAGGTAGTCGTGGCGTGGAATACCGCGTTCAATCATTTCAAATGCAACCAACTTACGTTGCAAGCCAGCTTCTTTTTGGCCTTTTAAAAATTCAGCGTCAGTGAAGTCTTTGGTGAATTTAGTAATCCAACCCAATCCAGCTTCGAGTGGAGAGGTGCTGTCGTCGATGTCATTTCCGTACAAACAAAAGCCCATTTCCAAACGCAGGGTATCGCGCGCGGCCAAACCAATGGGTTTGATGCCGAAGCTTTCGCCGGCTTTAAAAACAGCATGCCAGAGTTTTTCGGCGTCTTCGTTTTTGACGTACACTTCAAAGCCGCCGGATCCGGTGTAGCCTGTTGCCGAAACCATCACGTTTTCTATACCGGCAAAAGTGCTGTATTGAAACGTGTAGTAGGTCATGTTGGACAGGTCAATAGAAGTGAGGCTTTGCATGGCCTCTGCTGCTTTTGGCCCTTGAATTGCAAGCAAGGAGTAGTCGTCTGATAAATTGTGCATCTCGACGCCAAGATTGTTGTGGCTAGAAATCCATGACCAATCTTTTTCGATATTTGATGCGTTGACAACGATGAAGTATTCTTCTGCGTTGACCCGATAGATAATCAGGTCGTCGACGATGCCTCCCTTGCCGTTTGGCATACAACTATATTGGGCTTTGCCGTCAAACAAAACGGAAGCGTCGTTGCTGCAAACTTTTTGAATCAGGTCAAGGGCTTTAGGTCCTTTCAATAAGAACTCACCCATGTGAGAAACGTCAAAAACACCTACGCCATTTCGTACGGTTTCGTGCTCGGCATTGACACCTTCGTATTGTACAGGCATATTGTAGCCAGCAAATGGAACCATTTTGGCACCAAGAGCAATGTGTATTTGGGTGAGTGCTGTATTTTTCATGTTATCCTTTGACGCGTTCAACATAAACGCCAGTTCTGGTGTCAATTTTGATGATTTCTCCGTTGTCAATGAAGAGTGGTACGCGTACCTCAGCACCTGTGGCGATGGTTGCAGGCTTCATAGAGTTGGTGGCGGTGTCTCCTTTTACACCTGGCTCGGTATAGGTGACCTCTGAGATGATGTACATTGGAAGTTCTACCACAAGTGGTGTTTCTTCTTCAGCATGGTATAAAATATTGACGGTCATGCCCTCTTGAAGGAAACCAGGCTTCTCGACCATTTTGAGTGGAATTTCAACTTGTTCGAAGGTTTCGTTATTCATGAAAATATAGCCTTCAGCTTCTTGGTAAAGGTATTGGTATTCGCGGTTTTCGATGCGAACGGGTTCAATTTTGTGACCGGCAGAAAAGGTGTGGTCGAGCACTTTTCCAGACTCAATCTGACGCATTTTAGTGCGGACAAATGCAGGGCCTTTACCCGGCTTTACGTGCTGGAATTCAATGATTTGAAAAAGTTTTTCGTTGTGCTTAATGCACAGTCCGTTGCGGATATCTGCAGTAGTTGCCATAATTCTGTTTCAATTTGAGCGCAAATATAGCCGAATTCCTAATGTTATCAACACTTTTAGTTTATAATTTCTGGCATGCTGAGGTAGTGGGAGCGCTTTAGATTGTTATTTTTGTTTGTTCCAAATTTTGTATAGCTACATGGCTGAAAATCAATATACCGAAGACAACATACGCTCGTTAGACTGGAAGGAGCACATCCGCTTGCGCCCCGGTATGTATATCGGTAAGCTCGGCGACGGCGCTGCAGCCGACGACGGTATTTATATTCTCGTCAAAGAAGTAGTCGATAACTGTATCGACGAATTTGTCATGGGCAATGGCAAAAAGGTAGATATCAAAGTCAAAGATGGTAAGGTATCGGTCCGAGACTACGGCCGCGGAATTCCGCTCGGCAAAGTAGTGGAAGTGGTCTCCAAAATGAACACAGGGGGTAAGTACGACTCAAAAGCATTCAAAAAATCTGTAGGACTCAACGGTGTCGGTACCAAAGCTGTCAATGCCTTGTCTTCCTACTTTATGGTTTATGCGGTAAGGGAGGGTGAAAAGAAAACTGCCATTTTTGAACGCGGCGAGCTCGTTTCGGAACTACCCATCGAAAAAACTGACGAAGCAAACGGCACCTATGTAGAATTCATTCCAGACGAAATCATTTTTAAGAAATATGGCTTTAAAACTGCCTACCTCGACAAAATGATGTGGAACTACTGCTACCTCAATCGCGCGCTTTCTATTTACTATAACGGTGAAAAATACAATTCTAAAGACGGCCTCAAAGACCTTCTTGAGAACAACATGGACGGCGATCCACTTTATCCAATCATTCACCTCGAAGACGACGACATCGAAGTCGCATTTACACACGGCCGCACCTATGGCGAAGACTACTATTCTTTTGTCAATGGGCAACACACTACCCAAGGTGGTACGCACCAAAGTGCCTTCCGTGAAAGCGTTGCCAAAGTTATCCGCGATTTCTACAACAAGAACTACGAGGCCTCAGATATTCGTCAATCTATTGTAGCCGCAATTGCCGTTAAGGTCATTGAGCCCATTTTTGAGTCTCAGACCAAAACAAAGCTTGGGTCTCAAGAAATTGAGCCAGGTGGTAAATCCATGCGCGCTTTTGTCAACGACTTCCTCAAAGATAAACTCGACAACTACCTGCATCGCAATCCGGGTGTAGCTGAAACCATCGAGAAAAAAATAAAGCAATCTGAGCGCGAGCGTAAAGACCTCGCAGGTATTCGTAAACTAGCTCGCGACCGCTCTAAAAAAGCAAGTCTGCACAACAAAAAGCTTAGAGATTGCCGCACTCACCTCACAGATCTCAAGGATGAACGTCGCGAAGACACTACTTTGTTCATCACAGAAGGAGACTCCGCAAGTGGTTCGATTACCAAATCCAGAGATGTCAATACCCAAGCCGTTTTCTCTTTGCGTGGCAAGCCGCTAAACTGCTATGGGCTCACCAAAAAAGTAGTCTACGAAAACGAAGAATTCAATCTGATTCAGGCTGCCCTAGACATCGAGGAAGACATGGACAACCTTCGCTACAACCGTATTGTCATCGCAACCGATGCCGATGTCGACGGTATGCACATTAGAATGCTCTTGCTCACGTTCTTTTTACAGTTTTTCCCGGATTTGGTCAAGCGCAACCACGTTTACGTATTGCAAACGCCACTTTTTAGGGTACGCAATAAAAAGAAAACAATTTATTGCTATTCCGACGAAGAACGTCGTGCAGCCATAGCCGAACTCGGTAAAAGTCCGGAAATCACCCGCTTTAAGGGACTAGGAGAAATCTCTCCAGACGAATTCGTACATTTCATTGGCGAAGACATTCGCTTGGAGCCTGTATTGCTCACCAGAGACGCCTCCATCGATTCCATTCTGTCTTATTTCATGGGTAAAAACACCCCCGAACGTCAAGACTTCATCATTGACAACCTCCGCGTAGAAAAAGACCTGCCGGAAGCGTTGGTTGCCGCCGAAACAACAGACAACACCACCGAACTAGCATCTTAATATGGCCGAAGACGAAATCGAAGATCAGTTACCACAAGCGCAAAACGAGCACAATCCATTTGAGAAGCAGCACGTCGATGAAAAAATCGTTCCGCTCAACGGCTTGTATCAAAATTGGTTTCTCGACTACGCCAGTTATGTGATTCTAGAGCGCGCAGTCCCCAGTTTGTATGACGGTCTCAAGCCTGTTCAACGGCGCATTCTTCACTCCATGCGCGAAATGGAAGATGGCCGTTACAACAAAGTGGCCAACATTATCGGCAACACCATGAAATACCACCCGCACGGCGATGCTTCTATCGGTGATGCGCTCGTGCAAATTGGCCAAAAAGACCTCCTCATTGACTGCCAAGGAAACTGGGGCAATACCCTTACTGGCGACGGCGCAGCCGCACCGCGTTACATCGAGGCACGCTTGTCGAAGTTTGCTTTGCATGTGGCCTTTAATCCAAAAACCACCAACTGGTTGGCCTCTTACGACGGCCGCAACAAAGAACCACAGCAGCTTCCCATGAAGTTTCCTTTGCTTTTGGCGCAAGGTGCCGAAGGAATTGCCGTCGGGATGGCCTGTAAGTTCTTGCCCCACAACTTTATTGAGCTTATCGATCAGTCGATTAATCACCTACGAGGAAAAAAAGTAGAGATTTTACCAGATTTTCCGAATGGCGGTATGGCCGATTTTTCCGGCTACAACGACGGCTTGCGTGGTGGTCGGGTGCGCATTCGGGCCAAAATCCGCAAGGTAGACAACAAAACGCTCATCATCAACGAAATACCATATGGCACCACCACCACTTCGTTGATTGAATCCGTGATCAAAGCCAACGATAAAGGCAAAATAAAAATCAAAAAAATTGAAGACAACACCTCTTCAGAAGCCGAAATCATTGTGCATTTGGCACCCGGTGTTTCGCCAGACAAAACCATAGACGCGCTCTATGCCTTCACTGATTGCGAAGTATCTGTTTCGCCGAACTCCTCGATCATCGACGGCGAAAAGCCGCGTTTTTTGGGTGTTTCCGAGATTCTAAAAGTCAATACAGACCACACAGCCGCACTACTCAAACTCGAACTCGAAATCAAACTAGACGAACTCGAGCGACAATGGCACTTTTCGACCCTTGAAAAGTTGTTTATTAACCACGAAATGTACATCGACTTTAAGCTATACAGCGACCGCGAGTCCTTGTATGCTTACCTCTATGAGCGCTTCAAGCCATTCAAAAAACAGCTTTTACGCGAGATCCAAGACGACGATTTACACAAGCTTACGCAAATCCCTATGATTCGCATTACGCGTTTTGACGCCGATAAAGCCGATGAAGCGCTTCTCAAAATAGAGGAAGAAATGCAACAGGTGAAGCATCATTTGGCCAATCTCATCGAATATGCCATCGACTACTTCAAAGACCTCAAAAAGCGATTTGGCGCAGGCCGCGAACGCAAGACTGAAATCAAAACCTTTGATAACATCTCTGCAACTAAAGTGATTATCGCCAACCGCAAGCTTTACGTCGATTACGAAGAAGGCTTTATCGGCTATGGTCTTAAAAAGAACGAGCCCGTTTGCGATTGCTCCGAAATCGACGACGTCATCTGCTTCTTCTCATCTGGTAAAATGATGATTACCAAGGTTGCAGATAAAAAGTTCATTGGTAAAGGACTCATTTACGCCAATGTCTGGAAAAAAGGCGACACCCGAACTATATACCATTTGTTTTACCAAGACGGAACGGGTGGCCCAACTATGATGAAGCGTTTTTACGTCAATTCCATCACCCGCGATACCGAATACGACCTCACCAAAGGCACCAAAGGCACCAAAATGCTTTATTTTAGCGTGCATCCAAATGGTGAGCGCGAAGTAGTGAGTGTATTGTTGCGTCCGCGTCCGCATATCAAGCGTTTGCGTTTCGATATCGACCTCGGTGCTTTGCTCATCAAAGGCCGCAATTCAGCTGGCAATCGGGTCACCAAAGAAATCATCCAGAAAATTGTCCAAAAAGAGGTTGGTGGCTCTACACTTGCGGCCCGTAAAATTTGGTATGACACCGTCGTTGGGCGCCTCAATGACGAAGGCCGTGGAAAATTCCTCGGATCCTTCAAAGGCGAAGACCGCATCCTCACGCTCTACAAAAACGGCGAATATCGCCTCAGCAGCTTTGATCTTGCTACCCATTTTGACGAAGACATGGTCCATATTGAAAAATGGATTCAAGACCGTCCCATTTCGGCAGTTTATTTTGATGCAGAAAAAGAACTCCATTATGTCAAGCGTTTTCTCTGTGAAGTTACCCAAGACAAACGCGTGAGTTTTATCTCAGAAGCACCTGGCTCCTATTTAGACATCGTTTCAACAGCCTACCGCCCCGAAGCTAGGATCGTATTTAACAAGTTACTTAAAGAAACTAAAAACTTACCAGACCAAGTACTGAATTTGGCGGACCTCATCGATATCAAAGGAATGAAAGCCCAAGGCAATCAAATGACCAAACTCAAAGTCAAGGAAATTGTCCTGACACATCCCATTGATGAAAGTCCGGAGCCATGGCCCCAAGAAGATATCGCAGAAGCGGAGCTCGAGTTTGATTCTGAAGAAGCGGATATACTTACCATGGAATGGGATCTCTCCAAAAAAGAGGACGACAACCCCGATCAAATTCCGCTTTTTGATACCGATGAAACCAACGTTTAAAAGCCTTCAAAATAAATGAGCAATATCATTTTTTTGCTCCTAGTGCTTTGCTTATTTTTGTAAGAACTAAAATAGCTAACAATGAACCTGCTAAAAGAAGATCGCATCAATTACCTCAATGTTGGCCTCATGCTGATAACAGCGGTATTGGCCTATTATTTTCCTTTTGAGACTTTCTTGTTGGCCTATGCTTATTTAGGTCCTTTGCATTACCTCACCGAAATCAGCTGGCTCCACGACCGTCAATATTTTGCCAAAGGTAAATGGGACTTCCTCGTACTACTGATAGTCGGTGTTTTACTTTCCTATGCCGCATTTGCCAAAGACTTCGGCTTCAGCAAAGATGTATACGACTATTTTGTCGAGATGAATCTTTTTGACAAGTTATTGGTTTTTGCCTTATTTGCCTCTATTCTATTTGCATTGGTTAAAAGTTTATGGATCAAATTGTTATCCATTTTTTTACTTTATGTTTTTGTAGCCGGTTGGCTAAGTCCAGACAGAGCTGAGGCCAATGCCGAAAGCACTACCGTTTTTGCTCTAACTGCGCTTATTCCAACCCTTATTCACGTCTATGTCTTTACGGGTTTATTTATGCTTTACGGTGCGCTGAAGTCCCGAAGTAAGTCTGGACTTTGGCAAATGGTTGGTTTTGTTGCTGTACCTCTTCTATTAGTGTTTAGTTTGCCTGTCGATACTAAAAATACTTTTTTGTCCAAATTTGGAAAAGATGCCTATTACGCCAAAGGTGACGGCTTTTACAACACCAATTACCTCATTTTGGATCATTTTGAGCTCATTGAAGAGCAAAAACTCACCAACAAAGAATACCTAGATATCATTACCAAAGAAGGCAATAAAAATTACTTTTTACGACAGGGAATCATAGACACCATTGCCTTTGATGCGCACGTAGACTCTCTGTCACAAATCGCAAAGCGTCCATTTGTTGTCAAGCCTATGCCAATCAATACGGCCAATTTAGCACCTCAATTTCAATACGACCATCTTTTGTATTTCTTTGATACCTCGAGTCGCTACATAAAAAATATCAACGAATACCGTTTTGAAGCGCTGCCGCGAAAAGTCATGAAGTCGCGCACGAAAAAAGAGACAGATGCTCTCATCTATTTTTCAGAGGTTGGCATTATGCTCATGCGTTTTATTGCATTCGCATACTTGTATCATTACCTTAATTGGTTTAGTAAAACTGAAATCATCCGTTGGCATAAAGTACCAAAGGTGCGTTTTATTTTAGTCATGTTGGTCTGGATAGCTTCCTCTGTTTTTTATACCTATGACTACTCCTTGGGTCTTAGTTTGCTATTTTTCTTGAGTTTTTCTCATGTACTCCTCGAATTCCCACTTAATATTGTCTCCATTGTGGGCATCGGCACAGAATCTTTATCGATTTTAAAGAATGGATTCAAAAAACCGGTACAATCTTAATTTTAATTTACCCATGCTTAAATTTTCATTCCTTTTTATGGCGCTTATTAGCGTTCAGGTGCTTTTTGCACAACTTGTTACTACCTCATCAGATGGCCGTTATACCTTGTCTGAACAAGGTGCCTCTTATTTTGCGAAACTTTCATTGGATTGTACGGCTAAACCGACTCCTCACTATTACTACCAGGCATTGCGACAGCCCGGCGATACCCAAACACCAACGGATATTTGGCCCGCATTTTATGGCTGTTACGACTGGCACAGTGCTGTGCATAACCACTGGGCGCTTATTAAAATCCTTAAAACTTATCCCGATCTTCCAGAAGCAGCAGCAATTCGTGCCAAATTAGAGGAAAGCTTTAGTGAAGAAAACATTCGTCAAGAATACAAATATTTTGAAACCAACAAAGAGCGCTACATCTTCGAATTTCCATATGGTCAAGGTTGGTTGCTCAAAGTTGCCGATGAATTAGCCCGCTGGGACGACACAGATGCAGCACGTTGGTTAGAAAATTTGGGTCCATTGCACCGTTTGTGTGCCGCTGCCGCCCAAGTCATATGGAAAGACATGAAAGCCGTTGAATTGTCTGGTTCTCACGATGCACCATCGCTCAATTTGTCGTTTGCCATAGACTACGCCCGTACTTTCGGAGACCAAGACCTCTTAAAAGTAGCATTGAAAGCAAGCAAACGCTACTACGGTAAAATGACCAAAGCGCCACTGAGAGCCGAACCTTTTGAATACGATTTCATGTCTGCTTCTTTACTGGTTACAGATCTTATGCGCAAGGTTTATACTCCAGAAGAATACCTCAAGTGGGTTAAAGGTTTTGCGCCTGGATTATTCGAAACGCAAACAGCCGTAAAAGATTTACAAATCAAGAAAACCGACAAACATGACGGCTATGAATCACATTGGGATGGCTACCACCTCAACCGTATTTGGTGTTTGAATGGCATGCTCAAAACCTTGCCAGCTGAAAGTCTTGATGCGGCAACCAAAGCAGCTTGGGTAAAAGCCATGAATGATATGTGGGATTACGCTCAAGAAAGCATTGGAAAGGGCAATTACGACATTGACCACTGGTTGTCTTCCTTCTCTGTATTTGCCTTAATTGGTTATGAGTAGCCTTACGCGCTCAAGTGCCCATTGCAATTGCTCTTCTCTACTAAGATAAGTGGTGTCGAGTACAATTGCATTTGCAGCTTGCTTGAGCGGACTCTCTAATCTGGTACTATCAAGATAGTCTCGTTCGAGTAAATTTTTTGTGACTTCGTTTGCAGCAACATGCGCTCCTGTTGCATTTAATTCTGCAAGTCTTCTTGCCGTTCGTACTTCGGTACTTGCAGTTACAAAAATTTTAAGTTCGGCATCAGGGAATACTACGGTTCCGATATCTCGGCCATCCATTACGATTCCTCCGTTTTTGCCCATTGCATGTTGGAGTTCTACTAATTTACTTCGAACGCTCTTAATAGTGGCCACCTGTGATACTACGTTGGCCACCCGCGGCGTGCGAATGGCGTCTGTAATATCCTGTTTATTCAAAAAGATTCTTTGATCGGGTGTCATTTCTATCTCGATCTCGCTGAGGAATTTCTCTAGTTGTTTTTTTTGAATAACACCTTGGTTGTCAACAAACTGCTTCTCAAGGCAATAAAAAGCAACGGCGCGATACATCGCGCCGGAGTCAATAAAAGTATAATTGAGTGCTTGGGCGAGCGCTTTTGCTAGGGTGCTTTTACCGCAAGCCGCATAACCGTCAATTGCTATGGTGATTTTTTTTGTCATTAATAATAAATAGCCCTGCGTACTTGGGTAATGTATTTGGCCATACGAATTACCTGTTTGGTGTAACCAAATTCGTTGTCGTACCAGGCGTAGAGAACTACATTTTTACCATCTACAGATACAATGCTCGCATTGGAGTCAAAAACACTACAGCAGGTATTGCCAATGATGTCCGACGATACCAATTCCGGATCAAAAGAATAGTAAATCTGATTAACCAGTTCACCATGAAGGGCAGCATCTTTAATGGCCGCATTGATTTGTGCGACATCAACGGTCTTTTCGAGTTCGAGACTTAGGATAGCCAAAGAGCCATTTGGTGTAGGAACGCGCACCGCATTTGCTGTAAGCTTGTCTTTGAGTTCAGGAATTACTTTTGTTACTGCAGAACCTGCTCCAGTGGAAGTAATGACCATATTGACCGCCGCCGAACGGCCACGACGCGGTTTTTTGTGCATGTTGTCGAGTAAGTTTTGGTCATTGGTATAGGCATGAACGGTTTCAATATGGCCTTTTACAACACCAAAATGGTCGTTAACCACCTTTAAAATAGGAGAGATGGCATTGGTGGTACAAGATGCAGCAGAAAAAATGTTCTCATTTTCGACATCGAGCGTTCCCTGATTTATACCATAAACAACATTCGGAATTTCTTTTCCTGGCGCCGTGAGCAAGACTTTACCTATGCCTTTGGCTTGCAAATGGCGTGAAAGCGCCTCGCGATTGGTAAACACGCCTGTGTTGTCAATGATGAGGGCATTTTGGATACCATACGCAGTATAATCTATGTCTTCAGGGTCGGCTGCATCGATCATGTGGACAATTTGACCATTGATGATAAGGCTTTTATTGGCAATATCTTCAATGACAGATCCTTTGAAGGCACCGTGAACGGAGTCGTTGCGCAATAAGGAGGCACGCTTGATGATGTCTGCATCCGAGGAGCCGCGTGTAACAATAGCACGCAAACGTAATTGTTGACCTTTACCTGCTTGTTTGATGAGCTCGCGGGCAGCCAAACGGCCTATACGACCAAAGCCGTATAAAACGACATCTCGCGGTTCAATTATTTGTGGTGTCTGGAGTCCACCGAGTTTTTCCATTAAAAAACGCGCCATGCCATTCTGTTCTGTGTGACCTGCGAGCCATTCGCTTGCAAGTAAGCCGATATCTAGTTTCGATGCCGGAATATCGAGTGTCATTAGGGTTTCTGCTAGCGCCGCTGTGGTAAAGACGTCAATTGGTTTGTTGACGACCTGTTTGGCGTATTCGTGTAAGTTAAGAATTTCTGAAATCGTGATGTCAGTGAGGTGATTTCTAAAAAGCACCAGTTCGATTCCTTTGTCGTAGAGTAGTTCGCCGACTTTGCTTTGCAGCTTTACTGCTGCTCTTTCTCGTTCGATGTGGAGATTGAGCTCTTTTTCATAACCGTCTTTGGTTTCCATTTTGTTGTTGATTGATGTTAATTATTGTTTGCTGATGAAAAGAAAAAGGCTACCCACAAGTAGGTAGCCTTCGATATGTTAGCCTAGATATGACTTCAAAAGCTTGTTTCGAGAGGTGTGACGAAGACGGCGAATGGCCTTCTCTTTGATTTGTCGGACGCGCTCTCTTGTAAGGTTGAATTTGGCGCCAATTTCTTCGAGGGTAAGACCGTGGTTCATGCCGATTCCAAAAAACAAACGGATGATTTCGCGTTCTTTGTCGGTAAGGGTACTGAGTGAGCGCTCAATTTCTTTTTGTAGCGATTCAGCCATGAGCATGTGGTCGGTACGCGGTGAGTCTTGGTTGGCCATGACGTCCATGAGGGTGCCGCCGTCGTCGTTGGTAGTAAGCGGAGCATCCATGGATACATGGCGACCAGATACATTGAGGCTTTCTTTGATTTTGTCTTCTGGAACTTCTAGTGCTTCGGCCAATTCTTCGGCACTTGGTGGGCGTTCGAACTCTTGCTCGAGGCGAGAAAATGCTTTGTTGATTTTATTGAGCGAGCCTACTTGGTTCAATGGTAAACGTACAATACGTGCTTGTTCAGCCAAAGCCTGAAGAATAGACTGACGAATCCACCAAACAGCATAAGAGATGAATTTGAATCCGCGTGTTTCATCAAATTTTTGAGCCGCTTTGATCAGGCCAAGGTTTCCTTCGTTGATGAGGTCAGGAAGGGTAAGGCCTTGATTTTGGTATTGCTTAGCTACAGAAACCACAAAGCGAAGATTGGCTCTGGTGAGTTTCTCGAGTGCTTTTTGGTCTCCGGCCTTGATGCGGCGTGCGAGTTCTACTTCTTCCTCTGCGGTGATGAGTTCTTCACGACCGATGTCTTGGAGGTATTTATCTAGAGATTGACTTTCTCTGTTGGTGATGGATTTGGTAATTTTTAACTGTCTCATGCGCGGATCTGTACTTGATTAACGTTGTAATGTTCGACTTTTGGTAGTGAAGCAAAGTAACGCCGAAAATTAGGGATAAAAAAATCTGAACAAGGCTTTTTTGGCTGAGTTATTAACGAGTTCTTAACTTTTTCAACGCAACTAATTTTAGGTGTCGAGGCATTATAAACCAAGGCCTCGGTAGTCTCTTTTACCTGTTTCATCCATGATTTCTAATAGGATACCGCGGTTCACGCCACTCAGTTTGGAGGTGAGTTGTTCGACGGTTTCAATGGGTTCGTTGTTGACTTTTACAATAATGATGCCTTCAGTTAAACCTATCGATTTGAGCTTGCCGGTATTAATGGTTTTGATCTTTACACCATAGTTGATATTGAGTTCTTTTTTCTCTTTCTCAGTGAGCTCAACGAAGGTCGCCCCAAGTGCGTAATTTTTACTAATTTCTTCTTTGGAGAGTAATTGCGTTTCGCCGTCTTGGTTTCGCAAAACGAGGTCTTTGGTAATTATATCGCCGTCTTTTTGACGCACGCTTAGAGTTACTTTATCGCCAGGGCGGCGCTTGCCTATTTCTTCTTGTAGTGCTGCAACTGAATTGACTTCTTTGCTACCAATTTTTAGAATGACATCGCCGTCTTTGAGGCCGGCCTTTTCGGCAGAACCACCTTCTACAATTTTGGCGATAAATACACCTTTGAGGTCAGGAAGTTTATTTTTCTCTTTGATTTCTTGGGAAACATCAGAGATTTGAACACCGAGATAACCACGTTGAACAATACCAAAATCGATGAGGTCTCGCATGACTTTATCAACCAAATTTACAGGTACAGCGAAAGAGTAACCTGCATAAGAACCTGTTTGCGAGGCAATGGCGGTATTGATGCCAATGAGCTCTCCGCGGGTGTTAACGAGTGCACCTCCGCTGTTGCCTGGATTCACTGCTGCATCTGTTTGAATAAATGATTCGATCGGCACAACATCTTTAGAATTGCGCTCAGATAGTAAATTGATGTTGCGCGCTTTAGCCGAGACAATTCCTGCGGTAACGGTAGAAGTGAGGTTAAATGGGTTGCCAACAGCCAAAACCCATTCGCCAATTTTAAGGTCGTCGGAATTGCCAATTGGAATGGAGGGGAAGTTATTGCCTTCAATTTTAAGCACGGCAATGTCTGTAGAGGGGTCGGCACCAACTACTTTGGCAGCATATTTCGAGTTATCGTTGAGGATGACTTCGATTTCACTTGCATTTTCAATGACGTGGTTATTGGTAACGATATAGCCTTGCGAGGAGACAATAACCCCGGAACCTGCTCCGGCGCCGTATTGCTTAAATTCGCGGCCACCTGCGCCTGGGCCATAGAAAAATTCTTGAAAAGGATCGCGTTGGAAAGTGGTTTGAACCACTTTGGTGGTGATATGGACCACTGAATGTACGGTGCTTTCTGCTGCCGCAGTGAAGTCTAAGCCTTGCGGAA
Source organism: Sphingomonadales bacterium (assembly GCA_016872115.1). Classification (GTDB taxonomy): domain Bacteria; phylum Bacteroidota; class Bacteroidia; order Flavobacteriales_D; family Crocinitomicaceae; genus UBA952. Next base: position 70,736 of record VHBC01000002.1, on the reverse strand, counting down.
CCCCTTGGTAATCGACTTGTTGGATGTGCGCGCGACGGTTGCCGTCGATGACTTGATCTGAAAGGCGGCTACTGTTATGTTGGATGACGACGTAAGTAGCCAATGGTAGGGTACCTCCTAGAAGACCCAAGCCAAATAATTTGAGAGTACTGGTGAGTGTCATGCTGTCAGTTTTTAAGATTTACAAGGATAAACGCAAAGAGCGTTCCAAAAATTGCCCGAAAAATGTTAAATTTTGTTAAGATTTTGTAACGAATATTGAACTATTTTTGTTCGACCACCATGACGCTACATTTCGATAAATATCAAGGCACTGGCAACGACTTCATTATGCTCGATAACACAAACGGGCAGCATGACAAATTGTCAATTCCTCAAGTTCAAGAATTGTGTCAGCGCAAATTTGGCATAGGTGCTGATGGCCTGATTCTACTTCAAAGACACTCAGAACTCGATTTCGAAATGATTTATTACAATGCAGACGGTTCACAATCGTTTTGCGGAAATGGCGCACGTTGTGCGGTGGCATTTGCCGGGAAACTAGGATTGCTAAATAGTCATCATACCCATTTTCAGGCTATAGATGGCATGCATGAGGCTTGGCTGTGCGAACATGAAGTCAGACTCAAGATGTCTGAGGTGGCTCCTATCGAAAAATTGGAAAACGCATATGTTGTTCAAACGGGTTCTCCACATTATATTCTGATTGATGCCAATCATAGCTCCGAACACGTCGTTGAGGTTGGCAAGGCCGTTCGCTATAGCGCTGGCTATCAAAAAGAAGGCATCAATGTCAATTTGGTTGAGGTGCTGGAAGATAAGATCCGTGTAGCCACCTATGAACGTGGCGTAGAAGACGAAACGCTTTCTTGCGGCACTGGCGTTACTGCTGCTGCTTTGGTTTATGGGCAACTTCGACAAATACCAATTGGAAAAGTCAATATACTGACCAAAGGTGGTCCACTAATGGTGGAGTGGCAAATGCAAACAGATCAATCATTTACCGCCGTTTACTTAACAGGTCCAGCGGAGTACGTTTATAACGGAAAATATGAGCTTAGAGGGTAGTTTGGTTTCTTTGCGCGCTGTCGAAAAAGACGATGCGAGCACCATTTTCATGTGGGAAAACAACCCTGCCAACTGGAAGGTATCAAATACAGAAGTGCCGTTTTCTTTATTTGATATCCATCAGCTTATCGAACAACAATCCGACATCCGTAAATCGGGTCAAATGCGTTTGGTGATCGAAACAAGCACTGAAAAACGTCCGGTTGGGGTCATTGATCTCTACGATCTCAATTTCAAACATGGCTATGCTGCGGTGGGTATTTTAATTGCCTCAGATGCCGACAAAGACCAAGGATTTGCCTTTGATGCCCTTCAATTGTTTGGCACCTATTGCACAGAAGTCCTTGAGCTACGCAATTTATATTGCCAAATTCACCACGACAACCATGCGAGTATTGCCCTTTTTGAAAAAGCAGGATTTGTGCATGCGGGAACGCGCAAAAATTGGTTGCGCTTTAAAAATGAATATTTCGACGAACTCACTTATCAATTATGTCTAAAAAGCAAAATTTAATTTTAATTACGGGTATTATTTTTATTGCGGTAACACTTTTGGTTTTACCTAAACTAAAATACGTTTACGCAGCTTTTCAAAAGTCGAGAAACAACGCTGAAGTGACTATTTTCCTTTCAAATCGCCAAAGCGATTTGGACATCAAATACATATCTCAATTGTTATTTGACAGCGGAATTATTTCATCTAAGGAACAATTCGAATTAGTTGGTAACGAAAAGGAAATGAACGTCAAAAATATTGCACCCGGAAAATATATCATTGCTCCAGGAACCGCTTATCGTCATATTTGGAATGGTTTCAAGCTCAATAGCAATGGCAATGGCAACGCAGAGCGAACTGTTAAGCTGAGTTTTGAAAACTGTCGAACCCTTCAAGATTTGGCAGGCAAATTGCAAAAGCAACTTGACTTAGACAGCACAGGCTTTATTGCACACCTTCAAGATGGCCAAACACTGACGCGTTTGGGTTTTACCTTAGAACAACTTCCGGCCTTATTTATTCCGAATACCTATGAGCTCTACTGGGATCAAACTCCGGCAGGTTTTGTAGATCGCATGGCCCAAGAATTTAAGAATTTTTGGACACCCGCACGCAAAGCCAGTCTTCAAAAAGTGGGTCTGAAAACACCAAGCGAGGCGGTGACTTTAGCGAGCATTGTTTATTCTGAGCAATCCAAACGTTCTGAGGAATGGCCGATCATTGCGGGCTTGTACCTCAACCGCATCAAGCAAGGCATCAAATTACAATCCGACCCTACTTTCAAATTTTGTTGGGGAGACCAACTCAAAGGTGTACAGCGTTTACTTGCCGTGCACCGCGACATCAATTGCCCTTACAACACCTATAAAATCAAAGGTTTGCCACCAGGACCAATCTATTTACCTCCGGTTGGAGTTGTCGAGGCAGTGCTGAATCCCAACAACAATAATTACATTTTTATGTGTGCCAAGCCAGATTACTCTGGCACGCATAATTTCACTGCATCTGGTGCCGAACATGCACAAAATGCCAAGGCCTTTCAAAATTGGTTGGCGGCAGAACTTCGCAATCGTTAACTTATGAAAAGAAGACAATTTATACGTTTTGGTGCTGTAGTTGGTGCACTGAGCTTGGTAGAAACAGCGAAAGCCAGCCAAATTTTGGCTCAGGGTGCACAAGGTTCTGCAAAGGGTCCCATCGTGCTTTCTACCTGGAACCATGGCTTGGCTGCCAACGAAGGCGCTTGGGCAGTATTGCAGAAAGGCGGCTCGGCTTTAGATGCCGTCGAAAAAGGTGTCATGGTCACTGAGGCAGACCTAACAAACCGCAGCGTTGGTGTAGGTGGCCGCCCAGACCGCGATGGCCACGTAACCTTAGATGCGTGTATCATGAGCGGTGATGCGCGTTGTGGCTCGGTAGCATTTTTGGAAGGCATCGCGCATCCGATCAGTGTGGCGCGCGCCATTATGGAACGCACCCAGCACGTCATGCTTGTTGGCGACGGCGCGCGCCAATTTGCCCTTGCGCAGGGTTTTGCAACCGCAAAAATGCCCATAGACGAAGTCAAGAAAGACTACGAAAAATGGCGCAAAGAAAACAAAGACTTATTCAAGAAACCCGAAATCAACCACGAAAACCACGATACCATCGGCATGATTGCCATGGATGCGCAAGGTCAGCTTGCGGGTGCTTGCACCACAAGTGGCTGGGCCTACAAAATGCACGGGCGTATCGGTGATTCGCCAATTATCGGGGCTGGTTTGTTTGTCGACGATGAAGTAGGGGCAGCCACCGCTACGGGCCTCGGCGAGGCCATTGTTCGTGTGGCCGGAAGCCACACCGTGGTAGAACTCATGCGTCAAGGCTACACACCATTCGATGCTTGTAAAGAAGCCTGTATGCGCATCATTCGCAAACACAAAGACCTCTCTGGCTTGCAGTGTGGGTTTATAGCCCTCGACAAAAATGGAAACTATGGTGCCTATTCCATTTATGCAGGTTTTAATTTTGCTTTGCGCAATAACGAAGGCGAGGCCCTTGTCGATGCCAAATTTGACCGCAATTGGTGATGCGTAGTTTTCTATTTATTTTCTTGTTTGTTATGAATTTTGCGCACGCTCAAGAAACGCTTTCTTGGGAATTGTACCATCCTATCAAAAAAGTTTGGATGCCATTTGGCCAAAACGGAACTGTTCAAGAATGGCTTTGGCATAGTGGAGAATTACCAGATCCATTTTACGGTCAGAATGAAGCCAAATACCAATGGATAGAAGACCACGAATGGCATTTTCGTTCCAAGTTTTTCTTAAACGAAGCCTTTTTTAATGCCACAACCCTAGCGCTAGACATTCCAAACCTCGATACCTATGCCCAAATCTTTTTGAATGGGAAACTGCTGGCAAGTACAGATAATTTCTTTGTACATCAGCAATTTCTTTTAGAAGTCAAAGATTTAGTATGCGGTTATAATTCCATAGATATAAAGATAGCTTCTCCAATTAATTACCATTCAAAATCCGATCGTTATAAATCATTTACCTACCCGGCTCCTAATGATGTCGGGGCAGTCAAAGTAGCTTCTTTGACGCGCAAGCCACAATACCAATTTGGCTGGGACTGGGCACCCCGCCTCAACACAATTGGTTTTGCATATCCAATTTCGATATATATTCTTCCAAATATTCAAGTTACGCATGTGGTAGTGAATACCATCTCCCTGAACGCTGATGGGTCGGCACAGATTCAACTGAAGGGCAGGATGTCAACCAAAGAACAAGGTATTTCTGTAAAAAGTCAAATTTTTGATAACATAGCAATTGAATCAAACTCAGAAACAAAACCTACTTCTCAGGAGGTCCAAGGTTTGGCATTTAAGCTTTCAATACTTGGCCAAAACTTGAACATACAAAATGCCCAACTTTGGTGGCCAGCAGGGCAAGGCGCGCAGCATTTGTATCAAGATACCTTGCGTTTTTATGGTGTCAAGGGCGATTTACTGTTGGCGTATCCTTATTCCTTTGGCATCCGAAAAGTAGAACTGCTCCAAGAAAAAGACGAGTGGGGAACTTCTTTTGCGTTTCAAATCAATGGACGTAATGTATTTGCTAAAGGAGCCAACATTATTCCGCCAGGCATGTTTGCCGGCTCAGCATTAGACAGCGCATATGTTCATTTGGTACCACAGATGCAAGCTGCCCATTTTAATATGGCGCGCATTTGGGGCGGGGGCATGTACGCACCAGAGGCATTCATGGCTGCTTGCGACCACGCTGGAATAATGGTTTGGCACGATTTCATGTTCGCTTGTGCAATGTATCCCGGGGATGCGGCCTTTTTAGAAAATGTGACCCACGAAGTCCAACAACAAATACCGCGCTTGGCAGCGCATCCGTCTTTGGTTTATTTTAATGGAAACAATGAGGTTGATGTCGCTTGGCACAACTGGGGTTTTCAAGTACAATATCGCTTATTTGAAAAGCAGCAGCAAGAAATTGATGTGGCTTATCAAAAATTATTTCGAGAATTACTTCCTACGCAAGTTACGTTATCTACATCGAATAGCATTCCTTATGTTCACACCTCTCCACTGAGCAACTGGGGTCAAGACGACTTCTTCAACCATGGTACCATGCATTATTGGGGGGTTTGGCACGGCAAAGACCCGTTGTCCGATTTTGCCAATAAAATTGGGCGTTTCAATGCAGAGTACGGTTTTCAGAGTTTCCCTGAGCCGAGTACGATCAATCGATTTGCAGCGTTAAGCGAGCAGCGTTTGCAATCTGCGGTCATGAAAAACCATCAGAAATCTTATGTGGGCAATGGCATGATTGAAAAACATGCAAAGTACTACTTTGGTAAGGATAAAGATTTTGAGCAATTTATTTATTTCTCGCAACTTACGCAGCGCAAGGCAGTTAGTATGGCCATTGCAGGGCACCGCGCCGATGCACCTCGTTGTATGGGTACCATATACTGGCAGCTCAATGATTGCTGGCCTGCACCAACGTGGTCGAGCCTTGATGACCAAAATAACTGGAAAGCACTGCACTATGCTGTTTGTGAAGATTACCGCCCAATTGCCGTCTTGGAGCAAATAAAGGAAGACCAAGCTTTTATTGTCCTCACGAGTGATCTACCTGAAGATACCTTGGTGACCGTTCAAATGGAGTATTACGACCTCAATGGGCGTCTCCAAGACACCCAACGACGAACCTATCCACTTCAATGCAATACCGTGCAGATTTTAAGTGCGCTTTCTGCGGAAAAACAAGGTTTTGTCAAAGTTACTTTAGATGAGCATTACGTGCGATTATTTACTTTCGTCGAGAAAAGAAAAGCGCCTACGCCAAAAATTAATTTTCAAATTGAAGGAGCTGATCCAAATACGAAAACGGGTATATTACTTATTGAAAACGCAGAACCATTGGTAGATCTTTGGTTATATGCTGAAAATCAAAATTTGCAATTCGAGCAAAATTTCCAAACGTATTTACCCGGCAAACACCGTATTCTTTTTACTTACAAAGAACAGCTCCCCGACATCGGTGAAATCTCCTATCAATTGCGCTGAGACCGGCAACGGTCTGAGCAGTACTTGACCTCTTCCCAATTCTTTTCCCATTTCTTGCGCCAAGTAAAGGGGCGTTCACATGTGAGGCAAATTTTTGTTGGTAAGTGCTGTTTTTTGAGGCCTTTCATACATAAAAAACAAAATAGATCCGTTGTTGTTTATCGGGTATGAAACGCAGTGTACTCAGCGAACAAGAAATCGACCGCATCATCGAAATGGCCTGGGAAGACCGTACGCCTTTCGATGCCATCTTACTGCAATTTGGTCTCAAAGAAGCCGAGGTTATTGCCTTAATGCGCAGAGAAATGAAGCCGAGTTCTTGGCGCATGTGGCGTGCGCGTGTTCAGGGTAGAGCCACCAAACACAGCGCATTGCGTGGTTTTGAAGTAGGTCGCCACAAATGCAGCATGCAACGCCAAATTACCGGCAACAAGATTTCCAAGCGCTGATCGTAGCAGTGAGCAAAAACCCACAACCTTAAACAGTGTAACCTAGTTTTTGACGCACACGTTTAAGAACCACTTGTGCTACGGCTTTTGCTTTTTGAGCGCCAATAGCCAATGCGGCATCAATTTCTGCAGGGTTGGCCATCAGGTACTCGAATTTAGCACGTTCGGAAGCAAATTTTTCTAAAATAAGTTCAAAAAGCGCTTGTTTGGCGTGTCCATAGCCGTAGTTGCCACCTTCATAATTGGCTCTCATTTGTGCGGTTTGTTCTGCCGAAGCAAGTAATTGATAGAGCGCAAAGGTGTGGCAAGTATCGGGGTTTTTGGGTTCTTCGAGCGGCGTGCTGTCCGATACAATAGACATAATTTGCTTTCGAAGCTGTTTCTCTGGCAGGAAAATATCCATGTAGTTGTTTCTTGATTTGCTCATTTTTTCACCGTCGGTACCTGGTATGAGCATGGTGTCGGATTGGATTTGTTCTTCCGGCAAAACAAAAGTTTCACCATAGGCTAAATTAAAGCGATTGGCGACATCTCTTGCCATTTCGATATGCTGCTTTTGGTCTTTGCCAACGGGTACAATTTCTGCGTCGTAAAGCAAGATGTCAGCAGCCATGAGAATAGGGTAGGTGAACAATCCACCATTGACGTCGTCTAGACGGTCTGCTTTGTCTTTGAAAGAATGCGCTAGTGTGAGGCGTTGATAAGGATACTGACAAAGTAAATACCAAGTTAACTCCGTGACTTCTGGAATATCAGACTGTCGGTAAAAAACAGTTTTTTGAGGATCGAGACCAAAGGCCAGCCAGGTGGCGGCAGTGGCGTAGGTATTTTGTTTGAGCGTTGCCCCTTCTTTAATTTGGGTGAGGCTGTGCATGTCGGCAATAAATAAAAAGGACTCATTGGACGGATCTTGGGCTAAATGAATAGCGGGCAAGATGGCGCCGAGAATGTTTCCTAAATGCGGAGTGCCTGTACTTTGAATTCCGGTTAATATGCGTGACATGCGTTCAATTTTATTCAAAATTAGTCATTTTGACGCGTTTTTGACGCGCAAATGCTGCGGGGTTATTGTTAACTTTACACTATGCAAAAAATCAAAGGTCTTTTTGGATTAACCTACAAGCTCTACATTGCGGTGGTGTTTTTTGTTTTTGCATTGTTGTTTTATCCGTTCTTTTGGATTTTACAACTCAAGCAGTCGTGGCGCAAACTTGGTTTTAAGATTTTCATCATCTGGAGTTGGATGATCCGTATTTTTTGCTTTTACCCGGTCCGATACAAACTCCGATCTCCCTTACCCAATGCGCCTTTTATCATTATCTCGAATCACAGCTCTTACCTCGATATCTTTTTATTACACTCCATACTACCGCAACAACCTTTTGCATTTTTAGGTAAAGCAGAAATTCTCAAATACCCTATTGTTCGTACTTACTTTAAAGCCCTTAATATTCCGGTTTACCGCAAAGACAAATCAAAAGCCGGGCAAGCATTAGTGCACGCTCAAAAAGCCATGCAAGAGGGCTGGTCCATTGTTATTTTTCCTGAAGGAACCATTCCAGAGGAAAACATTCCCCAAATGTTGCCTTTCAAAAATGGGGCATTCCGCTTGGCTAAAATTCTAAACACACCTATTTTACCGCTCACCTTTACACAGAACTTTCATTTATTTTCAGACCCTACCCAATGGTTTGGGCCGGCTCATCCTGGGGTGGTAGAAGTATTTATCCATCCCTACATTCCTACCGAAGAAGTAGCAGCAACAAGCGCAGACGAGCTCAGTAAAAAGTGTTTTCAACTCATCGAACAACCCTTGCGTGAGGCGCACCCGCAACTCTTCAAAAATTTGTAATTTTACATTATGGAAATCAACGAAGCCCTCATCGATCACCTCGCTCACCTTTCCAAACTTTCGTTTGAAGGTGCTCAAAAAGATGCTATTCGCCAAGATTTAGAACGCATGATCGCCTTTGTCGATAAACTCTCTGAACTCGACACCACCGGAGTTGAGCCCCTCATTTTTATGTCCGAAGAAGTAAATCGCCTTCGCGAGGACGTCGTTCACCAGGACATTACCCATGAAGAGGCACTTCGCAACGCGCCAAAAAAAGACTCCGATTATTTTAGAATCCCAAAAGTTTTAGACAAATAAACTTGAGAGTCAGCGGTTTCACCTTTATCCGCAATGCCATTCTACTCGATTACCCGGTAGTGGCTTCCATTCAATCAATATTGCCGCTCTGCGACGAAGTAGTTGTAGCGGTTGGTAACTCCGACGACGACACCTTGGCGCTGATCCAAAACATTGATCCAAAAGTCAAAATCATTCAAACCACCTGGGACGACTCCTTGCGTCAAAACGGTCGTGTACTGGCGGTCGAGACCGACAAAGCGCTTGCTGCCATAGACCCGCAGGCAGATTGGGCAATTTATATTCAAGGCGACGAAGTGTTGCACCAAGAAGACCATCCGGCTATTCTAAAAGCCATGCACATTTATGTTCAGGACCAAGAAGTCGACGGTCTGCTATTTGACTACCTACATTTTTATGGATCATATGATTTTATCGGGGTCTCCAATAATTGGTACAAAAAGGAAATCCGCGTTATTAGGCCAGGTAGGTGTATTTTTTCTTTTAGAGATGCCCAAGGTTTTCGCAAGCACCCAGAACAAAAATTAAAGGTAGCTAAGGCCAATGCGCGCGTTTTTCATTATGGTTGGGTCAAAGACCCCGCAGCAATGCAGCGCAAACAAGAAAGTTTCCATAAGCTTTGGCACGACGACGCTTGGCTCGAAAAAAACATAAAGGTTGCCAAAAACTTTGATTACGAAGACCACATCCATGAATTAGGGCGTTTTGAAGGCACGCATCCACAATGGATTGCTGAGCGCATCGCAGCCCGCAACTGGACTTTTCAGTCAGATATCTCTAGAAGCAAGCGCACCCTTAAAAACAGGATTAAAAATCTCTTGAAGTGGCTTGGTATCGATACCAATTATACCAATTATACCTTAATTCGGTAAATTTCAACGCTTATTCTGCCAAGCGAAACTTACAGTACTTAATGACGTGTCCTCTTTTACTGAAAAATTCTTCATAATACGTTTTGATATGAAAAATTTCTTTGGTCTGGGCGTCAAGGTCAGCTGGTAAATTGGCGTACAAATCAGGGTAACATTCGAGCATTTTGTGGCCATGTTCTTCAATTTGCTCTAAAGTGTAATCAAAGAGTACATCTGAATCAGTCTTCATGTGAATGATACCGCCGGGCGTTAGGATCTTTTTGTAGCGCGCTGTAAAAATTGGGGATGACAGTCGTTTGCGGGCTTTTTGCGGTTGCGGATCTGAGAAAGTGAGCCAGATTTCATCTACTTCTCCTTCTGTAAAATAATCGAGAATAAAATCGATGCGCGTCCGTAGAAAAGCAACATTCGTCAAATTGGTTTGCAGTGCTTCTTTGGCGCCAATGTAAATGCGGTTGCCTTTGAGGTCGACGCCAATGAAATTCTTATTTGGAAAGTGGCGCCCCATGCCTACGGCATATTCGCCTTTTCCGCAGCCTAACTCTAAAATGATTGGGTTGTCGTTTTTAAATACAGATGTTCTCCAATTTCCTTTTGGTGCAAATGATTCTCCCATTACGGGCTCGAATACATTCGCGAATGTTTTGATGGCGGCAAAGCGCTTTAACTTATCTTTTCCCACGGCGCAAAGTTAAGAGAATCCTTGTAATTTTGCGGCATGCATTTCGTTGAGCCGTTTTACAATTGGCGCGGTTATTACATCGCCGCAGAAGATCCGAATTCACCCTTTTACGGACGCGAATACAGCGAATTTGCCTTTAGCAACCACGTTTACAACTTTTACATCCATCCGCAGTGGGACGAATTTGGCTCTCCGACACTTTTTTTGAAAGTCATATACGCCGACTACGACGAACGCTACGCCATAATTGAACTCATTGGCGAATGGAACGACGCCATCGAGAACGACATCATGATTTTAAAGCGCGACGTCATTGATGTGCTCATCGAAAACGGCATCAATGCCTTTATTCTTATTGGCGAAAACGTACTCAATTTTCATCATTCTGACGACTGCTATTACGAAGAGTGGTTCGACGATGTCGAAGATGGATGGATTGCTATGGTGAATTTTCACGACCACGTGGTCAGGGAATTCGAACAAGTCGGTATTGACCACTATTTTGTCATGGGCGGCGAACTCGAAGACATCGAGTGGCGAACCTACCAGCCCCAGCATTTTTACCAAAAGGTAGCTGGGTTGGTACAAAAGCGCTTGGGCTAGTACTTTTCGAATACCTTATTGAGCTTGCGCAGCATACCAAACAAAAGGAGTGCGGCCAAACCTAATAAGACGAAATTCACCAAGAAAAAGTTAGCTTTTTGTTCGTAGCCATCCCACATTGAACTGAGTACACCCGATAATTTGTTGCCAATGGAAGTCGCCAAAAACCAACCTCCCATCATTAAGGAAGTAAGACGAGCTGGACTTAGCTTTGAAACTAAAGACAAGCCCATAGGGCTTAAAAAGAGCTCTCCAATTGTAATAACTGCATAAGAACTGATAAACCACCAAGCAGAAGATTTTTCAGCGCCATTCGAGGAGGCGTAAACCGCACCAACCATTACCAAACATGATAAGGCTGAAATGAGCAAACCGAATGCTATTTTGGTAGGAGTAGAGGGTTCAAGTCCTTTTCGGTTTAAAAAAGCAAAAAAGGCAACGACCAAAGGAGTCAGCGCGATTACCCAAAAAGGATTGACGCTTTGAAATAAATTCGTATTGAAAACCTTAATCGTAGCGCCAACTTTTGGTTCTTCAGTTTTGCTTTGATTCTTAAAATAGGGTGGAAAATCTATAACCTTTTTGTCTTTCTCAATGACCCGAAATTGCTGATCAATGAATGGAACACTATCTTTTTGATAGGTAATTTCTTCGGAGAGTTTCAAATTAGAGGTAAGGGGCTGAACAACCGACGGTACCTCTCGATCCGTGTAATTCATGGCCCAAGTGTTCATTGTGGAACCATTTTGTTTGAAAATAGCCCAAAATGCAATCACTACCGCAAATATAGAGAGCATGGCACCAATCTGTGGCTTCTCGGAGGCCGGGGATTTCCGGTACAAATGAATATAAAAGAAAACAACAGGAATACAACCAAACAAAAATGCGTCTGTTGATTTAGAACCAACTAAAGGTGTTTCGAAGGTTAAAGGAATAAGTCCAAAAATAACGGCTGGCAATAGGATGGTACCCAAAATTTTGAGTAAAGGCATGTCGGTCTCGCTAGCAGGCTTTATTTGATCGGCATGTTTGTAATGTTTCGTACCAATGATGAAAACCAACACGCCTATAAACATGCCAACACCTGCTGCCCAAAATGCGGCATACCAACCGTACATGTTGTATAGGGCCGCCCCAAAGAAATTACAAACAAACGCACCGATGTTGATTCCCATGTAGAAAATATTATAGCCCGCATCTTTTTTGGCTTTATACTTTTCTTGGTTGTATACGTTACCAAGTAGAGTAGAAATATTTGGCTTGAAAAATCCGTTGCCCAAAATGATGAGGGTCATCGAAAAGTAAAGGAATTTCAGGTCATTGATAGACATTAGAATGTATCCTAGGCCCATTAGTATACCGCCAATAATAATTGATTTACTATAGCCTAAAATGCGATCAGCTAATAAACCACCAATAAATGGCGTCAAAAAAACGAGTGCGATGAATGTACCGTAGAGGTCACTTGCTTGGGCTTCGTTGAGGCCAAAGCCGCGCTCGGCATCTTTGAGATACAACGTAAAGATGCCAATCATGAGGTAATAACCGAAACGCTCCCACATTTCTGATAAAAATAGAAAGGGGAGCGCTTTAGGATGTTTTAAACCAAACATAGGTGAGTTTTTAATTTAACGGATGCCGTGCATCATAGAAAGTAATTTCTTTTGAAGCAAGAATAAAATAATGGCTGCAATACCTCCCATGAAAACAAATACCATGAAAAAACTGTACAACGAATTCACCTTAAAGCCGAAAAAAGACTTTTCTTGAACCCTTGAATCAGTAGTAATTTGCTTGAAGGCAGCATCTCTTGAGGCTTCCTTCTTGATCTTGCTAAAATGCACAGATGAAATGGCAACGTAATCTTGATTGTCGAAAGATTTCGGCTCTGCTAAAAGCTCGTCTTTGCCTTCCTTGCGCTCCAAAAGTTGAACTTTACTCATTTCTTCTTGCGCAATGACAGCACTCACGCTTACGTATTGTTCTGGATATAACTTAGAGAGCATGCCCGCAAAATCGTTGGCCATGGCGTTACTCATGAACCAAATACCCATTAGTAAAGAACCCAAACGCAAAGGCGCCAAACGCGCTACCATCGAAAGACCAATTGGCGACAAACACAGTTCACCTAGCGTATGTACTAAATACATACTCAGTAGCCAAAACATGCTCGTTTTTGTTGATCCTTCGACACCCGATACTCCAACGGCAATGATGAAGTAACCTATTGCAAGTAAAAATAAACCTACAGCTTGCTTAACAGGCGAAGCTGGTTCCATATTGCGCTTGCCAAGATAGCCCCAGAGCACGGCAAACAACGGAGCAAAAATGATGATCGCCAACGGATTGACCGATTGGAAATAAGAGGCAGGCATTTCCCAACCAAAAATGGTGCGATCCGTTTGTTGGTCGGCAAATAAAGTGAGTGAAGCGCCGGCTTGCTCAAAGGCAGACCAGAAGAAAATTACGAAAAAGGCGATGATATAAATGACAATAATTCGCGAGCGTTCGATTTTAGATAAAGAAGGATCGGTAATAACAAAACCTGAAGCGGCAATTGAGGTGGCAAAAATAAGTGTAGAAACAAAATTGAACCCGACAAGTTGCATAAATACATACCACAGCGCGCCATAAACAGCCAACCACAGCGCAATGCGTTGAATTGGATTGGCACTTGCTGTCTGGCTTACATCTGTATTTTGTTCTATTGGTTTTTCGAATGGTTTTGGTTTTCCACCAACGACCTCTCCATCGGCAGAAACGATGTATTTATTTTTCAAAAGTTCGAACACCACAACGCCAATAAGCATGCCAACGCCAGCTGCTAAAAAGCCCCAACGATAGTCGATTTTTTCGGCAAGCGTACCACAAACAAGTGGAGAAAAGAAAGCACCAAGATTGATTCCCATGTAGAAAATGGAGAAAGCACCATCTACGCGTTTGTCACCTGGAGTATAGAGTTGATTAACCATCGTTGAGATATTCGGCTTGAAAAAACCATTACCTATGATCAATGATAACAAACCAATATAAAATGCAATAGACGCAACAGGGGTGTCAAGAGAGCTTGCAGAGAAGAAAAGCATGAACTGCCCTATGGCCATGATAATACCACCAACAAAAATCGATTTACGGTTACCCCAATATCGGTCTGAGATGTATCCTCCGATAAGCGGTGTGAGGTAAACAAGGCCAGTGTAGTTGCCATACAGACCTGAAGCGAATTCTGAATCAAATAAGAGCGCTTTGGTCATAAAAAGCATGAGAATCGCTCGCATGCCATAATAACTAAAGCGTTCCCACATTTCAGTTACAAATAAAAGATAGAGCCCTTTTGGGTGTCCTGATTGAATAGTTTGTTCCATGGTTAGTTCACATTAATTTGGCCGAATATACTAATTTTGGCCCGAAAAAAACCAAAATGACAAACTGGTTAGAACGCACGGAACTACTCTTGAATCCTCAAAGCATGCAGCAACTCAAAGATGCGCATGTCCTGATTGTCGGTCTAGGCGGCATCGGTTCTTATGCTGGAGAGTTCATTGCCAGGGCAGGTGTGGGCCGCATGACCATCATTGACGGCGATGCTTTTGATGCTTCGAATAAAAACCGTCAGCTTACCGCACTCGATTCAACTTTCGGGTTGTAAGTTGGGTGCGCATATCAAAAAGCGCATGAAGCGTAAAAATGCATCTTATCGGGGTGTTAAAGTGGTGTTTTCTACTGAAATCCAACAACCGCATTCACTGAAAATGACTGACGGCACGCGTTTCAAGAAAAGTTTTTATGGAACAGTTAGCTATATGCCAGCCTTATTTGGCTTATTGGGCGCAGCCGAAGTATTACGCTTTTTAGGTAAAAAGAAGTCATAAATTAGTTTTATTGGTGGCATTTAGCTAACTTTTGGCTCTCAAACAAGCCAAAACTATGAAAAAAAGCTTCTTATTAATTGCGGGTCTTTTTAGTGCCCAGTTGGTTTCAGCGCAACTCTTTACAGATAATTTTGACAACTATGCCTTGGGTTCTTATATTGGCCCACAATCGAGCAATTGGACTACTTGGTCTGGGACTCAGGGAGGCGCCGAAGATGTAGCCACTACCAATAACCAAGCGGCAAGCGCACCTCATTCGGTCTATTTTTCTTCTACATCTGCCAATGGCGGACCACAAGATGTTGTTCTAACTTTTGGGCAACTGTACAATTCTGGTGTTTTTACGCTAAGTGCTGATTTTTACGTCAACAATAATAAAGGCGCGTACTACAATATACAAGGTGCCACTACAATTGGCAATATATGGGCACTCAATGTACACATGGATGCGGGTGAACTTGCCATCGATGATGGGAATACACCAAATTTGTGTGTCGCGGCTTATCCCCAGGCAACTTGGTTCAATTTAAAAATAGAGGCCAACCTCACCCTTCATGTGTGGAAGGCTTATCTCAATAATGTATTGGTCGGCACGTGGGTCAACGGGGTAAATACCGTTGCGTCTGCGGATTATTTCCCGCTGCAAAACAATCAATTTTTTGTAGATAATGTGAGTTTTGACCACGCCACATACACGCTACCAGCGCTCAATGCTATGGTAGCTTCGCTCGACATGGGCGGGAATATTGCAGGTCAAATTGTAAGCCCAAGTGTTTCGATTATCAATGCTGGTCAAAACGCGCTCACTTCTTTCGATGTGAACCTTAATTACAATGGTCAAAATTACACCCAAAATATCACAGGTGTAAATGTGGCTAGTATTGCAAGTTATACGGTTAATATACCAACGCTAACATTGGTTGCTGGAATCAACAACGCTGTTGTTACCATTTCAAATATAAATGGTGGCAACGACGATAACGCTGCCGATAATACACTCAGTCAAGAAGTAGACCCGGTGGTTCCTGCTGCAGGTAAAATTGTTGTTGGCGAGGAAGCTACCGGAACGTGGTGTCAGTGGTGTCCGCGCGGCGCTGTGTTTATGGATTTATTTGCCTCGGAATACGACGGTTTCTGGGCAGGTATTGCTGTTCACAACGGAGATCCAATGGTTGTTGCTGACTACGACGCTGGAATTGGTGGTTTAATTGGCGGTTATCCGAGTGCTTTGGTTGATCGTTTGGGCGATGTTGACCCATCTCAGATGAGCTCCGATTTCTTTGAGCGTTTACAAACAGCTCCAAAAGGAGTCCCTACAAACGGCGCTACTTGGGATCCTGCAACACGTGTACTCAATGTATCTGTGAGTACCGAAATGATGCAAGCTACCAATGGTTCGTATAAAGTTGCCTGTGTGCTTACTGAAGATGGGGTAACTGGTTCTGGAAATGGCTACAATCAATCCAACGCATATGCGGGCGGAAACAACGGCACAATGGGCGGTTTTGAAAGTCTTCCAAACCCGGTCCCAGCCGCACAAATGGTATACGATCACGTTGCGCGTGCTATTGCTCCTAGTTTTGCAGGTCAAACAGGAATAATCGCTGCTTCAACAACGGTTGGAGATAATTATATCGCAAACTTCAGTTTCACACTTCCTAGTACTTGGGATGAAACCCAAATGCATATTGTAGGTATGTTAATCGACCCACAAGGTAAGATAGACAACGCTGGCTATACCACTATCAATCAAGCAGTACAAAATGGTTATGTAGGACTTCAAGAATTAATTTCTGGCGTTAATTTGGAACAAATGCTAACAGTAGCGCCAAATCCTGCTACGGATTTTACCAATATCACCCTGCATATTCCAACAGATGCCCAAGTGAGTGTGCGCATTCTCGATGCAAAAGGCGGCATTTTACAAGCGCGTCAATACGGCAGCTTGATGGGAGATTATGAGTTAGGAATCAATACAACCAATTTTACACCAGGACTATATGTTGTAGAAATGCAAATGAATGGTCAACGTATCCAAAAGAAATTGATTATAAAGTAAGTTCTACATTAAAATCACGCTTTAAATTCAACTGAACAAAAAGAGCCGCAATCGCGGCTCTTTTTATTTCTAATGATTGTTAATCTTTTATTTGGAGATAACCCTAATTGTTTCTTTTACTATTTGAGCAAGTTTTCTTACTTCTTGCATATTCCCTGCACTGATGGTGACGTGGCCCATTTTGCGGAAGGGTTTGGTTTGGCTTTTTCCATACAGGTGCGGATGAACACCCGGTAATTTTAATATTTCTTCGAGCCCCTCATAATAAGCAGATCCTGCGTGTCCTTTTTCCCCAATGAGGTTGAGCATAGCGCCTGCACTGTGCAAGTCCGTGTTTGCTAATGGGAGGTTTAAAATAGCGCGTAAATGTTGTTCAAATTGAGAACAACGCGCAATTTCGATGGTGTGGTGGCCGCTGTTGTGTGGCCGTGGTGCAATTTCATTGACCAACAATTCTCCATCTTTGGTTAAAAAGAACTCAACGGCAAGCAAACCAACCATGTCGAGTTTTTCGATGATGTCAATTGCAATGGCTTGCGCTTGCGTCTCTATTTCTGGAGAAATGGCAGCTGGAGAAAACAGAAATTCTACCAAATTCGCTTCGGGGTTAAATTCGCATTCTACCACCGCAAAGCAATTGGTTTGACGATCCTGGTTGCGGGCAACAATAACTGAGAGTTCTTTTTCAAATGGAATACACGCTTCAATGATAGAAGGTTCTCGAAAACTGTTTTGAAGATCAGTCGAATTCTTGATGATTTGCACCCCTTTGCCATCGTAGCCGCCTGTTCTTAGTTTGTGAACAACCGGAAATTCAAACGGAATGATATCTTGGTCATTGTTGTAAAAAACAAAAGGGGCAGTTGGAATTTGGTTGTCTAGGTAGAATTGTTTTTGTTGACCTTTGTCTCGGATTAATTCCAAAACTTGGGGCTGTGGAAAGACCTTTACGCCTTGTTGTTCAAGCGTTTTAAGGGCGTCGGTATTTACATTTTCGATTTCTACAGTGATGAGGTCTTTGTTTTGACCGAAGGCCAAGACTGTGTTGTAATCGGTTAGCGATCCAACTTGTAAACTGTAGGCAATTTGAGCACACGGTGCGTCGGGGTCTGGATCGAGCATGTGGAGTTGGATATCTAGGCTATTTGCAGCCTGTATGAGCATGCGTCCTAACTGACCTCCGCCAAGCACGCCGATTTGTAATTGCTTACCGTACCATGTTTTTGTCATGGAGCAAAGATACGTTTAAAATTGTACCTTTGCATGACAATGCGTTCAGTGGTACACATACACGAATTATCCTTTGCGCCTTTCCTTACAGAAACGATGTTACAAGCACGAATCAAGGAATTGGCAGCGCAGCTCAACAACAACTACGCTGGTAAAAAACCTATTTTTTTAGCAGTGATGAATGGTGCATTCATGTTTGCCTCTGATTTATTTAAGTGGCTAGACTGCCAGCCTGAGCTCAGTTTTGTCAAAGTGAGTTCTTATCAAGGCACCCAATCTAGTGGTCGGGTAGACGAACTCATCGGTTTGCAAACGGCCTTAAAAGATCGCCATGTTGTCATCGTCGAAGATATCCTAGATACAGGCGTCACTATGGATAAAATTTTTACGTTGTTACAAGCCGATCAACCCGCTTCTTTGGCTATTTGTTCGCTTTTACTCAAACCAACCTCTTACAAAGGAAAACACACACCCAACTATGTTGGCTTCGAAATCGAAGATCGTTTTGTAGTCGGTTTTGGACTTGATTACAAAGAACTCGGTAGAGAGTTGCCGGCTATTTATCAATTAATCGGTTAGTTATGTTAAATATTGTACTTTTTGGCCCTCCAGGAGCAGGCAAAGGAACCCAATCAGAAAGACTCATTGAAAAATATGGTCTTGTGCATCTTTCAACAGGCGATGTTTTTCGCGCGAATATCAAAGGCAAGACAGAATTAGGTAAACTCGCCAAAAGTTACATGGATGCAGGGCAACTTGTGCCGGATGAAGTTACAATAAATATGTTGCGTTCAGAAGTGGTGAAGCACGAAGCACCAAAAGGCTTTATTTTTGATGGCTTTCCCAGAACTAATGCTCAGGCCCTAGCTTTGGACGAATTTTTGGCCAGTTTACAAACAGAAATCAGTCTGATGCTCGCTTTAGAAGTCGAGGAAAATGAACTCAAAACGCGCTTACTCAAACGCGCAGAAGTATCAGGTCGTCCAGACGACGCAGATCCAGCTGTCATTGAGAAGCGTATCTCGGTTTATAATCAAGAAACCGCACCTGTTAAAGCCTTTTACCAGTCACAACATAAATTTGTTGCCATCGATGGCATTGGTAGCATCGACGACATCACTTCAAGACTTTTTACTGCCATTGATCAAAACGCTTAAATGGCTTCAGACAACTTTGTTGATTATGTAAAAATCCATTGTACCTCTGGGAACGGGGGTGGAGGCTCTACGCACTTTCGTAGAGAAAAATACATTCCTAAAGGTGGTCCTGACGGCGGCGACGGCGGTCGTGGTGGGCACATCATTTTGCGTGGCAACAAGCAACTTTGGACGCTCTTGCATCTCAAGTTTAAAAAACACATCAAAGCTGCTCATGGCGCGCACGGCGCTGGCAACCTCAAAACAGGAGCTCAAGGTGAGGATGTCTACATAGATGTGCCGCTTGGCACGCTTGCAAAAGATGGTGAAACCGGTGAGGTCCTTTTCGAAATAACCGAAGAAGGAGAAGAGCGCATTATTCAAAGAGGCGGCCGCGGCGGATTGGGCAACAACAATTTTAAATCCCCGACCAATCAAACACCGCGTTATGCACAACCCGGAGAAGAAGGGCTTGAAGGCTGGAAAATACTTGAACTCAAAATTTTAGCTGATGTTGGTTTGGTAGGCTTTCCGAATGCTGGCAAGAGTACGTTGCTTTCTGTACTTTCTGCAGCCAAGCCCGAAATCGGAGACTATCCATTTACCACCCTTAGACCCAATTTAGGAATTGTCTCTTACCGAGATTATCGATCCTTTGTAATGGCAGATATACCCGGAATCATAGAAGGTGCCCACGCAGGTAAAGGATTAGGGTTGCGCTTTTTGCGTCACATCGAACGCAACTCCTTACTATTGTTCATGATTCCTGCCGATGCAGACGACATCCAAAAAGAATACAACATTCTCTTAAACGAACTCAAGCAATACAATCCCGAATTGCTGCACAAAGAGCGTTTATTGGCGATTACTAAGTCAGATATGCTCGATGACGAACTCAAAGCTGCAATAGCAAAAGACCTCCCAAAAATTCCTTATTTGTTCATTTCCTCTGTTGCCCAACAGGGCTTGACAGAACTCAAGGACCTGATCTGGAAGCACCTCAGTCATGATTGATTTTTTACAACGTATCGATCGTGGTTTGCTCTTGCGTATCAATCAAATGAATGCGCCTTGGTTAGACGAATGCATGTGGGTGCTCTCTTCCAAATGGATTAATTTTCCGTTGGCAATTCTTGTCTTACTACTGTTGAAACGTCAATTTTCCTGGAAGAAAACAAGTTTGATTTTTTTATTGGTGCTTGTTATAGTGACTTTTGCTGATAGCGTTTCTACTCATTTATTTAAAGACGTGTTCGAACGCTTGCGTCCGTCTCACGACCCTCTTTTAAATGAGTCCTTGCGGTATTACATGATTACACCTGGCAATCCATACTTGGGTGGTCAATTTGGCTTCGTATCCTCGCATGCAGCCAATTTAGCAGCACTATTTGCCTTCATCTTTCCGTACTTCAAAAAGTATCCTCTTGTTGTCTATGGGTTGGGATGCTACGTTTTTCTTGTGGCATATAGTCGCATTTATTTGGGTGTGCATTTTCCGTCTGATGTTGTTTGTGGCGCACTTTTGGGCCTATTTATTGGCTGGGTCTTTCGAAAACATATTTTTGCTAAATTGCTCGAGAAATGGGACTAACAAGCGTACTTTATGTTTTTCTTGGTGGTGGCATCGGCAGTGTACTGCGTTTTTTGATCGCCAAATTATTTCCTTTTCAAGCAAGCAGCTTTCCATGGGCTACCTTACTGAGTAACGTCATAGCAACCCTGATTTTAGCAATTGTTATGATTCAGTTCAAAGAATCTGATAAGTGGGTTTCGATACAAACATTTATTGTAGTTGGCATTTGCGGAGGTTTGTCAACTTTCAGCACTTTTTCATTTGAAAATTACCAACTCTTACAACAAGGGCAATTGGCCATTGTTGGCCTCAATATTTTGTTTTCGATTGCTCTGGGTTTGCTTGCGTTTTGGTTTTTGGCGCGGCTCTGAGGGCCTGACCAACGTTTGAATGATTTTTTCTCCTTCGCTTTTTGCGTGGACACTTCTTCTAATTTCCCAAAGAAATTTTCGATCTTCCTTTCTAGAATCTTTGGGATCGATGATTGGCTGGGGATAGTCTTTACCCAGTTCAAAACCATAAGTCTCAGCTTCTAGTTGCGTTATTTTCCATGGTTCATGAATCAATGCATCGGGAAGTTTGGCGAGGTCAGGTACCCATTGCCTGATAAAAACACCATCCGGATCGTGCTTGTAACTGTTGTGAATTGGATTGTAGACGCGTATGGTATTTACTCCCGTTGTGCCAGCCTGCATTTGAAACTGCGGGAAATGTATTCCGGGTTCAAAATCCAAAAACAAGCGGGCCATATGATGAACCCCGTCTTTCCAGTCTTGTAAAAGGTTATGGCACAAAAACGACACCAAAAGAGCCCGCATTCTAAAATTGATCCAGCCCGTTTGTGACAAACAACGCATGTTCGCATCGACTAACGGATATCCAGTTTGAGCTGACTTCCAAGCCTCTAAAAACGATTCGTTCTTTGGATATGGCGCATTTTCATAGGCTTTATTGATGCAAGTGGTGGCATAGGTGCAATCGGTCTCAAACTTCTGAATAAAATGGCAATGCCAATGCAGCCTGGTTAAAAAGGCCTCAAAATGATGCTTGTGCTTAGGATTTTTGTTCATCTGCGCTGAAGTTGCACGCACAACCTGACGAATCGATAAATTTCCCCATGCCAAAAAAGGCGAGAGCCGGCTGCACGTTCGTCTACTCAGTGCCGGTTTAGAGATTCCTTTTTGATAACCATAAATGCGCTCAGTTAAAAAATTGGTGAGGTATTTTTCCGCATATATTGGTCCTGCTTTCTGATAGTATTTTGGGTATGCTTTGAGTTGTTGAACGAGTTCCTCTGGTAATTTAAAAGTATTTTTCCATTGCACATTTCCGCCAATTTTAAATTGGTTTTCTATAACGGGACTATTGACATACGCAAACCAAGAACGGTCCCAGTTTTTTCGGTTTTTAAGTCCGCGAATGATGCCGTCGCGTTGAAATTCTTGCCAATTGACCTTATGTTGAACAAATAATTTTTTCAACGTGTTGTCGCGTTGGTAAGTGCGAGGCGTGCCAGATTCTTGATAACTCCAAACTTGTTTGATCTCGAAATGCTGTAAAAGCGACTCAAAAACAGCGAAAGCCGAGCCAAAACAATAGGCGATTTGTTGGTCAAAGTTGGCTAATTGGGCATTCATTTGTTCAATAGATTGCCATTGAAATTGCCAGTGGCGTAAGCTATTTTCTGGAGCTTCCCATTCTTCAGGTTCTAAAATATATATGTAGAGCAGCGGAAGCGAACTGTTTTGCGCAGCTGCTAAAGGTGCGTGGTCTTGGAGTCGAAGGTCTCGCTTAAACCAAACAATGCCCAACTCATTTTTCATTTTTGAGGTGTTTTTGAACTTTTTTCCAGAAGCCAAAAAATGAACCGGGCTGTTGTTCAAATCCGGGGAATAACCAACCACGCGGGTCTTTCTGCATGGGGTAGCCTTCCGTAAGTGGATGTTCTTTGGTAAAGGTTTGTCGGAGATTTAACTCGGTAACTAAGTTTTCCCAATGACCGACGTAAATTTGAATAGCAGGAATGTTTAACCTTGCCAAATCGTTGATCCAGTTGAAATTCTTTTCGTTAAACGGGTAGTCTTGCCAATGAGCGAGGTCCCAGAATAAGATGCGGTTTGCAGGTGACTGTGCACGCCATGTTGGATCGAGGTGATATGGTGTGTAAAGGTGCGTTGGTAAATTTGCATCCAATTGAAGTTGCTCAGTCAGCTCCGGAATAAAAGGATACGACGCATCTACCCATTCACAAGCAATTTGAAGCTGAGGTAATTTTTCGTAGGTTGTATCTAGAAAGGAATGACGCTGATTGCTACCCGTGTATTTATTGATGTTTTCTTGATTGGCAAAATAGACTTTTGGTGCATTGGCACCGCACACCCACTGCCAACTCAAATGATTGCTAGCGGGGTCGGCATCGGCTAATTGGGAAAAGAGCCATTTTGCGGCCACGGGCCAATGGCATCCATAATGATTAAGTGCGATAGCAGCCAAATACATGCGCATGTGGTTGTGCATGTAACCGGTTTCTTTGAGTTCTAAGAGTGCGGCGTCTATCGCTTCTATTCCCGTGCTCGCCTCTAGTAGTTCTTTTGGAATTTTTGATTGATTGTGGACCCAGTACTGTGTAGATCTGAGTTCTCTTTGCGGATCATGGTGCTGCCACACGCGTTGGGCGTGTTCGCGCCAACAGAGTTCGCTAACAAACGCCTCCATTTCATAGAGGCTAAAACCGCGTCTTTTGAGCCGTTCATAGACGTCGCGCACACTGATCACACCCCGGGATAAATACGGCGATAAATAACTGACACCACCATTGATGTAATTTCTAGTTTTACCATAACGAATAGGGTCGAAGGCATCAATATACGCCTCAATTTCAGCAAGCGTGCGCAGCGGTATCATACGCGCAATGTCGATATTCCACCATCGACATGAAGAATTTGACCACTCATCCAAGAGGATTCATCATTGAGTAAGAAAGTAGCCATGTTGGCGATGTCTATAGGTTCGCCAACACGTTTCAAAGGATGCCGAGCGGCGTTTGCCTCGCGCTTGGCATCGGAGTTCAATAAATTTTCTGCCAAAGGCGTGTTGGTTAAAGAAGGTGCAATGGCATTGACGCGAATTTTTGGTGCAAATTCAGCAGCAAGTGCGCGTGTAAGGCCTTCAATTGCGCCTTTAGATGCCGAAACCAAGGAATGAAAAGGCAAGCCTTGCTGAACGGCAACCGTGGAGAAAAGTACCACTGATGCTTGTGCGCTCTTTTTTAGAGCAGGTAAGACGTTTTGGATAGCCTGAACAGCACCTACTACTTGCAGTTGGTAATCGGAGAGAAAATCGGTCGTGCTAAAGCGATTGAATGGTTTCAAAGAAATGGTGCCCGGGCAATAAACGAGTCCGTCGAGCACTTCTGGTATTTCAAGTGGTTGATCTTCGGAGATTGAATAGGACTGCCATTTGACATTTTGGTGTTCAAATGTGGGTAAGGTTTGTGCATAAGTAGCAAGAACTTGATGTCCTTGTTGGGCTAATTTTTGAACCAGCGCCAAGCCAATTCCTTTCGATGCGCCAATAACAGCGATATTTTTTGTTTCCATGACTGTTTAACAAAAAAGTACTACCTTGGTTTATCATTCCGTCAAAAACTTTAAAATCAGTTAACCTTATTTTTATGAATTTTCTTAAACAACACTTTTCGACTGTACTTATCGCAGTTGCCGTCATTGTGACAGGTCTTATTTTAGGTAAATCCTATCTTTCAAAAGGCAAACCAGACGATACCGTTTCAGTACTTGGTCTTGGTGAAGAATCTTTTGATTCCGATTTAATTGTATGGCGCGCATCCTTTTCACGCAGAAGTTATGAACTAAAGGACGCCTACGCTCAGCTCAATTCAGATATCCGTAAAGTTCGATCTTATTTGAAATCAAGAGGTATCAACGAGGACGAAATGGTATTTGAAGCGGCCGATATTAGCAAAGAATGGTCGCGGGTATACGACGACGAAGGAAATTTGCGTCAAACCATTTTCGACGGGTATTCACTCAATCAAAGTGTTAAAGTGAGTTCAAAAAAGGTGAATGTCGTGGAGCAAACTTCTCGCCAGGTTTCAGAACTGATTGATGCGGGTATTGAATTGAACTCAGAGGCACCAGAATATTACTACACCAAATTGGCGCAATTAAAGCTCAAAATGATAGAGGCGGCCACTAAAGATGCGCGCCAGCGTGCCGAGAAAATTGCAGAAAATGGCGGCGGAAGTCTTGGCAAACTCAAAAATGCCGATATGGGCGTCTTTCAGATTACCGCCGAAAATTCCTCTGAAGACTACGAATGGGGTGGTAGTTTTAATACCAGCTCTAGACGTAAAACAGCGAATGTGACGATTCGTTTGAAGTATGAGATTGATTAACTACAAAAACAGTTGCTTGTCTAATTGCAACCACTCCAAAGTAGCATTGCAAAAGATATCTTCCATTACTTCAGGGCTCAGCTGACTCTCCTCGATGAATTTTCCAATCTCGAGGTCTCCGAGCGGGAAGGGGTAGTCACTGCCCAAACAAACTCTTTTTGAACCTAGCAATTTCAGAATGTACTCAAGTACAGCGATATCGTGGGTAATGCTGTCTACCCAGAATTTCCCGAGATAAGTTCGTGGGTTGTGGGGGTTGTCGATGGCGACCAAGTCCGGACGGCAATTGAAGCCGTGCTCGATGCGCCCTAAGGTAGGTAAAAAGGACCCGCCGGCATGCGAAAAACAAATACGCAAGTTTGGCAGTCGTTCGAGAACGCCGCCAAAAATTAGGGAACAAGCTGCTCTTGAGGTTTCTGCCGGCATGCCAACCAACCAAGGAAGCCAGTATTTTTTCATGCTGTCAAAGCCCATCATTTGCCATGGATGAATCATGACGGCCATGCCCAAACGCGCACAAGCCTCAAAAATGGGAAAGAACTTTTCTTCGCTGAGGTTTTCGTCGTTGATGTTAGAGCCGATTTGAATGCCCACATGCCCGATTGCTTTTGCGCGTTCGAGTTCTTGAATTGCGGCATCTGCATCTTGCATTGGTATGGTTGCCAAACCTATGTAGTTTTTTGGGTAGCGTACAACGAGTTCCGCAATATGATCATTTAAAAAGCACGAGAGCTCTAAAGCATCAGCTGTTTTTGCCCAATATGAGAACATGACCGGAATGGTGCAAACCACCTGAACTTGGGTGTTATAGGGCTTGTATTCTTCGATGCGCAATTGTTCGTCCCAACAATTTTCTACGATGCGCCTGAAAAATTGCCTACCTTGCATCATGTTGGCGCTGCCATCGGCATTTGGCTCGAGGTGAATGAACTTGCCGTAGCCAAACTTTTGCGTCCAATTGGGCATTGATTTGGGCAAAATATGGCTGTGCATGTCGATTTTAAGCATGGGTGTTGATTTGGTTTACGAAGATACAAAAAAGCTTAAAGCGCTCGTATCATGATGTAGTCGTCCATGACAAAGCCGTGTCCGATGTCGAATACGGCTTCTTGGTCAATTTGAAAGCCTAGTCGAAGGTAAAAATCTTTGGCTTTGTTGGCTTTATTGACCTGTAAGTACAGTTGTGAAGCGTTGGTAGCACTTGCTCTTTCGATGGCTTTATCGATGAGTAGCCGACCTGCGCCGTGTCCATGCAATTTCGGAAGCACATATAATTTATTGATTTTGATTTTGGTAGTCTGTTCGACTTTTACCCATTCAAGGGCCATAAAGCCACTGTCTGTTCCGGCTGACTCCAAAATGTAAAATTCATGGCCTTCTTGAAGTTGTTGTAGGAGTGTTTTGGTGCTGTACATCCAGTCAAGCATGAATTCAATTTGCGCTGTACTGATGATTGTCGCGTAGGTACTTGGCCAAATTTCTCGGGCTAATGCCTCGAGAATATGCAGTTCTGCTACCTGCGCCAAACGGATATTCATTTTAGTTTTTAATGAAAGGAGCCTGTTGAATACGGCCATTTTGATGCAAACGTACATAGTACTGACCAGCAGGCAGGTCCTGAACGGTCATTTTGCCACTCTCAATAGCCACCCAATAGCGTTTGCCGTCTAGACCAATAATTTCTGCAAAATCTGGAAGTTCTACAATGGTAAAATGCAGGTAATTCTGTACAGGGTTAGGGAATACCGACCACTCAAGGATCAGAGAACCAGGTAACACACCAAGGGTTTGCACAGCCAACTGAACAGCTGCATAAGCATTGATTTTTCCGGCTCCCCAAAGCGGACTGCCTTCTGCAGGAATTTGCCCAGTGTAGTTGTCTTGGCGGGCGGTTTGCATGATGATTTCTTTAACTTGGGAAGCCGATAAATAGGGGTTGGCTTCTAGCATAAGGGCTACCACGCCCGCGACCATTGGCGAAGCCATAGATGTGCCAGAGAATTTCGCATAGCGGTAATTGGTGTTGTTGAAAACAGTAGTGGCAACACTGCTGTAGTTCCCATCTGTAAAAGATGAAATGGCCGAAGTGATGGCCACGCCGGGTGCGGCAATATCTGGTTTCATGGCGCCGTCGTAGCGTGGGCCTTTGCTCGAGAACGAGGCAAGTGCGCCACCAACTAAAGAACCAGAACTGGTGGCATATTGGGTGGCGTAGGCGGCTACACTAATAACGTCGTCGGCGCAAGATGGTTCTGAAATACCGTTTTGGTTATCGCCCGAGGTAGTGCCAGTGCCGGCAGCTAAAAAGGCCATCCCCCAATTGCCAACATTTGTGGTCAGTTCAGTGACATTCCAATAATGAACGGTGCCTGAGTTCGCCTCTGACTTGAGTTGAACACGCAGGCTTGTATTGGTGTTCTTAACACGCAGGCGCATTTGGGGTTTGCCGTTTAGCGGATGTAGGGCATCTGCAGAAATATTGTAAAAAATAGTATCCTGATTGACCACCAAAAAGGTGTCGATGTAGTTGACCGTTGTTGCTGTACTGTAAAATGGGCTTTCTACGAGCGTTACGTTAGCACTGTTTGTAATAATGATACCATTTGAAAAGCTTTGGCCCGGCTCTCCCCAAGCGTGGATGCTTTGGCCCCACATATTCGGATTCGCTGCATAATCGTAAAATTCAATTCTCGATTTGAGAACATCGTTGTTGAAAGTCTTTTTGAGGTGGAAATTGACATTTCCGTTGTTGCCGCCAGAATTAACGAAAACCACACCAAGATTACTAAAGGCAGTGATGGCTTGGCTGAGTAGCGAAGTGCCGTCGAGGGTACCAAAATGATAAAGCCCCCAACTCATGTTAATGACCAATCGTTTGTCTGCAGCAAGCGCTTTTTGGTACATCCATTGCCAGGCATCGAGCACTGCGCCTTCGTCGATGAGAAAGGTTACAAATAAAAATTGCGTGCCGAAGGCAACGCCGCGGTAAGGTGTGTCTGCACCAGCGCCACCTGCAATACCGGCTACGTGCGTGCCGTGGGTACTGTAGCTGTAGATGTTGGCGGTATCTCCGCCAGCGGCCAGCAAACTTTGTGTGTCAGTGTATTCGGTGCCGTAACCGTAGCCATTTGGAGCAGGACCGCTGGTCTTGAATTGGTCCCAGGCGGCGTAAATGCGGTGCTGTTGAAGGAGGGTGTCGTAGAAAACAGGGTGGGTGTAATCAAAGCCCCAGTCGGTGACGCCTATCAGGACGTCTTGGCCGTTGTAGCCTTGAGGTAGACCAATTCCTGCGTGAACAGAATCTGCATGCAGATCGAGAATGGCTTTGTCTAAATTTGGATTGATTTTCCCTGCGATTTCGAGGTAGTCAATGCTTTTGAGCGTAGCTAAGGAGCCCAGTTTTTGGAGTGGTACTTTTAAGGAGAGCAAGCCAGCAATGGGTTTGTTGAACAAAATACGTTGCCACTGTAGTTCTTCAGGTTTGAAAGTTGCAGAGCAGCGACCCAACATGGAAAGGTACCAGCGGCCATCTAGGTTGTAAATTGGGTGGGCGGCTTCTAGTTGTTTAGAAACGACACCATTGCTGCGCAGCAATGCGTTTTGAAGTAGTTCAAGTTCTTGCCGATCTGATTGGCTCATAACTGGAGTCGCAGCAATTGTTTGGCAAAGCCAACCGCAAGAAAGCACAAAGACGAGAAGCACAACGCGCATCCTCAAATATACGTAAAATTCTTGTTTTAGCGCGTAGAGAAGAGCTCCTTTTTGGCTCTTCTGACCTTTTTTAAGTGTTGGTATTGGTCGTCTGCAGCTCGTTTTCCAATAGTACAAATTAATATACTGCGCAAACCGTTTTGGTCGAGTTCAAGAAGTTGGTCTAAGGCAAGTGGATCAAATCCTTCCATTGGGGTGGCATCGAGCTGAAGCAGTGCACAGGCGGTAAGTACTTGACCAAGCGCAATGTAAGCTTGTTTGTCGTTCCATACCTTGATCGTATCGGCGTCCTTTGCACCAATAGCAGCATGAAGATGCGCTCTGAAGCCCTTGATTTGCTCTTCTTGCATCTCTCGGGTATCGCGCATATTATCTACGTGTGTATCTAAAAAGTCAGTGTCCAAATTTGTTTTTGCACAGAGAATTATAACATTGCTGGCGTCTACAATTTGTTGTTGGTTCCAAGCTATTTTTTTAGTTTCTTCTCTTAATAATTGGTCTTCGAGCCAAATGAAATGAAAAGGTTGTAAACCATAGCTGCTAGGCGTTAGTTGTAGGATCGTTTCAAGGGTTTCTTTATCATCTTCGCTGAGTTTGAAACCAGGATCGTATTTTTTAACTGCATAGCGCCATTGAAGCGCTTTGAGGAGTTCGATTTTCATTAGTTTTAGTTCATTGGTACTTCTATGACAAGAATTTTTGTATTTTGTTTACAGCTGATCTCTACTTTTTCGGTTTGAGAAATGCCGATAGCATCTCTTTTTGCTAATGTTTGATCGCCAATTTGAATTTCACCTTCCACAACCATGATGTATACGCCATTACCAACACTTTTCATGGTGTATGAAGCTTGTGTATCTGCGGCAAATTCCCCCATTGATAACC
This sequence comes from Sphingomonadales bacterium, assembly GCA_016872115.1. GTDB lineage: Bacteria > Bacteroidota > Bacteroidia > Flavobacteriales_D > Crocinitomicaceae > UBA952. The sequence goes on along the minus strand of VHBC01000002.1, from coordinate 40,964 downwards.
AAGCTTCTTGATGAATCCAAGTGGAAACACCGCTTTTTTCAGGCCCAACAAGTGTAGAAAATGAACCATTTTGTGGTTCATATCTGCGCTGAGCATAGCGCGGCTCTACTTGTTTACGATTGGGAAAGATCCAAATTTGAAACAAATTGACCGTTTGGTCAGGGTTGGGGTTGAACTCGCTGTGATAGATGCCGGTGCCGGCAGACAGCACTTGGACTTCTCCAGCTTCAATAATTTCACTAAAACCCATGCTGTCTTGGTGTTTGAGTGCGCCAGAAAGTGGGATGGTAATGATTTCCATGTTGTCATGAGGGTGTTTTCCAAAACCCATTCCACCGGCCACGATATCGTCGTTGAGCACCCTCAGCATTCCAAAATGAATGCGTTCTGGATTGTACCATGAAGCAAAGCTGAAAGAATGGTGGGCATAAAGCCATCCGTGATTGGCATGACCTCTAGAATTGGCGGCGTGGAATACTGTTTTCATCTTTTTTTTTGACAAAGATCGTTACCAAATGGCGTACTATTCAATAACATATGTTAATAGTTTTTGTTGCACAGACATTGTGTTCAAAAAGAAAATGTGCAACTTAGACGTATGGTATTAAGTCGTTTTTGGCTGGTCATTTTCATCAGCTCCATTTTATTTGTTCTGTTTGCCGTTTTTTCTGGCCGTTTTTACAGCATTGACTACGTGCTCAATGGAAAAAAAGATGACCCAGTTCTTATTCTCGAAACCTACAAATGGAACCTGCCGCGGGCCTATGTCGACGCCATGCAGCGTGCTGAAAACTTTACTTACATAAGAGATATCAATCCAGCAGATGCAGATACCACTTATGTCATGAAAGAGAAAACGGTTCAGGTTTTCTCTGGCGTTCAAAAATCAGATGGCTTATTGGTTACAGCTAAAAACAGTTTATTTGACCTTATTTTGCCGCTCATGGCCTATTTGGCCTTTTTTGCAGGCATCATGCAGTTATTAATTGATTCAGGTGCCACAGAAAGACTCGCTAGAAAGCTGAGTCCGTTCTTTTCAAAAGTCTTTCCACAAGTGCCCACTGGACACCCGTCCATTACTTACATGACCATGAATTTCTCTGCAAATTTCTTGGGCCTTGATTCTGCTGCAACTCCTTTTGGACTCAAAGCAATGGAAAGTCTTCAAGAATTGAACCAAGAAAAAGAAAAAGCCTCTGACGCGCAAATCATGTTTTTGTGTCTGCATGCCGCAGGCCTTACACTCATACCAACCTCAATTATTGGTTATCGTGCTGCAGCAAATGCCGCCAACCCTGCCGACGTCATGTTGCCTTGTATAATCACATCCTTTATTGGTACCCTTGCTGCTTTTTTCATTGTGGGATTGCGTCAGCGTATTTCATTCAAGAGCGGCCTTTTATTAGGTGTTATTATGGGAATCATAGGCGCTATTTTTGGCTTGCTTTTTTATGTAGGATCGCTCAACTTGGTCGAAAAGAATTATTTCACGGGTAATTTTTCAGGCATCTTATTGTTTGCCATTATTTTATTGACTTTGCTTTTTGCTTTTAGGAACGAAAAGAAATTTAAAGAAAAAGACACCACTGTTTTTGATGCTTTTGTGTCAGGAGCCAGAGACGGACTTGATACAGGTGTTAAAATTTTCCCGTATGTTCTCGGCATGCTGGTGGCTATTTCTGTATTTCGAAACTCAGGCTTATTTGAAGTAATAGCCGGCGGTATTTCTGATGTATTTCGCATGGTAGGCGTAAGTAAAGAAATCACAGATTCTTTACCTGTTGCTTTATTGCGTCCGTTCAGTAGTTCGGGTTCAAGAGGTTTTATGCTCGATGCAATGAATCAATTCGGACCGGATAGCCTTGCGGGGCGCTTGTCGTCCATTTTTCAGTGCTCGGCAGAAACCACTTTTTATGTTATTGCTGTTTATTTCGGATCGATCAATGTGCGCAATACGCGCTATACCTTAGGCACCATGCTACTTGTAGATCTTATTTGCGTACTCACCGCCATCGGTGTGGCACTCTGGTTTTTTTAAGTCATGAAAAAGAACGATTTAGCTTATCCTTCGTTAGTCATTCTTGCCTGGGCCAAAGCTGTAGAAGGTCATCAAACCTTGCATGATTGGCTACAAGAAAATGGTTACCTGGAGCTCTGGATGGCATGCCAAGCAATTCGCCTTCATGACCCAGCAAGGCAATGGCTCATACAAAATGGCTACCCTGAACTGATGGCCATGATTAGTGCTGCTGAAGGAAATGAAAAGGCGCAAAAATGGCTGCAACAATACGAATACGAGGTGTTGTATCACATCGCTATGGCCGTTGAGCACGAACAAGAGAGCTGGTTTTGGCTGCGCAAGCATACCAATCCTGAGCTGATTATTTTGGCGAAGTCCATTCAAATCATCAAGGACCGCATTGAGGAAAACCACAATGACGTCCACGCCATTCATAAAGATTTATAGAAGCAAACTTACTTCTTAGAGCAACATAGCAGCAGGCTGCTCCATGTAGGTCTTGAAGGTTTGCAAGAAAGCAGCTCCTGAGGCACCATCTACGACGCGGTGGTCACAAGAAAGCGTTACTTTCATGACATTTCCAGGAACAACCTGGCCATTTTTAACGACCGGAACTTCTTTGATTCCTCCAATTGCTAAAATGCAAGCGTCAGGTGGGTTAACTATTGCTGTAAAAGATTCGATACCAAACATACCGAGGTTGGAAATGGTAAAAGTATTCCCTTCCCAATCGGCAGGTTGTAGTTTTTTGTCTTTGGCTTTTTGCGCGTATTCACGCACCTCAGCAGCAATCTGCGTAAGTCCTTTGCTATCTGCAAAACGCACCACAGGAACAAGTAAGCCTTCGTCTACAGCTACAGCTACGCCGATATTGACGTGTTTATTGCGGCGAATGAAATCACCCGTCCAGGCACTATTAATGGCCGGATGCTTGCGCAAGGCCATTGCAACTGCCTTAATGACCATATCATTGAAAGATACCTTGACGCCATCTATGGTATTCAAGCTTTTGCGTGTGGCAATAGCTGCATCCATATCGATATCCAATGTAAGGTAAAAGTGCGGCGCAGTAAATTTGCTCTCGGCCAAACGGCGGGCAATGGTTTTGCGCATTTGAGAAATAGGCTCGTCTGTGTATGAAACAGTTCCGGCAGGAGCAGCAACATATGGAGCTGTGTTAACTGCTGGCGTGTAAGGAACGTAATGATCGATGTCTCGTTTGACAATGCGGCCGTTTTCACCGGTTCCGGCAACGGCTTCTATGGATATGCCACGCTCGGCTGCTAATTTCTTTGCCAACGGGGATGCAAGTACACGTTCTGTGTTGTCGGCAACAGGGGCCTGAGCTATAGGAGCCGGTGCTGCAGGTTCTGCCGGAGCAACAGGTTCTGCCGTAACAGGTTCCGCTACAGGCGCTGCTGTCTCAACTACAGGCGCAGCTGTTGCTGCGTCCGATGCGCCTGCTGCTGCATTTGCTAAAACAGCAGAAATATCTTCTCCGGCCTCACCAATAATAGCTAATACGCTATTGACAGGCGCGGCTTGTCCGGTAGGGACACCAATATGCAATAAAACACCATCGTAAAAAGACTCAAATTCCATGGTGGCTTTGTCTGTTTCAATCTCGGCGAGTACTTCGCCAGATTTTACAGCATCGCCAACGTTTTTGGTCCAGGTTGCCACCACACCTTCGGTCATGGTGTCACTTAATTTGGGCATGTAAACTACTTCAGCCATGTCTTTGGGTTTTAGTATTCTTTAATATAAGGGTAGTCAGTTTGCGTATAAACGTCTTCGTAGAGTTCGTGTGCCTCTGGATAAGGCGAATTTTCTGCAAATGCAACCGATTCTTCTACTTCTTTTTTGACCCAAGCATCGATGTCGGCTATTTCTTTCTCAGAAAGCCATTTTTGCGCTTGGATAACGCGCAAGCAGTGTTCAATTGGGTCTTGCTCCATCCATTCGGCCACTTCTTCTTTGGTGCGGTATTTCTGTGGATCTGACATGGAGTGCCCTTTGTAGCGGTAGGTTCTGATGTCGAGAAGCGTTGGGCCTTCGCCTCTGCGCGCACGGTCTGCGGCTTCTTCGATAGCTTCGTGTACGCTTTCTGGGCGCATGCCATTGACAATTTTGGATGGCATTCCGTAAGAAAGCCCGATTTGAGAGAGGTCAGTTACGTTGGTGGTACGCTCTACAGAGGTTCCCATGGCGTAGTTGTTGTTTTCGATAATGAAAATAACCGGAATTTTCCAGGTCATAGCCATATTAAAGGTTTCATGGAGCATGCCCTGGCGTACGGCGCCGTCGCCCATTGACACAAAAGCTACGTTTTTAGTGCCCTTGTACATTTCGGCGAATGCCACACCTGCACCCATGCCAATTTGAGCCCCAACAATACCGTGGCCTCCCATAAAATTGACTTTTTTGTCAAAAAAGTGCATAGAGCCTCCTTTTCCTTTGGAACAGCCAGTGGTGCGGCCATAAAGTTCGGCCATCAGGACGCGCGGATCTGTACCTAAAGCAATTGGATGTGCGTGATCGCGGTAGGCGGTCATATGTTTGTCGTCTGGTTTGCAGGCGCTTGCCGTACCAACAACAATGGCTTCTTGACCGATATAAAGGTGACAAAATCCACCAAATTTTTGCTGGATATAAAGCTGACCTGTTTTGTCCTCAAATTTGCGGATCAAGCGCATGTCTTTGTACCACTTTATGTAGGTTTCTTTTGAAAACTTTGGTTTATCTGAACTTTTAACGGCTTTTGCGCACATAACTTGTTTTTTATCGGTCACAAATATACAAATGATTCATAAACTACGTTCAAATTGTCAAAATTACACTAAGTCTATTTCCAATCGATTTTGCGTTTCAAAAAGGGCTCAATTTGTGTCTTCGTCAAGGTGAATTCGATCATGCCATTGGCATAATTGGAAATTTCGTAAGGATTGTAAATAAAGGTAATACCCTGATCGGTAATTTCGAAATTGTCACTGAGGTAGAAGCCATCTGAAAACCAATAATCAGTTTCTTCAAAAGGTGTATTTGCCTTTATACCCACTTTCTTTCTGAAAACCAGCTCGGCTGCGCGCAGTAGTTCTTTCTTCGTATCAATGAAATCCTTTATATGCAATTCTTTAGCGCTTGACTTATCAAAATAATAATAGCCAACGCCATAGCTACCGTGCGCTCCGCCCGTATATAGGCTAGACTCTATCTTTAACACCGCGAATGTTTTAAAAGCGTCATCGATTTGATAGTTTTCTGCAATATTCCAGGGCATGTCATCTTCGTAACGGCGTGCCTCTTTTTTAAATACAAGCAGCACTTTTCTAATCAGTTCCTTGCTTAGTGGTTCATTGTATTCTTTTGCTTCTTCTTGGCGATACAAACTTTTACGAATGAAACGATTGATAGTCTTTTGCCACTTGGATAGCGCTAAATTTTCATCGTAAAAGGTATAAGAGATGACCGACCACTGTCGATCATAGTCTTCGACCACTTTCTTCTTGGAGATCAAAATGCTGTCACTGCCGGTAATCAGGCGCGCAGTTTCACTGGGAACAGCCTTTTTTTCTTGAATTTCTTCTTGTACTTCCTCTTTGGTTGAGGCTTTGGGCTTTTCTTTTTTATCGCTGCTTGTATTCTGACAAGCAAAAAGAAATAAAGCAAATGAAATGGTTAATAATTTAAATGGCATCTTGTGACTTTTTAGTGGCTTGAACGAGTAAGTAAATTCCTGCGATGACCAATGGTATACTCAGGAGCTGGCCCGTATTGAGCGGTAAAGTGTAGTCGCGGGCGGTTTGGCCTAACTTGAAAAACTCACAGATGATGCGCGCGCCAAAAATGAGGATTAAAAAGCTACCGAATACAAAACCGGGCTCTTGCCATTTTTTGAGCTTCCAATACAAATAAAGCAAGATCCAAAACGAAATAAAATAGCAAATGGCTTCGTAAAGTTGAGCAGGATGACGCGGGGAGGGGTCGTAGTTGCCAATGGCTTCGTTGTAAAAATATTGAAATTCGAAGGCCCACGGCACGTCGGTCACATAGCCAACCATTTCGTGATTGACCAAATTGCCCAATCGAATAAACGTACCGGCAATGGCAATAGGAGCTGCAATTCTGTCTAAAATCCAGATATAGGGGCGTCCAGAAACCTTTTTGGTAAATATAAATAGGGCAATCAGAATGGCAATGGCGGCACCATGACTTGCAAGCCCACCTTCCCAAATTTTAATGATATCGGCAGGGTGTGAAAAATAACCTTTCTCAATAATTTGACCGTTAACGACTTTGTCCCAATAGGGTCCGTAAAACAAGACGTGCCCCAAGCGAGCCCCAACAATTGTTGCAAGCACCATGTAGGTAACGAGTGTGTCGAGTACTTTATCTTCAACCTTTTCTGCTCTGAACATTTTGCGAATAACAAAATACCCCAAAACGATGCCGCTTACAAAAAGGAGTCCGTACAGATTTGGCGTACGCCAGCCGTCAATGAGTTCTGAGTCGACTGCCCAATGGATAAAAAGTTTCATTGATTTGAATTTTGAAGTGCTTGGTCAACAAGCGCTTGGGGTTTTTCTTTGCGTCCTTGAAAGGGCAGGACAGTGGAGCGACCTTTTTTAAAGATCAGGTTGCTTTTATTTTGTCCTTTGCGCATTTCTTTTTGAGTTTCTAGTGGCAGGTGAATGGTCTCTTGGCAGGTTGTACTACAACAGTTTTCCATGGTTGCTTTACAAGACTCACATTGGATAAAAAGCAAATGGCAGGCCTCATTCAAGCAATTGGTGTGGGTATCGGCCGGGGCTCCGCATTGATGGCAAATGGAAATGATATCAGGGGTGATGCGCTCACCTCTGCGCTCATCGAAGACGAAATTTTTACCGATAAATTTGTTTTCGAGTCCTTTTTCTTTGCAGTCGTTGGCATATTTGATGATGCCGCCCTCTAATTGGTGTACATTTTTAAAGCCGCGGTGCTTGAACCACGCCGAAGCTTTCTCGCAGCGCACGCCCCCAGTGCAATACATCACAATATTTTTTTCTTCGTTTCCTTTGAGGACGGTTTGCTCAATAAATGGCAAGGACTCCCTGAACGTATCTACATCTGGTAATACGGCCCCTTTAAAATGTCCTACTTCCCATTCGTAATGGTTTCGAAAATCAATTAATAAGGTATTGGGGTCGTCGGTAAGTTTGTTGAAGGCCTCGGCATCCAAATGAATCCCTTTATTGGTGACATCAAAAGTACTGTCCTTGAGTCCGTCTGCTAATATTTTTGACCTGACTTTAATTTTCAGTTTTAAAAACGGAAATTCCGCCTCAGCGTCGTCTACAGCAAAATTAAGTCGAACACCATTTAGAAAATCGATTTGATAAAGTTCTTCGCGGAAACGCCCAAGATGAGCAGTGGGTACTGCAATTTGTGCATTGATACCTTCTTTAGCTACATACGTCCGCCCAACAATATCCAAGGCAGACCAAGCTATAAAAAGCTGATTTCTGAAGGATTGTGGATCGGTGATGTGTGCGTACTGATAAAAGGAGATGGTAATGTATTGATGCCCGATAGACGCTAGTTGTTTTTCTAGACTAGCGCGGTCAAGCGTGTTCCAAAGTTGCATTTTTGACGACATCAGACCGCAATATTGTGTTCGCGCAAGGCATCGTTGAGCGAGGTTTTTAAATCTGTGGACGCTTTTCGCTGACCAATAACCAAAGCGCACGGGACCTGATAGTCTCCGGCCGCAAAAGTTTTGGTGTACGAACCAGGAATAACAACTGACCGTTCAGGTACGTATCCATTCATTTCGATTGGTTCGGGGCCTGAAACATCGATGATTTTGGTCGATTTTGTTAGGACGACATTAGCGCCTAAAACAGCTTGCTTTCCAACCCGAACACCTTCGACTACAATACATCTTGAACCGATGAAAGCACCGTCTTCGATAACCACAGGAGCAGCTTGCAGTGGTTCTAATACGCCGCCTATACCCACGCCTCCACTGAGGTGTACGTCTTTACCTATTTGCGCGCAACTGCCCACAGTGGCCCAGGTATCTACCATAGTACCGCTGTCTACATAAGCGCCAATGTTGATGTAAGAAGGCATCATGATCACGCCAGGAGCTACATAGGCGCCGTAACGCGCAATGGCATGCGGCACCACGCGAACACCTAAATCTTTGTAATTGCGCTTGAGCGCCATTTTGTCGTGGAATTCGAAAGGGCCAACTTCAATGGTTTCCATTTGGCGAATAGGAAAATAAAGCACAACGGCTTTTTTCACCCATTCATTGACTTGCCAGGTGCCGTCATCTAGCGGTTCGGCGACTCTTAGCAAACCTTTATCGAGGTCTTCGATGACGTGTTCTATTGCTTGAATTGTTTCTTTCTCAGAAAGTAGAGCTCTGTTTTCCCAGGCGGCTTCAATTGCTTGTCTCATGCGCTTGTTTTGGTGTGCGAATTAATAAAATAAGGCCTAAAGTAAAGAATACGACCAAAGCTAAAATGGAGGTGCGGATATCGAGCAATCCTTCAATTAATCCAAAGGTAAGGGTGCCGATCGCCAAACCAATTTTTTCAGCGAGGTCATAGAAACTAAAGTAGGAGGTAAGGTCTTTTGTTTGCGGTAACAATTTGGAGTAGGTTGAACGAGACAGCGATTGGATACCGCCCATTACCAAACCAACGATGGCTGCAGCAATGTAAAATTGCCACGGATACCAAACAAATTGATAGACGTACAAGCATAGAAAAATCCAAATGACGATAGATAGACTTAATGCTTTGAAATTACCAATGAACAGCGATACTTTGGACATCAGGTATGCACCAACAATTCCAATAAACTGAATAATCAGAATGCATAAAATGAGGTCCGTTTGCTGGATACCGATGACTTCTTTGTTGGCAAAAGCTACCGCCATGACCATGATGGTTTGAACGGCCATATTAAACATAAAGTAAGAACCCAAATATCCTTTTAAAGTTTTGTTGGCACTGATTTGTTTCCAAACACCGTAAACTTCTTTATAGCCTTTGCTAATCAGGTTTTTAGTATCCGATTGAGAGGCACTTGTTTTGGGTAATCTCGAAAATGAAAAAGTCGCAAAGCTGATCCACCACAAGCTCACTAAAGGAAAGGCCCATTTGATGTCCATGGTAAAAAAGGGATTAAATTTACTTAGTACTAAAATTGTGATAAGTAAAATGGAGCTACCTAAGTAGCCCATTGAAAAGCCACGTGCAGAAACTTTATCGTGGTCTTTGGGCTCGGCGATATCTGGTAAATACGCGTTGTAATAAACCAAACTGCCCCAAAATCCGATAGACCCAAAGAACAACGGAACGATGCTCCAGCCAATGAGAAAAGGCGTTTGATCGGCTTGTTGATCAGCTTGAAAAAAATACAATAACGCACTAGAAAATGCACCGAGATAACAAAAAAACTGCATAAATAATTTGCGTTTCCCACCGGCGTCGGCAATACCTGAGAGCAATGGAGAAACCATGGCTACTACCAAATAAGATAGGCAAATGACATAAGCATAGAATTCGGTGTTGTGGAATTCGCGTGCGAGAAAAGAAACGGTGTCGTAAATGGTGCGGCCAGCGTCGTTTTTGACACTCGTTTGGGTTTCATAGAGAATCGGGAAAATAGCTGAACTGATGATCAGTGGATACACGGAATTGGCCCAGTCATAGAAGACCCAACCTGTAATGGTTCGTTTGTTCCCTTTTTCCAACATAATTCAAATTTAGGGAAATATCTTTAGCGAAGAATGTCTGGCTGATATTTCATTCCTCTCCGGCAAGATACGCTTTCAAGTACGCAAATGGCTCATTTAATTGCCCCTCAAAAGTGGTTTGAGTGCCGCGGAGAATGACTTGATCCGGGTCTGGGCCCAACAACACGGGGAATACGTGTTTGAGTAGCTCTGAACCAAAATCGATGGAAGCATCAAGTGGTAGCTCGCACGGCAAGTTATCGACGGCCATTACGGCAATCGCATTGCTCGTCATGAAATCGGTTTCGTTACCTGTTCTTGGATCGTAACCATAAATTGCAGCTCCAATTTTACTCGGTCGCATGGTGCAGGCAATCGGCCCATCTACATCGCAAGATACATCGGCCACCACTTGTAAACGACTTTGTACATCTTGTAACATTTCTTTGGTCAAGATAAACGGAGATTTGGACGACCAAAAATGACACGGAATGTACATGTTGCTCTTTTGTGCAAAAGCACCAAAATTGCTTTGGTATTTTTCGGGTTGGGTGTAAAATTCTTTTTTGTCAAAACCTGAATCAGACTTTCTACGAAAGTATTGATGTGTATCGAGATGCGTATATACAGGTTCTGTAAAATCTTTTTGCAGAAAAGCCTCAGCGCTCACTTCTCGGATAGGCAAAAGCTTGATAATTTCTCTTGCACCGTTTCCAACACGGCCAAAACCTGTCAATACAACTTTGAAGTCAGCGGGTAAAATCACCTTTTTCAATTCTTGCTCCACTTCCTTGCGGTCAGCGCACAAATGAGCTGGTTTGAGTGTGTAAGTTTCGGTTTTCAGTCCGAAGGTAAGAAAAGCATTATAGGCGCCAACAATTCCGGCATAGCGGCCAAATCCAATGATACGTTTGTTGTTGGCATCTTTGAGTACTTCATAGTCAACGAGTCGAATCTTTTTGTCGAGAATTTCTTGTAGAAGCGCTCGGTTGTGGGGCTGTTTTTTAAACGTATGCGAGAAGAAAAGGTAGGTTTTGCCAGCAATTAATTGTTCTTTGGGAACTTCTTTTATGCCAAGTAAAATATCGCAATGGCTGAGGTCTTCTTGGACTTTTAAGCTGAGCGCACGGTAGGCATCGTCTTTCAAACAACGTATGAGGCTTGTTTGAACAGTTACCTTGACATTTGGATATTGCTTTTCTAGCGCTAAGCACTGCTCGGGGCTAAGCGGAACCCTAAAATCAGGTGGGGTTTTACCCTCTCGGATAATGCCGATGTTGATGATGGACATTTGTTTGAAGTACGGTTTATTGAAGGTAATGGTCGATGAACTCACGCACGCACGCATCGCCACCTTTGCGTTGCAAAACAATATCAGAAATACTTTTGACTGCAGGCGTAGCTGAGGCGGGGCAAACAGCTAAACCTACGGCTTGCATGATTTCGATGTCGTTGCGGTCGTCGCCAATAAAAGCAACTTCTTGCAGACCAATACCGAGTTGTTCACACCATGTTTTGAGTACGCCAAGTTTGGGTTCGCGGCCAACATAGACGTTTTCGATACCTAAAAGAGCGGCGCGGTCTTGTACCATATGTTGGGTGAAGCCAGATGAAATGATACCCAATTTCAGTTTATCGCTCTTGCTCAGTTCTAACAAGGCCAAGCCGTCGTGGGTATGGTAGCGCTTCATTTGATCGCCATTTTCAGTAACGAACATGCCGCCGTCGGTCAAAACACCATCGACATCCAAGACGAGCATTTTGAGTTGTTTGATTTTTTTGTCGAGGCTGGCTTGCGCAAAAAGTGGCTTGAAAAGCAAGGCTTGAAAATCGATTTCGTATTCTTCGCAGATAGCCTCGAGGTCATAAACAGTTAGTTCATGGACGTTTTCGACATCTAAATCTGCTAAAAAATCATCGAATTCGATGCCGTTTTTTTTACAAAGTCCTTTGAGATTGAGTTCAAGTATCATAATCAAACAATTTGGTAACCAACGCTTTGCGCAACTTTTTGGAGGTCGGAATGCAACTTGCGGAATTCGTCGTAATTGAGTTGCTGTGAGGCGTCTGATTTAGCAACTTTAGGATTCGGGTGCGCCTCTATGAGAAGACCGTCTATTCCCATGGCTACGCAAGCGCGCGCCAAAGAATTGACGCCGTAAGCATAGCCCATGGCATGCGACGGATCGAGAACAATTGGTAAGTTACAGTGTTCTTGCAACCAAGCCACACCACACAAATCTAAAGTGAAGCGCGTGCCGGTCTCAAAGGTGCGGATGCCGCGCTCACAGAGCACTACGTTTGGATTGCCCCCAGACAACACAAATTCGGCGGCCTGAACAAATTCTTGCAAGGTAGTTCCGAAACCGCGCTTGATCAGCACGGGCTTCTGGATTTTCGCACAAGCGCGTAAAATACCTTGGTCGTACATGGCTTTTGCGCCAATCTGAATGATGTCCGTGTGTTCGATGATTTCATCGATATGTGTTGCGTCTCGGGCTTCGGTAATCACATTTAAACCGTAGTCTTGGCGCATTTTTGCCAAAATTTGTAAGCCATCAAGACCCATGCCCTGAAAAGAGTAGGGACTTGTGCGCGGTTTGTAAGCGCCGCCTCTGAGCGTGGTGAGGCCCATGCTTACAAGTAATTCTGCTGCGCTGCGCAGTTGTTCTTCAGATTCAACCGAGCAAGGCCCGCCAATTAAAATGGTGTTGTTGGTTTGACCGCCTATGACGGTCTTGCCTATAGCAACTTCGCGCTTTTGGTCTTGAAATTTTCTAGATGCAAGCTGGATGTCGTTGGCAAAAACCCAATGATTTTCGGTAAAAGCTTCAAGTGTTGCAGGTACTTCTTTGAGTCCGCTACCCGTAATGAGGTAAGATTTATTCAGATAGGTAATATGAAAAGCCTTTACCTGTTCGGCAAGTGTTGCTGCATGGGCGCGGGCGTTTTCTTTGAGTTCGATGATCATAATTCTGCTTTGATAAGGTTCGAGAATTGGACAATACCCTTGAGCTGCATTTGTTTGTCGACTACGGGCAAATAAAGTACGGCAAAGGGACTGTTTTTAATGAGTTGTAAAAGTTCTACCACACTTGCATCTTGGTCGATGCAAATTGGATTTGAATTGATGAGGTCTGAAACACAGAGCGCATTGAGGTCAGCGCTTTTAGAGAGTTGCTTTAATAATGCTTTTCGGATATCGGCACTCGACACCATACCTTTGAAGTATTGTTGGTTATCGGTAGCCATGGCCACCCCCATTTGCCCGTCTTCAACAACTTGTAGTACATTTTTCAACGAAATGTTTTCCATGACGAATTGCGGTGTTTCGTGCAAAGGGGTCATGAAATCTTTGATTTTGTAGTCAGAGCCGATACTGCGTTTGGTGAGGTTCATTAAGGCAGAGCCAACGCTTGGTTGCTTAAATAAATAAGAACCCGAAACCGCTGTGCTGACTCCCATTTGTCTTAAAATAAAAGAAACTTCTGGATTGACACCCCCATCAACGTGAATAGATTTATTTGGATAACGCTTTCTGAAGTTTCGGATTTTAGCAAAGTTTTGACGGTCAAATACGCCGCCAGATTGACCTGGAACTGTTGCCATGATTAAAATAAAATCGAAGTCCGGGTAGGTTTCAAAGAGTTCAATAGAAGTGGGTGTAATGACAGAAATCCCTTTTTTACCAGTGATTTCTTTTGGAATTGCTAAGGGCTTGTTTAAAGGTTCAGCCTGAAAAGTGAGGTACTCAACAGGATTTTCAAGCAATAGCGGATAAAATTTTTCTGGATCTGTGGTAATGATGTGCAGGTCTAGCGGTAAAGCGCAAAGCTTTCTGATTTTTTGGATGTCTTCAAAAACAGCTAGGTTGTCATTGCAATCTATGTGAAGAAGGTCCACTTGGTGAGCCACTAAATCAGCTAAAACGGCTTCTAAGGGGCGAGCGGCGTCTGAATAAATGGAAGCTGAAATCTTCATGAGACAAAAAAAAAGATGGGGTAAGCTACTTTTATCGCACCGCTACAACCTCATACCTTTGCTACATTCCTGTCCTGGAGGATTCAGAGGGAGCTGGTCGTAAAAGACTTACCCCATGCAAAAATAAGTAATTCTTGCGATTTTATGCAATAACTGCACGGTTCAATAAAGAAATCATGGCCAAACTCACAATAAAAAGCTGAGTGGCAGTTTCTTCTGAAAGCGCAGAACCGTCTTCGTCTTCTTCTGAAACTTCCATAGCAATGAACTGTGCTAAATTGGGTTGGTCACAGAAAGACTCAATGATTTCTTCGTCCTCTGATTCAAAATATTGGTCAAGCATGTCAAAGAAAGGTTCTTCGAGTTCGTCGATGTCTGCTTCAACCACAGTACGTAGTGCAATACCATCTTGCTTGAAAGCTTCTAAAATCAGGCAGAAATAATAAATCAGAAGGCCTTCGAGGTCTTCGTTCTTGTATTCTTCGGGTGCCGTCATGACATAAGCCAAAAGGGCCTCTTGCGCATCGGCATAGGTTTCAGTAATGTTTTCGAGTTGTTCGTCAGTGAGGTTATCGATGACCTCAATAGCCTTTTCAATGGCGGCAAGGGAAACTTGTTTCATAAAATAATTTTGACAAAGGTAGGCTATTTCAATTGAAAGAACAGCTTTGTAACATTAGCTACATATGAAAAGAATAAGAACAATTAATTTTGTCTTGTAAATGAAAAATAATTTCATTTTCGAAAGCATTCATTCAAAAACTAAAAAAATGTCAAAAACAATCATTGATGTGCGCACACGCGCTGAGTTCGCAGGTGGCCATGTAGCCGGTTCAATTAATATTCCTTTGCAAGAAATTACCGGTCACATCGACGAAATCAAAGCCATGGCGCAGCCTATTATATTCTGTTGTGCATCCGGGATGCGTTCAGGCCAAGCAACAGATTATTTTCAGTCTATTGGTGTAGCGTGTGAAAACGGCGGCAGCTGGATGAGTCTCAAAGGTAAACCCTAACTACTTGTTATTTTCTAGGATATACAACAATACTTTTTCCATCAAATGTGCGCGGTCTTTGCCCATTACGTTGTGTGGGTGCATCGGGTATACAAAGTAGTCGGCTTGAACGCTATTGTCAATAAATGATTTCAGGAGCGCTTCGTTGTGTTGCATGACTACGACGTCATCAACTGTTCCGTGGATCAAAAGCAGTTTGCCTTTGAGGTTTTTGGTGTGGTTCAAGAGTGAATTCGCAGCATAGCCCTCCGGGTTTTGTTCGGGGCGGTCCATGTAGCGCTCGCCGTACATGATTTCATAGAATTTCCAGTCGGTTACTGGCCCTCCAGCAACACCAACATTAAATACTCCTGCTTGGCGCAGCATCAGAGAAGTGGTCATGAAGCCGCCAAAAGACCACCCATGGACCGCCAAACGCTGGCCATCGATATAAGGTAAAGACTTTAGGTAGTCAACGCCGGTGAGTTGGTCTTCCATTTCAACGGTACCAAGTTGGCGGTGAATTTGGCTCTCAAAAGCAAAACCACGCTCGCCAGAGCCGCGGTTGTCTAGCGTAAAAACGATGTAACCTTGGTTGGCCAGCCAGTGCATCCATAAATTGGCACCTGCCAACCAGCTGTTGGTCACCATTTGGGCATGTGGCCCGCCGTAAACGTAAATCAAAACCGGATATTTTTTAGCTCGGTCAAAATCTGCTGGCTTGATCAAGCGGTAATAAAGTGCCGAACCGTCATTACCTTTGATATTGCCAATTTCCGTGCTGCCAATGTTGTATTCGGCTAGTTTGTCACTTGAAACCATTAGCATTTTGGCCATTTTGCCATTGAGCGTCCAGATATATTCGCTGTTCGCTACTTCTAAACTGTTGTAGCCGTCGTAGTAGTAAGCGCCTTTAGGTGCCAAAGCAAAGCGGTGCGTGCCTTCTGCGCTTGTCAATAAACGGTTGTTGCCTTGGAGGTCACATTCGTAAATGAGCGTGTTACAAGGGTTTGGCCCAGTAGCGCTGTAATATATTTTGCTGCCGTCTTCGCTCGCTTCTAAAATATCTTTAACGACAAATTTATTGGCAGTAAGGGCCT
Source organism: Sphingomonadales bacterium (assembly GCA_016872115.1). Lineage (GTDB taxonomy): Bacteria > Bacteroidota > Bacteroidia > Flavobacteriales_D > Crocinitomicaceae > UBA952. Next base: position 25,136 of record VHBC01000002.1, on the reverse strand, counting down.
TCACATTTTCACCTTTGATATCGACAAAATAGAGGTTGTTGAAGCCATTCTTTTCGGATATCCAAATGAAGTTGTCTGAAGTTTTAGAAGGGAAAAATGCAGGGTGTTCGGGCTCTACCCATTTGTCGTTTTGCTCTTCCCAAAGTGTACGGATCAATTGCCCTTTTAAATCGTAAAGATAGAGCCACATGTGGTTTTGATCGCGGTTAACTTCTGCCACCAAAAGGTATTTTTCACTAGGTGTAAAAGCGACATTGGTTAGGTATGAATCAGCGCCTGAGCGCGGGCTAATGAACACCGTTTTCTTTGTTTTGACGTTGTAAATGCCCACGCGCGGTTTTTCCGATGCCTGCCCAGCCATCGGGTATTTGATGAACTTGACAGCGCCAGGGGTTTGGTTGATATCGAGTAGGGGATAATCGTGAACTGCGCTTTCATCCTTTTGATAAAAAGCCAACAAAGCTCCAGAATTGGACCAAAAAATACCTTCCGTGATGCCAAATTCACTGCGCGCATAGGTTTGCCCCGAAACGATGTTTTTGTCCTTATTCTTCGTTACAGCGCGGCCATCGACGTATAAGTTGTTATCAACGGTATAAGCCAAACGCTGGCTCCCACTATGAAAATGCGCATTTTCGGCACCTTCGGGTAATTTATGAACACTACCTGTTTTTGCAGCCACATTATATAACGCATAAACACTGCCGCCGTCGGAAACCTCTACTACATCTTTGCTGACCCATTTTGCAAAAGCGAGGTGGGCAAACGCGGTGCCTAGTTTTTCATTGATTTCTTTGATACTCGTAAGTTCAATCGATTTTTCGGAGGCCACCGAACTTTGTTGCAGACTTTGCCAATCGGCACTGCAAAACGTATATTGATCGGTTTCGGGGATCCATTGAAAATTATTGAGTCGGACCGGTGAGAGCGCTCTCTGCTTGAGCACAGATTCTTTGAGCTCAAATGTTTTCTTCTGACCAAAACTGAAAAACGCAAGTCCGATAAATAAGAATTGAAAGAAATATTTCATGAACGTTGGATAAATTGATTGAAAAATAATTCCATCGGCCTTCCGACCTCGTAGCACTTCAAAAGTAAGTCATCTAGCGCAGGATCCAAAACCCGCTCGGCTTCAAAAGTGCTGTAAAAATAAAATTGTTTATTGAAAAGCAGTGGTTCCTTGGCAGCTGCTTCTTGAAAATCTTTGTCGATCTTTTTGTTGCGTTCACCATGAATTTCACCAAATATTGCTTTGAATTCCTTTTGATTGTAGTATTTCTGAAATTCAGTAAGGTTGCTGGCAATACCTTCGCGCAGCGCGTATAAATCGTCTTTCTCGATTTCATAAACGCCACCATAAGCCCGCACGTGCTCAGGGCTCAGCTCAAAATAAATGCCGTGAATGGAGCTGCTTTTCTTGCCGTTAGGCGAAATCACGGCCGAACACATCGTTTTATACGGCGTTTTGTCTTTTGAAAAACGGATGTCGCGGTTGATCCTAAAAATGCAGTCACTGGCCTTCAAGTCCTTAAAAACAGGTTCTTTTTTGGCAAGTTGGTCAATCAAATGTTGCGTGAATGCTTTGAAGGGTTCTTTCACGCTCGTTTCATAGCGCTTGCGGTTGGCATCAAACCACTCTTTATGGTTGTTGGCGGCAAGCTCTTTAAAGAACTGTAGGTAATCTTCGGTAAAAAAGGCCATGAGGTAAAGGTAAGAAAAAAGCCCCAAGCGGGGCTTTAGTTATTTACCTTATCAAATTCACATGTCCGTGGAAATCTAGTATTTCTTGGGTTTGTAGCGACTCGAGTTTGAGTTTCCAAGTATACGTTCCCATTGGGCAATCTAAGGCACTAGGGCCATAGGTGCCGTCCCAACCGTAAGCTGGGTCGTGGCTTTCGAAGACGAGTTCACCCCAGCGGTTGTATATATAGAATTCCATATAGGTGCGTTTCATTCCTTGTGATAGGACAGGGTAGAAAGTTTGGTTCTTTTCGTCGTCGTTTGGCGTGAAGGTATTTGGAACATAAAAAATGAGCTCCTCAAATACGTGTATGTTTATGGACGCAGTATCAAAACAGCCAACTTCATTGTATGCAGTCATTAAAACATAGTAATCTGCTCCTTCCATCGGATAAGTGTAGGTTGGGTTGTCGTCGTAACTAATGCCGCCGTCGCCCATTTGCCAGATGTAAGAAATGGCATTTTGTGAGGAGTTGCTGAACTGAACTGTCGGGTTCAAGGCATTCACACTTGTCGGCGACGCACCAATGAACGCAATCGGGTTTTCATAAACGCAGACGTAGTCGTCGTAACTTTCTTGAGCTATACAACCCTCCGGACTCGTGACTGTCAATGTAACGTCGTAGCAGCCAGCCTGACCGTAGTAATTTGTGACATTTCCTACTTGCGCAAGTGTTTGACCGTCGCCGAAGTCCCAAACCATTTCACTAGTTGCCTGATAATTGGCATAGAAGGTCGCATTTAGGTTGCCGCATCCAATGGTGTCCATGGTATAGAAACTAGCGTCCGGCATTTTATTGACGACAATCGTTGTGGAGTCTGCCGCCGAACAATTATTGAGTGGGTTGGTACCTACTAACATGACTTCATAAACGCCAGAGTTGTTATAGATATGGATCGGTGAATAGACTACAGAGGTAGCTCCGTCGCCAAAACTCCAGTCAAAATCAAAGTTCGGATTCGATAAATTGATAAATTGAATGGTATCTTCAGAACATAGAGGTGTTGTAAGAATACTAAAGTCGATATCTGGTTGGTCGTGTACGATGACCAAAACTGAGTCTAGCGGAGCCGTACAACCGTTTGAAGTAGCCAACACTTCGTATACCAAAGTATCGTCTTGCCCCGTATTGTTGATTAAGAAATCATTAATATACGTGCCGGAAATATTGGCATAGGTTTCACCGAGAATTGGGATGTTAAATACGCCGTTCCAAACAATGCTCGAAGGAATATTCGTCACCAAATTCACGTTGGTATATTCACCTGAACAAATAATGGTGTCGTTCGTCAGCAAAACGGGTAAAGGCAATACATTGACTGTTATCGGCAGGTCAAAAGCCTGACAGCCAGAATTCAAGGCCACAACGTCAACGGCATAATTCACTTGCTCGGTCAGAGAAGAGTTATTGACTAAAATATCATTGATGATACTTGTATTTTGCGGTGTTGTGGTCTCTCCTTGCACCACTCCGTTATTCGTTGCATACCAAGTAAAGTTGGCATTCACTGTAGCAGCTAAATTGAGATCGAGTGGCTCATTGCTACAAAGGTTGATACTCGTTGCGTTGGTGAGCTGAATGGCAGGATAAACCAACACGGTGATGAGCTCAGGAATGCCATTGCATCCTTGCGGTGAAGCTACCATATCAATATAATATTGCACATACTGATTGAACGGCGTATTATTGACTAAAATGTCACTAATGTAATTACTGGCAGTAGCCGTAGTTGTTTCTCCACTGACATTAGGGTTATTAATGGCATACCAAATTATCGATGAAGGGTAATTGGTTTGCAATAGAATATTGGTCAATTCTCCGCTACATATCGTATCTTGAAGTGGTGTGATAGCCTGATTGAGTGCAATATCAGGAATAACCTCTACAGTAAAGTCCTCATCTACACCAACACAGTTTCCATTGATTGAGGTCGGTGTAATGGTATAATTGACATATTGGAGCGTAGATGAGGTATTTAGTAGCGTGTTGTAGATGAAATTGGAATAAATTGGCCCAATAGATTCACCATTCACGTTCGGGTTATTTTGCGCACCCCAACTAAAGGTTGCCGGAATACTAGAATTGATAGCGACACTCAAAACATCATTGCTACAAATGGTGATATCATTAATATTGCTAATGACTGGTTCAGGCAAGACAACTATCTGCCCAATAGGCCCTTCTAACTCACAAGCGTTGAGCGGCGTACTTACTGTTCCTTGGAAAAGTATTTGCTGCGGACTTGTACTCGAATTCGAAAGCGTCATTGCAGGAATTTGATTGGTGCCAGTTAGGTTTGGTATGCCCGAAATGGTAAGTGGTGGATTGATGATAGTCCAGGTAATGCTTGCACCTGGGTTCGGCGAACTCATTACAACTGCTTGGCTGAGTTCACCAGAACATAAATCTTGGTTAGGTATATTATAACTGATACTCGGAATAGGCTCCACGGTAATAGTGAGCGTATCTATTGTTCCAGCACAAACAAAGCCGTTGTTCACGTACTGTGGTGTAACGGTAATGGTAGATATTAAGGTCTGAGGTCCGGGATTTATCACATTGAAAGCCGGAATATTTCCGTTGCCGTTTAAAGCCAAGCCTATTGCAGAATTATTGTTGGACCAAGCATAGTTGGTTGCGGTACCGTTGAGTGTCCAATTCAACGGATCTGTGGCTTCACCGGCGCAATGCATTTGATCAGGCAGAGCAGAAACAACTGGCACTGGATTCACGATGATGGATAGCGGCAATGCTTGCGCTGTACAACCAGTAACTGTTGAGGTAGCGCTGATGGTGTAAAGCACCGTCTGATGCGCATTTACGTTTGGCGCAAGCGCTAGGTTGTCGTTGAGTACGTTGCTGTTTTGAGTGGTGGTAGATTCGCCATTCACCAAACCATTTTGCGTGGCATACCAACTAAAGTTTGCATTTTCTGTAGCCGTGAGGTTCAGGCTCAGTGGCGCACCACTGCATATTTGTGTGGGCGAAGCATTCGTAATTGAAATTTCAGGGTGCACCTCGACAGCAATCGTTTGAGGTAAGCCATAACAATTATATGGACTCGAAACAACTTGAACGTTATAAGTAACGATCTGATCGTAAGAGGTTGTGTTGCTTAGGATGTCATTGATATAGAATCCGTTTTGTGAATTGACAGACTCTCCTTGTACATTTGGATTACTTACTGCTGAGAAGCTAAAATTACCCGGCAGATTAGATTGTAAGGTAATATCTGTTGGCTCACCGCTACAAATTTCGTAGTTAGCCAAACTGGTAATTTGGATGTTCGGAACGACTTCTGCAACGAAAGTTTCAGGTAAACCAACACAGCCTGTTGGAAAAGAGGTAGGGGTGACCGTATAGGTGACATATTGTAGGGTACTCGCATTGTTTTGCAGTGTGTTGTATATCAAGTTGGAGTTTACTGTTCCGCTTGGTTGCCCAACAACGTTTGTATTTGCGCTTGCCGTCCAACTAAATGTCGATGGAAGACTGGCAACTAAATTGTAATTGATCTGAGCATTGCTACAAATGGTAAGGTCGTTTAATGGCTGCATGACAGGAGCAGGATCAACGGTAATGGTGCCGAGTGCTCCGTAACCTACACAACCAACCAACGGAGTGGTAGCCATTCCTAGGAAATTAAACTGCGCACTTGTCGAGCCTGAATTGACAAGTGTCATACTTGGAAGAGATCCTGTTCCGTTCATGGTTGGAATTCCTGTGATTGCAGGCGACGGATTGAGGATAGTCCAACCAAAAGTCACACCAGGCGTGGTAGAACTTAGGTTGACCGCAGCGGTGGCTGTTCCAGTACAAATAGCTTGGCCAATTTGGCTGTATTGAACAGCAGGTATTGGGTCAACGCTAAATGTAAAGTTCTGCGGCGCACCGGTACAAGTTGCCCCTGCATTGGTGTATTGCGGCGTAACTTGAATCTGAGCAATTGCTGTATTTACGCCAGTATTTGTAGCAGTAAAGGCAGGGATATTTCCATTTCCGAATGACGGTAAGCCGATACTCGTGTTGCTATTTAGCCACGTATACGTACTAGCGTTACCTGTAAAAACGACAGGCTGCGACTGGTTTTGGCTACAGATCAATTGCGAACTCACCGTATTTACAGTAGGAGTTGGGTTTACTGTTATGGTAAAGATTTCCGGTGTGCCTTGACACGTTTGTATGCCTTGCGCAGTTTGTGGCGTCACAGTAATTGTTGCCAAAAGCGGATTGCTACTTGTATTCGTATTGCTAAACACTGGGAGGTTCCCGCTGCCGCTAGCTGCCAAACCAATTGCTGGGTTCGAGTTTGTCCAATTGAAACTTGTTGCTGTTCCAGAGAAAGCTAATACTCCGGATAAATCGCCGTTACATGTTACAACATCTTGCACTGTGTTGATATACGGACTAGGTAAGACCGTAATGGATGTTGAAACTGGCGTTCCAAAACACGTTGTACTATTGTAAGTGTATGACGGCGTAATGACGATATTTGCTACGTTATTCGTTGCGCCAGCAATGGCATTGAAGCCAGCGATATCGCCAGATCCAGCTGCTGCTAAACCAATTGTGGTGTTATTATTGATCCAAGCATAGTTGGTGGCATTTCCTACAAAATTGATAGGAGCCGTGGCAGTTCCGTTACACAACACCTGTGGATTTACAGTGGTGAGCGTTGGTAAGGGTAAAATGTCGAGTACAAACAATTCTGGCGTACCCTCACAAGTCAGCCCTGCATTCGTGAATTGAGGGACAACACTTATGTTGGCAGAAAGCACTGAAGGCAAGGCGTTTTGTGTTACAAAAGAGCTAATATTTCCTAAACCTGTTGCACTCAAACCAATTGCAGTATTGGTGTTGGACCATTCAAAGCTCGTTGCATTTCCAGAAAAAAGCATTGCCGGAGAATTTGATTGGGCACATAGCACTTGGTCTGGAATAGGATTAATCGTTGGGGTCGGATTTACAGTTATGGAAAAATCTTCTGCAGGCGCCATACAAGTGAGGCCACCAAAGAAGTTAACTGGAGTAACTGTAATTACCGTACTTATTGGGCTCTGTGTTGGATTAATTACGTTGAATGATGCGATCGAGCCTGAACCGAGTGCTGCTGTTCCAATACTTGGGTTGCTGCTGCTCCAATTGAGTTCGCTGGCATTCCCCAGAATTTGGATGAGGTTAGTTGCTTCACCGTTACAATAAACCAAATCTGGCAACGGAAGTGTACTTGGTGTCGGTACGACCGTGATCTGGACATTTTGTGAAGGCCCCGGACAAGATACCGTACCTAATGTGTACAAAGGAGTAACTGCTATGGTAGCCGTTGTATTTGAACCTGTAGCGCTTGTTAAAAACGCAGGAATATTACCAGTGCCATTTGCTGCCAAACCAATGGAAGGCGTGTTGTTGGTCCAAGCGAAACTTGTCGCTGTTCCACTCATGTTAATTGTGGCTGTTAAGTCACCGCTACAAACCGTTTGAACGGCAGGTGTAACAGAAACATTCGGATTCGGAAGAATGGTAATCGTAAATGTTTCGATATCACCTGGGCAAGTTGTTACTCCATTGAACGATGGCGTGACACTCAGATTTGCTATGATGGGTTGGGTGCCGTTGTTAACCGCTAAAAACGCTGGTAAAGTACCAGATCCGGATGCAGGTACACCTAAAGCAGGTAAATCATTGGTCCAATTATTAATGAGTGCTGAACCAAAGAACTGGACGCCATTGACACCCGTTCCGTGACACAAGACCAAATCTTGGGGGTCCTGAACGTCTTGGTATGGATTCACCATGATTTGGAACGAGACAGGTGTTCCGGAGCAAGTTGTATTGAGGTTAGTGAGTTGCGGCGTAACGCTGATATTACCGATTATACCAAAATTATTCATGTTGGTTACCTCGAATGGCATAATATTTCCAAAGCCACTGGCTGGCAAGCCAATACCAGGATTGTCATTGGACCAAATGTAAGTTGTGCCGGCAATAGGGCCACTGAAAACAACCATGTCTGCCGTGTCGGCATTACAGTATAGGTAGGAGCCCACAGAATCCACAACTGGAATCGGCATTACTACAACTTGTGCTAAATTGGATGTTTGGACATTACAGCCATTTCCCGACAGTGTTAAAGTGACATTAAAGTTGTAGGCACCGGCTACGTTGAAAGAGCCGGGTAAGTAACTTGCATTAGTGGCATTTTGAATGGCAGAAGTAGTGCTTCCGTTCACTAAATTCCATTGGTAACTTGGGGTGCCATAACCTCCTGTGTAAGAAATGGTAAGTGGTGCGCCAAGTGTGGTTCCAAAACAAACTGCTTGGTTGGCAATTGGCTGAACCGAAATGATTGGGTCAGGATGAATGGTTACACCGCCAGGGTTGGAGCTAATTGTTGTACAACTAATTGCCGGGAAACTGATAACACAATAATAGTAAACAGTCCCAGTAGTTGTACTCTGCGGTAAGTAACTAGCGGTGGTAGCACCCGGGATAGGGTTTCCGCCGGTATTGGCATTCACTGAATTGCTATACCATTGGTAACTTGGGGTTGTGCTAGCCCCTGTGTAACTTACCGTTAAATTGGAAAGCGTTCCGCCCACACAAGCAGTTTGCATACTCAAAGGTTGTGTGGCTATAGCTGGTGCTGGCGAAGTAATGATCAAGGCAGTTGCCGAGGCAACAGAACAACCTGTGTTCGCGGCACCTTGGCTAACGACGCAATAGTAATATACGGAGCCATTCGTTGAAACAGAAGGTGTATAAGTTGCTGCTGTAGCTCCATTTATGAGGGTGCCTCCTGAATTAGAATTGACCGTATTGCTATACCATTGATAAGTATATGCGGCTGTTAGCCCTCCATTTGGAGTAACGCTTAGCGGCTGTACAGGCGTGTAACCGTTACAATAAGTTGCAGCAACTGGTGCTGAAACCGTAGGGTCTGGTAGCACAATAACCTGTGCATTATTGGATTGCACCATTCCACAACCACTCCCACTTAAAGTGACTTGAACGGTAAAGTTATAGGTGCCTGGCGTGTTAAAAGCGGGTGGGAGGTAGGAGGACGCTGTTGCACCTCCAATAAGGGTGTTGGTGCCACTATTTACACTATACCATTGGTAACTCAGTGTTCCGGTTCCGCCAGTATAAGCTACACTTAGCGCATTTGGAATCGAACCACCACCACAAATCGTTTGTGTGCTCAAAGGTTGTGTAGTGATTGAAGGGTCTGCAACAACCGTAATTTGCGAAATATTTGATGAAATAGCGGAACATCCGCTAGAAGCGAAGGTGATAACGCAGTAATAATAGATGGTTCCGACCGAACTTGTTAGAGGCATATATGTGGCGCTTGCGGCTCCTGGGATGGCAACTCCGCCGACATACGTATTTAGACTATTGCTATACCATTGATAGGATGGTGATCCGCTTCCACTGGCGTAGCTTACAGCTAACGAAGATACCGCGCCATCCAAACATACCGTTTGGGTTGAAATAGGTTGGTTAGCTATTGTTGGAGCTGTTGTAACAGCAATAGTGGCTGCATTTGAACTTACACTGCAGCCATTACCTTGTGTTACGACGCAATAGTAGTATGTAGTGGCTACGGTATTGGTTGATGGAATATAACTTGCAGCATTGGCACCCGAAATCAGCGTGCCTGATGTGTTGTTGTTTACCACATTTGAATACCATTGGTAAGCATACGGCGTGCTTGTTCCGCCATTTGCCGTAACAGTCAAAGGTACAGCAGTGCTTGAATTCAAACAATAGGAAGCAGATGCAGGGTTTGAAACGGTTGGATCTGCAAGCACATTCACCTGAACTGTATTTGACTGAGCGAGGCCACAACCGCTTCCGCTTAAGGAAATTTGAGCCATGAAACTAAATGTGCCCACGCTATTGAATACACCAGGTAAATAATTCACCGAGTTTGCCCCAGTAATTATTGTATTAGTTCCTCCAGATACACTATACCATTGTATAGTTGCATTTCCTGTTCCGTTTGTGAATGCAACGCTCAATGGTGCTGGAATTGAACCACCCACACAGATAGATTGACTAGCTAAAGGTTGGGTGCTGATCGTTGGTCCACTTGTGATGGTGATTGCCGCTAAATTGGAAGAGATTGTTGAACAAGTAGCTGCATTTGCAAATGTTAAAATACAATAATAATAGGTAGTCCCGACTGCATTGGCAGCAGGTAAGGCATATGCTGCGCTATTTGCACCTGAGATAGCAACTCCGCTAGCAGTACTATTTGTTGCAGAACTATACCATTGATAAGTTGGCGTGCCATTTCCTCCGGCATACGCGACCGAAAGATTGGTTAAACTACCACCAATACAGACTGTTTGACTTTGAGGTTGGGAAGTTATCGTAGGAATTGGAATCACGTTAATGGTGTATGATTGTGAGACCCCTGTACAAACTTTTGTTCCCGAAACAAAGCTCGGACTGATATTTACCGTAGCCAAAACCGGATTATTTCCTGTATTAGTTGCCGTAAACGACGGTATAGTTGCTGTTGTTCCGGTATTTGTCAGGCCAATACTGCTTGTGTTGTTTGTCCAAGTATAATTGGTCGCAACCCCATAAAGATTTACTGCATTTACCGTATTTCCGTGACAAACAACAAGGTTAGGTGGGTCAACAACCGAAGGTGTGGGGAGCACTTCAATGTTAAATGTCGTACTTCCACCATTACATCCGTTACCGCTTCCACCAGTAAATTGCGAGGTAACAGTAATTGTTGCATTTAGAGGTGTTGTACCTGTATTTGTAGCAACAAATGGTTGAATAGACGTAACACCATTGCTAGCAATTCCTATATTGGTATTGCTGCTACTCCAAGCATAAGTTGTTCCACTTCCCGAGAAGCTAATAGGCAAACTTGTTTCACCATTACATAATTGAACATTTGGTACGCTATTTATCGTAGTTCCAGGGTTGATGGATATGGTGAACGTAGTTGAAGGTCCTTGACAAGATTGACCATTAAAGGAAAGGTTAGGCGTTACTGTCACCAAAGAACTTGCTACTGAGGTAGTACTGGCATTGGCCGTAGTAAAAACAGGAATATTACCCGAGCCTGTGGCCTGCAAGCCTATTGCAGGATTGGCGTTAGTCCATGAATAAGTTGCACCGGTAACCGTTCCACTTATGGTTATTGGGGTAGTTTGAATGCCGCTACAAAAATCAATATTGTTTAGTGGAGTTACTTGTGGGTTTGGTGCTATTTGGACAGTGAAACTTGAGGGATTTCCTGTACATTGCACATTGTTGTTTGTATAAACGGGGCTCACGGTAATGAGTCCTGAAATTGGTGTGGAAAATGAATTTTGAGTCGAAAAACTAATGCTACCTGTTCCATTCTGACCTAAACCAATACCGGTATTTGAGTTTGTCCAATTATACGTTACACCCGAATTGATATTTGAACTCAATGGAATGGAAGCAGCAGTACCGAAACAGAATGAAGGATTATTCACTGGGTTCATCACTGGAATCGGATTCACCGTAATCGTTGCAGTTACAGGCGAACCAATACATGTTTGGTTATTGGTAACTAAAGATGGAGCAACGCTGATAAGCCCTTGAGAAGGTGCGGTGCCTGTATTTGTTACATTAAACGAGCCAATATTATTTCCTGCTCCGGAAGCCCCAAGACCAATGGTCAGATTAGAATTGGTCCAAGCATATTGTGTCCCTGTCAAGTTGGAACTGAAATTAATCACATTGGTTGCGGTGCCGCTACACAAAGTTTGATTACTTATTGCAGTCATCACAGGCGTTGGCAAAACAACGATATTGAAAGTGTCAGCAAGCCCAGTACAAGTGCTGCCTGCAAAGGTAAAACTTGGCGTCACGGTAATTGTAGCACTAATTGGTGAACTTGTGGTATTTGTAGCGTTGAAAGACAAAGCACCCGTTCCGGAAGCCGCAAGGCCAATTGCAGTGTTATTGTTGGTCCAGGTATATACTGTTCCAACAATATTTGGTGTAGAACTAAACTGCACGCTGGCATTACTTTGAGCACAGACCTGCTGATCTACAACGGCATTCACATTTGGTGTCGGGTTGATAGTGATTCCAAACTGTGCTGCTGTTCCTGTACAAGTAATGTTATTGTAAGTATAACTCGGAACAACACTCACCGTCGAAACGTTTGGTGCGTTTGTAGTGTTCAAGCCAATAAAAGCTGGTATGGTCCCCGTTGCGCCACTTCCAAGGCCTGTACTCGTGTTGTTATTTGTCCAGGTATAGAGTGTTCCAGGTATATTTCCTGTAGGAGTTACCGCTGTTGTCGAGCTGCCAACACATAAGCCTTGGTTGGCAATTGCGTTTACGGTTGGCATCGGGTTAACGGTAATTACAAACTGATCTTGCGCACCGGTACAAGTGACCCCATTGTTGGTATAAGTTGGCGTAACAGTTACCGTACCGGTAATCGGAACCAATGAGGTATTTGTCGCTGTGAAAAAATGTGAACCATTGCCTGAGGCAGCCATCCCAATTGCTGGGTTGGAGTTTGACCAAGCATAAGTTGTTCCCAAACCAATAATTGGATACAAACTAGAAAACTGATTGGATCCTGTACTAGTTGCGCAGATTGTATAATCTGGCAACGGAATCACATCAGGTAATGGGTTTACTGTAATTGCAAAAGGTACTGCTGTTCCAGGGCAAGAAACCCCGCCATTTGTATAACTTGGCGTCACCATCAAGTTGGAAGTCAGGGGCTGATTAGAGTTATTAACCGCTAAAAATGAAATCCCAGCACCAGGGCTTGTGCTTGTGCCGTTTGCACCCAAACCAATAAGTGTATTGTCATTTGTCCAAGAATAAGACATGTTACTTGAAATATTCGAGCTAAATGGAACCGTTCCTGTAGCATTTTCACAGAATACAAATAACATCGGGTTAAATTGCGACATCACTGGTGTCGGGTTGACGGTGATGGTGTAAGCAGCAGTTGGGCTTCCCGCACAGACCAAACTACCAGTGGTATAAGTGGGCGTGATGTTTACAATAGCCGTTAATGGCGCAGTGCCATTATTAACAGTTGTGAAGCTCGGAATTGTACCTGTGCTTCCGGAGGTAGGAGTAAGTCCTACACTAGAGCCAGTTAAAGACCAAGCATAGGTCATGCCTGAACTGTAGTTGGCGCTTATTGCTGTTGCAGGAGCAATAGTATTTTTACAAAATACTTGATTGGAGATAGGATTCACTGTTGGTGAGGCCAAGACAGTAATTGCCGTTGCATTTGTACTTATAACTGAACACCCACCTGTTGAACTGAAACTAACTACACAATAAAAGTATGTTACACCTGCCGTTGCACTCAAACTAGAAGGAGGAGTGTAGGTTGCACTTGTTGCACCTGAAATAAGGGTTCCTCCGGTATTGCTATTTGTGGAGTTGCTGTACCATTGATAGGTTGGGGTACCCGAACCACCTGAACTTGTAAAACTAAGTGCAGTAAAAGTACCTCCAATACAACGCGTTTGATTCGCAGGCTGACTTGATACCGATGGCCCTGCTGTTACTGCAATAGATGCAACATTAGATGCTGTCGAACAACCGGTAGTTGCAGGAGCAATGCTCACCAAACAATAATAGTTAATTGTACCCACTGCATTTACGGGTGGCGTAAAGGTTGCAGCATTTGCACCAGTAATTATCGTATTAGCATTCGGAGAATTACTATACCATTGATAAGTATAATTGGTACTCAGGCCACCACTTGCACTTACGCTCAAGGCACTTACCGAGGCTGCGTCTTGGCAATAACTTGCGCCTGTTGGTCCTGTAACTGCCGGGTCGTTGACAACAGTAATTGTGGCATTTGAGGAATTGACACTACAGCCGGTTGAAGCTGCAGGGTTGATTGTTACTTGGCAATAATAGGTTCCATTTGAAGCTGGAGGCGTAAAGGTTGCAGCGTTTGCACCAGTAATTATCGTATTAGCATTCGGAGAATTACTATACCATTGATAGCTATAACTTGTATTTATTCCTCCACTCGCCGTTACAGAAAAGGCTATTGGCGTACCACCGTTACAGATGGTTTGGCCGGTCGGCGCAGAAACCGTTGGGTCAGGAACAACTGTAACCGTAATCGTATTTGATTGCCCTTGACAAATGACAGTACCACCAACTAAAGCATTTACGAGTCGGCGATAATAGGTAGTAGTTGTTAAGGCAGGTGGGTCATAAGTGGCACTCGTGGCACCTGTGATATTAGCCCAATTCAGGTTATCTGTTGAAGACTGCCATTGATATGCAACAGTTGGTGCATTCGAACTTGCATTGGTACTGGTGAATGCAACTAGGTTTCCGCCCTCACAAATGGTTTCAGGATTAGTTATAGAACCTGGTAAAAGTGAGTAAATATTGACTGCAATTGATGGTGAATTAGCACTACAACTTACGTTGTTCAACACGCTTGTTGCGGCAATAGAAAAATAAGTAGTGCTTCCTAGTACAGGAGGGTCATAGGTAGATCCAGTTTGCCCTAATATTGAAGTCCATGGACCGGTGGAATTACTACTTTGTTGCCAAATGAAAGTTGTTGTGCCTATGCCTGTAGCTCCTGTCACGACGTTGAGTGCTGCTGGGTCATCTCCGGTACAAAGGTTTTGAGTGGCACTAATTGTTCCGGGTGTAATTGCATTGATGGTGATCAATACTGAATTCGACGTTCCTGTACAGGTCACCGAATTTGAAACGTAATTAACAATTCTTCTATAATAGGTATTTGCACTTAAATTTCCAGGCTGAAATGACGCACTTGTTGCACCACTGATATTGGTCCAGGTTGTTCCATTTGTAGAGCTCTGCCATTGGTAACTTAACGTTCCCGCGCCGCTTGGCGAAGTTCCAGTAAGTAACGCCGGGCTGGTTCCACTACAAATCGTTTGATCACTTGACACAAGCCCTGCATCAACATAATTAAGTGTTACAGTAAAAGTAGCTGCGTTACCTACACAACCTAAATTTGAAGTAGGCGTCACCGTGTAGGTTACGGTTTGAAAACTTGTTGAAGTGTTGTCAAGGTTATCGTTAATGATACCAGAAGTTTGATTACTTGTTGATTCACCCGCAATATTTAAATTATTTGTCGCAGACCAATTAAAAGTTGAATTCGCTAGGTTGGTAGTACTTTGTAAATTAATGTTTAATTGAAAGGGGTCATTACAAGTACTCAAGCTGCTTGGCGTATATATTGGCTTTGGATTTACTATAACTGTCTGTGTACAAGTAGAAGTGCAATTTGGATTTCCAAAATTGGCAGAAGTATTGTAGGGATCTTTGGGTGAAACCGTCAAAGAAATCGTGAATGTTTGTGGAGAAGTCGTAGGGTTCGTCAACTCCAAATTAGGCGGAGCTTGCGCGGAGCTAGTTGTATAACTCGCAGTGGTTCCCGAAGGTGAAGTAACTGTCCAAGCGTAAGTCAGCGGCACATGTGTTCCTCCGCATGTTGGTGCCACTGTCGTATTATTGATCGCTACCGTCAAAGGGGTACAACCGCTCGAAGGAGTCGCTGTAAATTGACAAGTCGGCGGGTTAATGACGCAAATGTTACGAACTTTTGTTTTGGTACCGCAACTGTTGTAATAATGTTGAGTAATAGTGTACGTGCCTGCTGTTAAAAAAGAGATGTTTAATGTACCTGAACCATTTGATGCAGTGCTATTCCAAGAACAATTTGGAGGGGCACAGTATGACCCAAGTGTTTGTCCGGAACCTAAGGTAAAGTTTGTTCCTAATGTACCACCGGTTATTGTCCAATAGAATTTACCCTGAGTTGTACAGCTGTAGGGTGAGTTTGTCCCAACTATTGATCCTGCGTTACCAGTGTTTGTAACTGTGATTGTTTGACCGGCGCATATAGTAGAATCAGAAACAGTGAAGTTTGCAGTAGGTAGGTTGTGAACCGTGATTGGAGAGTAGAAACTCTGAGTAGTTCCACAAGGGTTTTGTGCCGTAACAACAGCATAATAGGTATTGTTTGGAAACGTTGTTCCCGCATTGGATACACCACAAGTGGTAGTGTTGTATTGATGCGCAATGATGGTGTCATTCAGTAAATTTGTGAAGTTGGATGAGCCAGCGACGTCACTGAATACCAAGGAATAGGTTGTTCCTGGAGGGTTGTTGACACCAATGCTTTGTGTTGGGTCAATGACAAAATTCACGATACTCCCCGGACAGAGGCTTATCGAGTTATTTGCTCCAAGGGCAACAAACGGATTCGAACCAGAATAAATGTTAACGGTATTCGATAAAGAACATGTACCGCTGGTAGCAGTAAGAGTAAACAAATTGCTACCATAAGTTATTGGAACAGATGCGCTACCTAAAATTGGAATGCTCGGGCCATTATTTAAAGTATAGGCATATGTTGTATTGGTCGGATTGGTTCCGCCAAAATTATCGTTGAATACCAAGGCATTTGAGGTACTAGCACCCGAACAAATCGCTAGAGTGTTAACGCCATTGATTACTTGCAATGGCTCTGAACCATCTACGCTAGGTAGAATATTTGTCAAATTAGGTATTATGATATTTTGTGTAATAGTGCTCGATTGGCAATTTCCGAGATTACTCACCGAAAATACTGAAACGGTATAAGTACCACTATTCGAAAAGTAAAAAGATGGGTTACTCGTAGATAGGCCGGTGCTATTACTCGATGGAGATACCGACCATTGGTAACTTACCCCAGCTTGCGGAGTGAATGATAATGGAATGTAATTTGTTCCTGGGCAACCATTGGTAGGTAAGGTGAAACTTGGCGTATTTGGGTTTAAATTTATTGTGGTACTTAAAAATGGATAATTACAAGTATGACCATTTCCCGAAACAGTCACATTTGCATAGTAGTTTCCGACATTGCTTTGAGAAAAGTTAGGAACACTTACTGTCGAAGTCGAACCACTAAAGTTATTCGGTCCAGACCATTGGTAGGTTGCGCTGAATCCGGATGGGAGAGCTGGGTTGAAGTTTACACTTAGGCTCGCAGTTGCGCCATTATTGATGCATGGTACAGCACTTATCGTCGGTGTATTTAATACTTGTATAAAAACACTGTTCGAATAACATGTTTGACTAAGGCTACCTACCGTGCAAATAATTGCCCTTCTGAAGAAGGTAGAGGTACTAATGGAGTTTGGATTATAGGTTGCGTTTGTCTGACCACTAATATTCGTCCATGTTGTGCCATCAGTGGAACTTTGCCATTGGTAGGAAATCGAGGCTCCAGTTAGTGAAGTTGTACCACTATTGCTACTTGTAAATGCACTTGGGTTAAATGGAGAAGTACACGAAAATTGATCACCTGCTATTACACCAGGGGAAAGCGTATATATGAGAACAGTATCTGAAATATTCGTAGCATTGGAAAGTGCTGCCACACAAATTACTTCCTGCGGATTATTCGGGCTTAAACTGGCATTTACGGTGATGCTTGTTGACGAGCTTGTCCCAGCCGCAACCCCTTCGACCGTCCAAGAGTAGGAGAGTACTGTTAAACTTCCAAGATTGTTTAAAGTAGCACTAACTGTCGCTGTATTACTCCCAGAGCAAATAATTTGATTGCCACCTAATGAAACAGTTTGTGCATTGGTGATCTGCATCCAAATCAAAGCAAATAGCCCAAATAGGAACTGCAAACGGGGATTTGAAATTTGCTTGTATTGGGAGAGTGGAGCTTGTAGTTTTGTTCGCATAAATGTATTCTTCTTGCAAAGTTAAGTTCAATTTAATTTTTCATCCATTTGACCGGTACTTCGTTGTCAATTTGTAGCCAATAAGCGCCGCGTGCAAAGTTATTCATTTCAATCTGAGATTTTTTCGCTGTTAAATCCAGCTTAGTTAGTAAACGGCCTTGCATATCGTAAATCAAGGCTTGTTTTCCGATCCAAGCTTCCGGAATTTCAATGGTGAAACTACCGTTGTTCGGATTAGGGTAGAGTTCGAATACTTCAAGCAGACTTTCTTCTAAACCGATCGTTGTAATGCTAGTGCACAGTGAAGTGTCAGACCCACAGTTATTTGTGACGACAACAGCATAAACACCATTTGAGCTTGGGTTGTAGGTAATGGCAGTCTGGCCAGCAATTGGCGTGAGGTCAGAACAGGTAATCCACTGATAAGTCAAGCCCGGGATCAAATCGGTAGACAAATTGACTTGGTTTTGGACATAAATAGTTGGCTGGTTTGGCGAGAAGTTCAAACTGAGGTTCAGTGTAAGTGAAGAGTCGCAGCCAGCTGAGTTCGAGAGCAATTGATCGTAATTACCGCTTTGTGTGTAGGTTTGGCCATTGAGCGTGTAGCTATCACAAGCGGTGATATTCAAAGTAGCGCTCGTTGGCTGGTTCACCTGAACAAAAACGGCGTCTTGACTTTGGCAGCCATTAGTATCGGTACCGGTTACTGTGTAAGTCGTGCTGGCATTTGGTATAAATGTTTGGCCATTTACAATGCCGTTATCCCAGGTTAAATTAGGCGCACCACTTGCGGTAAGTGTGACGCTGCCACCTGAACAAACCGCTTGGTCAACGCCTGCGTTTACAATAGGTAGCGGATATACTGTAATTGTATAGGATTGCGCAGTGCCTGCACAGCCCATAAAGCTTGGCGTAACGGTTATAGTCGCAGTTTGGGTAGTTGTTGTGGAATTTTGAGCGACAAAATTGGGAACAAAATTGACACCTGCGTTTTGCAAGCCAATAGAAGGGTTGGAATTCACCCAATTAAAGCTCGAGCCTACACCGCTGAATACATAAGAGCTCACTGTATTTTGTGCGCAGTAATATTGAGCAGAAGGCGTGCTCACCGACAAACAAGGCATGACATTGATGCTGAACTGCACCGGTGTTCCATTACAACCTTGGTTGCTCGGTATTACTAAATAAACTACGTTTTGCGGGGTTGAGCTATTATTGGTGAGCGTCAGCGCAGGAATATCTCCGACGCCATTTGCAGTGTAACCAGTCAATAGTGGTGAGCTTCCGCTTGCTGTCCAAGTGTAGCTGTTTGCGTTGCCTACAAATGAGATAGGCGCCGTTCCAACCTGACAACAAACCGTTTGGTTATTGGGTTGGAACATTGACGGAGCACTTACCACATTGATCGCAGCTGTATTTGTTGTGAGTGTACCACAACCGCCTCCAGCAACGCTGATCACGCAGTAATAATACTCGGTGCCAAGAACTGAGCTTGGTGGCGTATAAAAGGCGTTGGTAGCACCAACAATGAGCGTGCCTCCAAAGTTATTGTTGTTGACATTGCTGTACCATTGGTAACTAAGGGTATAATTCCCTGCCGTAACACCAACGGTGAGCGTTGTAGCGCTTTGTCCTAAACAAATGTTCTGGCTGGCCGTAGGTTGCTGCGCAATACTAGCTGCTACGCCAACAACCACTGCCGCAGTTGCCGAACTTGCATTACAGCCGCTACCTTGTGTCACTTCGCAGTAATAGTAAGTGGTTCCCAATTGGTTGACAACTGGGAAGTAATTGTTACTTGTGGCACCCACAATTGCGGTACCACCAATGTTTGAATTGCTACTATTACTATACCATTGGTATGCGTAACCTACATTGATTCCACCACTGGCATTAACCGTCAAAGGCGAAACGCTCGCTGCATTCTGACAATAAGTTGCGCCAGTTGGGTTGCTCATGAGCGGGTCTGATACAACAATAATCGTTGCGGCATTTGAAACCAAAGTAGGGCAGGCGCTATTGGCAGCATAACTTACTTGGCAGAAATAATAAGTGGTTCCTGTGCTCGAAACCGCTGTAGGGCTGAAGTTAGGGCTAGTAGCGTTGGCAATTGCTTGTGCATTCGTAATCGTATTGACGGTATTGCTATACCATTGGTAGCTTGGATTGCTCACGCCACCAATAGTAGTAATGGCAAGTGCTTGCGGCGTACCGCCAACACAAAGGGTTTGCCCAACAAGCGGTTGGCTTGTAATACTCGGGCTTGGCTCAATGGCTATAGCGGCAACTGAAGACGCAGAGAGGCAGCCACCTGGTTGGGTAACCACACAGTAATAATAGGTGCTGCTGCCATTGATACTTGGTGTAAAACTGGCGTTGGTAGCGCCAGAAATAGGGCTGCCGCCAAAGTTAGCGTTGTTCACATTATTGTACCATTGGTAGTTATAGCTCGTTCCATTTCCACCGCTGGCACTAACGCTGAGTGGTTGAGCAGCGCTTGTACTCTGACAGTACGTGGCGCTCGTTGGCCCGTTCATACTCGGATTGGCAACTGTGTTCACAGCGGCAACATTGGTTGTTGCTTGTGGGCAGCTGCTGTTGGATAGCGTGACCACACAATAATAGTAGTTGCTACCCAAACCAACTTGGTTGCTTGGGATATACGTGTTGCTTGTGGCGCCGCTAATTGGGCTGCCGCCAAGCGTTGTATTTTGACTATTGACAAACCACTGGTAACTTGGCGCGCCAACCCCACCTGTATAGCTCGTTGTGAGCGGAGTAGGTGTAGAACCTACACAGATTGTTTGATTAGCTGTGGGCTGTGTACTTATCACAGGACTCGGGTTGCTAACGACAGTAGCTACTGCTGAAGTTGCTGTACAACCAGCATTTTGTGTAACCACACAGTAATAGTATAAAGTACCAAAATTCAACAATGAAGGTGTAAAGGTGCTATTCGTAGCGCCGCTGATGGCAGTTCCGCCACTATTGTTATTGATGGTACTCTGATACCATTGGTAGTTGCTAGCACCATTCCCTCCTGTGACGCTCACACTCAAAGGTTGTGAGATACTTCCGCCCTGACAATAAACACCTCCTTGTGGCGTGCTTACCACTGGTTGCGGCAAGACAACCAATTGTGAATTTGAAGAAAAACCAGTACTACAGCCGCTGGCGTTTTGGGTCATGGCAACTGCATAATTATAGGTTCCGGCAGGCAAACTAGCAGAAGGGGTGTAGGTCAGGCCATTGGCACCAATAATTGGCGTGTAATTGCTATTTACTACATTGTACCATTGGTAAGTTGCGGTACCTGAGCCACCAGTTATTGTAAAACTCAATGTTTGAGGGTTGGCCCCTTGACATATGGTCTGAGAAGTGAGTGGTGCTATGCTAAACGTCGGGTTGGTAATAATATTGACTTGGCCCGCATTTGATGTCAGCGTAGAACAGCCCGTTAATGAATTGAAAGTTAGCACACAATAATAGTAGGTTTGCCCAACAGCATTTGCTCCTGGAGTATAATTAGCAGCTATAGCACCCGAGATAGCCGTTCCGTTAATTGTTGAGTTGCTTGCCGAACTGTACCATTGATAGCTGGGTGTTCCGGTTCCACCAGTGTAAGAAACGCTGTAGGCATTTAAAGTTGCCCCAACGCAAACGCTTTGAGAGCCAAGTGATTGGCTGCTAAGCGCTGGGCCGGCCACCACGGTAATGTTAGCAGTTGGTGAACTCGATAAGCAACCTGCTCCTTGGCTAACCTGACAATAATAATACATCGTACCGATATTTCCAGTTGGCGGCGTGTAGTTGGCGGCGGTAGCACCTGGAATGGCAATACCGGTGGTATTGTTGTTTGCGCCATTGCTATACCACTGATAAGTATAAGCGCTATTGATACCACCAGTAGCACTTACGCTCAACGGATTGCTAACAGCCCCGCCTTGACAATAATTAGAGCCCGTTGGGCTAGAAACATTCGGATCATTGACAACAGTGACATTCGCGAGTGGTGAGTAACCAGATGCACAACCATTGCCCGCTTGTGTCACCGCAACAGCGTATGCGTAATTGCCTGCAATATTGAAAATAGGTGGCGTGTAACTTGGGTTTGTCGCACCTAAAATAGTCGTATAAGTACTGCCGTTTACAGCATACCACTGATAGCTAGCAGTTCCGCTACCGCCCGTGCTACTAAACGTAAGTGCAGCAATAGTGCCTCCCACACAAACTGACTGGTTTGCTGTTGGTGGCACACTAAAAATAGGGTCGTTGATCAGAGCAATCGTTGAAAGACTAGAAGTTTGGGTAGCGCAAGAAGGTGCATTGGCAAAACTTGCTACACAATAAAAATAGTTGGTTCCTGCACTTGTATTCGGAGCTGAATAGCTAGAAGTGTTAGCTCCAGGAATTACCATACCGCCAGTCGTACTCGAAACCGTATTGGAATACCATTGATAACTTGGCGTCCCGTTGCCACCTGTTAGCGTCACATTCAGTGGCGTTAAAGCTGCACCAATACAACCACTTTGGTTGGCAAGTGGCTGACTAGTAATGCTCGGCTGCGCATAAACCACAATGCCATTCGCACCAGAGGTTGCCAAACAGCCACTATTGGCCCCGCCTTGTGTAATCGTACAATAATAATAAGTAGTTCCAACTGCTGAAATCGGAGGAGTGTAGCTTGCTGTTGTAGCACCCAAAACAGGGCTGCCACCAAAATTATTCACACTTGTATTCGCATACCATTGATAGGCATATGCGCCCACAATTCCTCCGGAAACATTCACAGCTAAGGGTGTTACGCTGCCGCCATTTTGACAATAGCTCGCCGCTGCCGGGCTAGTTGTAACCGGGTCAGCAACCACCGTTACCAGAACGGTGTCAGCATCGGTACAACCGTTTTGTGTACCGGTCACAATATAATTCGAAGTAGCTACCGGTGAAAAAGCAACGCCATTCTGAACGTTGTTATTCCAAGAATAGGTCGTGGCACCCGTTGCTGTTAAGCTCACCGAACCACCGGCGCAAATTGTTTGGTCAGTACCGGCATTTACCCCATTGAATGGTACTATGGTAATTGTTTGATCAACCGAACAGCTGTTTCCATTCGCATCGGTCACCGTACAAGTATATGTAGTTGTCGTAGTCGGCGTAACGGTTATTGATGGAGTTGTGGCACCGTTAGACCAGGAATAAGTCGTTTGGCCAGTAGTATACAGGGCTTGAATTTCTGAGGCAGTTAAAGCCCGGTTCCAGATGGCGATGTCGTCGATGGTTCCATTAAATAGCTTATTAAATGTTGAATTTGTTAAAGAGGAAAAAATAAAATTTCCAACTGGGTTAGCGGGAAAGACATCGATTTCAGCTTTACCAAATACCATGACGCCATCAACAAATAATTTGACTGAATCGTCTGAGATTACAGCTCCTACGTGTTTCCAAGTATCAATTGTAATTTGGCTAGGTAAAGTTGAATTAGGTCCGTTATTCTCAAAGTCTCCATTTCCAGCAAGAAAGTAAAGTGAGCCATCATTTCCAATAGAAAGAGCGTATTGCTGACCATTATTCAAATTATCAGTATGTGTTATAATTTTAGATGCAGCCGGTGAGGGTGCGAACTGATTTACTTTTACCCAGGCGGTCATTGTAAGTTTGTCTGTTGATTGGACTGAAAGATTTGTAGTTGTCCCTGAAATATAATCATCAACCCCATCAAAACTATACGCACTACTCGCATTACCAAAGCGGTCGGTGGTTAACGTAGCACCGTTTACCGTTCCATTATTTCCATTTCCTGATGCATCATTCGCGTTTCCACAGAAAGGCCAGTAGCCAACGAGGCCAGTTGTCAAAGAACCAGAAAGGGTAGGGCAGTTAGAGCCTGAACCTGTAGATGTTGTATTTGCTGTAAGCGTCGTACTTTGACCAGCGCAAATTGTAGTGTTGGTTGCAGTGATGGTTGGTGCGGGTGTAACAGTAACAGTAACAGCATCAGTTGCTGTACATCCATTGCTAGTTCCTGTAACTGTATATGTTGCCGTGCTTGTAGGCGTAAATGCCACCCCATTTTGAACGTTATTGGTCCAGGAATAGCTCGCTGCACCTGTTGCAGTTAATGTTGCTGTTGACCCTGAACATACGCTGATATCCGCGCCAGCATTTACAGTTGGTATTGGATTGACAGTAATAGTTTGATCAACCGTACAAATATTTCCATTCGCATCGGTTACCGTACAAGTATAGGTGGTTGTAGTGGTCGGTGAAACGGTTATTGAAGGAGTTGTGGCACCGTTAGACCAGGAATAAGTCGTTTGGCCAGTAGTATACAGGGCTTGAATTTCTGAGGCAGTTAAAGCGCGATTCCAGATGGCGATGTCGTCTAATGATCCGGTTGTATATTGGTTATCTCCCCCGCCCCCGATTAAAAAATAGTTACTGCCTTGATAGCAATTACCATTACTTCCAGAAACTGAATTGTTAAATATTGCACCGTCTATATATATTTTCGTGTATTGGAGCGAATCTACAACAACAATGTGATGCCAATTATTCTGAAGATTTACACTAGAATAAGGGTTTGTAAAACACTGTGAATAAAAATCTATGTTTTGAGCGAAGTAGTTATAGGCGTAGGAAAAAGTATGGCTACCATATGCGCCATACTGGAAAAATAAATCATAGGGCTGCCCCCCTGCGTCACCTATATACTTTGCCCATACTGATAATGAAGTAATTGAAGTATTAGAAAAATTAGCTATGTTCCCAGAAATATAATTAGATAATCCATCAAATGAGAACGCTGAATTGAAAGCACCATTCCTATCGACAGTCAATGTCGCTCCATTCACCGTTCCATTATTTCCATTTCCTGATGCATCATTTGCGTTCCCACAGAACGGCCAGTAGCCCACAAGGCCAGTTGTCAAAGAACCAGAAAGGGTAGGGCAGTTGGAGCCCGAACCGGTAGATGTCGTACCCGCCGTTAGCGTCGTACTTTGCCCAGCACAAACTGTTGTGTTGGTTGCGGTGATGGTTGGTGCGGGAGTAACAGTTACTACACTGCTCGAAGTCGAGCTTACGCCATTAGCAGTCGCGGTACATGTGTATGTTGTGGTGCTTGACGGTGAAACTGTTATTGAAGGCGTTGTTGCTCCACCTGGGCTCCAGCTGTAGGTAGCATTGCCAAGCGTGTAAAGCTGTTGGATTTCTGAGGCAGTTAAAGCGCGATTCCAGATAGCGATGTCGTCCAGATGCCCCCCAAAATTATACATGTACTGTGAACCAAAATTGGACTTAAAATGTGATCCGATTAACAATCGACCATTCACATTACTAGCAATTGTACCACCCCAAGTTTGTGTACCGACCAAAGTACCATTTACGTATAACTCAATTCGATTCAATTGAAAATTGATCACACCTGTAAGGTGATACCAAGTATTTGCATTCAAGGCATTTGCAGCGGTAGCTGTTTGATACCAACTTGGTACTCCATTTTGATTTGATACTGTAAATTTGGGTACTCCGTTTTCCATCCATAGCGTGTATGCGCCAAGAATATTTGTTAATGTAGAACTTTCTTTGGATACAATCACATCTTGCCCGCTCCCAAGCGTACTGGTATTGGGATAAATCCAAGTTGACAATGAAAGTGATCCAC
>VHBC01000001.1 GCA_016872115.1 Sphingomonadales bacterium | reverse complement strand
GTGACCTCGTCAGGATTCAAACCTGAAACCTTCAGAGCCGTAATCTGATGCTCTATTCAGTTGAGCTACGAGGCCGATTTCGACTGCAAAGATATGAACTTTTTTAGAATTGCAATGTTTAAATGATAAAATCGGCATGAAAAAACTGCTTCTAGTACTTGTTAGTGCGCTTGTTTTATTTGTAATCACGATGTCATTTATGCGCTCCTCTATTGAAACTCCTGACTACGAAGTAGTTCGGGTGCTTGCCAAAAAAGCCGAAATTCGGCGTTACCCGGTACTGATTTTGGCGCAGACCACCATGACTCCAGGATCCTTCGATCAAAACAGTAGTCTAGGTTTTAGAAGAGTTGCTGGATATATTTTTGGCAGTAACCAAGAAGAAGCAAAAATTGCCATGACTGCGCCCGTTGTAATGGAAATGGGCGAGCAGACTCAAATGGCATTTGTGATGCCCAAGCAATATGCCCTTGAAGATTTGCCACAGCCCAATAGCCAACAAGTTCAGTTAACCAAAAAAGAAGCTCGTACCCTGGCTGTTTTGCGCTTTGGTGGTTATTCAGACGACGCTAAAATTCAAGAAAAAGCGGCAGCATTGCGCGCCCTTTTACAAAAAGAACAAATAGCTTTTAACGATCAACTCATTTACATGGGTTACAACGCTCCCTGGGACTTCATTGGCCGTAGAAATGAGGTTGCGTTTGAGTTGAAATGATATTTCATTAATTTTAGCATAAACATGCTAGAATGAAATATCCTTATCAACTGAGCTCCCCAGAAGCATACCGCGCTGCTTATCAAAAAAGCATTGAAGACCCTGAAGCTTTTTGGGCAGAAATAGCCGAAAATTTTACTTGGCAAAAGAAATGGGACAAAGTACTCGACTGGAATTTTAAAGAACCAAGGGTAGAATGGTTCAAAGGTGCGCAGTTAAATATCACCGAAAATTGTTTAGATCGCCATTTAGCCACCCGAGGTAACGAGGCGGCTATTGTCTGGGAATCCAATGACCCAGAAGAACACCACCGCGTGCTTACCTATAATGAATTGCATTTTAAGGTGCAGCAATTTGCCAATGTTTTATTGAATAACGGCGTTCAAAAAGGCGACCGCGTGTGCATCTATATGGGCATGGTTCCCGAATTGGCCATTGCCACTTTGGCTTGCGCCCGCATTGGCGCAATACACTCTGTCATTTTTGGCGGCTTTTCAGCCCAAGCAATTACTGACCGTTTAGAAGACGCGGGCGCAGCATTTATTGTAACCTGTGATGGTGCCTACCGTGGGGCCAAGGATATTCCGCTCAAAAGCGTCATCGACGACGCGCTGGTAGGTAACAAAACCATCAAGCGCGTCATTGTTTGCTCCAGAACTAAAACGCCAGTTTCGATGCTTAAAGGTAGAGACGTCTGGTGGGAAGACGAAATCAAAAAGGTTGAAACAATGGGCAACCCTGCTGTTGCGCCTGTTGCTATGGATGCCGAAGATATTCTATTTATTTTATACACTTCCGGATCCACAGGCAAACCAAAAGGCGTTGTTCATACCACTGCTGGCTATATGGTCTGGACCAACTACACTTTTGTGAATGTATTCCAGTATCAGCCGGGGCAAGTTCACTTTTGTACTGCAGATATCGGCTGGATCACCGGCCATAGCTATATCATTTACGGACCTTTAAGCGCGGGCGCCACAAGTTTAATGTTCGAAGGCGTGCCCACTTGGCCAGACGCAGGTCGTTTTTGGGAAATTGTGGAGAAATACAAAGTGGATATCTTGTACACAGCGCCAACTGCTATTCGCAGCCTTATGGGTTTTGGATTGGAGCCACTTAAAGGCAAAGACCTAAGTTCTTTAAAGGTTTTGGGTTCAGTAGGGGAGCCCATCAATGAAGAAGCCTGGCATTGGTACAATGAACACATCGGCCATAAAAATTGCCCGATAGTCGACACTTGGTGGCAAACAGAAACAGGTGGTATCATGATTTCAAATCTTGCAGGAGTCACCCCAGCCAAGCCCGCACACGCAACGTTGCCATTACCTGGTATTCAACCTTGTTTGGTCGACGAAAATGGTGTCGAAATTGAAGGCAATGGTGTCAATGGAAATTTATGTATTAAGTTTCCTTGGCCCGGCATGATCCGTAGCACTTACAACGATCACGAGCGTTGTCGACAGACTTATTTCTCTACGTATGACAATTTGTATTTTACCGGCGACGGCTGCTTGCGCGATGCAGATGGTATGTACCGCATTACGGGTAGGGTAGACGACGTGCTGAATGTCAGCGGACACCGCATTGGCACGGCAGAAGTAGAAAATGCAATAAATATGTTTGCGGGTGTCATTGAAAGTGCGGTTGTTGGTTACCCGCACGAAATCAAAGGACAAGGTATTTTTGCGTATGTCATTTTAGAAGGTAAAAATCATGATTTAGGGCATCTTCAAAAGGAAATAATTTCGAAAGTGACCCAAGTGATTGGACCTATCGCCAAGCCCGACCAAATTTTATTTGTCCCCGGCCTTCCCAAAACGCGTAGTGGTAAGATCATGCGCCGTATTTTGCGTAAAATTGCAGAGGGCGACACCAGTAATTTAGGCGATACAAGCACACTTTTAGACCCGAGTTTGGTGGAAGTTTTAATTGCTTTAAAAAATTCATAAAAAAGAAATGTAATTTTCATTTTCTCTAAATATTCTCTTGATACGTAGGCAGTTATTTTGTCTTAAAATTCAAGAGATGAAAAGAAAATTACTTTTTTTATTAACAGTGGCCCCATTTTTTTTAGCCGCTCAACAGTCTTTGGTTACTCACTGGGACTTCAATTCTTTAATCAACGATGCCAATTCGGCTACAGGTAACGATATGCCCGTTTCGGGTTCTGGTGCAATCGCTACTGTTGGCGGATCTACTTTTAGCTTTGCCACAGGATACACAGGAACTATCTTACCAGTTGAAGCCAATACCACTGATAATTCAGGGTACAACGTGACTGGCTGGCCTGCCCAAGGAACGGGCAATAAAACCCGCGGTATCCAAATCAATGCCAATACGACTGGTTTTGCCCGCATTGGCGTTTCTTTCTGGCAACGACTAAGCAACACAGCTCCAAACACCTGGGTGCTGCAATATACACTTGATCATACCGGTGCAACTACTGGCGGAACAGCCGTTTGGGTAGATACAACTATTTTTACGTTTGTGCCCCAAGCGACGGGTACAGGCGATACCTGGCATTACCGTTCGGTTTCTTTTGCTGCGAACAATAATTTTAACAACCGACCCAATTTAGCTTTTAGGGTAGTAGCTGCTTTTGACCCAACAGCAGGCACCTATTTGGCTGCACGCTCGACAAGTACGTTTTCTACTACGGGTACTTCGCGTTTTGATTTAGTACGCGTTTTTGAAGCGCCGGTTGATGCTTCAATTGCCGCAGCGAGTAATTTCTTCGCGGTGAATGAAAATGTGGGTACTGTTAATGTTCCTGTAACGATTGCAAACGCCAATCAGGCACCAGTTACCGTAAACTTTGGATTTTCTACTTACCATAACGCCACCGTTAACTCAGATTTTACATGGGCAGGTTCCTTAACAGTTCCGGCAGCAACGAATGGCGTGTTCAATTTACCCATTCAAATCATAGATGACTTAGATGCTGAAAAAGCAGAGCGTATTATCGTGAAAATATTAAATTCTGATAATGCGACTGCATCATTGACCAACAACTATTGCATTATTTTCATCAAAGACAACGATTATGTAGCGCCAACCCCTACTAATGAATTGAACTTACAATTACTGACTAGCTTTTCAAACGGGGTAACAGGTGCCAATTCTGCTGAAATTGTTGCGTTTGATCCGAGTACCGACCGTCTGTATATTGCCAATAGCATTGGTCAAAAGTTAGATATTGTCAATTTTAGTAATCCATCGGCACCTGTTCTCTTGAACAGTATTTCGATGGCTCCTTATGGTGGAATTAATTCAATTGTGGCTAAAAATGGCATCGTAGCCGCAGCAGTAGAAAATGCCAATCCACAATTGAACGGTTCTGTCGTCTTCTTTGACCAAAATGGTGTATTTCAAAACCAAGTGTCTGTCGGGGCCATGCCTGATATGATTACCTTTAACCAAGACTACAGCAAACTACTCACTGCTAATGAAGGGGAGCCAAATGCAACGTATACAGTTGATCCTGAAGGCTCTGTATCTATCATTGATATTTCAGGAGGAATTACAGCTTTAACTCAAGCCAATGTAACAACTATAGGTTTAACCTCTTTCAACGGACAAGAAACGGCTTTGCGTGCTCAAGGAATCAGAATATTTACCTCGAGTGCAACGGTCGCACAAGATTTAGAGCCAGAATATATCGCTATATCAACCGATAATACAAAGGCTTATGTGACTATGCAAGAAAACAACGCCTTGTTAACCATAGACCTGCTTACAAATAGCATCGTTTCATTGACTCCATTCGGTTATTCCTCGTATGCAGCTGGCACCAACAATGCATTAGATGCCTCCGATCAAAGTGGCATGATTCTGATCACAGGGGATCTACCGATAAAAGGTGCTTATATGCCAGATGCCATGGCTTACAGAACTATTGGTGGTCAAGGATATTTATTCACTGCTAACGAAGGCGATTCTCGTGAATTTGGCTCAGTTGTAGACGCCAATCGAATATCTTCAACCACATTTAATAATTTAGATGCAACAGCATTTCCAGATGCGGCTATTCTTCGTAATAATAAATTTTTAGGTCGTTTATCTGCTTTGAAGTATTCTGGTGACACCGATGGTGATGGTGATTACGACGAATTGCATGTGATGTCTGGCAGGTCTTTTAGCATATGGAATCCGGTGACCGGGTCACAAGTTTTTGACTCTAAAGATCTCATTGAGCAAATCACCGCTAATCATCCAACTTTTGGTGCGTTGTTTAATGCTTCAAATACGGTAGGCACCCCTGCTTTAAAGAACCGATCAGACGATAAAGGACCTGAGGTAGAAGGAATTGCTGTACATCAATTCAATGGACACACTTATGTTTTTGCCTCTTTAGAGCGTATTGGCGGTGTCATGATCTTTAATATTGACAACCCTAGTTCTCCAGTTTATGTCGGTTACGCCAATAACCGCAGTGCAAGTAATCCAAATGGTCCGGATCTTGGTGCGGAAGGTATCATTGTGATTGATGCACAAGATTCGCCAAACGGACAGCATTTATTGCTTTTGGCCAACGAGGTGAGTTCTACGCTTTCCATATATCAGATGAATTCTTGTGCAGTGGCTTCCGGAGCAGTTATTTCGGCCGCTAATAATACAATTTGCGCAGGTCAATCGGTCAATTTGACTATCAACACACAAGCGAATGTGACCTATCAATGGCTTGCCAACAATCAAGCAGTTACAGGCGCAACCACCAATTCATTAAATGCAACAACTGCAGGTGCGTATAAAGTAGCTGTTCAAAATTCAACACTTGGTTGTATTGACACTTCAGGTGTGTTTACACTTACAGTGAATCCGCTTCCACAAGTAAATGCAGGTCAGGATGTTACCGTATGTTCTGGTGCAGTAGTTAATTTAGTCGCAACCGGTAATGCGACGACATATCTTTGGAATAACGGTCAAAGCGGAACATCTTTAGTCATTAATACACAAGGATTTGCTGGAAACAATACTTATTCCGTGTTAGCAACCAATATAACCACCGGATGTCAGGCTCAAGATGCTGTACAAGTCACAATAAATGCTTTGCCACAGGTCAATGCAGGGCCAGATTTCATCATTTGTTTGGGAGATTCAATTTTACTGAATGCCAGTGGTGCACAAACTTATAATTGGAATAATAATTACACAAATGGAACGTATATTACGCCAGGCGTAGGACTTTCTAATTTGGTGGTTTCTGGGGTTGATAGTTTGGGTTGTACGGCCAATGATTCACTGCAAATACAAGTAAATGCGTTGCCAAGCTTTTCCGTTACGCCAAGTTTATCAGTTTGTGCATCGAATCTTCCTGTCAATCTAGAAGTGAATACAATTGGTGCTGTTTTATGGAATACCAATGAAACTACAAATTCCATTGCCGCTGCATCGTCAGGTATTTATTCAGTTATTGTAACTGATTTAGTAACAGGTTGTCAGAATCAAGCTTCAACGGAGCTTCAAGTATGGCAAAATCCTTCAATAGATTTGGATTCTGTATACGGTGTATGTAGTGCCAATTTACCTTATTCGATTGATGCGAATGCGCAAGGATCGTCTTTAACCTACTTGTGGTCTAACGGTCAAACGAACGCTGCATTAAACGGTAGCCAGCAAGGCGTATTTACGCTTGAAGTTACAGATGTTAACGGTTGTCAAGCGAGTGCGCAAACGGAAGTAGAAATTCTAACGTCTCCTAATGTGAATGCGGGCCAAGACCAGGTGGTATGTGAGGATCAGTTTCCAATCACAATAGCTGCATCTGGAAGTGCTAATTCCATTGAATGGAATACAGGGTCTAGCGCGGCATTGTTAAGTGTGAATACCCCTGGAATTTACATTTTAACAGGAATCAATAATAATGGGTGTATCGCTCAAGACTCAGTGGTGATTACATCAGACCCGTGTTTGGCGCTTCAAGAACAAGAGGAAATTTTCAATTTGTTTCCAAATCCAGTCTCTGATGTTCTTTATGTTAATGCGCCGGAAAATTCACAAAATATGGCACTTCTAAGTTCTGAAGGCAAACTCATCCAAGAAATAGAAGTTTCTACTGCCAAATTGTTGCAGATCGATATGCGCATGTTGCCAGCCGGGATCTATTTACTCTCAATGAAAACTGAATCAGGCCTTCATTCACAAAGAATTATCAAGCTGTAAGTATAGCAAATACATTAAAAAAGGAGCACCCATCGTGCTCCTTTTTTGTTATCAACAATTTGGTTTTGAAAGATCTAAGCAATGATAATCTTGGCTTAAAATCACGGTTACAAAGTGCAACGAACTTTACCAAAAAAAACGATGAAACGAAAAGTTGACTTGGTTATTCTATCCGATGTGCATTTAGGAACCTATGGTTCTAGAGCTTCCGAATTGGTCGCTTATTTGAAAAGTATAGATCCGACAACGCTTGTGCTCAATGGCGATTTCATAGATATTTGGCAATTCAGTAAACGTTATTTTCCTGCTGCGCATATGGAGGTGCTCAAAACAATTGCATCGATGCTGACCAACGGCACCAAAGTTTATTATATCACGGGCAATCACGACGAAATGTTGCGCAAGTTCAAAGGGTTCAAGATGGGTGGTCTGGAAATACAAAATAAGTTGCTCCTCAATTTACCCACTGGAAAAGCTTGGATTTTTCATGGCGATGTTTTTGATACAACTATGAAGCATTCAAAATGGGTCGCTAAATTGGGAGGTAAAGGCTATGACCTCCTTATTGTACTAAATACCTTGATGAATTGGATTTCTGAAAAGTTGGGTAGGGGGAGAATTTCACTGTCACAAAAAGTCAAGGACAGTGTCAAAGGAGTGGTCAAGTACGTCAATAATTTTGAAGAAACAGCAGCTGAAATTGCCATGTGCTCCAATTATCAATATGTGGTTTGTGGGCATATCCATCAGCCACAAATTAAAAAAATGATGGGTAAAGATGGGGGCGAGGTCTTGTATCTCAATTCTGGCGATTGGGTAGAAAACTCCACCGCCTTAGAATATCACGAAGAAAAATGGATACTTTACCGCCACGACCGCAGCAAAGTGGTGGATCACGCCGAGATGAAGGCGCAGAACAAGGATGCACTCAACTACGAGCAATTATTACAAGAGGTAATTGCCGGACTCCAAACCAATTGATATGAAAGTCTTATATGCCATTCAGGGAACAGGTAATGGGCACTTGAGTCGGGCGCACGAAATTGTACCTTTGCTTGATAAACATGTTCAGGTTGACACGCTCATTAGTGGTAATCAGTCCCAAATAAGGGCGGCATTTGACATCACACATCAACGTACAGGACTGACGTTTTCGAGCGGTAAAAACGGTGATATCAGTATAATAAAGTCGCTTCAAAATACCCATCCGGTCGATTTTATTCGGGAAATACGGTCCTTTCCGATCAAGCAATATGATTTGGTGCTTTCTGATTTTGAACCTGTTTCGGCTTGGTCTGCGCTCGTCAATGGTGTTCCGTGCATTGAGCTCAGCCATCAGGCTGCTGTGGTACATCCGTTAGCGCCGAAACCGGACAAAAAAGCTTCGTTTGGTCAGTACATACTAAAGCATTATGCGCCGGCACGCCACCGTTTTGGCTTTCATTTTAAGGCCTATGACGAACGCGTTTATACCCCGGTGATTCGCAAAGAAATTCGCTGTACCAACCCAAGTAATCAAGGTCACTACACGGTGTATTTACCCGGTTATCACGACGATGTTTTAATGCACTTTTTGCGTCAGTTTGATGTCAAGTGGGAAGTCTTTTCCAAACACACTCAGTTTTCTTACCGAGTTGACAACGTCTTTTTTGAACCAATAAGCCAGGATAGGTTTCAACAAAGCATGATTTCTGCAACCGGAGTACTTTGTGGCGCTGGTTTTGAATTGCCCTCCGAGGCTTTGTTTCTTGGAAAAAAAACAATGGTAATCCCGATGAAAGGGCATTACGAACAAGCGTGTAATGCACTTGGTGCACAAAGTGTAGGGGCAAGCACCATTCCAGAATTGGATCTGCGCTATCACCGGCAAATCAATTATTGGCTGAGTCAAGAAAATCAAGCCCCAATATATTACCCAGATCAAACCGAACAGATTTTAGTTCAGCTACTTTCGCGTTTTGAAAAAGAGGGAAAAGCGGCTTATCAAGCATCTGAATCTATTGAAACGCTTGCTCAAAAACTCGCTTTATTGCGTTATTTCTTCTGAAGCGATTTTGTAATGGTTGAACAGCTCTTGCTGCGCATGAAAAGGCGGGAGGTTGCGTTTTGAATAGGCGTTTTTATAGTCTGCCGAAATACTTCGGGCTTTCACACTTCCGCGCCATTGATAGTCAAAAATCAAATTAATTTGCTGCTGAATTGCTGGGTCTTTGATAAGCGTTCCGACCTCTATGCGCTGATCTAAATTGCGTTCCATCCAATCTGCACTTGAAATATAATAGGTTGGCTGGCCATTATTGGCGCAAATCAAAAAGCGCGCATGTTCTAGGTAGCGGTCTACTATACTAATTGCTGTAATGTTTTCGCTGAGTCCTTTTACACCTGGTTTTAAGCAACAAATGCCGCGTATAATGAGTTCGATTTGTACACCCGCTTTGCTTGCAGCATAGAGCTTTTCAATCAGTTTAATATCCGTTAGGTTATTGATTTTAAGTTGGATATGTGCTGGCTTTTTAGCTTTTGCAAATTTAATTTCGTTGTCTATGAGTGCCATTAATTTACGGCGTGTATTAAAAGGCGAAACCAAAAGGTTTCTAAATGTATGTCGTTCTAAGTTGTTTTCGAGCATGCCAAAAACGCGGCTAACCTCCAAAGAGATGTCTTTATCTGCGGTTAATAAGCCAAGGTCAGTATAGACAGTTGCTGTTGCTTCATTGAAGTTGCCGGTCCCGATGTAGGTGATGTATTGTGTTTTTCCGTCTGAAATTCTTCGAATCTGCAATAATTTGGAATGTACCTTTAAGTTTTGAAGTCCATAAATGACATTTGCACCAAATTCTTTGAGGCGATTGCTCCACCACAAATTGTTCTCTTCGTCAAAGCGGGCTTGCAACTCAAAAACAACAGTGACTTGTTTTCCATTGAAAATACAAGCCAACAAGGCGTTCATGACCTCCGAGTTTTTGGCAACCCGATAAATATTTATTTTAATTTCTTTGACTTTTGCATCAAGGCTGGCTTCGCGAAGTAGGTCAACCACATGATCAAATTGTTGGTAGGGGAAATGCAGTAAAATATCTTTTTGAATGATTTTTGCAATCAGACTTTTGCAATTAAGCAGTTCTGGGTGGGCAACAGGGTCTTGTTTGGCAAAACGGTAAGCAGGATTTCCAAAATCCGGGAAACGCATGAAATCCTTGAAGTTATGATAGCGCCCACCGGGAATGGTGTTGACTCCTTTTTTAAGCTGGATTTGCTGCAAAATAAAATCGAGGAGGTCACTGGGCATTTGTTCGTCGTATACAAAGCGGACAGGTAAGCCTTTTTTGCGTTGTTTGAGGCTTTTTTCGATTTTTTCAAAGAACGACAAAGACAAGTCATCGTCTAAATCGAGTTCGGCATCGCGGGTAAATTTAAAAGTAAATGCCTCGATGTGTTGTACATGCAAGAGCGCGAAAATTTCTCGAAGATGCAACCTGATGATGTCGTCCACGAGAATTACTTTGGTTCTTTGTTCTTTTTGAAGAATATAAAATCGACTGTATTCTGTGGGTATTTGAATCAGGGCATAGCGCACCTTTGTCCTGGTCTGGATTTTAATGCCGAGATAAATAGCGTAGTCGCGTAACTTTGGAAGCGGTCTTTTTTTATCCAGGAGGATCGGAAAAATAATATGTTTAAGCTTATCGTGAAAGAAATGGTTCAATTCATTTAATTCAGCAGAGGTGCAGCCATTTTCATCAATGAGCTGAATACCGTCTTTTTGAAATGCGTCTTTGATGTCAGCGTAAGCTGTTTCAAAAAGTTGTTGCTGACGCATGACTACTTTGCGAATTTCTACATAGAGCTCTTCGGCGGTTCCTTTGTAGCCCAGAACTTTATCATTTTTTACCTCAATTATGCGTTTGAGGTTGGCCACTCTTACCCGAAAGAATTCGTCGAGGTTGTTGGAATAAATACCGAGAAATCGCATGCGTTCGGTGAGCGGAACCGTTGGGTCCATGGCTTCTTGTAATACGCGTTCATTAAACGATAACCAGCTGAGTTCTCTATTGATTAAATTCATATTACAAAGAAAGCCTTGCCAAAAGAATCGACAAGGCTTTTTATATTAAGGTTAAGTTAAACTTTGATCTTAGTTTTTGTATATTTAGCTTAAAATAGAATACCATGAAAAACATCTTCTTTCTTAGCGTTGGCTTATTTCTAAGTCAACTAATTCAAGCGCAAAAAATCTTTACGGTTTCTAATCAAGCCTATGCTGACGTAAAAGTTTTTGTTGTCGATAACCAAGCATACGCAGATCTTTTAGTCTATAAAGTTTCAAACCAAGCCTATGCAGGTAAAAATGATGGCAAATGGTTTTTTGTGAGCAATCAAGCCTATGCCGACAAGAAAATCTATTTTGTCGATAACCAAGCTTATGCCGATCTCAAAATTTATTTTGTGAACAATCAGGCGTATGCCGGTTGGAAAAACAATGCTAAAAAGCATTTGCTTTATTAATTGGTTATTTGCCCATAAAATTGCTACGATTGCAAAAAAAAAGCCTCGGAAAACCAAGGCTTTTTTTTGTGGGGGTTGACGGGTTCGAACCGCCGACCCTCTGCTTGTAAGGCAGATGCTCTGAACCAGCTGAGCTAAACCCCCTTTGAATTACGAATGCAAAGATAGGAAATTATTCAGATTCCAAAATAAATTGAAGAATTATTTTAGTAAAAATCAACTAAAGAGCCTGCATTTGCTTCACTTTCAATTCATTGCTATTTGCAACCATTCCGATTTCTTTTCGTATACTTGGCCTTATGCGCCGCAGCAGAAATCTTATTTTAAGTTGTTTAATAGGCTTTTTTTTTATCTTCCAATCTTGTGAGTTTGGTGTAGAACGCCGTTTACTGAAAAAAGATTGGAAACAAATAAAATCGCT
Organism: Sphingomonadales bacterium; assembly: GCA_016872115.1. GTDB lineage: Bacteria > Bacteroidota > Bacteroidia > Flavobacteriales_D > Crocinitomicaceae > UBA952. The sequence goes on along the minus strand of VHBC01000001.1, from coordinate 189,685 downwards.
CGGCAAGCTCACTGTACTTACAGAAAACGCTACACTTTCCTTTTTTGAATTCAAGGGCAAGCGCATGGGCTTTGAATACGAAATTTTAGATACTTTTTGTAAAGCCAACGGTCTACAACTCGAGGTCAAAGTGGTCGATAAACTCGGAGACTTCGTGCGTTTATTGCGCAAAGGTGAGGGCGACGTAGTTGCTGCCAATTTACCTATTGCACTTAGGCAGGAGCGTTATTTTGCGTATTCTATTCCATATTACCAAACGTACCAGGTTTTGGTGCAGCGCAAATCAGATTCATTGTTGACCGAACCCGCCCATTTGGCTGGTAAAAAAGTATTTATTCGCAAGAATTCCGCATATGAAAAGCGGCTTTTTACCCTCGAAGAAGAAATAGGAGCACACATCGATGTACGCTATATGCCAACCCTTCCACTTGCCGAGGATCTGATCGAAGAGGTGGTAAACGGTCGTATCAAATATACATTGGCACATGAAAACCAAGCGCGCATTGCAAAAGACATGCATCCGAAACTCGATATTTCTACAAGAATGTCTTTTGAGCAGCGTATCGCCTTTGCATTGCGCCCGAGAAGTAAAGCACTCAAGGAGCAACTTGATGCTTTTTTACAAAGTTATATTGCCTCAGAGGCTTTTGTACAGCTGAAAAAACGATATTTTGACTACATCAGTGCAAGTCCTACCGAATTTTATTTAACACCAAGAGGTGCCATTTCTCCTTTTGATGTATTATTCAAGAATGCCGCTAATAAATACGCATGGGATTGGAAGATATTGGCTGCTATTTCGTTTAAAGAATCTCGCTTCAATCCTAATGCGCGCGGTTTTGGAGGCGCATACGGCCTCATGCAATTTATGCCCAATACGGGGCCTCAATTTGGCGTGTACCCCGATTCTAGCCCAGAGGCTCAAATTAATGGCGGTATGCGCTACTTAGTTTCGATGAGTAGACGTTGGAAAAATATTGCCGACGAAAGAACGCGCCTGCAATTTATCTTGGCTTCCTACAATGCAGGGATGTGTCATATTGAAGATGCGCAAAGATTGGCTAGTGCTGCAGGATTGGATCCAAACCTATGGGAGGGAAATGTTGAGCTGATGGTTAAAAAACTGGATGAACCTCAGTTTTACCGTTCCGAAATGGTGCGCTGTGGCGCTTACAGGGGTAATGCTACCAATTATGTAGCAACAGTACTAAGAATATACGATCGCTGGAAATAATGGCTCAACCGCTTATTTTTGTTGTTCAAGGGCCTACCGCTTCTGGAAAAACCCTTTTTGCCATTGAGCTAGCACAACAATTTCAGACAGAAATCATTTCATTTGATTCCAGGCAGATTTATCACGAATTAAATATCGGTGTAGCCCGCCCATCTTTGGATGAGCTCAATGCGGTAAAACATCATTTTGTAGCTTCACATTCAATTAAAACACCGCTCAATGCCAATGAATTTGCCAAACAGGCGAAAGCGCAATTTACAACACTTTTGAAACAAAATGGTGCGGTTGTACTTGTGGGCGGTTCAGCCTTATTTGCCGATGCGCTCTTGTTGGGTTTAGACCCCTTGCCGCACAATTTAGCTGTGCAAGAAAAATGGCAAGGAATTTATGAAAAAGAAGGTTTAGTTGCCTTGCAAAGCGAATTAGAAAAAAAGGATCCTGCATTTTTTGCTCATATAGACCAAATGAATCCTGTTCGTTTAATTCGCGCTTTAGAAGTAGTGGAAATAACTGGTCAATCCAATCTGGTTTTGCGCAGTGGTCCAAAAGCGGATCCGGCTCATCTTCAGCGCTTTTTTATTGACTGGCCTCGCGAAGAATTGTATTCAAGGATTAATCGGCGCGTCGATTTAATGATACAAGAAGGTTTGGAGAAAGAAGCGCACATTTTTTATCCGGACCAACAAAAATTATTGGCACTACAAACGGTTGGTTACAAGGAGTTTTTTGATTTTTTTGATGGGCACATGAGTCGGGAAGAGGCTATCGACAAAATCAAGCAACATACGCGCAATTATGCCAAACGACAACTTACATGGCTTAAAAAATATGCGCATATCCATGCCTTGAATCCGTATGCAAAGCCTTCATTAATTGAACAAGTCTTGCAAAGAATTGGTTAAAGAAATGTTAAAAAGAACTCGGGAAGCTTAAATTCAAGCATTTTCGTAGGGAAACTGAAGAACTTATGAAACAAATATTGCTCCTTTTTTCGTTGCTATTCGTGCAACAATTCAGTGCTCAAAAAATAAAGTTAAAGGTTGAAGGTCAGAAAGATACCACTGTTTATTTAATTAAATACTTTGGTTCTAAACTCTTCTACGCCGACACCGCTGAGATGAAAAATGGCGAAGTCATTTTTGATGGTGCCAAGCAAAAACCGGGTATAGTCGGCTTGTTTTTACCGGGTCAGCGCTATTTTGAATTCGTTTACAATAACGAAGAAGTTCAACTGGCCACCAAAGGTCCGGACTTTATGGCCAATATGGTAATCAATAAATCTGAAGAGAATAAGATTTTTATTCCTTATGTCAAATTTATTTCGAGTAAAAAAGGCGAGATTGCTAAACTCTCCGAAGAACGCGCCAAACTCAAGCCAGAAGATGCCGCTTTCACTTCTTTGGGCAATCAAATTGATGCACTCAACAAGGAAGTCGAGAAATACCAAGCAGATCTCGTAGCGGCGCATCCATCCAAACTCGTTGGTAAAATTGTAAAGATGTCTACCGAAGTGGTTGTGCCCGAGCCGCCTAAAGATGCCAATGGTGCGTTGCTCGATTCCAATTTCCGCTACAAATACTATTTCGCCCATTATTGGGACAACACCGATCTGAAGACCGATGCGTTGGTCAATAATCCAATTTTTGCAAATAAGTTAGAGTTCTATTTTGGCAAACAAATGATGATCCAGCATTGGGACACCGTTATTAAGTATGCTTTTCAATTTTGTGATGCCCTCGACCCTAAGTCGAGAATGTATGAGTATTCAGTGGGTTGGATAGCTTCAACTTACGGCAAAAGTGAAATAATGGGCATGGACAAAGTTTATTACTACATGCTCAAGCGCTATTTCTGTACAAAAGACGCCAGCGGTAAGTCACCAGCCTTTTGGGTGGCCGAAGATAAATTCGAAGATTTGTGCGAAAACCTCGACAACAAAATGAATACCGTCATGGGAATCAAGCCGCCAAATCTCATCATGCGCGACACAACCGACACCAAATGGATTGACTTCTACAGCCTTAATTCCGAATACACCATCCTCTATTTCTGGGATCCAGAATGTGGCCACTGCAAAAAAGTAACGCCAAAAATTCAGACACTTTACACCGAAAAATGGAAAGCTCGTAATATTGAGGTCTTTGCTGTTGGCAAAGGCGTAGGAAAAGATTTTGAGGCCTGGAAAAAATACATCCACGACAACAAACTCACGTTTATTAATGCTGCCGTAACCAATTCTATTTACGATATTGCCAAGGTTACCCCTGAAAAACTGGTTCCGCTTTATCCAGGAGAAAAAGGCAAGCCAACTACGCTTCAAAGTTTGAATTACCAACAAACCTATGACATCTATTCGACGCCAAAAGTGTTTGTGCTCGATAAAGACAAAAAAATTATTGCCAAAAACTTATCGGTTTCGCAGTTAGAAGACATGCTCGATAAGCTTCAAAACAAATCCGATGCGCCCAAATTATTCCCACCAGATCCGGAAGAGGATGAGCACATGCAAAAAGACTAAATGACTTACACAAATCTCTTAGCGCAACTCAAGAGCCAAGACAATTGGCTTATAACCACTCATAAAGGCCCAGATGGCGATGCGATAGGTAGCGTTGTTGCGTGGGGAGCTTTGGCCCAACAACTTGGTAAAAAATATTTGATTGTTTTTCCAGATCAGCCTGCAGCCTATTTGTGTCCGTTTCTAAACGGATACAATTGGGAGGTTTTTAGTCCCGAAAAGCACTACCCACAAAACATCCTTTTTGCGCTTGATTACAACGCGCCCGGCAGAGTAGGCGAGCATATGTCTGCCTTTGTAGCAGATTTTCCAGCAACAAAAGTCATGCTAGATCACCATCCGGATCCGGCTGCTTTTTGTGAGCTCATGATTTCTGACACAGCAGCTTGTTCCACCACTGAGGTAATCTTTAAAACCCTAGAGAAACTCGATTTAGTTCATTTGCTCAACGAGCCTATGGCAAAGGGCTTGTATCTTGGATTGGTTACCGATACGGGTTCTTTTCGCTTTCCTTCTGTATCAGCCTACACGCATCAAATGGTGGTGGCTTTGCTGCAAACAGGTTTGCAACATTTTCTTATTCACGAAGCCGTTTACGATGTTAATAGTGTAACGCGCTTGCAATTGCGCGGTTATGCAATTGCAGAAAAACTAGAGCTCTTTGCCGATAAGCGCATTGGGCTGATCAGTTTAAGTAAAGAAGAACTCAAGCGTTTTGCTTACCAAAAAGGAGACACCGAAGGTTTGGTTAATGTTGTTTTGTCCATTGAAGGTTACGAAGTAGGGGTTTTTCTTTTGGAAACCGATGAAGGGGTTAAGTTGTCTTTTCGTTCAAAAGGTGGGCGCTATGTCAATGCCTTTGCACAAAAGTATTTTGCCGGCGGCGGGCATCAGTACGCTGCAGGCGGTTTTTCAAGTGGTACGCTTACAGAAGTGCTCCAAGAACTAAAAAATCTTCTGGATCAACTATAAGATAATGAAGTCCATTGCATCGATTTTATTTTTATCCTTTACGCTGTTGGTCGCATGTCGCAGACCCGCAGAACCCAATCGACACAAACAAAAGTGGAGTTCGGCCCACTCCGTCGATTTTAATCAAGAGCTGAGCATCCGAGAAAACCTAAAAATTGAGACCTTTTTGGCGCATTTTACCCAGCTTAAAATGACCAAAACGCCTTCTGGCTTGCGTTATCATATTTATCAAAAAAGTCCACAGCAACTGCATTTGGCCAAAGATGGTCAGCAGGCGCTGGTTCGTCTTCAGATTGGCTTACTCGATGGCACGATTTGTTATCAAACCAAGCCCGAAGAAATCGAACGCATCACTATTGCGCATTCCGAAAAGGAGTCAGGTATTCACGAAGCCCTTCAATTGCTGCGCAAAGGTGAGCGCGCCAAGCTCATTTTACCTAGCTATTTGGGTCATGGCTTGCTTGGGGATCGCATGAAGATTCCGCCTCAAAGTATACTCTATATCGATCTTGAACTTATTGATTTACAATGAAAAACATTCTATTTTTTGCACTGATATTCACCTTTTTTGCTTGCAACGACCCCGTTAAAAGAAAAAAAAACCAAAAACAAATTACCAAGGCCAACACCCAAGATTTATCGGGTCTGGATACAAGTGTAGCGGGCTCCAAAAAGAACCTTATCAATTTTGAGAAAGGTAAAGTAGATAAAACCAAGAAATTACCCAGCGGAATTGTTCTTAAATGGATTGAACGCGGAAACGGCCCTGGCTTTAAGTCTGGCGAAATGGCGCTTATCGATTACCGCTTAGGGACTCCCGATGGCAAAATCATCGATGGAAACAACCGCATTGAAATGCCGTTTATTCCGTTTGTGGTGGGCTACAGTATGCAAACTCCTGGTTGGGATCTTGCGTTTGTGCACCTCAAGGTAGGGGACTTCGTTAAAATTGAAATCCCGGCAGCCTTGGCATATGGTGCCAAAGGAATCAAAGATGTGCTAGCGCCCAATACGCCCAATTGGCTTTATGTGAAGGTATTATCGAAGATCAAGCCGAGCATAGATTCCGATGGCATTCGGGCATGGAAGCTTGCCGACGGCAAACCGTTTACCTTAGAAGAAGGAGGCGCCAAAGAAATTGCCTATGAATACGTTGCTTCCACCCCAAATAAAGCAAATGCAATTGTGGCGCGTAAGTTTCCGCAGCGCTATGTGGTAGGTCAAAAAACGGCTGTACCCGGACTGCGCAAAATTCTTAAAAACGCCTTGCAAGGAGAGCGTTATTACCTTATTTTACAACCCGAACAAGCCTACGGCAACAAAGGTTATGGTAAGTCCATTGGGGCAAATGAACCCGTTTTCTTTTTACTAGACGTTGTTGGAGTCAGGTCCATATCATAGGAAATCACTAAATTTGCAACGTAAATTTTGATTTTGAAACTGTCTTTCTATTTTATTTTAATGTTTTGTGTGTTTGGCTTTCAGCTGCGTGCACAACGCGCACTAGATACAATAGAAACGGCGGCTGGTAAAGTCGTTTTGTACAGCAATAAAACGTGGTCTTTTCTTCAAGTTTCAACCTTTGATGGTATCATGAACCCACGCATTCATGACCAAATGAAAGCACAAGACCCCAGTTTCAACCATCCGTGGAGCAACGAAGTTTGTTTTACAAGTCGCAATGACATGGGTAAACTAAAAGATACCCTTTGGCTTTGTGTCAACAACGAAACTGACCAACATTTTCATATGCCGGCTCCAGGTATTGTTACTTCTCGCTACGGTCCTCGTAATGGAAGAAACCACAACGGTATCGACATCGATTTGGAAACAGGAGACACCATATACGCAACTTGGTCAGGTAAAGTGCGCTACGCCAAATACAATGACGGCGGATATGGTAATTTGGTGATCATCCGTCATCCTAACGGTTTGGAAACGCTCTATGCACACTTGAGTAAATTTTTGGTCTATCCAGATCAAGATATCGTAGCTGGTGAGCCAATTGGACTTGGTGGCAACACCGGTCGCTCCTATGGTTCGCATTTGCATTTTGAAATTCGTTTTTATGATGCGCCCATAAACCCTGAAGAGATTATTGATTTCGCGGCTAAAGAACTCAAAAGCGAGAATCTTTTTGTTCACAGAGGTTTATTTAGACCTGGTGCCAAACCTACAGATTACTACGAAGATCATCCGGCCGAAGTTGTCCAGGCGCCTGTTGTTGTCCGTACGCCGCAAGTGCGTTACTACAAAGTGCGCCCAGGTGATACCCTCACTGAAATTGCCGCACGAAACGGAACAACCGTTGCTAAATTATGTCAGTTAAACGGTATCAAACCTACTACAGTACTCCAATTAGGCCGTAGTCTAAGAGTCAAATAATATGAAAAAACTATTGCTTTTCTTAGTCTTTGCTTTCGGCCTTAGCGCCTGTTCTAATTATGCCAAAATCGTTAAAGGTTCTGATTACAGTCAAAAGTTTGTGAGTGCCAACGAACTCTACGATCAAAAAGAATTCAGTAAAGCTATCGTGCTTTACGAACAAATTTATCAGCACGCGCCCAAATCTGGTGAAGGTGAATTGTCGTATTACCGTATGGCTCAGTCCTATTACGAAATTGAAGACTACTACATGGCGCAGTATTATTACAGTTCTTACATGCAGCGCTTTCCTTACAGCAATAAATCTGAGGAAGTGTTATTCATGATTGCGATGTGTTCAGTAAAAAATTCGCCAGAATATTCACTTGATCAGACAGAAACAGAACTAGCAATCAGTAATGTGCAGCAATTTGTGGACCGTTATCCCGGTTCTTATTTAGTAGATACTTGCAACCAAATCATCGATCAACTGCATTTTAAATTGGAGCGCAAAGCCTTTGATGCCGTTGAACTCTACGACCGCACCCAGAACTATAAAGCTGCAGTAGCTTCTGCTGAGGCATTTTTGGAAAATTACAGCCGCTCTCAGTTTGTTGAGAAAGCACATTATATCCTTGTCAAGAATTCTTATTTCATGACCATCAACAGTATCGAAAGTAAAAAAAGTGAGCGCAGCGCCCAAACTAACGAAAGATTCCGTAACTTTGCACTTCGCTATGCAAGTTCTTCATATTTAAAAGAATTGGAAGCTTACATCGCAGCGCTTGAAAAAAACCAATAAAGTCCATACAATGAGTTTCAAAAACATCTCTGCAGAACGTACCACAGTTACCCGCGATACCATTATGTTAGAAGAAAAAACAGGTAATATCTACGAGTCTTTGGTTGCTATTTCTAAAAGAGCCAATCAAATTTCTACAGAACTCAAAGAAGAGTTGACTCAAAAATTGCAAGAATTTGCAACGCACACTGACAACCTTGAAGAGGTTTTCGAAAACCGCGAGCAAATTGAAATCTCAAAGCATTACGAAAAAATGCCGAAGCCTACAGCAATTGCCATGCAAGAGTTGTTAGAAGAAAAAATCTATCTTCGCAAACCAGAGTCTTTGCAATAATATGCGCGGCAAGCGGATCCTTCTTGGCATTTCAGGAGGTATAGCTGCCTACAAAATTCCTATTCTCGTTCGCTTACTCAAAAAGCAAGGTGCCGAAGTACGTTGTGTCCTCACGCCGTCTGCAGCCGACTTCGTCAGCCCCTTGGTCTTGGCTACGCTCAGTGAACAACCTGTTCACATTGAATTTTGGAACAAAGACACCGGTGTTTGGACCAATCATGTCGAGCTCAGTTTATGGGCCGACGTCATGCTCATTGCGCCAGCTACAGCCAATACACTTTCCAAAATGGCTAGTGGCGCCTGTGACAACTTGTTGCTGGCTACTTATTTATCCTTGAAATGTCCTTGTGTGGTAGCGCCTGCCATGGATCTCGACATGTATCAGCACCCAAGTTTCAAGCGCAATTTAGCGCAATTGCAAGAAGACCGCGTCTGGGTAATTCCAGCAACTTTCGGCGCTTTAGCAAGCGGCTTGGAAGGGCATGGCAGGATGGAAGAACCCGAAAATATACTTGCTTATCTGCAGTCTTTTTTTAATACAACATCCAAAAAAACGGAAGCTCAAAAACGTATCCTCATTACAGCTGGCCCGACCCAAGAACCCATCGATCCAGTGCGTTATTTAAGCAATCATTCGACGGGTCAAATGGGTTTTGCACTCGCTGCCGCTGCGCTTGAGGTTGGCCACGAAGTTTTACTCATTTCGGGGCCAACACAACTTTCCTTAGCCCACCCGAATTTACGTTCGGTCTCGATTACAACAGCCCAACAATTATTTGAGGCCGTTCAGGCGCATTGGTCTTGGGCTACACACGGCATTTTCAGTGCAGCGGTGGCCGACTACAGACCAAAAGAGCTTGCTACGCAAAAAATCAAAAAAAATGATGATAGCCTTCAGTTAGACCTTATTAAAAATCCCGATGTACTTACTTGGGCAGCGGCAAACAAAACCTCTCAAATAGTCGTGGGTTTTGCGCTCGAAACCAATAATTCTGAACAAAATGCGTTAAATAAATTGCGGTATAAAAAACTTGATTTCCTTGTCTTGAATGAACAACAAGACGGAGTAAGTGGCTTTGCCGCGCCAACCAATAAAATTAGTATCTTCGACCAAGACGAAAAGCGACTGGACTTACCTCTTTTAAGTAAGCCAGAGACTGCCCAAGCCTTGATCCATTACCTTGACGCCAACGCATGAAAAAGTCATTTTTTTTAATAGTAGTTTTATTGATTTGTCCGCATTTAACTGCACAAGAACTCAATTGTCAGGTGAATATTGTTGTTGACAACAAAGTAGAGGTGAGTTCCACCGAACAGGAGATCATCAATCAGATGAAGCAGAGCATCACCGAAATCATGAACAACACCGTCTGGACCAAAGACAAGTTCAAGATAGAAGAACGCATCAATTGCAATATCCAAATCCAAATCCGCGAAATTCCATCCACAGGAGCATACAGAGGCGATATCCAAGTTTCTAGTGTTCGTCCTGCCTTTAACAGCAATTACAATTCTACACTTTTTAATTTCCAAGACGAAAACTTTCAAGCTACTTTTTCTAGAGGCGCAGTTTTGAATTACGTCCCAAATCAGTACCGAGATAACCTGACTTCAATCCTGGCATTTTATGCCTATTTTATCATCGGCATGGACTACGATTCGTTTTCTCTGAAAGGGGGTACCCCTTATTTTCAAGAAGCGCTGCAAATTGTCACTTTGGCCCAAACAGGCGGCGCAGCAGGTTGGAAGTCATCTGAAAGCAGCAAACGCAACCGTTTTTATTTGGCCGACAACATGTTGCAACCTGTTTTCGAACCCTATCGCGTTTGCCTTTATCAGTACCACCGTCTTGGTCTAGACCAACTTTACGACAAAAAAGAAGAAGGAAAAAAAGCCATTTCAATGGCACTTAATTTATTGAGTCCTATTATGGCAACCAGGCCAAATACTGTCAATATTGTGAGCTTTTTATTCGGTAAAACCACCGAGCTTAAAAATATTTTCTCCGACTCTGAACTCAAGGACAAACAAGATTTAGTCAATCTTTTAAAGAAACTTGATCCAGCTAACGCTACGAGTTACACTACAATTCTCGACTAATGCTTCGTTCGCTTCGTATTCAGCACTTTGCACTCATCGATGCTGTTCAGCTCGATTTTCAAAACGGTTTCACCGTTTTTACAGGTGAAACTGGTTCCGGAAAATCTATTATTCTTTCGGCCACACAACTCATACTCGGTGAACGAGCCGACCTGAGTGTTTTGGCTCCGGGAGCTAAAAAGGCCATTGTCGAGGCAATTTTTGATTTGCCCCAATCGCTCCTACCTTTTTTTGAGCAACATGACCTCGATTATGAACCACAAACCCTAATTAGAAGAGAGCTTGCTGCGGAAGGGAAGTCTCGGGCTTTTATCAATGACACACCCGTCTCTTTGCAAGTGCTTAAACTGCTTACCAGCAATCTACTGCAAATACATTCTCAATACAACACACTTGAACTCAAGTCAAAGACTTTTCAATTACAACTTGTTGATGTACTTCTCGGCCTTCAGGAACAACAATTAGATTTTGCAAGGGCATTCAAATCCTTCCAACTTAAACAAAAAGAATTGGAACACATGCGCGCCAAATACGAGCAAGATTGTGCCCAGCAAGATTACAATGATTTTTTATTAGAAGAATTAGTCGCCTTGCAACTCCACGATCCTAAAATTCAGGGTCTAGAAAATGAGATAGAGCGCTATGCCAATGCGGCGCAGCTCCAGGAGGCGCAGTCTGCACTGGAATCCTTGCAGGATGACAACGGCCCATACGCAGCGCTGTACCAACGCAAGCTTATTTTAGATAAAGTCAAGCACATCGACGCTCAAATGGCGGGTTTTGCCGAAAGATTAGCCGAGCTACTCATTGAGCTTAAAGAACTTTCAAGAGACGCCTTGAGGTCTAGCACTCAGGATTTAGACCCAAGCCAACTTCCAGCTTTAGAGGCACTTCAAGACAAAATTAATTCAGCACTACACAAACACAAAGCACATGACATCGCGGCATTAATTGACATTCAAAAGCAACTGAGTAACCAAGCTCAAACCCTGCATGAGCAGCAGGAAAGTCTGAAAAACTTTGATAAAGAATTAGCGGTGCTTCAACAACAATTATGGGCAGCAGCACTTGCCTTACACCAAAGTAGAGTAGTTGGTGTAAGTGCGCTCGCTGCACAACTACAGCAAATATTAGACGAGCTCAAATTACCCAATACAACCTTGTCTTTTGAATTGGAACAAACCGACCAACTCAATCAAAATGGTTGTTCGGACATAGAAATGCTCTTCTCGGCTAACCTTGGACACCAACCTGTTCCAGTAGAACGGGCTGCAAGTGGAGGGGAGCTCTCGAGACTCATGCTGGCTTTGCAAAAAATGGTTTCTGAGAAAAAGGCCTTGCCAACCATCATTTTTGATGAAATTGACACAGGTGTCTCAGGCGACGTCGCCTTAAAAATAGGAAGATTGCTTAACGAGATGGCCCAAAACGGTCAATGCATGGCTATTTCGCATTTACCTCAAGTAGCGGCCAAGGCTGTTCATCATTTTTTAGTGCAGAAAACGGTTGTCAATAAACGCATGCAAACCAGAGTAAGTGCCCTTTCACAAGTTGAACGTACGCAAGAAATTGCGCGTTTATTAAGTGGGGAAATCATTTCTGAAGCGGCTTTGGCCAATGCAGTTTCTTTATTAGCAGATCAATGAGTGCCGATCAACGCATTTCACACAACAGTAAGTTACTTTTATTAGGGAGTTGCTTTTCCGATGAAATAGGTAAAAAGCTTCAAGAAAATGGTTTTTTAGCTGAAGTGAATCCAGGCGGGACTATTTTTCATCCGTTGGCGTTATCAAAACTGCTTCTTTGGGCACTTTCTGACCAATACCAACCATTGCGCATGCACCGCCGCAACGACGTATATTTGTCTTGGGATTTATCCGGGACATTTTTTGCGATGTCTGAAGCGGAGTTGCATTTGAAATTTGAAGCGCTTTATAACCAAATGCGCACTGCACTACAAAGCAGTAGTCATTTATTCATCACTTTTGGAAGTAGTTGGGCTTTCACGCTTAAAGCTGACCATCAGATAGTGGCAAATTGTCATAAAGCATCCAGCGCTCAATTCAATAAGGAATTGACTGCGCTTGATGTGCTCCTTGCCGATTGGCAAGCACTATTGTTGCAATTACAGACCTTTAATCCGAAGCTACAAGTTGTTTTTACGGTGAGTCCGGTCAGGCATTTAAAAGATGGCTTGATCGCCAATAACAGAAGTAAAGCCAGATTGCTTTTGCTCGCCGAAGATTTGAGCCAATTTGCAAATTGTTCCTATTTGGAAGCCTATGAATTGGTATTAGATGAACTGCGCGATTACGCTTTTTATAAAGAAGATGGTGCACATCCAAATCAAAAAGCTACACAAGCTGTTTGGGAGCTCCTTCAAGAAAGGATTTTATCGCTTGAAGCGTTGAAGGTTCTTGAAGAATGGGAAGGGCTTCAAAAGCGCAGGGCTCATCGCATTTTATATCCCGAAAGCGCAGCAGCAAAAAAACTGGTTCAAACGCTTGCCGAAGAAGAAGCCTCTTTTTTTAGACGATATCCGGATTTTCAGCGGCCCAATCATTTTTGAATTGTTTCAAAAATTCCAACATAAACTGGTGTCGGTTGGCTGCCAGTACTTTTGCACTTTGCGTTTCCATGCGGTCTTGGAGCAACAATAGCTTTTCGTAAAAGTGATTGATGGTGTGACCTTTGTCTTGGGCGTATGCTTCTTTCGTTTTGTGTAAGGTAGGAGAAACTGCCGGATCATACAAAGCCCTTCCGCGGCTACCGCCGTAGGCAAAAGCACGCGCAATTCCAATAGCACCTATTGCGTCGAGTCGGTCTGCATCTCGGACAATTTGGCCCTCTAAAGACGTTTTTTCATCGGGAACTAGTGCGCCTTTATAAGATACGACACCAACAATTTGTGCAACCGCATGGGCTATTTTTTCAGGCGCATGCAATTCCAATAATAGTGCATACACATCTTGTTGGCCAGCCTGAAAATCACCACCGTTGTACTTATGATCTGAGAAATCGTGTAGGAGTGCAGCCAGTTCGATTAGCTGGGCATCGCCGCCTTCGGATTTTTGCAACAGCAGCGCGTTTTTGCGCACCCGATCGATGTGAAACCAATCGTGGCTGCCTTCTTGATCGGTGAATTTTTCGCGAACGCGTTTTTCAACTTCAAGTAGCAATTGCTTCATTACAGCTTGAGAATTGGCTTGGTGTAAATGCCGTTAGGAGTGGTACAGCGCAACAGATATGATCCTGAAAGAAGTTCGGCGACTGAAATGCTCGATTGATACGAATAAAGCAAAACTTTACCGTTTAGATCAAGAATTTCTATTTTCGAAATGTTTTGGATATTTTGGGTGGAAATGAGGTCTGTACTCGGATTTGGATAGACTACCATTTCAAAAAAGGGAGTTTCCAAAAGGCCTACTGGGTCGTCTTTACGTACTTCGATGTCGTCAATATATAATTTGAAGCCATCAACAGTTCTTAGTACAAAAGCAATGTAAATTGTAGAATCGTTATAGCCTTTATCAGAGAGGTTTGCTTCGCGAAAAGTCCATTCAAAATTTTCTTCTTGTACTGAACCTATTGTGTCTGTAAAAGCACTTGGGTCGTTGGTGGTATGAGAGACCAAAACTAGGTAGTCGTCGGGGAAGGAAGGATCATGGGATTTGGCTTGCCAAGAAATAAAATTACCGAAACCGCCCATTTGTAATGCGGGTGTGATGAGCCAGCGATTGGCTGTATCGGCAGTTTCAAAATAAGAACTTACGGCTGCCACTGTATCAGAGGTGTTTTCTGGATCGGGTGCGGTGATCCAGCCGCTTGCAAATTCAAAAACGAGTGGATCAGGCGCTTGGTTATCTAAATTGAGTAGGGTATAGTTACTCGGAATTCCGGTCTGAAAATCTGTTTGCAAAAGCGTCGTTTGCGCTTGGAGCTGTGAAACGAAAAACGCCACTAAGAGCGGAAAGTAAAATTTCATAATATAAAGATAGTCATTCTGTTTAGTCGACCAATGTGATCAGGATTTCATTGAACTCTTGATAAAAGACGTCAAACTCTCTTAAATGTTTCTTGAAAAAAGCATAAATCACTGGCCAGTCGTTTTTGTCGTAGAAATTGGCGTTTTCGAGCTGCCAATAAATTCTTCCAATTGTCTGCCCTTCATTATTGGTTGTTTGTGCTTGCCAATGTGTTGAAACAGATATATTGCTTTCTAGCACCACCTTTAACTCGGTCAGTTGTTCCCAAAAAATGGCTTGAATACCAGCGTCCTTGAATTGGATATCGTAACAAAGCAAAATTTGTTTGCCGTCACAAACCATACGCAAGTAAGTATTTTTGACTTGTGTTGGGTAATTGATCCAATTGATGCGCCGGCCGGAAGAAGACATGCAAGCACGCATGTAGTTTTTAAAACCAAGCCAAAAAGCTTCGTTCCAAGCTTTTCGTTCTTCTTTGGACAGCATTTTGACTTATTGATTGGCTTTGGCGTGGTCTGCTAAAAATTGCTGTAAGCCAATATCGGTAAGTGGATGTTTTACAAGTGCTTTGATGGCAGAAAGCGGACCAGTCATGACATCGGCTCCAATAGTTGCGCAATTGATGATGTGCATAGGGTGACGAACCGAAGCGGCAAGAATTTCGGTATCAAATGCATAGTTGTCATAGATGACGCGGATTTGTTCGATCAACGACAAACCATCAGTAGAAACATCGTCTAGGCGCCCTAAAAAAGGTGAGATATAGGTTGCACCTGCTTTTGCGGCGACCAAAGCCTGGCCAGAAGAAAAGATGAGCGTACAATTGGTGCGAATGCCTTTGCCCGAAAAATATTTAATGGCCTTGAGGCCTTCTGCGATCATTGGAATTTTGACCACGATATTTTTGTGTAAGGCGGCGAGTTCTTCGCCCTCGCGGACCATGCCTTCGAAATCAGTAGCAATAACCTCTGCGCTAACGGGGCCGTCTACAATATTGCAAATATCCACATAATGTTTTAAAATATTGGCTTTTCCTGAGATCCCTTCTTTTGCCATTAAAGATGGATTTGTGGTAACGCCATCTAGGATTCCCATGTCGTGGGCTTCGGCAATATCTTTAAGGTTTGCGGTGTCAATAAAAAATTTCATGGTTTTTATTTTTTGCGGTTTTTGAGCATTTCTTGTTGTTGACGTTGCATTTCTTCGAGTTTTTCTTGGAAGCGCGATTTTTTCTTGGCTTTTGGATTGGCCGCACTATTGGCTTTTCTTTCAGCCATGTTGACTTTGAGTTTGTCTTCGTTGACAAAGAAACGCTTAATCAAGACCATCATGAGGATAGACATGAGGGTTGAAATGAAATAGTAATAGGAAAGACCTGCAGAATAGTTATTGAAGAAGAAAATCATCATGAAAGGAAAAATATACATAATGATGCGCATATCTGGCATTCCTGGCTGTTGTGGCGTTTGCATGTTGCCACTATTCATGTAGGTGTAGACGAGGGTAGTGCCTGCCATCAAAAGTGTGAATAGGGAAATGTGGTCACCATAAATTGGTAAATGAAAACCAAAATCGAGAATAGAGTCATAAGAACTCAGGTCTTCTGCCCAAAGGAAGCCTTTTTGGCGAAGTTCAAAGGCCGCCGGGAAAAAGCGGAATACAGCTAATAAAATTGGCATTTGTATGAGCATTGGTAAACAGCCAGCCAACGGACTGGCGCCCGACTCTCGGTAGAGTGTCATCATTTCCATTTGCTTTTTCATTGCGTCATCTTGCTTCGGATATTTGGCGTTGAGTTCGTCAATTTCAGGCTTCAGAATACGCATTTTAACAGAAGAAACAAACATTTTCCACTGCACCGGCATTAGAATGGTTTTGAGTATGAGCGTCAAAATTAAAATGGCCCAGCCCAGTGCAATACCGTTGTCAACTAATAAATTGAATATTGGTTGGACGGCATAAATATTGATCCAGCGGAACAAGCCCCAACCAAAATTGAGGATGTCGTCGTAACCGCTATTGAAGCTTTTGAGGACCTCGTAGTCGTTAGGGCCAAAAAACCAATTAAATGATGCTGAATTGTTTTGAAAATCTAGGGCCATGGTTGCATGGTAGCCTTTTAGGTGCGTCCAGGCTTGTGGGTGTCCTTCCATGAAGTTTTGAATAAAGAATTTGGTTCCTTTTTTTGGGAAAGAATTGGTAGGGTGGAGGATAGCCGAGAAATAACTTTGTTTAAAAGCCACCCATTTGATGTCTTCTTCAGCGACACCAGATTCACTGGCGGTTTCTGATAGGTAGTCTAGACCGCTTTGTGTTTGTTCAAAGCAAATGGTAGAAACGCGGCGTTGTTCTGAAAATAAACGCTCAGTTCTTTTGAAATCGGCAGCCCAGTTGAGTACGGTGTTGTCGAGTATAAAACCTTTGTTATCAAGAACTTCAATTTTATAAGACAAATCATGGCCTTTTTTCAACTTGTAGGTCTGACGAATGGTGCCTTCTGCAAATTGCGCTTCATAAATTGCGCTGGTTTTTGTGCTTTTTACCAATTCAAAAAAGTGATTCTTAGTGTAGATCTTCCCTTTTGCCGTACTTAAGACCAGCTGATTGTGGGCATCTCCGTTTTCAAAAAGGCAAAGTGCGTTTTCTTTGTTGGCGGCAAAATCTTTGTAGTTGCGGTAGTTTTTGAGGTAAACCCCTGCGACCATACCACCTTTGTTGTTGAGTTCAATGAGTAGTTCATCGTTCTCAATTATCGAGATACTTTCTTTTGCTGCAATTTTAGATATCGCTACCGAAGTATTTGAAGTGACTGGCTGAACTGCATTTTTTTTCTTTTCCGATTTTTTACTAGTAGCCTTGGCTTCTTTTTTTTGTGCAGCTTTGATTTCTTCCTGAGAAGGTTGGTTCATCACGGAAAAAACGGTGATAATCAGGCCAATCAAAACCAGGCCGATGGTGGAATTGCGATCCATAATTAGTGTTTTTTGTTTTTGAGTGCAGCTTTTACAAAAGCAACAAAGAGTGGGTGAGGGGCGTCAACGGTACTTTTGTATTCTGGATGGAATTGTACGCCAACAAACCACTCGTGCGTTGGGATTTCGACAACCTCTACTAAACCGGTGTCAGGGTTCTTACCTGCCGCAATCATGCCGTTTGCTTCAAAATCAGCAAGATAGGCATTGTTGAATTCATAACGGTGGCGGTGCCGCTCTGAAATATTGTTGTTTTGATAGGCTTTTGCTGTATTGGAATTCGGTTTGAGTTCACATCTGTAGGCACCTAAGCGCATGGTGCCGCCCATGTTGGAAATTCGTTTTTGCTCTTCCATCATGGAAATGACAGCTGCGTTCGTATTTTCCGACATTTCTGTAGAGTGCGCATCCGAAAGACCTAGAACGTTGCGTGCAAATTCAATGACCGCTATTTGCATACCCAGGCAAATACCCAGAAAAGGAATATTGTTTACACGGGCAAAACGCACCGCCTCGATTTTGCCGTCAATGCCCCTCGAACCAAAACCCGGAGCGACACAAATACCATCAAGGTCCTCTAATTCCTTAGCAATATTCTCTGGATCTAGGGTTTCTGAATGGATCCAGGAAAGTTCAACTTTGGTTTCGTTGGAAACACCGGCATGAATAAAGGCTTCAGAGATGGATTTATAAGCATCTTTTAGTTCGACATATTTACCAATCAAACCGATTTTTACGGAGTGTTTTGGATTTTTGAGGCGCTGCAAGAAGGCTTTCCAGTTATCGAGCTTTGGGCTTTGTTTCTTAGATAAACCTAATTTTTCTAAAACAACTGTATCTAATTCTTCTGTTTGCATCAAAAGCGGAACATCGTAAATCGAGGAAGCGTCTCTGGCCTCGATGACGGCATTGACAGAAACGTTGCAAAATTTGGCGATTTTTTTGCGTAAACCATAGTCTAGCTCGTGTTCGGTACGGCAACATAATACATCGGGCTGCACACCGAGTTCAAGTAACTGCTTGACAGAATGTTGGGTTGGTTTGGTTTTGAGTTCGCCGGCTGCCGATAAGTAGGGGACAAGCGTCAGGTGCACGACTATGCAATCGTTTTCGTATTCCCATAGCATTTGGCGCACTGACTCAACATATGGTAAAGATTCGATGTCACCCACGGTGCCACCAATTTCTGTGATGACGATGTCAAACTTGCCGTTTTTGGCTACTGCTTGGATGCGTTCTTTGATTTCGTCGGTAATGTGAGGAATGACCTGTACGGTTTTACCTAAATAATCGCCACGGCGTTCTTTTTCAATGACGGCCTGGTAAATTCTACCGGTGGTAACGTTGTTGGCTTGTGATGTAGGTACATTTAAAAAACGTTCGTAGTGGCCTAAATCGAGGTCGGTTTCTGCGCCGTCGTCGGTGACGTAACATTCGCCATGCTCATAAGGGTTGAGGGTTCCTGGATCGATATTGATATAAGGATCTAGTTTTTGAATCGTGGTGGTGTAACCACGGGCTTGTAAAAGTTTTGCTAACGACGCAGATATGATGCCTTTTCCTAAGGAGGAAGTCACACCCCCGGTTACAAAAACATACTTGGTTGAATTGGACATATAACGTTTGTAACTACGGGAAACAAAGGTAATACATTATTTCCTTTTTTGCCACTTAAAATAGGTCTTTTGTTGTATTGGTCTATCAGTTTCTATCTCGGTCAAAGGTTCGCAAGGAATAAGACTTGAATGACAATCTAAAGGTAATTGTTGATACAAGGCCGTTCCATCGGTTTTCCAGGCAATCATTTCATCGGAAACCTTCTTGATGATTTTCGCAGGATTCCCAACAACGAGGCTGCGCGGTGGTATTTGCATTTGAGCGGGAATAAAAGAAAGGGCTCCTATAATTGATTCCTTGCCAACAATGACATCATCCATGATAACAGCGTTCATGCCAATAAGACAATTTTCTTCTAACACACCGCCATGAATAACAGCACCGTGACCGACGTGTGCGCTGGCCTTCAAGTGTGCCGTTGTTCCTGGAAACATATGTATGACACAATTTTCTTGCACATTGCAGCCATCTTCAATAATGATTTGACCCCAGTCGCCACGCAATACGGCACCTGGGCCGATGTATACGTTCTCGCCAATAATGACATTGCCAGTGACATTCGCTTGTGGGTGAACAAAACTTGATGGTTTGATCACAGGAATAAAACCGTTAAAAGAGTAGATCGCCATGGGTCTTTGTTTAGGAAACTAATTTAATAATAATTCTATTTAACATAATATTAATTATATGACAAAACAAACAAAAGCATATCTGAAACGTTATCTATCTTTGCATTGTGTTTAGTACTGACCAACAGACCCTCCACGACCTCGAATTTGCAGCGATTAAATTATGGCTCGAAAAATTCTGTATTGGTCCAACTGCACTAAAACAAGTTCAGACCTTACAGCCGCGAAGTCAGTTTCAAATGCTGCGCCAAGAACTCAAGCGTCTAGATGAACTCCGACAAGTCCGTGTTCACGGCGAAAAATTTCCACTACTTGAATTTGAAGAACTGCTTCAGGAAATTAAATTACTTGGTATTCTAAAAGCGGTTATTTCCTTGGAAGGATTCAGAAGAATTTACCAAGCATCGGAGCTGGTAAATTCCATAGTCCTTTTCTTTGAAAATAGTTTGTTTAAATACCCACTGCTCAATGAACTGATCGGTGATGTTTATTATACGAAGGAAATCACCAACGAAATTGATCAAGTTTTTGACCGCAACGGACAAATAAAAGACGATGCTTCTGCTGAATTAGCTGAAATTCGTGCGCGTATTCGTGTTCTGCGCAACCAAATCAATAAAAACTTCGATAAAGAACTACGTCGCTATAACAAAGACAAAGTATTGGCTGAAACGCTCGAAACATTTGTAAATGAACGCCGCGTACTCACGGTGTTGTCCACTTTTAAGCGCAAAGTTCCAGGTAATATCCACGGCTCGAGCAAAACCGGAAGCCTTACTTTTATTGAACCTTTGGTAAATGTGCCGCTCAACAACGAACTCGAGTTTTTATTTGACGACGAACGCAAGGAAATCCACCGCATTCTGCAGGCGCTCACTGGGCTTATGGTGCAATATAAACCCTTAATAGAAGCTTATCAGATATTGCTCACACGCATTGATTTTTTGAATGCCAAATGTAAACTAGCGCTCGAAATGGAAGCGGTTTTGCCTGCTATCGGTCAGCACCCCGCAATGCAGCTCAAAGCCGCTTATCACCCGCTCTTGCGTCGCGCAAATCAATTAGCCAGCAAGCCTACTTTTGCGCAAGAAATTAGCTTGCAACAACAAGCCAGGATGTTAGTTATCTCTGGGCCAAATGCAGGCGGCAAAAGCATTACGCTTAAAACGGTTGGCTTGCTACAATTGATGCTGCAGGCCGGTTTGTTGGTTCCGGTAGCACCCGATAGCCAGATGTGCTTTTTTAAGCAAATTTATTCTGATATTGGTGATAACCAATCTATTGAAAATGAGCTAAGTACTTATTCTTATCGCTTGCAAAGAATGAAGTACTTTTTGGGGCGCGCCAATGGCCAAACTTTACTGTTGCTAGATGAATTTGGAACGGGCTCTGACCCCGAACTTGGTGCCGCTTTGGCAGAAGTTTTCTTTGAGCAAATGTATGCGCTCAAGTCTTTTGCTGTCATCACGACTCATTACAGCAATATCAAATTGAAAGCAGATGAACTGCCGCAAGCACGCAATGGTTGTATGCTATTCAACGAAAAAGACCTCTCCCCGCTTTATCGGTTTGCGCTGGGCCAGCCAGGAAGTTCGTTTACATTTGAAGTTGCACAGCTCAATGGGATATCCAAGCAGCTCATCGAAGAGGCCAAACAGCGCCTTAATCAGCAAAAAGTGCGTTTGGACAAGCTTTTGAGTGGCTTGCAAAAAGAGCGCAACACGCTTTTGGCGCAAAACAAACGTCTCGAAGAAGCGGCCAAAGCCGCAGAGCGATCCACTTCGTTGCACGAACAAGAAATACAAAAATTGCAACATAAGCAGAGCCAGGTTGCGCAGGTTCAAGAAACAAGCCAAAGGCAGTTGCAAGCAGGAAAAAAAATGCTGGCATTCATCGAGCGTTTCAATGCCACTTCCCGAAAAAAAGACGTGAATACGGCCTTATTTCAAGAACTAACGCAGTACCTGCGCCTCGAAAAATCAAAACAAACGATCAAGAAAAAGGCACCTCTCACCTCACCTACTCAAAAACCAACCAAAAAAGAGGTGCAGCGCGCAGAAAAATACGAACAAGAAAAAATCAAAATTGGCAGTAAGGTACAATTGATCCAGACCAACCGCATCGGATTGGTAGAAGAAATCAAAGGCAAGCAGCTTAGTGTAATTTTTGGTCAGGCCCGCATAAAGGTGAGTTTGGATAAGTTGCGCTATTTATCGGACTGAAATTTAACATACATTACACATCAATCCTTTGAAATTCCGTACCTTTGCGGTCAATTTTTAAATTTTAAACAGAAAAATGAGCAACACAGCACTTGGAAACCACATTTTGGTGGAGTTTATGAATTGTGATCCGCATGTTATGAATGATGTCGCGGCGATTGAACGCGATATGGTTGGCGCTGCACGTAAGGCAGAAGCCACTGTAATCAACTCTACCTTTCACCATTTTTCTCCTTACGGTGTATCAGGTGTAGTTGTGATCCAAGAAAGCCACCTCGCTATTCATACTTGGCCAGAATACGGTTATGCTGCTGTCGATGTTTTTACATGTGGTGACATGAACGCTTGGATTGCCTTTGATCACCTTAAAGAGTGCTTTGGTGCCAAATCTTATTCTGCTATCGAAATGAAGCGTGGTTCTGTCAATTTATTGACGCGCAACGACTTTGACATCACTACCGCTCGCGAAAAAGCAGCCGAATGGCGCAATCCTGATTTCTACACCCGAAACGTTTGGTTCACTGACAAAGACGAAGATCAAGCGCTCTCTTTGCGCTTCACAGGCGATGTCTTTTTTGATGTGCAATCTCCGTTTCAGCGTGTGCGCATTCTTGAATCTACCAAATACGGTAAAATGCTCGCCTTAGATGATATGGTCATGACCACTATCAAGGACGAGTTTCACTACCACGAAATGATTGCCCATCCGAGTCTTTTCACGCTCCAAAATGCTAAAAATGTATTGGTTATTGGTGGTGGCGACGGCGGAACAGTCCGTGAGGTTTTGCGTCACAGCAACATCGAGAAAGTAACGATGGTCGAAATCGACGGCGAAGTCATCAAGGCTTGTAAAGAGCACCTTCCACAAATTGCCGCAGCTTTTAACGACCCGCGTTTAGAACTTATTGTCGACGATGGCATTGCGTTTGTTAAAAATGCACCTGATGCAGTTTACGATCTTTTAATCGTAGACGGCTCTGACCCAGTAGGTCCTGCAGAAGGCTTGTTTAGCGTAGACTTCTATCAAAATTGTTACCGAACCCTTAAGGCCGACGGCATTTTGGTGGCCCAAGGAGAGTCTCCGAAATTTAATGAAAAAGCTTTCGCTGAACTTAATCAGACCTTGCAAGGTATATTCGGCTCAAACAACGCTCCTGTGGGCTTATTCTTTGTTCCTACTTACCCTACCGGTATGTGGAGTTTCCAATACGGTCTCAAAGGCGCAGCGGATCCGCGCAAAATAAATAACACCGAAACTATCAAAGCTTTTGTTGCAGAGAAAGGACTTCGTTACTACAACGAAGACATCCACTTCTCAACTTTTGCGCTACCTAATTTTGTAAAGCAATTAATTTAAAAATATCATGCAAATCTCCCACCAAAAGGTCGTTACCTTGACCTACAAACTCTCTGATCACACCACCGGAGAACACATCGAAGAAACAACTCCGGAAAACTCCTTGACCTTTTTACATGGTGTGGGTGGCATGATTCCAGAATTCGAAGAAAAATTAGCCGGCAAAGCTGCAGGCGAGCACTTTGACTTTCATATCGCTGCGGCAAATGCATACGGAGAACAAGATCCTCAACATATTGTCATGCTTCCGGCAAATATCTTCCATAACGAAGATGGTAAGTTCGACGACCAAATGTTCCAAGTGGGCAGTATGGTTCCGATGTCTGATAACGAAGGCAATCAATTGCGCGGTCGCATTCTTGAAATCACAGACGAAACCGTACAAATGGACTTCAATCATCCGTTAGCAGGTACTGATCTTCATTTTACAGGAACAATTCTCGAGGTGCGCGAAGCAGACCCAGAAGAATTGGCTCATGGCCATGCGCATGGCCCTCACGGACATCAGCACTAAAACAATTTAAGTTCTTCATTGTTAAAAGCGTGTATCGGATATTCCGGTACACGCTTTTTTAATTGAACCCTACTCATGGCTACAGTATTTGAAACCAGACTAATCGGTAACATTGGCAAAGATGCCCATGTGAAAACGATGGAGCGTGGCATTGTCGCGATCAATTTCCCTGTTGCGCATAATAAAAATTGGAAAGACAAGAAAACCGGTCAAATGCGCACCAAAACCACTTGGGTAAACTGCACTATTTGGAAAAGAGATGGATCCAACATGCGCATTACCGATTTTCTAACTCGCGGAACCCTCGTAGAAGTATTAGGTACGCCCTTTGCCAAAACCGTTCAGCTAGAAGATGGCCAAATGCGCACAGAAATCAGACTCAACGTATCCAAAACGAACATCCTTAGACCTGCCAACCGAGAAGATGACGCTCATGGATACATTGATCAGGATGACAACGAAGACCAATACGTCACAAGCCTTGACGATTACACTTTTGATGGCGATGATTTTGAATAACTTAGCGAAAAGATGAAAAAAAGTGCAGATTTTTTTTTCAAATTTTCACTTTTTGAATTCGAAAAATTACATATATTTGCATCCTCGAATTGAGACATTCCTCCTTAGCTCAGTTGGTTAGAGCATCTGACTGTTAATCAGAGGGTCGCTGGTTCAAGTCCAGCAGGGGGAGCAAATAAAAAGATAAAAGGGTTATACTTGTATAGTGTAACCCTTTTTTGTTCGAATGCTCTTACCTGTAATAAAATACTTTTCTCATTTGCCAAGGAGACTTTTTCTTCTAGTTAGTCTCGGTGCAGCCTTGACATCTTTTTTCTTGTTTATCATATTAAGATTTTTCGACGATTACATTGGAATGCCAGTACATATTTTGTCACGCTTTTTATATGTTGGACTAATCTTTTTTTATATTCTGCAACTTGTTTTTTATTACTGCAGAGAAATTAGTCATCATTTATTCGCATAATAGGTCTTGGTAACTTATTATACAGCTCTACTTCACTTGTGTTTATTTATTATTACTTTAATATGCTGACACCATTAGGAGTAGTATATTTTTTTCTTGAAGCGATAATTGTTGTTTTTTTAGCCCTCATAGAATTAAAAGTGGCTAATCACCTTAAGTTACAAGTAAAATCAAAAAAGTCTTAGATGATTTAAAATGAGTTTGATTCAAAAAATATGCACGAAGTTTAACCCTTCAATTTCCTAATAGTCACACACTCAATCATCGCTTGATAGCTGCAACTTTTGTCAATAAGGGGAGCAAAAGCCTTACGGAAACGTGAGGCTTTTTTTTGTTTAGACTATTCAGGCATATAATAAATACTCACAAAAATCCTGTAAGCAAGGTAAACACCTGTTACCGTCCAAATCCACCATCTGTTTTTCATGTACCAGTCCATAGTTTGATATTTAGGGTTTTCTCTAAAGTTAAGATTTATTCCTCACCGCACTGTCCGGCTTGCCCCTCTTTTGTAAAATAAGTCCAGTAAGTATCAATTTCTTCTTTGGTGTCGACCGTTATATAAGAACTCATAAAGATAGTTCAATAAAAAAGCCACCCTATTGAGGTGGCTTTGTTTCATTCTTGGAGAGTTGTTTATTGTTTGATCAACAATTGTTTGCCTGTTTTTCCATTGCTTTCAACTGAGAGAATATAATTACCAGAGGAAAGTGTTGAGATATCAATTGTTTCGTTATTGATTGTTTTGATGATGAGAACTTTTCCACTCATGTCAGCAATAGAAACCGTTCCGTTGCTACCCGCAATATGAATTTCACTTGTTGTTGGATTCGGATATACATTAAATTGAAGCGTGTTGGTATTTTCTAACCCGAGAAAAGATTCAAGTAAAACTTTGTCTAGTACATGTGCTACGCCGTTGTCAGCCATAACGTCAGCTAAAATGACATTTGCATCATTGATTTTTACACCGCTCGCAAGAGAAACAATAACGTCTGCACCTGAAAGTGTTTCTACAGGGCCATTTGTAAGTTGCGTAGAAAGTACCGCTCCGTCAACAACATGATAAAGGAGTACATCTGCCAAATTTGGCAAGGCAAGGATGCCATTGATGTCGGTATTCAAGGCAGTCGCTAAATCTGAAAATGCTTGATTGGTTGGTGCAAAAACAGTGTATTCAGAAAAAGGATCAGAAAGCGCAGGTAACAACTCAGCTTTTACAACTGCAGCAACGAGTGTTGAAAATCCGTTGTCAATTGCTAAATCAGCAACTGTTTCAATTGGCAATACTACTGCATCAATCGCGTGCACAACGCCATTGCTTGCCGTGATATCTACAGCAATGACCTCCGCCTGGTTTAAGAATACGTCACCTGAGGTAGTGGCGGTGAGTTTGAGTGTATTGAGTGTGCTCAGGGGCTGAACAATTGCGCCGTTCGTTACAGCAGATGATGGAACCTCTGTTCCTAAAACATGATACAAAAGTATTTCGGTAAGTTCAGGGAAGCCCAATAACATAGGGACAGTAACGCCAAGTTCATCAGCAAGGTCTTGAAAAGCGTCGTTGTTCGGTGCAAAAACAGTAAAGTTACCTAATGGGTTTGTCAATGCAGGGAGTAATTCTGCTTGAACAACCGCAGCAACTAATGTTGTAAATCCATTATCGATAGCTACATCGGCAACAGTCTCTACAGGAAGAACTACATTATTTAAAACGTGAACCACACCGTTAGTAGCGAATAGATCTACCGCTGTTACCTGAGCATGGTTTACAAATACACTACCACTGGCAGTTGCTGTAACTTTTAGTGTGTTTGTCGGGCTCAAAGGCTGAACAATTGCACCGTTCGTAACTGCTGATGACGGAACAACGGCACCCACAACATGATAAAGCAAAATATCTTGAAGGTTTGGCAAGGCCAATAAACCGTTTACGTTAGTACCAAGTGCAGTGGCAAGATTGGTGAATGCTTGGTCGTCTGGTGCAAATACAGTTAAGGCGGCCGAAGGATTTTGAAGTGCACTTACAAGACCTGCTTGCACAATTGCGGCTTCTAATAAAGTGTGATTCGGACTTGTTGCAATGACGTTGTCAAATACATTGGTTTGCGCAGTAGCTGCGTTGCTCCAAAACATACCTGAGGTAAGGATGGAAAGAGATAAAAGTTTTAGATTTTTCATTTTGTTTAATTTAAGGTTCAAAAGTTTAAACATAATATATGCGATAAAGTTCGGTCATTTACACAAATAATTTATTGTGAATGAAATATTAGAATTAATAAAACAGCGGTGTCGAATTAGCATTCGGGCAAGAAGTATTTTATTTTCAAAACGGGGACAAACGAAAAAAAGCCCATTAATTTGTTGTTGGTGATCAATTTAAAGATGGTGAAGTTCTTGAAATTGATGCTTTGATCAGAGAAAATAAATACCCTTCCCAAATAAAGGTAATTACATTCATAGTCATAACTTTATGAAATGAAATCCTTTTTTCTCCTTTTCCTTACTTACACTTTAAACAATTTTTATTCCTTTGCCCAATTCGGCACTGTAGCCACCTACAACATCCGCTACGACGGGCATACCGATTTAGCCAATGACTGGGTTGAGAGAAAAGTACCAATTGCTCAATTCATATTAAGCAATCAAATTGATATCATTGGTTTTCAGGAGGTACTGCATAATCAACTTTTGGATTTACATGCTTTGTTGCCCAACTATAAACACGTTGGTGTAGGACGCGACGACGGCAAAACCCAAGGTGAGTACGCCCCTATTTTTTATGATTCAACAAAATATACAGCTGTACAAAGTGGTACTTTTTGGTTGTCGCCTACGCCTCAAATTCCGTCTAGAGGTTGGGATGCAGCGCTCAATCGCATTTGTACTTATGTGCTACTCAAAGAAATAAACGGTGGCGACCTAACTTGGGTCTTCAATACGCATTTTGACCACATCGGTGTAGAGGCGCGCTTGCATTCTGCTGAATTGATTTTAGATCAAATTGCCGAATTTTTGCAAACGCAGAACGCACCAGTTTTATTGATCGGTGATTTCAATATGGAGCCTACAGATAGAGGGATACAATTGATCCGTTCGAGTTACAAAGATTTGACTTGTAGCCTGCGCCACCCCGAATTATGTTCTGCTTCTACATTTAATGGTTTTACCGCTACTACTTCAGACGACAAGCGCATCGATTATATTTTTGGGTCTGCTCACATTCTTCCTTCGAGACATCTTGTTGATCAAACTAATTTTGACCGCAGTTACCCTTCGGATCATTTTCCGGTTCTGGTAGTTTATATGGTGTTGAGATAAATAGGAAAAATTAAATTTCTAGCATTTTACAAAAAGTTTTAATTTCCTCCCTTACCCTTCTAAATTCAGCCATTATTTCCTCTTCATTACCTGTTGCTTTGGCAGGATCGGAAAAGTTGTGGTGTATGCGTTTGGCCTTGCTCGGAAAAATCGGGCAGCGTTCACTTGCGTGGTCACAAACGGTCAAGATAAAATCAAAAGGAATAGAGAGGTATTCATCCACATGACTGGAGGTTTGCGCGCTGATGTCAATACCATCCTCTTTCATAGTGGCAATTGCTCGTGGGTTTACACCATGCGTTTCCACACCTGCGCTAAATATATTGGCCTTTTCACCGTGAAAATAACGTAAGTAACCTTCCGCGATTTGACTTCTACAACTGTTGCCAGTGCATAATACTAAAATATTCTTTCTCACCTAAAGTACTTCTTAAAATACAAACTCGCTTTTGCCAAAAGAATCAAAGCAGGAACTTCGACCAATGGCAAATTAAACCCGCGAAAGCCTGCCCAGAATTCGGGCCAAAAACACCAATTGCAACCGCAATGGCCAACTCAAAATTATTTCCCGACCCAGTAAAGGCATTTCCAATGCTTACACCTAAACCCATCGCTAAGAAAATCAAAAGTGTCAGGTAGCGATCAAGAAAATTAAGGCGTTTGTTTTTCATAATCTATCTCAAACTACCTGCATCGCGCAAGCCTTTATTCCAAAGATGCGCGTTATGAATAGCGGGCAGCACTTCTTCAGGCGTGTCAACAATAGTATACAAATACTTTAAATCATCAGTCATAAACTGCTCGTCAACTGCCTGTTGCATCATTTGATGAAAAGCATTGAAATAGCCTCTGGTGTTGAGAATCACGATAGGTTTGGTGAACTGTGCGAGTTTTTTCAAAGTAATGGATTCCAATAACTCTTCAAACGTACCAGGACCTCCTGGCAAAGTAATCAAGGCGTCGGTGCCTTCTAGAAATTTGGCTTTTCGCTCGTGCATGCTTTCTGTGTAGATAAAGTCTGAAACACCTTGGTGCCCCCACTCTACTTCGTTCATAAACTGCGGCATGATGCCTTTTATTTGCCCACCGGCTGCTAAAACGCTATCGGCGAGTTGTCCCATAAGACCAGATGACCCGCCACCAAAAACAACTTTTATATTGTTCTCCACGAGCAAATGCGCCAAGCGTGAAGTGGCCTCAAAATAATCAGCATGAATTCGCCCACTTGACGCACAATAAACACAGACTTGCATGAAGCAAAGATACTTTTCCTTTTTTATAATTAATATATTTGCTTATGACCATACTAAATCCACCCAAATGGAAACTCATGTTACTTACATGGCTGTTCATTTATCCGCTCATAAATATCTTGTTCTTTCTCTTATTTCCATTGTTGAAAGAATGGCATCAATTACTTAAAACCCTGACGCTCACGCTTATTCTCGTTCCCTTAATGGGTGCCTTCTTACCAAAATGGCACGCTTTATTCCGCAATTGGTTACATAAATAACTTCTATTGAATGGTAGAAATTTACAATGCGTTGGTAGAATTGGATCAAGCGCCTGTTTTAGAATTCTCACTTCATAATGAAAAGGCGAGGGTTGTATTAAGTTCATTTGGCGCAACGCTTCAAAGCTTTGAAATCGATCACCCAGGTTTTGAAAAAAGGGACGTGGTTTTGGGGTATTCGGATTTGGGCAGCTACCAACAACTTTTCGAACAAAACCAAAGTGCTTATTTTGGTGCAATTGTCGGACCAATTGCAGGGCGAATAACTGAGGCAACAATTCCTTGGAAAGGTGCCCTATTCGAATTTGAACCAAATGAAGGCCGACACTTATTGCATGGCGGAAAACGTAATTTTTCAAATGTCAATTGGCAATTGTTGTCTTATGAAGAAAAGCCATGTCCAAGTGTTACACTCTGCTTGGAGACCAAAAATGCGGGTATTTCGCTTCCTGGAAACCTGCGTTGCGAGGTACGTTATACCTTACAAGAAAATGCACTGCTAATCGATATTACTTCTATTGCTTTAGAAGACACAATCGCCAATCCAACACAACATTCCTATTTCAATCCTTCTGGACATAACGGCAGTATTTTGAATAGCGAAATAAAAATGGAAGCCAATAGTTTTCTTGAATTAGATCAAAATAAAATTCCTACTGGAAGATCAATTTCCCCTTCTGGGTTGTCTCAAAACCAAAGTATTCACCTCAATGAGCTGGCATTTTTTCCCGAAATCGACCATGCTTTTCGTATAAAGAATACGAAGCCACAAGTAATTCTTCGCGCACCTGATGGTTTTCAATTATCTTTTCAAACCAATCAACCATACATACAAGTCTACATCGGAGGAGAAAGCTTAGTTCAAGGCAAGGAAAATGTAGCGTATCATAACCACTGTGGGATTTGCTTGGAACAACAAGCTGAGCCTAATGCGCCGAATCAGGAAAATTTTAGCGATATTTACATGACGAAAGGTCAATTGAAGACCAACAGTATTTCCATCAATTTTGAACAAAGCAAATGAAATTTACGTCCATAATTATCCTCTTTTGTTCCTTTACGCTAATTGCGTGCAAAGAAAAACCAAAGCCAAAACCACCTACACCAACAGCGCCAACTACTTTTTTCAAAGGAGCTGATGTGAGTTGGCTGCCTCAAATGGAAGCAACTGGTTATGTTTTTTACGATGAAAACGGCAATCCTGCCGATTGCCTGGATTTACTTATGGCTAGAGGCATTAATGCGGTACGTTTACGCGTTTTTGTTCACCCAAATTCTGACAAAATAAACGGCCATTGTAGCCCTGCAGAAACTGCCCAAATGGCTGCTCGTGCCAAATCCAAGGGCCTCGATGTAATGCTCGATTTTCATTATTCTGATACTTGGGCCGACCCCGCACACCAAACCAAGCCAGCTGCTTGGGCTAGCGCAACCTTTGCCGCCTTAAAAGATTCCGTTTATGCGCATACGCAACACACCTTAAATTTATTGGAAGCTGCAGGAGTAACGCCTAAATGGGTGCAAATTGGAAACGAAATTCCGAGTGGCTTACTTTGGCCTGAAGGGCACGTCAATAATCCTGGTCAGTTAGCACAACTTATCAATGCAGGTAACCAAGCTGTAAAAGATTTTAATCCAACGATTCAAACAATTGTTCACATAGATCAAGGTAACGACAACGCGCGTTTTCGCTGGTTTTTTGACCTGATGCAGCAAAATGGTGCCCAATTCGACATCATCGGTGCATCTTATTACCCGCATTGGCTCGGAACAGATTACACCGTTACCATTTCAGATTTAGGAAATAACTTACAGGATATGGTGACCCGCTACAACAAACCCGTGATGGTTGTAGAAGTGGGAGGTGATTACTGGCAAGTAGAAAATTCAAAGGATTTACTTATTGCTACCATTGGTGCAGCTTTAGATGTGCCCGACAACCAATGTTTAGGCGTTTTTTATTGGGAGCCTCAGGGCGCTAAACCTTGGAGCGGTTATCAGCTCAATTGCTGGCAAGATAACGGGCGCCCCTCACCTGCCCTCGATGCATTCTTATATTAAGTTCTTTCTCTGGCGTCAAATGAAAATTTTCCTAGTTTCCTTCATTTTTATCCTGTTTAGTATCTCTTCCTTTGGACAACTGAAGCGAACACTTTTCAATACGAATTGGGAATTTCAAATCAATGCAGCTGACCCTGTCACAATAGTCAGTTTGCCTCACACCCCTAAAATAGAGCCTTTAGTCATGAAAGGGCAGTTTCTAGGGGAAGCTATTTACCGCAAAAGATTTGATTACCCGTTAGAAAAAGGTAGACACCTCTACATTCATTTTGAAGGCGCGATGCATACGGCAACAGTTTATTTGAATGGCGCTCCAATTGGAACACACGTTGGGGGTTATCTTCCCTTCTCCTTTGATTTGACTTCATCTTTAAAAGATTCAGCCAATGTACTAGAAGTTTTTCTCGACAACCGCGAAGACCCCACCGTTCCGCCTGGCAAACCCATAAAAGATCTAGACTTTTACTACCATGCGGGTATTTACCGCAATGTTTGGCTTGAAGAAGTAGGTGGCGTTCAAATACAGGCTCCATATTTTCAAACGATAAGTGCAAATGCCCAAATTGCTGAAATTAAGTTGGATTTTGACTTGAAATTTGACCCTGACTGGATCATTTTACCCCTTCAAGTAGAGGCAAAACTCGGAGAAACCGTCATTCAACTCTCTAATGAGCAATTCGTCGATTCAACCAATACCATTGTTTATAAAGGGTCATTAAAAATGAGTACACCCAAATTGTGGTCGCCTACCAAACCTAATCTTTATGATTTAACAATCCAAGTGATTTACGCCGGCGATACCCTTGCCAAAAAACAGCTCAAAGTTGGTATTCGCAAGCCCGAACTGAGGTCAGATGGTTTTTACCTCAATGGAGAAAAGCTTTTTTTAAGCGGTACCAATCGCCATCAGGAGTATCCGTATGTGGGCTATGCCGTACCAGATAATGCGCAAAAACGCGATGCGCAGCTCATCAAAGATGCAGGTTTCAACTTTGTGAGGCTTTCGCATTATCCGCAAGCCCCTGCTTTTTATGAAGCTTGTGATGAACTTGGTATTATTGTGATGGACGCAATTGCCGGCTGGCAATTTTTCGGTCCCGCACCTTTTGAGCTACGTTGCAAAAATGACCTGCGGACCTTGATTTTAAGAGATCGCAACAACCCTAGCGTCATTTTTTGGGAAAATTCACTCAATGAAACCGAAATGAGCGAAACTTTCATGCTTGAAATGAATCAAATAGCAAAAGAACAACTCGGAAATAATGGATTTACGGCAGGTTGGATCGATCATCCTAGTTACGATGTTTTTATTCCGGCGCGCCAACATGCGAAGGCACCCAATTATTGGGCGGGTTACCAACCAAAGGCTAAAGCCATGTTGATAGCTGAATACGGCGACTGGGAGTACTATGCGCAAAATGCTGGCTTCAACCAAACCCAATTTGCAGATTTAACGCCTTCGCAAAGAAATTCACGGCACCTAAGAAGCGCCTCGGAGCAAGCGCTTTTGCAACAAGCTTTTAATTTTCAGGAAGCCAGTAATTCGAACCGCAAAGGCGCCAATATTATCGGCGAAGCCAATTGGGTTTGTTTTGACTACAACCGCGGTTACAGCCCTGATCTTGAGGCTTCTGGCATTTATGACATCACGCGCTTGCCCAAATATGCGGTTGGCTTTTACAAGAGTCAATTGCTAGAGGTCACTCAAAAACCCTTTGTCCAAATTGCCAACAATTGGACTGAGCTTTCGCCAACCACCGTGACTGTTTTTTCAAATTGTCCGCAAGTTGCTTTATACGTAAATGACATTCTTATTGCTAAAAAACAGGCCCTAAGAAACGTGGCTTCATCTGCACTTGATAACCCTCCTTTTCTATTTGAAATCAAGCAATTCAATCCCGGTAAACTGACGGCTATCGGTCTGGATAACAAACAAAAAGTACTTCAAAGCTCCTCGATTCAAACACTGCAAAAACCTGTTAAAATTGTTCTGGAATTAGATCTCTTACAAACAGGCATTGATACGGCAAAAGCCGATTTGATCTTTGTAAGAGCAAAACTACTAGATGCCAATGGTACAGTTGTTCCTACAAACGATTTCAAAGTGACTTTCAGCGTGCAAGCCCAAGATGCTGGGCTCATGAGCCCGGCTATTCAGCAAGTAGAAGCCGGCATTGCAAGTGCACTTTTGCGCACCGAGACACCTCAAACTCCCGTCGATGTTAAAGTGGCTTGCACAGCTTTAGGCCTTTACCATCAAGTAACTTGGAAGCCATGAAAAAGCTCCAAATTTGCGCTCCAGGACGCATCAATCTTATCGGTGAACACCTCGACTACAACCATGGTATTGTTTTACCGGCAGCCATTGACCGCCATTTTGAGTTTGATTTTGAACAAACTACCTCCCCCTCTATCCGCATCGAAGCACTTGATTTAAATGAAAGTTGGCATTTTGAGTTTGCTGAGCTAAACGAGTTACAAACCAATGGTTGGAGGTCTTATGTCAAAGGAGTTTTCTTGCTTTTATTTGAAGATTATTTCTTCACGAAGATTCCTTTTGATCCTAATTCGTCTTCTATCTCTCGTTTTTCTCTAGACGGTTTACATATTCGTTTCAAAAGTACCATTCCAATTGGCGCGGGGCTTTCGTCTTCCGCTGCTTTGTGTTGTGGTTTGGTATTTGGCTTGAACGAGTGCTTTAATTTGGGTAAAACACGTTTTGAATTAGCGCTAATCGCTCAACAAACAGAACACCAGTATGCAGGTGTTAAATGCGGCCTAATGGATCAAGTGGCTTCGTTATTTGGAAAGCAAAACGAACTGATTGCCTTTGATTGCTTAGATCAAAAAATCACCACCTTTACGCTACCCCTAAATGGCGTTCAATTGTTTCTACTTGATTCAAAAGTCAAGCATAATCTTGCAGAGTCGGCATATAATGAAAGACGTGCTCAGCTCGAGGCTGCATGGGGCAAAGCAAGAGAAGTTTTTGGATCTTTAGAAAGTTGGCGAGCCATCAACGAAAAACAGCTCGCTCTGTTATTTTCACATTTAGACTTAAGTGCCCAAAAACGCTTGCGCTATGTTATTGATGAAATTGCGCGTGTGGCAAAGTTTCAGGCTTTGGCGCTCGAAATTTCAGAGAAGGTAAAGAATTCAGTGTCACCAATGGAAGCTTACTTAGAACTTGGTATGCTGCTCAATGCAACACACGAAGGCCTGCGTGATTTATACGAAGTGAGCTGCGCTGAAATTGATTTTCTGCAAGCAGAGCTGATAGAGAAACCTGAAATTCTAGGCGCCCGCATGATGGGCGGGGGTTTTGGGGGCTGTTTGTTGGTTTTGGCAAAAAATAATTTCATCCCTAATAAAGAGCTTACAGAGCTTTTGACTAATTATTCTTTAAAATTTGGCAGCGAAGCGAGTTGTCATCCAGTTCGTATTGCAGAGGGCGTTCATATTGTAATAAATGATTGATTTGAAGCTACACAATAAACCCCACCGTCGTTACAATCCTTTACTTGATGAATGGGTGTTGGTTTCGCCACAACGCAACCTGCGTCCCTGGCTGGGCCAACAAGAGAATGCAGCAATTGCTCAACGCTTAGCGCACGACCCAAATTGTTATTTGTGTCCTGGCAATCAAAGGTCAGTAGGTGAATTGAACCCTAATTATCAAGCTTGTTTTGTTTTTGACAATGATTTCCCTGCTCTTGACACCAATTCGGGTCCAGACGACTTAATGGCTCCTTCTGGCAATTCTTTTTTTAATACCCAAAGTGCGCTTGGTATCAATCGGGTTGTTTGTTATTCTCCACGGCATGACCTCACCATGGCCGACCTCTCTGATGAGGCGCTAATTAACGTTATTCGAA
This sequence comes from Sphingomonadales bacterium, assembly GCA_016872115.1. Classification (GTDB taxonomy): domain Bacteria; phylum Bacteroidota; class Bacteroidia; order Flavobacteriales_D; family Crocinitomicaceae; genus UBA952. Next base: position 154,309 of record VHBC01000001.1, on the reverse strand, counting down.
CATGGAAAACTCAATTTGAAGAATTAGCTGCTATCTCATTTATTGATTACGTTCAAATTTTTGAAAATAAAGGAGCTATGATGGGTTGTAGCAACCCGCATCCGCATGGTCAAATTTGGGCGCAAGAAGGTCTACCAACTCTGGTTTCCAGAACCCAAGCCCATTTGCAGCGTTATTTCCAAATTCACCAAGAGCCTTTATTGGAAGCTTATTTACGAGAAGAACTTGAGCTCATGGAGCGTGTGATTTACCAAAATGACCACTTTGTTGTTTTAGTTCCTTTTTGGGCTGTTTGGCCCTTTGAAACACTGATTCTGCCAAAATTTTCCGCAAAGGATTTATCGGAATTAAATGCGGCCTCTATCAATGACCTCGCTACTGCACTTTCTAAACTAACGAAAGCATATGATGCTGTTTTTAACGTAAGTTTTCCTTATTCTGCAGGGTTTCATCAGGCACCTTGCGATGGCAAAGCTCACCCTGAATGGACTATTCATATGCATTTTTACCCTCCTTTATTGCGCTCCGCAAGTGTTAAAAAATTTCAGGTAGGATATGAATTGTTAGCTGAAGCACAACGAGATATGACCCCCGAGCAAAGCGCTGAAATTTTAAGGTCTTATTGCTAATCTGACATCTTCTGCAAAAGGAAGTTTTTCTTGGTAGCTTACTTCTAAGGTGAAATACGTGTATTCTTCTGTGATTTTACCGCGGATATGGTAAATTCCTTTCCCGTAGAATGGGAAGTTGGTGGCGATTTCAGGAAAATGGACGGTGTCTATAAAATCACCGCTTGGATCGAGGAAGGTGCCAAAAGACATGGTTTCGCCTTTACTCGTTTTGGTTTGTTTAATGCTCACTAAATAACCAAAGGTTTGAATTTGTTGCTTGCTGTATTTCGGAAAATCTTTGGCTAAAATATAAGTGCTTGGCAAGGGCTTAGCCAAGAGCGAAAAAGGATCGCAAAGTGGAAAACCAAGAAGTTCAAATTGTTCGAAAACAATTTCTAAGGGGTGCTCTTCAAGTAAGGGAAGTGGGTGTTTTTTACGTTTGATTTCAAAAAGTTCGGCTTTAGGTGTCTTGTTATGGTATTGCCGGTGGTAAAAATGAGCTTGCCATAAGAGGGCTTTTCGGGATTGTTCAAAACAACGCAGTGCGCCTATTCGGATCAAAATACTGAGTTGTTCAAGGGGAATGAAGATTCTTCTGAAAAGATTTTCAAGATCAGAGAAGCGCCCATTTTGCGTGCGCTCTGCGACGATTTTTTCGATGAGTAGCGCTTCAATACCTGAAACAAGATTGAAACCAAGAATGAGGCGTGTGTCTCTTAATATGCATTGATAGGCGCCCTCGTTAATGCAAGGCGCTTCTATTTGAGCACCAAAACGACGTGCTTCATGTACGTAGATTTCGGTGCGGTAGTAGCCTCCAAAATTATTGATACAAGCCGTGAGATAAGCAAGCGGAAAATGCGCTTTAAGATAAAGGCTTTGATAGCTCTCTACTGCATAAGAAGCAGAGTGCCCTTTTGAAAAGGCGTAACCTGCAAAACTTTCTATTTGACGCCAAATGTCGGCCGAAAACGAAGGGTTGTGGCCGCGCGCTGCGCAGGCTTCTAGAAAGCGGTTTTTCACTTGTAGAAACTCGCTACGCGAGCGAAATTTGCCCGACATACCGCGCCGCAAGACATCGGCTTCGGCTAAACTTAGGCCAGCCAAATAATGAGCTACTTTGATGACATCTTCTTGATACACCATAACGCCGTAGGTGTCTGGCATAATGGCAAGTAATAGTGGGTGTACTTCTTGGCGCTTTTGCACATCTCGGTGGCGCAAGATGTATTCGCGCATCATGCCGGACTGCGAAACACCGGGCCTGATAATAGAACTAGCTGCTACTAATGCAAGGTAGTTGTCTACTTGCAATTTGATCAGCAGCATGCGCATGGCGGGTGACTCCACGTAGAAGCACCCGAGGGCCCAACCCTTGCGTAAAAACAGCGCTATTTTCGGGTCTTGTTTTAGTACTTGGATGTTGTGGATATCTTGAAGTTCTTCTTTTGAGTTGCTTTGCGCAATGAGTTGCAGTGCTTCGGCAATTTTACCAAGCCCGCGCTGGCTTAAGACATCGAATTTATAGAGCCCGACGTCTTCGGCTTCTAGCATAGAAAACTGCGTGCAGGGATAGCCTTTGGGCGGTAAAAAACAGGCAGCAAAGGTACTTAGGGGCTTTTCACTAATGACAATTCCGCCAGCGTGCACACTCAGGTGCGAAGGCAAGCCTTCTATGTATTTGGCGTAGCGCAAAACGAGTGCACCCAATTCAGAAAACTCTGCCAAACTTCCTTTTCCTCTACTGAGCGTCTTACTAACACCTGCTGGTAAACCAAAAACTTTGCTGAGTTCATGGATACAAGCGCGGTACTGAAAAGTACTGTAGGTGCAAAGCCATGCTGCATTGGGGTAGCGTTCAAAGAGATACCGAACGACGTCGTCGCGGTCTTTCCAAGAGAAATCGATGTCGAAATCTGGTGGGTTTTTGCGATATAGATTGATGAAGCGCTCAAAATAGAGGTCGAGTTCTAGCGGATCGACGTCGGTAATGCGCAAGAGATACGCCACAATGCTGTTGGCCCCACTACCCCGCCCTACATAAAAATACCCTTTGCTTCTTGCATAAGAAGTGAAGTCATGGGTAATTAAAAAATAAGATAGATAGTCTTTTTCGGTAATGACGTCGATCTCCATTTCGATGCGCGCAATGATTTCATCGGTGATGGTGTGGTAGCGGTAGCTGAGGCCTTCGGCACAAAGTTCCTTGAGGCGTTGTTGGTCTCCGGCTTTGGAGCCAAATAAGTGTTGGGGTTGTTGGGGTGTTGCAGCTTCTCCGAAATCAAACTGAATATAACATTGCGCAAGTAAAGCTTGGGTGTTGGCAAGTAACTCGGGCGCCGCCCCAAAAGCAACCGAGCACTGCTGCGCAGTGAGAAACTTTTCGGTGGGCGGCGCTTGTTCTTGTTGCGGTAACTTGGAGAGCAAACAATTGTTGGTAATGGCGCGCAACAAGCGATGGGTGTTGTGATCGCGTTTATGCCTGAAACTCATGGGAATATCAGCGACATATTTGTGGTGTTCAAAAGGTTGCTGCCGGCGTAGCCATTGAATGATTTGACCGGGCTGCACCGCAATAAATTCATGGGAGCTTAGCGTACTCGGGTGCTGCTGCAGCGGATACCAAATCCAACAGTTTTCAAAGGCAGGCAGCGGCAAAATAAAGGGCTTTGCGCCAAGCAAGTGTGCTGTTAAATAAGCATTGAGTTCTTGGAAACCGGTGTTGTTTCGCGCAATAATGGTGGCTATTTGCACAAAGCCGTTGCGCAGCTCAACACCAAGTAAAGATTTAAGACCGTGGTTTTGAGCTGCGCGCACAAATGCCAAACCAGAACCGGTGTGGTTGATGTCGGTGAGCAAGAGTTGTTGCAGCCCGTTTTCAACGGCCCAAGCAACCAATTCTTCGGGCTTGAGAATACCGTAGCCTAGGCTAAAACAAGAGTGTGCGCGCATTTGTAGCCCTTAATTTGATTTTAGACGCTACGATTGGCAAGCAAGATAGGTGGCTCACCGTCAAAAGGGTTGTAGTGGCCAATGCTGCGCGCTTCTAGGCCTGCAGCCCGCAGAATGGCGCGGTCTCCGTAGCGTTCTCGGATGTGATCGAGCGCTTTGTAAAGTGCAGGGTAAGAAAGGTCTTGGTCAAAAAGTTGGAGTTGGTGCGCACCACCGACCAAAGAACTGAAACGCACACCGATGAGGCGCACTAAAACGCGCCGTTGGTAAAGCCGCTTAAAAAGTTCTTGTACCAATGGCAGGAGTTCGTGGTCTGCGGACGTATAAGGGATTTGTTGTTGGAGGGTTTGGGTTTGGAAGTCTGCATAGCGCACCTTAACAGTGACGGTACCGGCTAGTTTTCCGGCCCGCCTGAGCTGAAAAGCGAGGTTTTCTGCCATGGCAGCCAAAATGCCACTGAGTTTAGCGATGTCGGTGGTGTCTTGATGAAAGGTGCGCTCGTTGGAAATAGATTTGCGCTCGTTGTAGGGTTCTACAGGGCTACGGTCTATGCCTTGGGCCTTGGACCAAATATGTCGACCGTTTTCACCGAGAGCTTGCTCCACAAGCTCGAGTGGCAATGCCTGCAGGGTACCGATTTTTTTAACGCCTAAGCTGCAAAGTGTTTGGTAAGTTTTGGGCCCTACCATCGGGATTTTCTGAACGGAAAGGGGTGCCAAAAAGTCTTTTTCAGTACCATAGTTGATATGAAGCTGATTATTGGGTTTCGCCTCTCCGGTGGCCACTTTAGAAACTGTTTTGTTTTCGGATAAGCCAAAAGAAATAGGCAAACCGGTTTCTTTGATAATGCGGTGGCGCAGTTCAGAAGCGTAGGTCCAGATGCCAAAGAAGCGGTCCATTCCGGTGAAGTCAATGTAAAATTCATCGATGGACATTTTTTCATAGACAGGCGAAGCCTCTTTGACGATGTCGGTCACCATTCTAGAGAACTTGCTGTAGGTTTGGGTGTTGCCCTTGATGCAAATGGCTTCTGGACAGCGTTCTTTGGCCATTTTCATAGACATACCAGAGCGCACGCCAAAACGACGGGCCTCGTAACTACAAGAGGCCACCACTCCCCTTTCGCTGGTGCCGCCAATGAGCAAGGGTTTGTGGTTGAGGCGGCTGTCTAGCAGGCGCTCACAGGAAACAAAAAAGGTGTCGAGGTCCATATGAACAATCGAACGACGCGTAGCCATAGGTACTGTCAGTTAAAGAGTGAAACAATAAAAGTTCGATTGGTTGGTGCTGTAAAATTAATAATATTGATTAATAATTAAACAATAAAATGATTAATTAATAAACAAAAGTTTTCAACAAGAAAGAAAAGAAGAAAAAAAAACAAGGTGCGCAAACTGCCATTGTGTCATTTTTGTAACTTGGAACATAATTTGCATATCGCACAACAAACAATTAATATCTTAAAAATGAAACCAATTTATGTCGTATTGGCTGCCATAGGCGCCCTACTCTTATTCCTTTTCTTAGGCTACTACAATATGTATAACAAAGCCGTGGGCTTACAAGAGGGTCTAGATGAAAAATTTGCCAATGTACAATCAGCTTACCAGCGACGTGCAGACCTCATTCCAAACCTTTTAGAAACTGTAAAAGGAGCGGCCGCAAATGAAAAAGACATCCTCACACAAGTTACACAAGCGCGTGCTGGAATTGTTGGCGCCAAAACACCACAAGACCTCGAGCTCATGGGGCGCAAAATCAACACTGCCATCAATTTGGCCTACGAAGCGTATCCACAAATTAGATCTACCGAAAATTTCAGTCAGTTCCAAAGCCAACTAGAAGGCACTGAAAACCGCATCAAAACAGAGCGCGACAACTACAATTCAGCTGTAAAAGAATACAATACCCATATCCGTGGCTTTTTTGCGCGCTTTTTCTTAAATGGTGAAGAATTCCCGAGAAAAGAAGGATTCGTGGCAGCAGCTGGCTCGGAGAACGCACCAAAGGTGAAATTTTAATGCTCGACGCCGCTCAACAACAAAAAGTATTGGCTTGTATCGCTGCTGCTGAACGGGCTACCAGCGGCGAGTTGCGCGTGCACCTCGAAGCCTCCTGTTCTAAGGAACCCGTCGCACGCGCAATTGAAGTTTTTCATCAATTGGGCATGCAGCAAACTGCGCAACGCAATGGCGTCCTGATTTATCTCGCATTTCAAGATCAAAAATTTGCCATCATCGGAGACACCGGTATAGACGCCAAAGTGCCTACAAACTTCTGGAATAGCGTTCGAGACCGCATGCTTATCCATTTTAAAGAAAAGCAAATTGCCGAGGGTTTGTGCGAAGGAATTACACACGCTGGTCAAAAGCTCGCCGAATTTTTTCCGCCATTGACTAACGACCAAAACGAACTCTCTAACGACATCAGTTTCGGATGAAAAAAGCACTACTATTTTTCTTCTTCGCAAGCTTTTTAAGCCTTCAACTCTACGGGCAATATCCCGCACCGCTATCCCCTCCTCGCTTTCTAAATAATTACTCCCAATTATCCATTCTGAGTGCTGACCAAATGGCGCAAATCGAAGAAAGACTCGATCGATTTGAGCAAGAAACCAGCAACGAAATCACCATCGTCATTGTCGATGACATCAACTACGACGAACCTTGGCATTACGCCACCGAACTCGGTGAACAATGGGGAGTCGGAAAAGCAGACAAAAACAATGGCGTCGTATTTTTGATTAAGCCCAACGAGGAGTTAGGAGGACGTAAGGTTTTTCTAGCGCCCGGACGCGGACTTGAGGCCGCCATCACCGACCTTGCTTGTCATGACATCGTGCAACACGAGATACTCCCAAAATTCAAAGAAGGCAATTATGCTGCAGGCATCAACCAAGCCCTAGATGTGCTATTTGGATTGGCCAAAGGAGAAATCAACGAAAAAAGCTACCGTGACGGCATTCATCAATACGATAAAATCGGAGGTATCTTTGCACTGATTGTCGTCTTGCTCGTGCTTTATTTATTGATCAAACGCGGTGGCGGTGGCACTACTTTTGGTGGTCGAGGTCGCGGGCCTGGCTTCTTTTATTTTGGTGGCTACAGCGGAGGTTTTGGTGGCGGTTCATCTGGAGGCGGCTTTGGCGGTTTTGGAGGTGGTAGCTTTGGCGGCGGCGGCTCTGGCGGCAGTTGGTAGCGCTGCTTAAAAAAATAGAAAAAATAGAAAAGATTTTTGAATATCACATTCAGTTCAAGAATGTGAAATAAATTTGATAGATTACTTGCTAACTCGCGACAATGAAGTACTTACAAACACTGTTCAAACACCAACTTTTCCTTTTATTTATATTCTTCAGTGTAAGTACCACTGCTCAACAAATACAAACAGTTGCCTTTTATAACGTAGAAAACTTATTTGATACCATAGACGGGCCAAACGATGACGCTGAGTTTTTGCCCGGTGCTGCCAGCAATTGGAATACCGAAAAATACAACGCTAAAATTCAACATATTCGTCAGGTCATGACCGAACTGCAAATGCCGCTCATCATGGGTGTTTGTGAAATTGAAAACAAAGCTGTGCTCATTGATTTGGTTGGTTCAGATAAACGCTATGGCATTGTTCATTACGAAAGTCCAGATGCACGCGGCATCGACGTAGGCTTGCTCTATCGGCAAGATTTACTTCAACTTAAATCCTCGGATAATATCCGATTTACCCTACCCGGTGACACCATTCCAAGCACCCGAGACATCGTTTGGGCCAAATTCAAATACAAAAAAGAAATCATTTATGTGCTGGTCAATCATTGGCCGAGTCGCAGAGGTGGCACAAATGAAAGCGCACCAAGGAGGCTCAAAGCAGCTCAGATGGCTACACAATTCATAGATTCCATTCAAAAAAACGAACCCAAAGCCAAGATCATCTTTATGGGAGATTTAAATGATCACCCTTCAGATGCTGGCCCTCAGTTGGTTGCGCAAAAACTTACACCACTCATAACCAAAGCCAGTGGTGCGTTTGGCGGGTCTTACAACTACAAGAATGAATGGGAGGTACTGGATCACATGATGGTTTCCGGAAATTCTTTTGTCGGCAAATTTCAAATTCAAAAAGAAAGCGGTAGTATCCAAAGCTTTCCTTTTTTATTGACAGAATACAAAGGCCAAACAGTACCAAATAGAACGTATGCCGGCCCAAAATACCTTGGAGGTTATTCCGATCATTTGCCTGTTTCAATTCAGGTTATTCTACATCCTTAAGCTCCTTATTGGGAAGTTTTTGCTTGTAGAGAAATTTCCTTTGTGTGGATTCAAAAGGTCGGTAAATAAAGTAGGCCGCATTATCATGTATCCGAACTTTTTCTACATAACGAAAGGCAAGTTTGACTTTACCTATCATTTTACCAGTTGTTAAATCAATCTGGCTAACATAGGTGTAACCCTCCTGCTCGAACACGGCATAAATACACCCCGTTTGTCGGTCTTGTTGTAAATTCTTTCGAAAGCCCGTTTGTTTGGCGTGGTAATGATGAAAAATAGGAACTGACTTGAGTAGCTTCCCATCTAAAGAATAAATGCGAAGCATGTCTTTGGGGTAATCAAAAATGTAGATGGTATCTTTCACCAAAAACATAGGCGCGTAAACAGGTTCATAATACAAAGACTGTGTAAAAATATTGGCGCCTACGTAAATTTCAGCATCAATTCCAGTTTGGTTTTCTAAGTTTTTAGCCCAGAGTTTGGTCCTAACATCGACCCATTTGTACTCAGAACGGTAAAGTTCCATCATGAGGTCATCTTGAATATGTAATATGGCTTTGTAACTGGAGTCCAAAAGATCTACGGCGCCGTATTCGAAGGCGGGGTAAATATCGATATAACTTGAATAAAACTGACGGGTTAAACTCGTATCGACAATTGGCGCGATGTATTTATAGTAGTAATCCTTGGGGATGGTTCCTAAAATGAGCGTAGAATCTGCCCGCTTGATGCCATACATTTGTTGCTCCGTTTCAACATGCACATTTCCACGAAAATCGCGTTTAAGTCCAACGGACCTTTGCGGTATCTGCTGTAAAAAAAGAGTGGTGTCTTTCCAAATGCATTGCAATTGTGCATCTTTGAGCAGATTTTTCTCGTAGGTCAACAAAAAAAGTTCACCACTTTCACCCAACTCAAAGTCAGCTACATTGTAGTTTTTAGAGGCAAATACGGTATCTGGCTGATTGGGTTTTACAGTAATGCCAGGTGTTTCTTGTATGCGCGTAGGTTTGAGAAAATAAGTGAACTGATTGGTGTCTTTTTTTGGGTCAAAAAAAAGCTGCTTTTGACCTTCTTGATAAATGGGGTGCGCAAAAGAAAAGGCGACTTGGGTTGCTTGCTCCAATTCTTTCAAATTAAAAGCTATGTTGCCATTTTGGTTGCTAAAATCCCTGAGCGTATCGTTCTTGAGGATTAATAAACACTGAACATTTGGGATGGGTTCGTTGGTTTTATTGTCTTTGAAAGTCAATAGTAGGTTTTGGGCTTCTGTTAAAAAGGAGCCAAAAAACAAAAGAAACAAGCAAAAATGGCGCATACTCCAAAGATGCGTCGTTTGCGTTTTTTTCACAAATCAACAAACTTTTTGAACCCAGTGGTGGGTGTCTTCAATGGCGCCAGATTTGACTTCGTGTAGAAAAGTCTTGATTTTCAAGGACATCTCTCTGGTTTCTAATGCTGGCAATTCGATTTTTTCATCTCGGTAACCAATAATTGCGATCGGAGCAATAGTTGCAGCAGTACCCGCACCAAAAGCTTCTTGCAGCGTGCCGTTTTTAGCGGCGGTTATAATTTCTTCTACTGTAACCGGGCGTTCTTCAATTGGAATACCCCAAGAGGCGGCTAATTCCAGGACAGTCCGCTTGGTAGTTCCTCTTAAAATGGTATCGGAATCTTCGGAAGGCGTAATGAGCGTATTATTGATCACAAACATGATGTTCATGGTGCCAGATTCTTCAATAAACGTGTGGGTTTTTGCGTCGGTCCAAACCAACTGATGAAAACCTTGTTGTTGGGCTTGCTTGGCAGGAAATAACGATGCACCGTAGTTGCCTGCAGCTTTAGCTCGGCCAACTCCGCCTACAGCAGCACGGGTGTAATGCTCTTCAATTTTAACGCGAACGGGCTCCGCGTAATATGCACCTACTGGCGAACTAATGATGACAAATTTGTAAGTGTCTGAAGGTTTGATACCGACAAATTCGTCAGTGGCAAACATGAATGGACGGATATAAAGGGCGTAGCCGGGTTTATTGGTAACCCAAGCTGCATCTAGTGCAACAAGCTGTTTGACGGCTTCTAAAAAAATTTCTTCTGGCAGTTCAGGCATGCACATGCGCGCAGCGGACTCGGTAAAACGACGTGCATTGAGCTCGGGTCTAAACAAGACAACTTCGTCAGATTGATTACGATACGCTTTCATACCTTCAAAAATAGACTGACCATAGTGAATGGCAGACATTGCTGGATGCATAGCTATTGGACCAAAAGGCAATATTTCTCCTTGCTTCCAGGCACCATTTGCGTATTCCATGACGAACATGTGGTCAGCAAAGATTTTTCCAAATGGCAGATTGTCCCAATCGACATTGGCTAGATTGCTTTTGGTGTTGTGGGTAACGGGAAATTGTACTGAAACTCCAGACATAAGCGTTAATTGATGCGCGAATATACCACTAAATCGCCGAGCACACAACTTATTGACCTTATTAAAAGCAATCCTTAACTTTGTCATATGCATGATTTCGACCAAGCCCTTAGCTTGCTCCAAAAACATTGGGGCTTTGCCGCTTTTAGGCCAAGTCAAGTGCCAATAGTAAAAGCAGCGCTAGAAGGAAAAGATGCACTCGCCTTATTACCAACAGGAGGCGGAAAATCTATTTGTTTTCAAGTACCTGGCCTCCAACGCGAAGGACTTTGCCTGGTGATTTCACCTTTAATTGCACTCATGCAAGATCAAGTGGAAAACCTGCAAAAACGCGGTTTGCGCGCAAAAGCCATTACGAGCGGGCTCAGTTACAGAGAAATAGATCAAATTCTTGACAACGCACGCTTCGGTGGCTTGGATTTTCTTTATACATCGCCAGAACGCATCCAATCCGCACTATTTATCGAGCGCTTCAAACGGATGAAAATTTCTTTACTCGTCATTGATGAAGCCCATTGTATTTCGGAATGGGGACACGATTTTAGGCCAGCTTTTCGTCAAATTGAAAAATTGCGGAAAATTCAACCTGACATTCCTTTTTTGGCACTTACAGCTACTGCCACCAAAGCAGTTCAGCAGGATATTCTGAAGCAAATGGGCATGCCAACTGCGCTGCTATTAGAAGGAGATTTTACGCGGCCAAATTTACGTTATCGCGTACAGCAGGTAGAGCAAAAACCTGAAGAAATTGTAGCTATATGCAAACGCGAAAACGGAACTGGAATTGTGTACTGCCAGACCAGGAAATCAGTCAAAGAAATAGCACTTGTTTTACACAACAATGGGGTGCGCGTTGGAATTTACCACGGTGGCCTCAATGCAGAACAACGGCGTACTTCTTTAAATAGTTGGCTTAATAATCACACGCAAATCATGGTTGCAACCAATGCTTTTGGTATGGGTATTGACAAACCCGACGTACGTTTTGTGTTGCACTACGAAATACCTACCTCCCCAGAAGCTTACTTTCAGGAAGCTGGTCGGGGCGGCCGCGATGGCCAAGACGCCTATGCTTTATTGTTGTATGGTCCTCAGGATTTTCAAAAAATGCAGCGGCAAATAGACCTAACTTTTCCCAGTTCGGAGCGCGTCACTTTTGTATACAGAGCTGTTTGTAATTACCTAAAAATAGCCGTGGGTGCTGGCAAAGATGAGAGCTATGACTTCGATCTAAAACACTTTTGCCGCACTTTTGAACTTCCTGAAAACGAAGTCTATTATGCACTCAAATTATTAGAGCAAAATGGCAATCTTACCCTGTCAGATGGCTTTTATCAACCTACGCGTTTGCATTTTATTGTCAATAACGAGGTACTTTATAACTTTCAGGTTCAAAATGAGGCATATTACCAACTTTGCACCACCCTTGTACGAAGCTATCCTGGCATCTTTGAACATATGATTGTGCTTCACGAACACAAACTCATTCAGAGACTAAAAACCACTGAAGCGCGTTTTTATGAGCAACTGCAGTTTATGCAAAAAAACGGAATCATCGAACTCAAAATGAAAAGCACACTCCCACAATTGTACTTCAATCAAGAGCGTCTGCCCGAGTCCTACTTCCAACTCAAACCAAGTATCTACCTAGAAAGAAAACAAGCGACCCAACAAAAGCTAGATGCCATGCTAAACTATTGCAAAGTTTCTATCTGCAGGGCACAGCAACTCATTAATTACTTTGGACAAAACAGCAATCCTTGTGGACAGTGTGATGTCTGTAAAAGTGCTTTGCTCAACCTGACAAATCTTCTTCATTTTCTCAATGAGCCCAAAAGCCTACAAGAATTACAAAACCACTTTGAATGTGCAAAAAGTGATTTAGAAGTGCTCATTCGACCCCATTTACTTACTGAAAAAATCAAATTTAAGGCAGGAAAATTCTACCTATAAGACCTGTCTATGCAACCTACACCCGAAGTCATTGCGGCCAAGCAGCAATGGCATATCTTTCTGCTTTTATTGCCGTTTATGACTGGCATTTATCTTGCAGACTACCGTAATTTTACGGATACCACTCTGTATTTTTGCTCCTTTTTAAGTTCGCTGGGCCTTCTTTTCTTGTTCCCTCAACAGACCAGGCAAATAGGTGTCTACATGTCGTTTTTGGCCCTCGGTTTTTTTTGTCAGTTCTTCAATCAGCATGATTTCTGCGTATTGAAAGCTTTGCGGTTTCAACAAGAAATAAATGGGGTATTTGAAATCAAAGAAATAGACCCTAAAGGGGAGCTTAAAAAATGTAAAGGTGTTTTTTATTTCACGCAAGACAAGCAAAAAATAACACTACCCCTACTTTGTTATGTGCGTACAGAAGAAAAATTGCAAGCTCGTGGCTATTACCTTTTGCGTTGTCTTCCCCAACGAATACAAAACGAAAGCTACCCTGGGGCTTTTGACCAAGAACGCTTTTACGAGTTGCAGGGAATTGGACACCGTGCGTTTGTTGCCCAAAACCAAATAATCGCAATCAAAAGCCCGCAAAAGCATTCATGGTCTGAAAAATTATTTGGCTTTAGGCAACAACTTTCAACATTATTCAAAAAAGGAATGCATGCCGATGCTGAGGCTGTTGGAAGAGCACTCATTTTAGGGGAACGAGACGGAATCGACAATCGATTGCGGACTTATTTTCTGGCCACAGGCTCGATGCATATTTTGGCTGTTTCAGGAATGCATATTGGACTTTTAATTATAGCCCTTCTCAAATTACTGGGTTTATTAGCGAACTGGATCAGTAGGAAGCAAGCCTTACTATTGGTGTTGTTCGTCATATGGTATTATGCTTTTTTAACCGGAATGTCGGCTTCGGTGCTGCGGAGTGTTTTCATGTACAGCGTGTTATTGTTTAGTCAGTTTTCTGGAAGACAAATGGGTAATTTATCGGGACTATTTTTCTCCGCATTTTGTTTGTTAGTTTTTGACCCTAGTTATTTATACGATCTTGGTTTTCAGCTTTCCTATTTAGCAATGCTCGGCATCTACTTATATTACGACCTTATTTTAGCATGGTGCACTTTTCGTTGGGCTTGGCTGCAATCTTTATGGACGGGAACTGCGCTCGGGCTCGCTGCAACACTCACCACCCTACCGCTCAGTTTGTATCATTTTCATGTTTACCCCAACTACGCCCAAATTGCTAATCTGCTCTTGATGAGCCTTTCAAGTCTTATTTTAATTGTCGGCATGTTCTTTCCAGTTTTACAATACCTCCCGATAATCGATACACTGAGCGCTAAACTACTGCAATACGCCATAGAACTCATGCTTTGGATCATGCGCATTTTTAGCGAGGCGCCCGGAGCGCTTGCAAAAGGAATTGAGGTGCCATTTTGGTGGGTGGCGCTGTTTTGGTTGCTGACTTATTTTTGGTTTTACAATTTATTTACGATCCGAACATACTGGCTGAAATCCGGGTTTTTATTTTGTTTACTATGGATGTCACTCCAGAAACAAATGCTTTTTTACAATGAAAGGGTATTTTATTTAAATCATGAAAAACTAATTTTATACAAATGTGGTAACCGCGCTTTGGCCATAGGGATTCAACCAAAGAAAAAAGTGGCGTTTTTTCTAGAAGCGCTGCGAATCGGGCAAAATTGCCAACTCACATACCAGCAAATCATGCCAGGTACTTATCATTTTTTCTTACCCAATATTAAAATTCACATTGTCAATCACAAAGATTTCAAACTTCGAATAAATGCCAAAAAGCAAAGTCAAAAAATCGAATGCTTTTGACCAAGTCTTTTATCTTTGCTTAAAATACGCTCAATAATGAAAATACTCAGTCCAGAGGCTGCTCTAATAGCGCTCCAAGAATCTACTCAATGTTTGCTTGTCGATATCCGTGAGCCCTATGAACTGCTTAATTGCAAAATTGATTGCTTGGCGATTCCGATGGCCTCATTCGCAGCAAAATATCCTTCGCTCCATTCTTACGAGCAAATCATTTTAATGTGTCAGTCTGGAAAGCGTGCAGAAGCGCTTGCTAACTTTATTGAAACTGAATTCAACGCGACGAATATTTGTGTTTTGGATGGCGGTATCAATGCCTTGATTTCCCAAAATGCACCTCAAATCACTTGTCAGTAAATGAGCACCATGCACAACATGATCGATTTTATTCTTCATATTGATAATTATTTATTACTGCTCATTCAGGATTATGGCTTGTGGGTTTATGCCATTTTATTTTTAATCGTTTTTGTAGAAACAGGCTTGGTTGTCATGCCCTTCTTGCCGGGAGACTCTTTGCTTTTTGCAGCAGGATCTTTTTGTGCAGGTGTTCAAATTGAAAATGAATTAGCCCAGTTGAATTTATTTGTCGTGCTGGCTTTACTGATAGCAGCAGCAATTTTAGGTGATGCACTCAACTTTTGGATAGGTCATAAATATGGACAGCAATTGGCCAAAATGAAAATAGGCCGCTATCAATTACTTAAAGACAAGCACCTTGCACAAACACAATCTTTTTTCGAAAAGCACGGCTCCAAAACAATCATCATTGCGCGCTTTGTGCCTATTGTGCGCACCTTTGCACCATTTACGGCAGGCTTGGCAAACATGCGTTATCCAATTTTCCTCAAATACAATATTATTGGCGGTATTTGCTGGGTTCTTGGCCTCATCCTGCTCGGTTTCTTTTTCGGGAACTTACCTATTGTGAGGCAAAATTTTGAAACCGTTATCTTTGGCATTATAGGTCTCTCTCTATTGCCGATGCTGGTTGCAATGTTGAATGAAAAATTCAAAAAAGGTTCATAAAAGGCTTCATTAAGCGCTAAATCTTTGAAATTCTTCTTGCAAATAAGCTCGGCAAATCTCTGTCGGAAAAGGTGTTACTTGCGCAGCTATTTCTAAAATTTTTGCCGCCAATTCAGTGGCACTTGCATCTGCATCTAATGTATTTGCCGCAATATTGATTACGCGGATTACTTCCTCTTTAGCCTGCACTAGCATTTGCCAACCCGTAGGAGAAATAAACAACTGCTGTGCAATGTTGTGTTCGAATTCGTCTCGGACTGTTTTAATTAAAAGCGTCTGTTGGGTGCGTGCATTTTGCGTTACCTGCAAGGTACGCAAGGTTAAATTTGCAGGTGCAATGCGGTCTAGTAATAATATACAACGTTGATAGGCCTCTAGTTTACTCGGTAAAAAATAGTTTTGACGCTGGGTACTTAATTCTGTTTGCAAACCTATAAGACTCGCATCGTGCTGGCGCTTAACAAATAAATATACCACCGCTACAATGGCTAAAAGCGCAATTAGAAATGAAATGACTACAAAAATGAGTTCCATACGTATTTTTTTTGAGGCAAATATAGTGCTTTAGCTTATTTTTACCTTATGAATCAAGTCCTATTGCCACTTATCCTGTTGTTCTATTTTATACTGCTCTTAGCCATCGCATACTTTAGCTCTAAGAACGCCAGTAGCCATAGTTTTTTTACCGGCGACAAAAAAAGCCCTTGGTTTTTAGTGGCCTTTGGCATGATCGGCACTTCGCTATCAGGCGTTACTTTTGTTTCAGTACCAGGCGCAGTTAGCATAAGTGCATGGCACTATTACCAATTGGTTCTGGGATTTTTTGCTGGCTATTTTGTAGTCGCATTTGTGCTTTTACCGCTTTATTACAAGCACAATCTCAGTTCAATCTATCGATACCTCGAGTTGCGTTTGGGCTTAAATGCTTATAAATGGGGTGCGGGTTATTTTATTTTATCTCGTACTCTCGGCGCTACAGTGCGTTTATACCTAGTTATCAATGTCTTGCAAATTTTTGTTTTTGAACCTATTGGCTTGCAATTTTGGCACTCAACCCTATTGATCGTCCTTATGATTTTAGCCTACACGCTCAAAGGTGGTGTTAAAACAATCGTCTGGACCGACACCTTACAAACCTTCTTTATGTTGCTGGCACTTGTGGTGTGTATTATCTCATTGCAGCAAAAATTAGATTTGTCTTGGGGACAACTTTGGCAGTCTTTAGAAAAGCAACATCTTACCCAACTGACTGTATGGAATCCGTCTAAAGCAGATTATTTTTGGAAACATTTCATCGGCGGCGCTTTCATCACTATTGCCATGACCGGTCTTGATCAAGAAATGATGCAAAAAAACATCAGCGTTAAAACACTAAAAGACGCGCAAAAAAACATGGTGGTTTTCAGTTTTACTTTACTTATTGTCAACGCTTTGTTTCTAGTATTAGGTAGTATTTTAAGTTATTTTGCCATTCAAAACGGCCTCGAAATTGCGCCTGACGACCTCTTCGCAAAAATCATCCAGACCTATTTGCCGAGTGGTGTCTTTATTATTTTCATCATTGGCCTTATTTCCGCGTTGTTCCCATCCGTGGATGGCGCAATTACAGCCTTAACAGCTTCATTTTGCCTGGACATCATCGGTTTTGAGCGCAAAGACCTCCCCGAATCCGAGCGCATGCGCATCAAAAAAATCGTGCACCTTTGTTTCGCCTTATTGTTTACGCTGCTGGTCTTTTTGTTTAAATGGTACAACGATAAAAGCATTGTTAATTTAATTTTCTTAATTGCCGGCTATACTTATGGGCCTTTGCTCGGTTTATTTACCTTTGGCATTTTGACCAATAAACAGCCCGCGTCCAAAGCCATCCCATTCATTGTACTCGCTGCCCCGCTCTGCTGTTATTGGCTCAGTAAAAACGCCGATCTCATATGGAAAGGCTATCAATTTGGCAACGAAATGCTTTTGATTAACGGCTTACTCACTTTTCTTTTGCTCTTCTTGAGTAGCTTTGTTTCCACCAAACACCAACCTAATGAATATTCTGCTCTCTGATAACCAACTACACTTGCGCTTTGCGCCACTCACGCTCACACGTCCTTTGGCTGAGTTGCGTTGTGGTCTATTCACCAATGCGGAAAGGTGGAAGCATCTTTTGCCTAACGCAAAAATTGGTTATCAAACAGAAAACTACCTTCAGGCTAAATTCAAAGCAATTGACGGACTTTGGATCAACGCACAGATCATTCCAAATCCACAACTAGCATTGGCTGTCCAACAATTAGGCCCAAATGAAGCATTGGCTTATAAAGGAATCCGTTTGGCTCAAAACGGCAGTGGATCTAACCTTCTGGAATACACCGCTTCGGAATTACTCGTCTTGGAAAACCGCTGGGATTTATTTTTGAAGAATGATATTGTATCGCGTCGCGATTTTGAATTATACACAAAAGCGAAAAAATCACAAACGCTCTCCGCTTCAAACCTATTAATCGGCGCTGCATCAGAACTTTTTATTTCAGAGGGTGCTCGAATTGAAGGTGCTACACTCAATACAAGCACAGGCCCTATCTATGTTGGTAAGAATGTAGAAATAATGGAAGGCAGTATGCTCAGGGGGCCTCTGGCTATTTTGGATGGCGCCGTTATTAAGATGGGTGCCAAAATTTATGGCGCCACCACCATCGGGCCCGAATGCCGAATTGGTGGTGAAGTAAGCAACTCTATTTTTCAGGGACATACCAACAAAGGACACGACGGATTTATCGGCAATGCGCTTATTGGTGAATGGTGCAATTTAGGTGCAGACACCAACTGCTCCAACCTAAAGAACAACTACGGAAAGGTAAGCACCTATTCTTATGAAACGCGAGCCCAAGTTCAAACCAGTGAATTATTTATGGGGCTCACCATGGGAGACCACAGCAAAACGGCCATTAATGTACAATTCAACACCGCTAGTGTTGTTGGAGTCAGTAGCAATATTCTCTGCAGTGGTTTTCCCGAAAAAGTCATTGGTTCTTTCCAATGGCTGTCAGACGGGCAAAAAGTTTTATTTGAATTACAAAAAGCAAAAGCAGCTGCGGCTGCCATGATGGCAAGAAGAAACCAAGAATTTACCGAACTAGACGCCCAAATTTTTGATCATTTAGCCAATAACTGACTTTTTAGCAGTAGATGTCGTTTTGGCACACATCTTGACCAATGTAGCGCGAAATAATTTTACCAATGAACAACATTTTTGACCAAGGACTTTTTGGTTTATCTGGCTACGATGCCGATGCAGAATTCATTCCGCTAATCACCGCTGAAGAAGAGGCCCACATGAATCAGCAGGAATATCCTGAAGAATTACCAATTTTGCCCTTGCGAAACAACGTGCTATTTCCAGGCGTTGTCATTCCGATAACGGTAGGTCGCGATAAATCGATCAAACTGATTCAAGAGGCCAACCGGGGTAATAAAATTATTGGTGTGGTCTCACAAAAAAACCAAGAAGTGGAGTCGCCTCTTTTCGATGACCTTCATCCAATAGGTACCGTGGCCCAAATCATCCGCATGCTCAAGATGCCAGATGGCAGCTCTACAGTTATTATTCAGGGTAAGCGTCGCTTTGAAATGCTTGAGGCAACCCAAACTGAACCTTACCTTAGAGCCAAGGTTCGCATCCTCACAGAAGTGCCCGTAGATAGCTCAAACAAAGAGCTCGAGGTCATGTTTAACACCATAAAAGACCTCGCTTTACAAATTATTAGAGAAAGTCCAAATATTCCTTCAGAGGCGCAATTTGCTATTGGCAATATTGATAGCCCAAGCTTTTTGGTCAATTTCATTTCGTCAAATATGAACGCGGATGTCGCTAAAAAGCAATCTATGTTGGAAGAAATGGACATTAAAAAGCGTGTTATGCTCGTTTTGGAGCACCTTACCGCAGAGGCGCAGCTCTTGGAAATGCGCAATGAAATTCAAAATAAAGTGCGCAAAGACCTCGACAAACAACAACGAGAGTACTTTTTGCATCAACAAATGCGCACCATTCAAGACGAACTAGGAGACAACCCTCAGATTCAGGATGCCCGCGAACTTGAAAAGCGCGCCCAACACAAAAAATGGGACGAGCGCGTGGCAAAACTCTTTCAAAAAGAGCTCGAAAAATTGCAACGAATGAACCCGCAAGGGGCCGAATACACCGTGCAACTTAATTACCTCGATTTATTATTGGACCTTCCTTGGAATGTCTACAGCAAAGACAAACTAGACCTTCACATCGCCAGGCCTATCTTAGAACGCGACCACTTTGGCCTTGAAAAAGTAAAAGAACGTATTTTGGAATACTTGGCCGTTCTCAAGCTGAAAGGCAACATGAAAGCACCTATCCTCTGTTTTTATGGTCCTCCGGGGGTGGGTAAAACTTCCTTAGGTAAATCTATTGCTGAAGCACTCGGGCGCAAATATGTACGCATGTCTTTGGGTGGTCTACACGATGAAGCCGAAATTCGCGGGCATCGCAAAACCTACATCGGCGCCATGCCAGGCCGCATTATGCAAAACCTGAAAAAAACCGAAACGGCGAATCCTGTTTTTGTGTTAGATGAAATTGATAAACTCGGGCGCAGCAATCACGGCGACCCATCCTCTGCTCTATTGGAGGTTCTAGACCCTGAGCAAAACGGCAATTTCTATGACAATTACGTCGAAACAGAGTTTGACCTCTCCAAGGTACTTTTTATTGCCACAGCCAATAATTTGCAAAGCATACAAGGGCCTTTGCTGGACAGAATGGAAATCATTGAAGTCAACGGATATACCTTAGAAGAAAAAATCGAAATAGCCAAAAGACATTTACTACCCAAGCAAATAGCGGCCCACGGCATCACCAATAACGATATCCTCCTCGATAATAAACTTTGGCAGCAAATTATTGAGTCTTACACATTTGAATCAGGTGTTCGTGGCCTCGACAAAATTGTAGCCAAATTGGTGCGCAACCGCGCCCGTCAAATAGCCATGGAAGAAACTTTTGAACCGCAACTGAGCGCAGCCGATTTATTCAGCTTCCTTGGTGCAGGTCGAACGCGCACAAAATACGACAACAATGATGTCGCAGGCGTGGTGACCGGTTTGGCTTGGACGGCAGCTGGCGGTGACATCCTTTTTATAGAAAGTCTTCTGTCCAAAGGAAACGGGAAGTTGTCGCTTACTGGTAACTTAGGTGACGTCATGAAAGAATCTGCTATTATTGCACTCGAATACCTCAAAAGCCACCACGAGCTCATCGATCTCGAGGCGGCCATAATTGAAAACTACAATGTTCATGTGCATGTTCCGGAAGGCGCTACACCTAAAGACGGCCCGAGCGCAGGCATCACAATGCTGACCGCTTTGGCTTCCTTGTTTACCCAAAGAAAAGTCAAGAAAAACCTCGCAATGACAGGAGAAATAACCCTCAGAGGTGATGTATTGCCGGTTGGGGGCATCAAAGAGAAAATTTTGGCGGCCAAACGCGCTGGAATAACCGAGCTAATTTTGTGTAGCAAAAACAAACAAGATGTTGATGAAATCGCACCTGTCTACTTGAAGGGCCTGAAAATCAACTATGTGGATAAAATGACGGAAGTACTCGCCATCGCTTTACTCAAAGAAAAAGTACAGGATGCAAAATTGCTTCGTATTCCTGATAAAAAATAAGCTTGTCAACACAAAAACTCATTGTTTATGACGGTCAATGCCTGCTGTGTAACCGTTTTATTCAGTTCGTTCTGAAAAAAGACACTAGGGCCCATTTTATTTTCAGTAGCTACCAAGGTCTTCCTTCTCATATTGAACAGAAAGGGCTAAAAGTGGCTAAAGGCGAAAGTATTTTATACCGACGTTTTGGCGTTTGGCACCAAAAAAGCACAGCTGTTTTATGGATCTACCGTGATTTATTTGGCGCACTGCACTACTCGCAGCTTGCATGGATAGTTCCTCGCTTTTTACGAGATGTTTTTTATGAATTTATTGCCCGAAACCGTTATAAATGGTTTGGCAAAAATGACAGCTGCATCATGCCAAGCCCCACATTCAAAAAGCGGTTTATTGGATAAATTATTGTAAATTGGAGTCATAATATCCTACTATGAACAAAGTCTACTCCTTCTTTTTTGTGGCCTGTTTTTTAATGTACGCTCAGACGTTTGCACAGTTAATGCAAAAGCCATCTTCAAATGAAATTGCAATTTTGCCGACATGGGCACAACTTATGTACAGTGAGCACCCGAATGTATTCGCCGTTCAAAACGCTTATCAAGATTATTACCGCTCAAACACGTTTGAAAAGAATTACCATACCCAATACTATAAGCGCTGGATTCGCTTCAACCAGTATTTTGTGAATGATGCCGGTTTCATCGTTTATCCGGATCCAAACACCATTAAACAGAACGATCAACAGTACCTCAAAAAACAAGAACTAGCCAATAAAACAACAAACTGGGCGGTTTTAGGACCTATTACCAATTACCAACAAGGTCTGACTCAGGGGTCCGGGCAAACCAATATATATAGTTTTGACCAATGCTTGGGGCAACCAAATATATGTTATTGTGGAACCGAGCCCGGAGAAGTTTACAAAAGTACAAACGGCGGCCTTAATTGGTTATTGAGCTCAAAAGACGTCGATTTTGGATCAGGTGTTTCAGCCATTGAAGTGCACCCCAACAATGCCAATATTGTTTTTGCAGGTGGCAACAAAGGACTTTTCTTGAGTACCGATGGTGGCCTGAATTGGACCAATACCATGCCATCAACTGGCCTTAATGTCAATGAGATTTACATTTTACCTTCCGATCCAAATATCATTTTGGCAGCTACTGAAAAAGGACTTTTCAGAAGTACAAACGCCGGCGCATCATGGACCCAACTTTTTACCAATCGTAGCTACGATATCAAACCCAAGCCAGGTACAACACAAACCTTATATCTTTTGAAAAACAATCCTACACTCATCCGCTGTGAGTTCTTTGTTTCTACCGATGCAGGTTTAACTTGGACCCTTCAGGATGCTGGTTGGTACACCTCCACAGATCCTGCAAGAATAGATGGTGGCGGCAGATTGGCTGTGAGCACCGCGGATCCAGAGCGCGTTTATGCATACCTCATTGGCGATTCAAAACCCAACGACTACGGCTATATCGGATTATACCGAAGCAACAATAGCGGCGCGTCTTGGATTTTACCAAATGGCCCCATTGGAGGTCCATACACTTCCGCTCACCCTAATTTGGCAATGGGCACACCGACTTGGAATTACCATCAAGGATTTTACAATTGTGCAATTGTGGCCAACCCAAACAATGCAAATGAACTACTTATTGGAGGGCTCAATCTCTATAGAAGCACAGACGGTGCAACAAGTTTTTCTTCTGTATCTGGTTATGTAGGTGGGCCACTAAACTTACATGTAGATAACCAAGATTTTCGGGTTATTGGAAACAACACATGGGTTACCACAGACGGCGGTATCTATTATAGCAGTGATTTTGTAAGCACACAACCTGATTTTTATATGTCGGGGGTTCATGGTTCTGATTACTGGGGTTTTGACAACGGATGGAACGAAGATGTTTTGGTTGGCGGTTTGTATCACAATGGAAATTTAGCTTATCACGAAAATTACGGTTCGGGGAATTTCTTGGAATTAGGTGGCGGAGAGGCCCCTACTGGTTATGTAAACCCCGGCGACAACAAACTCACTTACTATTCAGATATAGATGGAAAGCGTATTCCAGCTACCCTAGATGGCGCCATTCAAAATGCATCTTTCGGCCTGAACCCAAATGAAAGCTATTGGGCCGCCGAGTCAACAGAATTGGTTTTTCATCCGAATTGTTATAGCATTGCATACACAGGTTTTGAAAATAAATTATACCGTACCAACGACATGGGGGCCAGTTTTGAAATCGTTCAAACGTTTGGTTCCAATCCAAATGAAAAAATAAATTACATCGAAATTGCATCCGATAACCCACAAATTATCTACCTGAACCAGCGCGCAGCAAGTGGTAATATTGGCAAGCTTTGGAAGAGTTCGGATGCAGGCCTTTCTTGGACGCAATTAACCACTCCCAGTGGTAACTCAAGCCGCATGCTCCTCGCGCTCAATCCGCAAAATGCACAAGAATTATGGTTGGCGTATCCAAGTGGCGCAAATGGTTTTAAGGTATTTAGAACCAACAGTGGTGGCGGATCATGGGAAAACTTAACAAGTAGTTTGCTCAACAATGAGTCTATTCAATCTTTGGTGTATATCACTGGAACCGATGGTGGAATTTATGTTGCCACCAACAAAGCCGTTTACTACCGCAACAATCAAACGAATTTCACTGTAGAGAATAATGGCTTGCCGCTTTTTACAAATGGCAATATCCTGAAGCCTTTCTACCGCGACAACAAAATTCGTTTAGCAACCTATGGCAAGGGTATCTACGAAAGTAATCTTGTAGAAAATCCAACGCAAATTCTAGCGCGCATCACCGTTGATAAACTCCAACAAACTGCAATTTGCGCTATAGACTCTTTCTATTTTGACGATTATTCTTTTATCAATCATCAAAATGCCACTTGGCAATGGACTTTTCCTACAGGTAGCCCGAGCACCTCTTCACTTAGAAACCCAGCAGTGTTGTTTCAAAGTGCAGGTCAGCATTTAGCGATTCTTCAAATCACAGATGCAAACGGTCAAACGGATACCGATTCTTTGTATGTCAACTTGGACTTTTATTCGTTTTTAACCGGTATTCAAGAAGATTTCCAGCAAGCATTTTTACCACAAGGTTGGTCAGTTAAAGACCATAACGGCAATGGCACATGGACTTTATCTACAACTGCCGGTGGTTACGGCAACTCCAGTCAGGCTACTTTTTTCAATAACTACGACATTGATTCGCAAGGAAGCTTTGACGACTTGATTATGCCTATCGAAACCAGTGCTTTGAGCATTCAACCGAATTTATATTTCGATGTTGCGTATGCACGTTGGGGCGGCGGTTACTCAGATTCACTTCAAGTTGTAGTATCTACAGATTGTTTTTTAACCGAACAAGTGTTGTATTTTAAAGGCGGTGAAAACCTAGCTACTTCTCCAGATTTCCAAAGCTTTTTTACCCCATCTGCTGCCCAATGGCGCACTGACTCCGTTGACCTCAGTGCATTTGCAAATGTAGGAAACCTTCAAATAGCCTTCAGAAATATCGGCGATTGGGGTAATTGCCTGTATCTTGACAACATCAATATCGGATCAATGGCAGGTTTGTCTCAAACAAGTGAAACACAAAGAAATATATTTCCCAATCCAGTTTGCCCAGGTAGTTTGATCAATTTTTCAGGCTCGGGCATTGTATTGGCGAGACTCATAGACATGAAAGGAAAAGAAATCGTGCGCTATACTACGGATGAAAAAATTTATTTACCGCAAGAAATCAAAGCCGGCACCTACTTACTTCAACTGCATAGCACCTCCTTGATTTCAAATCACACGCTCATCGTGGTAGAATAATGCAAACTGCCCACGAAGATTTCGCTGATTTGGCATAATTTGTGATATTTGCAACGAAATTCAATTTTATGCGCATTTTACTTTTCCTATTCGTTACCTTGTTCTCGACCCAAGCTATGGCCCAAGACGCCAAAGCACAAGGGGTACTCGACAAACTTTCTACTAAAATGAAAGGCATGAAGTCTTTCTATATCGAATTCAATGCAAGTGTTAAAAATAGCAACACAGGCACCAACGAAAGCGAAATCGGGAAAGGCTGGGTAAAAGGAAATAAATTTTACGCTTCTTACGGAGACAACACCATGATCTGTAATGGTGTAAAAACCTGGACCATCGTTAAAGATGAACGCTCTGTTTACGAGTCAGATGCAAGCGCCGACGACGAAGAATCAATCAATCCAAAACGCCTCATGACGATATGGGAAACCGGATTCAAAAACAAATACGACCACGAAGACAAACTCAACGGAGAACCTGTACACGTGATTAATTTATATCCTAAGGTTCCATCAAAAGCGGAATACCACACCATTGTCCTGTATATATCCAAAACAGACAACGAACTTCTAAAGGCCAGCATGAAGGCCAAAGACGGTACCGTCATGACCTATATCGTGACTAAATTTACTGCCAACCCGGAAATCGATGATACCAAGTTTGTATTTGACAAAAAGAAGTATCCGGGTTATCCGGTCATCAAGGACTAAAAATGAGATGGCTGAAGCTATAGACCTTAGCGCTTGAGCATTCGATCCATTTCGCGTTTGTCATCTTTTTCTTTAAGGTCTTGGCGTTTGTCATGGAGCTTTTTACCTATAGCACACGCTATTTGAATCTTTACCCAACCTTTTTCTGAGAGAAACAATTTGAGTGGTACTAATGTGTGCCCCTTGATTTTAAGGAATTTCTCGATGCGTAAAATCTCTTTGCGATTGAGTAAAAGCTTGCGGTCTGCACGTGGTTTGTGATTGTAAAAAGAACCGTTTTCGTACTCGGTAATATGCATATTGCGCAACCACAACTCCCCTTTCTCATAAAGCCCGTAAGCTTCTAATATAGAGGCTTTACCGTTTCTGATACTTTTGATTTCGGTTCCGGTCAAAACAATACCAGCTTCAAACACTTCTTCGAGATGAAACTCAAAGCGCGCGCGCTTATTGCGGATATTGAGCTCTTTGATTGCCATACTGCAAATTTAGTTAAATTTACGGCATGCAAATTCCGTCCGTTCACCTCGAGCAAGCTGTTGATCAACTAGCCAGTTTACCTGGTATTGGCAGACGAACTGCCCTCAGACTCGCACTTGATTTGCTCAAAAGAAAAGAACTAGAAATCGACGATTTTGTTCAGGCACTAAGTGCGCTCAAAGACAAAGTCTTGCATTGTCAAAACTGCGGAAATATTTCAGATGTACCTATTTGTCAGATTTGTAGTAATCCAAAACGCGATACGCAACTCATTTGCGTCGTAGAAGATATCCGCGATGTCATGGCTATTGAGGCCACAAGTGCCTTCAACGGCTTATATCATGTGTTAGGTGGTCTTATTTCGCCGATGGATGGCATTGGTCCGCAAGACTTAAATTTGGCAACACTTCCCACAAGGATAGAAACCAACAAGCCTAAGGAAATTATTTTGGCACTTAGCCCAACTATGGAGGGTGACACCACGAATTTCTACATTTATAAGAAAATCAAAAACTTCGAGTTGGTGGTGACCCGCATTTCAAGAGGAATTGCTGTGGGCTCAGAGTTACAATATGCCGACGAACTTACGCTTGGACGCAGTCTTCAACAACGGCAACTATTCGATTTAGCTCAGTAATTTACAGGCGTCAACTCAATTGACTTTGAACACATTGGTTTTCTTTTTGAGGTAGCGCATTCCCAAACCAAATACAACGATAAATACTGCCATATAAAGCAAAAACAACATATTCTGACCTGCAAACAAGCTTTGCATGACGTAGAGCTGAAATGCAAGAAGTACCCATGCAGTTGTCATGGAGGCTGCCCAACCAGAATATTCGTTTTCAAGCACAACCTTGATGGAAAATGGCTGCGTGTTGGGTTTATATTTCCAGAAAGCTGGTAATAATAGTGGTGTTTTTTTTTTCCAGTCGAGGTAGTTTTGGCCAAATTTACGTGTCAGGAATTGTTCTTCCGCGTATATAATAAGTCGATAGTAAGCCACAAAAAAAATCAAAAATACAGGCACCAACCAATTGATGCCGGTAAAGACAGCCCAGCCCATATAAGTGGTTATATTTCCTAAATAAAGCGGATGACGCACCATCGAATAGATGCCTGTAGAATTGAGCGCTTCAGCAACTTGTTCGTCGCGGTTTCTACCTGAAGTATGGGCAGCGCGTTTGCCGACGGCAAGCGTCCTGATCAGGTGCCCAAGTATGACCAAACCCAGTGCCAACAATAAACGTGTATCATTTAGCCAATTGGTTGGCTCAGGAAAAACATGCATGAGTCCAAAAGCGGCAACAAAAAAGATCAATGGAATTTGACCTCGGTATTTAAAAAACTGATTTCCTACCTTTTCCAATTGATTTTGAGTTGACATTAGTGAATTTTATGTATATTTAATGATTGACAAAAGTAACAATAAATCCCGGGGTCAATGAAAGAAAAATACAAGTTAGAGATTCTACTTAAAACCTCTCCACGCGTTCTCGAAAAGCTCATTAGTACCCCAGATGGTCTTGCCGACTGGTTTGCCGATGACGTTCGGGTCCATGACGATCTCTACACCTTTGAATGGGACGGCAATGCCGAAGTAGCAAGGTTACTCCAATTTAAACTCAACAACAAAATCCGCTTTCAATGGCTAGCTGACGAAGATGACGGCCTCGACACCTATTTTGAGTTATCTTATGTCGTGGACCCCATGACCAATTCCGTCATCTTACATATTACCGATTTTGCAGATTCTTCTGATACCGAAAGCAGCCAAGCACTCTGGCACCAAGCCATCTCTGACCTCAAGCGAATTATCGGTGGCTGAGTGGTACTTTGCGCCTCGCCATCATATGGCTTAATTGCTTAAATTTGCCTCAAATTACCCGTTTGAAACGTCTTGTTCTGTTTAGCCTCAAGTCCTTCACTGGACCTTTTATCGTGACGCTGCTCATCTCGATGTTCATGCTCATTTTGCAATTTTTTTGGGTCTACATCGATGACCTCATGGGCAAAGGACTCAGCGTTTGGGTTATTTTAGAATTGCTCGTTTACGTTTCTGCGGGCATTGTCCCACTTGCCTTGCCGCTGGCCATTTTACTGTCTTCCTTAATGGCTTTTGGAAACCTTTCCGAACACAACGAACTTACTGCGCTCAAAGCGAGTGGTTTTTCACTTTTACGCATCATGCGACCGCTCATAATAATTGTCTTTCTTATTGCGACGGCCACCTTTTTCTTTGCCAACTACGTGATTCCTGCCGCTAATCTCAAATGGCACACACTCATTTTTGACATACAGAACAAGAAAATATCGACGATTTTAACCCCTGGAATCTATTCCAAACACTTTGAAGGCTATGCAATTAAAATTGATTCCCTAAACGGCAATAAATGCATGGGCGTTACAATACACGATTACACCTTGCCAACACAACTGCGCACCGTACGCGCTAAAGAAGCCAATGTATATAAATCAGAAAATGGTCGCTATATCTTTTTAAATCTCAAAAGCGGCAGTATTCTCGAAGAATTGGATATCCAAAACCCAATGTATTTACCGAATAAAACATGGACTAACCCTTCTAATCGACCTTCTCGGATTTCGCATTTTAATCAGGGTGTTTACAAGCTTGACCTTGGAGGACTTGATTTAAATAGGTCCAAAGAGGATCTATTTACTGATAAATATGAAATGCTCAATGTTTTTCAGATCAATGATGCCATTGATTCTATTGATAACAAGAAAAACACACTCAGCACGCGCTTTGTTCAACAAAATAAACTGGGTTTTTTGAGCTTAAATGACTCGCTAACCAAACGAATCGAAAATGATCCTGGTTTGCAAAATGAAGTGGCGCTCACAAACCCTATTGAATTCAGAGCGCTTTCAGCAGCTGATCAACAGTTGGCCATCAATTTGGCCCTGTCAAAAATTAGACGCAATCAACAACAATTAGAAAATCAAGGACAATTTCTACAAACGCTAGAACGCGAAACCGATTTATATTGGATTGAATTTCACCGCAAATTTGCCTTGACCTATGCGATCATCGTTTTGTTCTTTGTCGGTGCACCATTGGGGGCGCTAATCAAAAAAGGTGGCTTTGGTGCACCGGTAGTCATTGCAGCAATCATTTTCTTACTCTATTTTATCGTCAATTCTGTAGGTGACAACCTTGCAGATACCAACTCTATTACACCTTTTGTTGGGATGTGGATGGCTGGCTTACTTTTCACCCCAGTTGCCATCTATCTTACCAAAAAAGCCCAATCAATTTAAATTAAGCCGCTTGAAAATCCTCATACTTAGTCACAAACCACCTTATCCAATTGCTGATGGAGGCTGTTTAGCTATGTCGCGCTTGTTAACAGATTTATTAGCTTTGGAAAAGGTAAGTCAAGTCACTTATCATACACTTAGTACGTACAAGCATCCTTTTCAAAAAGAAGCCTTTCCTAAACACCCCAAGCTAGAACTCAGCGCGCAACAAATTGATACGCGGGTCCGAATTTCAGGAGCACTTTTTGCCCTGCTTCGGCAGGAATCTTATAATTTGGTGCGCTTTAAAGACGCAAAAGTGCTCGCTGCACTCCAAAAAGAATTAAGCGTTACAACTTATGACTTTGTTTTATTTGAAAGTCTATTTGCTGCAGTTTACGCTGCGCCATTGCGCAATTTTTCAAAAGCGCAATTTATATACAGGGCGCACAATATCGAACATCAAATTTGGAAAGACCTCGCTAGCAATACCAAAAATCTACTTAAAAAATGGTACCTACACCAATTGGCTTATGCACTCAAATGGGCAGAACGTAGCATTTGGAGCGAAGACCAAGGCGCCTTAGATTTGATCCTCACGATCTCTCATACTGATTTACATCAAATTGAGGCGCAAACCCTTACCGCGTGTAAGTATTTACCAGCCTCCATTGACCAAACCACCAACCAAAGCAATTGCAAACCTATGAAAATGTGTTTTTTGGGTGCTTTCAATTGGTATCCGAACATCGAGGCCGTGAACTGGTTTTTGGACCGCGTATTCGCCGAACTTCAAGCCAAACATCCGACACTAGAATTTCACATAGCCGGAAAAGACGCAGAACAATTCAAGCACTGGTTGCGCCCTGGCGTGTTTGTGCATGGCTTTGTGCCTGACGCCAAAAAATTCATCGCCGAAAATGGCATCTTTGTAGGTTGTTTGCAATCTGGTTCTGGTGTCAAAATGAAAATACTTGAAGCCATGAGTGTAGGGGCGCCTATAGTGCTGAGTCGTAAATCTGCTGATGGTTTACCTCAATTAGATACAGATCTGATTAAAACCAATGAAAATTATTTTAAACAAGACCTACTTCAACTTCTTCAGTACCCTCAGCACCTAGAAGCGCGTTCGGCTTATTTCAAACAGTACTTTAAAAACCATTTTGAAACAATACAAGTACGCAAACAACTACAGTCGGTGCTCGATGAACTCCAAAATAATCGCTAATATTGCCGCATGGGTTTTCCGTTCTATTTTAAAGTAGGGGTCGTTTTTTTAGTTTACAGCTACGTTCTCTACCCTGTGCTTTTAAAAGCAATGTTGAAAAAAAAGCGCAATTTGACCAGTTATCCACCAACTGCTGTAGTTCCTTCATTGAGTATTGTGATTGCAGCCCACAACGAAGAAAAGGTGCTTCGTGAAAAGCTAGATTCCATCCTTAATTGCACTTACCCGCAACAACAAATTGAACTCCTGATTGGCATTGACAACAGCACTGATTTCAGTGCTATTATCGCAAAAGAATACCAGCACAAGTTTTCAAGTTGTACTGTATATGAGTTCGAGCAAAGACAAGGAAAAATACAAATTGTTAATGCCTTGGTGCCAAAGGCTAAGTACGATCTCATTGTACTTACAGACGCTAATGTGCTTTTCACGCAAGAAACATTAACTTATTTACAAGCACCTTTCAATGATCCTGAAATTGGACTTGTCGATACAAGAATGCAACATTATGGCCTCAAGAATACTGGCATCTCTATGCCCGAGTCGGGCTACATTGCCGGCGAGGTCGAAATAAAAGAGGCAGAAGGCAAACTCTGGGGTGCCATGATGGGACCTTTCGGTGGTTGTTTCGCATTTCGTAAAGCCTGCTTTGAGCCCATTCCAGCACATTTTTTAGTAGATGATTTTTTCATCAATATGACATGTATTGAAAAAGGATTTCGTTGCATAACGCAAAAAGAGGCTGTTGTACTTGAAGATGTTTCCAATGATTTGCTCATTGAATTCAGACGTAAAATTCGTATTTCATCGGGTAATTTCCAGAACCTGCGACGGTTTTGGCGCCTTTTGTTCAAATTCAATTGGGTTTCATTTACCTTTTTTTCGCACAAAGTTTTGCGCTGGATTTTACCTGTCTTTTTGTTTCCAATGTCTTTTCACATCATTGGTCACAACCAAGCAACTTGGTTGCATGAATTGCTCTACTATTTCTTATTGCTGATTCCCATATCTTTTGCGGTTGATTATTTGGCCCGTAAACAAAATGTGCAACTCATTTGGTTGCGTTATCCGATACATTTCATAAGTATGAATGTGGCATTGCTCGTTGGTCTTTTTAAGTTTTTTGGTGGTATTCGCTCCTCGGTATGGCAACCCACCAAGCGCCATCAGTAAGTTTAACATGAAGGGTCGCTAAGTTTTTTGTATCTTTGCAACCTATTTCGCCATCGTAATTGTAAGTTGCCCACACTTCCTACTCTTTCTAACGGCATCCTTACATATTAAAACCCTAGAATGGCCAAATCCAAAGAAACCTTCTCAAAAAAGGAAAAAGAAAAACTCAAAGCAAAAAAGAAAAAAGATAAATTATTGCGTTCCGAAGAGCGCAAGGCCAATTCTGGAGGCGGAGGCCTAGACAGCATGATGGCTTATGTAGATGAATTTGGCCGCATTTTAGACGCGCCTGTCGACCCATCGACCAGAGTAGAAATCGATGCTGAAAGTATCGAAATCGGAATTCCACGCCGCGAAGAAACCGATGAAGACGATGCCGCAGACACCTGAACAGTCATTTTCTTTAATGATTCAAAAGGTTATGGCTTTATCAAAGACAAAGCATCTGGTGAAAACATCTTTGTGCATGCAGCAAACTTATCAGTACCTATTGCTGAACGCGACGAAGTCAGTTTTGAAAAAAGTAAAGGTCAAAAAGGCTGGGTAGCACTAAATGTCAAAATCATCCCCAAAGCTTAATTTTTCAAATACCTCGACATCATTTCAAAGCCAAAACGAGGAAAATTCGCTTCGGTGAGCAACAGCACCACCACATCAAACTTCTGTAGCTCGGCTGCATAATTCTTCATATCCTCAATGTAAGTAGTGGGTTTATTTGGCACTAATCGCTCGTGGTTGTAGTACCAAAACTCACCGCCTATAAAAACATGATTCATCATGCCCCAGTTGTACATTCCATAAAAAAAACTATCCCCAATTACCAACACTTTGGGCTGTTTTTTTGCGTCGCGAACAGGCATAATCTTAAATTGAGGATAAGCCATCTTAAAGTCGGGTAAGTTGCGCAATAAGTTCATTCCAAGTTCGATATCGTCGTCGCGATCACGGGGCTGCTCGTCTAGTTCTATGGATGTAAGCTGAAGGGTTGGTAAGGGTTTAGCCGTTAATTTGGCAATGTGCCTAATGAGCGAATCCGCCACTAAATACTCACCATAACTACTCCAGTGAATTCCGGTTTTTGGAAACAAGGGGTAAGGCGCATTTGGCTTCATTTGCATAAACCAAGTTTGCACGTCAAATAGCGGTATTTGCTCCAGCAGTAGTGCCCGAACAAAATCCGGATGATTTCTACCCGTACTTCCATTCCATTTATAGCCAGCGGGCATTTGGTCTGCGTAAAAGGTGCCCTTACCCGGTGCCAAACAAACCATGAGCTGCTTGCCTTTCTTTTGTAAATCTTGTTGAACCAAGGCGAGTTGCCCAACAAGCGCATTGATTGAATCCGCACCAAGATAGTCTTGGCCGCTAGTCGCCAACAAATAATTTTCTTCAAATAAATAGCCGTCTTTACCTTGCACGACGCCATTGGCTTGAAATTCCCCAAAGAGCCGATCAAAAACCTCATTGTAAAAACGCACCATAAATGGCCGCAGGCCAAAATGATCCTTGATGTAAGCCTCTTGTCCTTCTTGAAAAGCCGCTGAGTTCCATTTATCTATAGAAAATGGAACATTTTCGGTCTGTGGTTGCGCCCCGCCCAAGAGTTTAGGCTGAAAAAGATGTTCATTTTGCTCCAACCAAGGCAGCAGCAACAAAGCAAGTACAAGTCCGAACAAGCTGTTTTTGAATATGGCGGTTTTTCTGGTGGCTTCCATTAGAATCGGTAATAAATAAACGGATTGAGGTCGGATGCCGACAAAAACACAATACTGAAGAACAATAATAGAATAATGCTAAGCGTGATGAGCACAGCATTTGAAAGAGAAACAACAGGATTTTGTGCTATTAGAAAAGCTGCAGCTTTTGAGCCAATTTTGCTTCTACCAAAAAGAGAAAAGAAAATTGCGATTAGAAAAATAAATATAAAGCTATTATTTGATTCTATAAATTTAAAATCTTTATAATCAATTAGTTGTTTGTAGAAATTAAGGGCGTCATTCCAGTTTTCAATCCGAAAGAGAACCCAAGCCATGGCCACAATAAAAAAGGTAAAAAACGCTGCTGGCACCTTCCCTATTCTTTCTAATAGCTTCAATAAAAACAAGCGGTCTAGAATCAAAAAAATACCGTGGAAAGCACCCCACAAAACAAAGTTCCATGAGGCACCATGCCAGAGCCCGGAAATTAAAAATACCAACCACAAATTGAAATATAAGCGCCATTTTTGACGCACGCGGTTGCCGCCCAAGGGAATGTATAGAAAATCACGCATGAACGCACCGAGCGTGATGTGCCAACGACGCCAAAACTCAGTTATACTCTGAGCGGTGTAAGGTGAATCGAAGTTTTCGGGAAAACGAAAACCCATCATGCGCGCAAGGCCAATTGCCATGTCGGAATAACCCGAAAAATCAAAGTAGATTTGAAAAGTGTAAGCTAGGATACCCAACCAGGCCTCATCAAAGCTGAGTGCACTCAGCTCGCCGCCCATGTATAAATCTGCTTGCTTGGCTAATACATTGGCTATCAACACCTTTTTAGCCAAACCGATGGCAAAGCGAAACAAACCCAAAAGCCGATCGTCGGGGGTTTCTTTACGGTCAACAACCTGTGCAGCCACACTTTTAAAACGAATGATTGGGCCGGCAATGGCGTGCGGAAATATAAGTTTGTATAGCAAATAATGTGTGGGGCGGTCAAACGGCGGATGCTCATTGCGATAAACCTCGATGGCGTAGGTCAGCGTCTGGAAAGTAAAAAAAGAAATGCCTATAGGCAGGGCCACTTGCGTCCATGCAAGTTGATTAATTCCAATACTTGCCAAAACCGAATTAACGTTTTCAATAAAGAAATTGGCATACTTGAAATAGGCTAACAAACCTAAATTGAGCGAAAGTGATATACTCAGCCAAATCTTCTTATTTCGTTGATTCGTAGTTTTATATAGGGCATTTACAAGATAGAAATCGAGCAAACTCGTACCCAATACCACATATAAAAAATTAGGAGCTCCCCAAGCATAGAAAAGTATGCTGACTATTAAAGCCCATCCGTTTTTAGCGCTTTTCGGCAAGAGCACGTAAACCAATAAGAATACGGGCAAAAAGTACAATAAGAAAAGAATGCTACTGAAAACCATTTGCGAAACCGAAAATACATAAATCTTAGCAAATCACTCAAATGAAACTCACTTTGGAATATGAATTTAGAATTGATGTCCCAAGCGCGATCTTACGAAGCCTTGTTGCGGGATTACGCTGCGCGTGAACCCTTATTGAGTGGAGGCTTCAAAGAATTCAAATGCTAAGCTGCTGCGCAACTTTGACTTTTTTACTTTACAATGCTTACAAAAGCAAGCTTTTGACGCTTGTAAAACAAAAAAAGCCAGCCTTATGGCTAGCTTTTTAATTCTTTGGCGGAAAGTGAGGAATTACGCTACGCGTGCTCTCCTCCCTTCGATCGTCGGGTCGAACCCGAAGGGGGGTTCTCATCCCAATTGATCAATACAAAAAAAAGCAACCCATTGGTTGCTTTTTTTACTTGGCGGAAAGTGAGGGATTCGAACCCCCGGAACCTCTCGGTTCAACGGTTTTCAAGACCGCCGCAATCGACCACTCTGCCAACTTTCCGAGGCAAAAGTACTAAAACTTCGGGTTACTGCAAGGGGTTTTTAAACTTTAGCTAAAGTTTTTTTTTGATTTCTACTTCAGCTTCCAGGCTTCGTCCATACCGATGCCTCTGAAAATGAAAGGCTTGTATTTTTCGATGCGCGCTGTACGGGTTGCGCTTTGCTTGGCTTCATTAAAATGACGCATATTATTTGTTGTGCAAACATCCGCACAGAGCAGTCGTCTGTACCAAATTTACTACAACGACCACAACCGTCGCTTAAAAAAACATCGATAGATTTTGTCATTCCTATGAATCAAAATTACAATTTACGAGCGCGCAAGCAAAGCACTTGCGTATATTTGCAACATGAAATTAAAGCAAGTTCCGCTCGATCAACTCAATGCACTTAACCAAGGAACGCTTATGGAGGCCTTAGGTATTCAATACCTTGAAATTGGTGATCAGTTTGTGAAGGCCAGTATGCCAGTCAATGAGCGCACCAGACAGCCAATGGGCTTGTTACACGGTGGTGCTAGCGCTGCACTCATGGAGACCGTTGGTTCTTTGGGATCTGTTTTACTCATTGATCCTCTAATGCAAAACGCAGTCGGATTAGATATCTCGGCCAATCATGTCGGTGCTGTAAAAGAAGGTGAAGTACATGCCACTGCGCGTTTGATCCATGCTGGTAGGACTACCCATCTTTGGAGCATTGAAGTGCGCGAAGCCAGCAGCCAACGTCTTATTTGCCATGGCAAACACACCGTCATGATTTTACCTAAAGCCGAATAGCATGCTGCGTTATCGCTTTCCAGGTCAAGATGTCGTTTGTTTAACTGGTGATTTTATTTCAACAGCAAGCATTGATAATAAAAATTTTATTGTCACAAACTTCGATCAAAGCATTAAGTATCGTTGGTCCACATCAGCTACACCAAGTCCTGTATCCAAAGCAGCGCCTTTTTGTATCAATCAAGAGGCCTACTTAAAGCAAGCGCAACAACTCATCAATGACCTCAACCGAGGCGTTGCCGATAAAATTGTGATGTCAAGAATCAAGAAAGCACATAAAGAACTCCTCGACCCCGAAGCACTTTTTGAAAAACTCTTGGAACATTACCCCAATGCACTTGTGTATTTCTTCGACAATACCAGTATTGGAACCTGGATTGGCGCAAGTCCTGAAATTTTACTGGAAAGAACAGGCGCTCGTTTCAGGACAATGGCTTTAGCTGGCACAAAGCCAGCCGGCGACGACCGCGACTTCAGTTTTAAAGAGTATAACGAGCACGCCATGGTCACTGAATTTATCGAAGGGCAATTACGGCAAATTCCAGGTGCACAATTACAGGTGTCAGATATCCAATTTTACAGCCCTGGCCCCGTGACACACCTTTTACAAGAATTAACCTGGCAAATGCCAGACGAAGTATTGCCTTTGTTACTCAAGCACCTACACCCTACTCCTGCAGTAGCAGGCTTACCCAAAAAGGTTGCTCAGCAGTACATAAGTGCCATTGAAAGTCATGAGCGCGAACTTTACACGGGTATTATTGGTTGCAGTCGGATTGGGTCTGAAAAACTATACGTGAATTTACGTTGTGGTCAGCTCATCTCGGATTTCCTTTATTGTTACGTAGGCGGTGGTTTTACACCAGATTCTGGGGCGCAAGACGAATGGCAAGAAACTGAAAATAAAAGCCAAACCTTGTTGCGCCTGCTCTGATTTGGCGTAAATTTGCGCCATGCAAAGCTCAGATAAACTTTTGGTGCAATTTGTGGTAGCCGCAATGGCTGAGCACAATATTCTAAAAGTTGTGCTTTCGCCAGGTTCTCGGAACGCCTCTTTTGCTATCGCTTTTGATGCGCATCCAGAAATACAAACTTTAGTAGTCCACGACGAGCGCGCAGCCGCATTTATTGCTCTTGGATGGGCACAAGAAAGCCAAACGCCAGTGGCTATCTGTTGTACTTCTGGCTCTGCCTGCCTCAATTACTATCCAGCACTTGCCGAGGCGTATTACCGAAATATTCCACTTTTGGCGCTAACTGCAGACCGCCCTGCCAAATGGATCAATCAGGGCGACGGCCAAACGATTGTACAAGCCGAAGTATTTAAAAACCATGCCCACGCATATCTTGGTTTTGATGAAGATACTTTTGAATATAACGCGCAAAACACCTATCAAATTCAATCCTTCTTAGATGTGCTCTATGCCCCTTGGAAAGGTCCTATTCATCTGAATGTCGGTTTAAACGAACCGCTTTACGGGTTGGCGCCAATTCAACGTTTCAAATTTGAGCGCAGAAATACGCGCACTCAAGAAGTTCCTCTCCCCGATTTTTCAATCCTCCAAGATCAAAAAATCATGGTGCTTGTGGGGCAAATGGATCCCAATACCAAACTTCAAAATGTGCTCGCTCAATTTGCTGCCTTTAGCAATGTGGTGGTTTTGGTTGAGAATACTTC
This sequence comes from Sphingomonadales bacterium, assembly GCA_016872115.1. Taxonomy (GTDB): domain Bacteria; phylum Bacteroidota; class Bacteroidia; order Flavobacteriales_D; family Crocinitomicaceae; genus UBA952. The sequence goes on along the minus strand of VHBC01000001.1, from coordinate 116,763 downwards.
CAATCTACAGTCTGAGCTCTTTAATTCCTGTATTGACCGCAGCCTTAATGGTTTCGATCCGGCAGATAGCAGCTTTCACCCCAATGTTTTAATTAGTCTTGGAGGTGCTGTTGTCTCCAAGCGCATCAAGGCTTATTTGCGTCAAACTTCTTTGGCCGTACATTGGCGTCTGGCTAGTGACTTCCCACAAATGAACACATACGGGACCCTCACTCAATGCCTACCAATTGATCCCGTTTTCTTTTTTGAGTCAATTTTGAATGCGGACATTTCATTGCAAAACAATAATTTCCAAGGCAAATGGAAGGCAATTGACTATATAGCCAAAGATAAACAAGCCTTATTTGAAACCAATCCGGCGCAACTTTATGACTACGACGTCTTTTCCGCCATTCAAGACAACATTCAAGGTTCTTGCACACTTCACCTAGCCAATAGCTCGGTAGTTCGTTATGCACAACTTTTTGACCCTATCTCAGGTGTAATTTATCACAGCAACCGCGGCACTAGCGGTATCGACGGCTCTGTATCTACCGCAGTAGGAGCCGCTCTCAGCGCTCCAAAAAGTGCACACTTGCTCATTTGCGGCGACACCTCTTTTATTTACGACAGCAACGCACTCTGGACCCAACCGTTTCCCAAAAACTTGAAGATCGTCATCATTCAAAACCACGGTGGGGGGATTTTTCAGATTATACCAGGTCCGGCTACCTCACCGTTACGCGGTCAATATTTTGAGGCAACGCATCAAAAATCTCCAGGTAAAATTGCAGAAGGATTTGGTTTTGAAGTGGTTTATCTCGATCAAAAAGAGAGCTTGTCTAAAACCCTTAGCGCTTTTTTAATGAACCCGATCCAACAAATTTTGGAAATAACTACCAATCAAGAACAAAACGCAGCTGTTCTGCAAGACTTTTTTAATTTCGTAAAAAACAAAAAATAACTTCAATGATTGATTACTTTGCCATTCTAGGCACCTCTGTTGGTCTTACTTACTTGTTTATCCTTACCTTACTGGAAATCGTTTTGGGTATCGATAACATTATTTTTATTTCAATCATTACTGACAACTTACCCAAAAACAAACAACGCAGTGCTCGAATGATCGGCCTGAGCTTGGCTTTGTTGATCCGTATTATCATGCTTAGTTTGGTCTCCTGGATCATGACCCTCGATCGAGAACCACTTTTTTCGTTAGCTGGTTATTCATTTACGGCACACAGCTTAGTGTTACTCATCGGCGGTTTGTTTTTGATCTATAAATCGGTCGGCGAAATGCACGCAAGTGTCAAAGGCACCGCACACGAAACCAGCTCAAAAGCTAGCGCTACCTTTTCTGCGGCCGTTACCCAAATCGTAATAGTTGATTTTATTTTCAGTTTTGATTCGGTTATTTCTGCTATAGGCATGACCAACGATATTGCGCACGAAACGCACGGCAACCCGTTGATTATCATTGTACTTTCGGTATTGATTTCAATGGTTGTCATGATGCTATTTTCTGGACCAATTAGTAAATTCATCAATGAAAGGCCAACCATCAAGATGCTTGCGCTTTCTTTCTTGGTTGCTATTGGCGTTATGCTTATCGCTGACGGTTTTGGCGAACATATACAAAAAGGCTACATCTACTTTGCCTTGGTCTATGCGCTCATTGTAGAGCTGCTCAATTTACGCATGCGCAAAAACCAGCAAAAATGACACAAAGCGAAGCCCTTGCTCTTTTGGATTTAGATGAAAACAAGGACCTCGCTGAGCAATTAGAATTTGTTTTTTTCGAACACAAACAAAAAATCTATCGACAACTCGATCAAATTTTGTTGTTTCCAAAATGCATTAGCGCTTTAAAAAACTTAGCCAAATCCGCAGAAACACTAAAGCTCCCTTTCAAATATGAACAATTGAAGGTACTCAACGACCTTCCTTCTGCTGCCGGCCAAACCCTTGTTGCGCAATACAACCTGCTTCAACAAGCAAAAATCAAGGCGGCTCACCTGCTCTACAATAGCTCCTCACCGCAAAATGCATGGGAAATACTATTAGCTTATCAACTCATTTTAAGCAAATCATTGACTTTTTGGTCAGAGGCCAATGTGGCATCTAGCGAGATAAAATTGTCTCAACAATTTGACCCGCTCTCCATTTTAACAGAGTTAAAGGATTTAGAGCGAAAAGGAATATGCCATTTAAACGAATTAAATGAGCAAAATACACCGCCTTCATTAAAAGAATGGATTTCCTGGAACAAAGCACTTCAGGCTAAAATCAGCTAGAGTTCTCCGCCGCCGCCGTCGGCACTCATTTGTTTGCCTTTGTTCGAAATCTCCAGCTTTCCAAATTTGTAAGTAGCAGAAATATAGACTCGGCGCGTGAGCCATTTGAATTCACCTGACTGGTATATACCAGGGCGATCAACGATAAAATAAAAACCTTGTCGGTTGACAATATCGGTGACCCTTGTGCCTATCGTCCAATTACCGTTGGCAAGTTTCTTCTCAAACGCAAGATCTATTGGGCCTTTGCGTTGCGCAATACCTTGAACAGTAACCCTTGGTCCATTGTAATTGACACTCAACTGAACTGTTGCCGTCTTTTTCCAGAATTCATAGGAGGTGTTCCATTTCACATTATGGTTAAATCCTTGGCGATCCGGAATGAGGCTGTCGTTGCTGAAATACCAAGTATAATTGCCGTTGTAAGAAACCGTTGTGCGCAATCCATTGATGGGTTTCATCATAAGGATTAGCTCAGCTCCCAGAGATTTGGTCTGAGAAATATTCAGGTAGGTAACCGCACTGGTATTATTCGGATAGAATTCTTTGAACCTGGATATGACGTCATTGGCACTACGGTAAAATAAAGCGCTCGAAACGGTCAATTTCTTTTTTTCCAATGAATAAGCGAAGTCAAACGAATGAATGAATTCGGGGTTGAGGTACGGATTTCCGCGCTGTAAATTGTATGGATCCGAAAAATTAGTGAAAGGATTGAGTTCGCCGGCGGAAGCACGCTTGATGCGTCGAGAGTAACTGAGGCTGAGCTCTGATTTTGGCTTAAATTCGTAGCGCAGGTGTGCCGAAGGAAAGAAATTGAAGTAGTCATTGACAATCCGGATACTGTCTGAAATCAGGTTCGGGATTTGGTAGGCTTTCTCTAGACGCAAACCAGCCTGTGCTTTAAAGCGATTAAATTGTTTTCCAACCACGCCATAGGCACTAAAGATTTGTTCTTTGTAGCCGTAAAGAAAATTAGCCAAGGTGTCGGCTTGATAAGCACCTGAAAAATTATCCAGGGTTTGAGAATAAGTATCGACGAGTTGGTCGCGCAAGATAACTTTTAAACCTGTCTCAGTGCGCAAACCAAGTTCAGGAAACAAGTAAGTGAGGTCGGCTTGTGCAGTGGTAATATTGTTTTTTTCGGTATTAAAAAGCTGTTGATCCAAGATCGGCGTAGTTGATAAAGAACTATCAGGGTTATAGTAAATATTTTTGTAGTACCCTTCAATCCATTCTGTACCTAAAGATTGATTGAAATCGATGATTAAATTGCCGCGTTCGTCTTTGAAATCGTGTTTATAATTGATATTGAGGTCCAGGTTACGGCGTTTAGTCGGGTCTAAAGAGGTGCGCTGCCACAAGTTTGTGATTTCGTCTAGTTCGTTGAGTTCAGCGTTCCATAGGTCACCGGTGCGGTCGCGTCGCGTTAAAGAACCTGTTGTAACAAAACCAATCGTATTGCGCGGATTGAGGTTGATATCTGTTCCGAAACGAAAAGTTTGACCCGCGTCCAAATCGGTTCCAGTTCGGTTTTGATCTAAAATAAACGTACCAGAACTTAAATCTTGACGAATGTCGTTGTAGTTATTGCGGTAGCCGTCGAGGTAGCGGGCGGTGTAAGTTCCGAAAACATTGATATTGCCATTGCGGTAGCTTAATGAAGCCGTCCCCTCACCGACATTTCCGCCTGAAAGATCTCCGGAAGCCAGGTTGGTCGAAACCATTCCGTTAAAACCGAGTAGTTTATTCTTTTTAAGAACAATATTGATGATGCCTGAACTGCCGTCGGGGTCGTATTTAGCAGAAGGATTTGTGACGATCTCTACGCGCTCAATAGAATTTGCAGGCAAGGCATCGAGGAGCGTTTTGCCAGTACTTCCGCTCAAAGAGCTGGGTCTGCCGTCGATCAAAATAGTGACACTCCCCTGCCCTCTAAGCAAAACGCCGCCATCTTGATCTACCTCTACAGATGGCAAGCGATTGAGAATATCGTTGGCGGTACCCCCGTTGACATTGAGGTCTTCGGCCACATTGTACACTTTTTTGTCGATACCTGCTTGCATGATGTCTTTTTGACCCTGCACGACGATGTCTTTTACATCCTGCGTTTTGGTCATGTGCAAGCGAATGGTTCCGAAATGAAAATTAACTTGACCCGCCTTGAGTTCAAAGCTTTCGGTATTCTGGGTCTCGTATTGTGCCAAACTAAGTTGAATAAAGTATTTGCCTGGCGCTGCGATCAATTCAAATTTTCCTTCGAGATTGGAAAATACTCCTTTTTGAAAGCTGGAGTCGGGTAAGAGAAACAATTTTATAGAGACATATTCCAAAGGAATGCTGCGCTCACTGGATAATATTTTACCTGTAATACTGATGGTGTTTTGCGCCTTAAAAGTGGGGCTCAATAAAAGAAGTAGGATGACAAGAAGAGAAAAAGGAGCGCTTGTGTATGTAAACATAGCGCAAAAATACACAATTCATTTGCTAAAATGATTTATATTTGCGTTTCAAAATTTTGGAATATGATAGAGCAATTGAGCTTCGAAGACCTTAAAAACAAATTCAACACTAATAAGAATTTCAAATTAGGCACATATATTGTCAGCGGTGTTATTGCACTCGTTGTGCTATATTTCGCCTACCGTCAGTTCATATGGGGCCCAGCCAATGAAAAATCCAACGACGGTTGGTGGGTAGCGCTCAATTACATCACCAAAGACTCCACAGACCAAGCTATCAGTGTATTGATCCCGTTTGTCAAAAACAACGACGGCAAAACCGGAGGCGAAATCGGTCAGTACCTTTTAGCTACACAATACATGAAAAAAGGTAAATACACTGCTGCTCTCGATCAATTAAAAAGTGTAGACCTCGAAGACACCTACATTTCTACGCTTAGTATTGGTTTGCAAGGTGACTGCTACAACCAAATGAAGAAATACAACGACGCACTTGAGTTGTATTTAGAGGCAGCAGACCGCGAAGATAACGAATTCACAAGCCCAATGTTCTTGTTCAAGGCTGGTTTGGTTTGTGAAGAACTCAATAAAAAATCTGATGCCGCTGCGCACTACCAACGCATCAAAGACGATTATCCGAATTACGCAAGCACCAAAACCATCGATCGCTATATCGCTCGTTGTGCAACTAAATAACATTCATCATGGCTACCGCAGGTAAAAACCTCTCGGCCTTTGATCCAACCACATTAACCAACTGTGCCGATTTTCGAATCGGCATTGTTGTTTCTGCTTGGAACGGGCACATTACAGAAAGACTATTAATAGGCGCACTAGAAGTCTTAGATGCCATTGGGCATAAACAAGCCTCTAGACGCATTATTCGTGTTCCTGGCGCTTTTGAATTACCTTTGGGTGCACAACAACTCTGCCAGGACCAAAGCATTGATGGCGTCTTAGCCATTGGTGTTGTGATTCAAGGTGAAACACGGCATTTTGACTTCGTATGCAGTGGCGCAACACAAGGTCTCATGGACGTCATGCTTAAATACAACAAGCCAGTTGGTTTCTGTTTACTCACCGATAACACCGAAAAGCAATCTATTGACCGCGCTGGCGGCATTCACGGAAACAAAGGCACCGAGGCAATGGTCGCTGTATTACAAATGCTTCAGAACAAAATCCAATGACACTTATTAAATCTATTTCGGGTATTCGCGGCACAATTGGTGGCCGTGTTGACCAAGGCCTTACGCCTATTGATGCCGTTAAATTTGCCGCCGCCTATGGCACTTGGCTTCAACAACAGCATCCAGGACAAAAATTGAAGGTGGTTATTGGCCGCGATGCGCGCTTATCAGGCCCTATGATTGCCGCATTGGTACAACAGACGTTGGTTGGATTAGGAATTGACATTATCGATTTAGGCTTATCTACCACCCCAACCGTTGAGGTTGCCGTACCAATGGAAAACGCACACGGCGGCATTATATTGACGGCAAGTCATAACCCAAAACAATGGAATGCGCTCAAATTGCTAAATGCGAAAGGCGAATTTATTTCTGGTGCAGAAGGCGAAGCGCTCATGCAAATTGCCCAAGATGAAACATTTGATTTTGCAGAGGTAGATGACCTGGGTACAGTAGAATTTGATTCATCTTACCTGGATAAGCACATCAAAGCGATTTTAGCACTACCTCTCGTTGACAAAGCAGCCATTCAAAAAGCACAATTTAAAGTTGTAGTCGATGCCGTCAACTCTTCAGGTGGTATTTTTGTACCTGCATTATTGCGCGCCCTAGGTGTCGCGCAAATAGAAGAACTTTATTGCGAACCAACCGGGCACTTCCCCCACAACCCTGAGCCCCTTCCAGAACACCTCACCGAGCTAGCGCAGCGCGTTGTGCAGAGCAGAGCTCATCTTGGTCTCACCGTTGACCCCGATGTAGACCGCTTGGCCTTAGTTTGCGAAGACGGCAGCATGTTTGGCGAAGAATACACCCTTGTGGCCGTTTCCGATTACGTACTCACCCACACCCCTGGCCCAACAGTCTCAAATTTATCATCGACACGAGCGCTGCGCGACATCACCGAACAACGCAATTTGCGCTACGAAGCTGCCGCTGTTGGCGAAGTGAATGTGGTGGCCAAAATGAAAGCAATTGGTGCAGTAATAGGTGGCGAAGGTAATGGTGGTGTCATTTATCCGGAACTCCACTACGGCCGTGACGCTCTTGTAGGCATCGCCTTATTTTTAAGTCACTTGGCTCACAAGAAATTGTCAATGACGGCTTTGCGCGCCAGTTACCCTAACTATGTGATTTCCAAAAATAAAATTGATCTTGACCCAGGTACAGATGTCGATCACATTCTAGTACAAATGGCAAAGTTATATGCTGCCCATGAAGTTGACACCACTGATGGCGTCAAGATTTATATTGATAAAGAATGGGTGCATTTGCGCAAAAGCAATACAGAACCGATTATCCGAATCTATGCTGAATCAGCCTCAGAGGGCAAAGCAAACGACCTTGCAGCGCGCATCATGCAGGAAATCAAAAGTTTATAAAAAGCGATCAAGCGCACCTTATTATAGACGTTTGAAATGCTCGTATTTGTCTTTGATAAACAAAATGAGTTCCATTTCAGTGGCTGTTTTGATGAATTGCTCATCGATATTCAAAAAGGTAATGAATGCATCGAATTCTTGCTCAGATAGCTCGATGATATCGAAAGCAACGTACAACCTTAGTAATTCTTGCACAATGCGGCGTTGGTCGTCTTTGTATTCTTGTTCAGCTATCCAACGTTTGTTTTGTTCTTTCTTGGAAAACGCCTGATACAAAGCAGTTATTGGGCTTTCGAGCACATTTACACCTGTAACCAATCGCGTTTCGCGCATCGCGAGGTTTTCGCGCTCTTCCTTGATTTGTTCTAAGGTTTTGAGTGGGCGTACAATTACATCGGGTACTTCTTGAGGCAAGCGCTCAATATAGGCTAGGATTTTAGTCTGACAATTTTCGTCTGGCTTCACTACAAATTGATAGACGGGATATCCTTTTGTCGAAAGTGCAATGAGGTCTCCTGAATTGGCATAAACAGAAAAATGACCATTTGGCTGCCCAAACACCCCTCTACCTGTCGTTTTATTGACCACCATAAGGTTGTAGAAATTTTGCAAACGCGCGGTATCTATAATTTTACCGCTCACAAGCACTTGCTGACACTGAGCGTATAACCCCTCTGCCCCGAAGCATGCAAAGCATACCAAACCTATAAAAAACTTAAAACGCGCCAAAATACCAGTTGAAATCGAGAAATGGCCCGACCAATAGCAATACGGGCAAAATGATCAAAAGTAACCAACAACAAATGAGCAGGCTTCTAAACAACAACGAAGTGTCGCGACTGACCGGAACAGCCAAAACCGCGTTGACATGGCTGGCGATCATCTCTTTTGCTTCCTCAGGATACTGCGCATCGAATGCACGCAATTTTGGATTTTCATCCAAAATAAGTTGTTTGATCAGGTGGTAATCTTGATCAGTAAGTGCTTCGTAATTACACTCGTAATCGATGCCTTGTGCATCGAGGAGTTGTCTGTATTGGTGGTTGCGCTGAAAACTGCGCACCTTAAAGGACATTAAAAATCCGAAGGCAAGTAGGATCCAACTCTCGATGAAATAGCCTACTGTTATCATTAGTAATGATGACAAAAGTGCAAATACCAGTAAAAAAAGATCTCGTTTTTGGCGCACAAAGAGCTTAAATAACTGCCCACCGTCGAGCGGATCTATTGGGAGCAAATTGATTACATTTAGAAATAAGAATAAAAAACTGAGCTCTAATAGCCAGCTTTGCTGGTAACTTTGCGCAATAAATAATAAAATCAGACCAAATACAACACCCGGAAACGGTCCCGCAGCAATCACTATAAAACTTTCTTTTTGAGAATACTGTTTTTTACTGCCTTGTACAAAAGCACCCATTAGTGGAATAAACAACATGCGTAGGTCCTCGTAACGGAAGTATTTCATCAAGAGGTAGTGCCCGAGTTCGTGCAAAAAAAGTACGACCACCAAATAAAAAACAAAATCGAGTTCGTCGGAAAAAATCGATAGAAAACTTAGTGCAAAAACCAAAACAGAAAATAAAGTAAGCACCCAATTGCTCTTGACTTTTACCTTTTCAAGAACCGGCTTAGGTGAATACCAATCTGATGGATTTTGATTTTCCATGTTACATGCCTGGCATACCGCCCATTCCTTTGAGTTTGCTCATCATGCCCATCATGTTGCGCGGGTTGCTCATAAGCTTCATCATTTTGCGCATTTCTTCAAATTGCTTAAGCAGCTTATTAATCTCTTGAATGTTTGTGCCACTACCTTTGGCAATGCGGTTTTTACGTGACGGATTAAGTAGGCCAGGATTGGCGCGTTCTTTGGGCGTCATCGAAAGAATAATGGCTTCTATTCCTTTGAAGGCATCGTCTGGAATATCGACGTCTTTCATGGCTTTTCCCATTCCGGGAATCATGCCCATGAGGTCTTTGACATTGCCCATTTTTTTGATTTGCTGCAATTGCGCTAAAAAATCATTGAGATCGAATTGATCTTTCATGATTTTCTTTTGCAAGCGACGCGCCTCTTCTTCGTTAAATTGTTCTTGAGCACGTTCTACTAGCGAAACGACGTCGCCCATACCCAAGATGCGGTCTGCCATTCTTTTTGGGTAAAAGATATCGAGGGCATCCATTTTTTCGCCGGTACCCACAAACTTGATAGGTTTGTTGACCACTGCTTTGATCGAAAGTGCGGCTCCACCTCGGGTATCGCCATCGAGTTTGGTGAGCACAACGCCATCAAAATCAATGCGTTCATTGAAAGCTTTAGCTGTATTGACGGCATCTTGACCAGTCATGGAATCGACAACAAATAAGGTTTCAGATGGCTGCAAAGCTTGTTTGAGCGCAGCAATTTCATCCATCATTTGGGTATCGACTGCCAAGCGTCCAGCAGTATCGACCAAAACAACATTAAAACCATTGCTTTTGGCGTGCGTTACAGCAGCATTCGCAATAGCGATTGGATTTTTTTCTTCTTTGTTAGAAAATACGTCAATGGAAAGTTGTTCTCCGAGCACATGAAGCTGATCAATGGCAGCAGGACGGTAGACGTCGCAAGCCACCAACAAAACTTTTTTGCCTTTTTTATTTTGGAGATAAGCGCCAAGTTTTCCGGTAAAGGTTGTTTTACCCGAACCTTGCAAACCTGACATAAGAATAATGGCTGGCGCTCCTTTTAAGTTGATTTCAACCTCGTTGCAGCCCATGAGTTCGATCAATTCTTCATGACAAATTTTGATCATGAGCTGACCAGGCGAAACAGCATTAAGTACGTCGCGCCCTAAAGCCTTTTCCTTGACGGTATTGGTGAATTGCTTGGCCGTATTGAAGCTGACGTCTGCATCGAGCAAAGCCCGGCGCACCTCTTTTAAGGTTTCAGCTACATTGATTTCGGTAATTTGACCTTGTCCTTTAAGGACTTTAAAGGCTCTTTCAAACTTATCGGTTAGATTCTCAAACATAATTCAAAAGTGAGCTACAAAGATAAGCAGCTTATTTGAATTGGGCTAGGATTGAACCATTGTAAGCGCATGTTCATCGATCATTTTGCGCAAATTCAAAAGCGCATAGCGCATTCTACCCAAAGCCGTATTGATACTAACTCCTTCAGTTTCGGAAATCTCTTTAAATGAACGTTCTTCAAAAAGTCGCATATAAATCATTTCACGCTGGCTTTCAGGTAAGTGACCCAAGAGTACATGGAGTTGTTCGGCAACTTCTTCTAGCGTAGTTTGTTGCAAGTAATTGGCATCTTCGCTGGCAATTCGATGAAAAATATTGTAGTCTTCTGACCAAGAATGACGCTCTGAAATCAAGCGGTGTTTGGCTTGCTTGCGATAGTGATCAATAACTAAGTTGTGTGCAATGCGCATCACCCAAGGCAAGAACTTACCTTCTTCTTGATAAGCACCCAATTTTAACTTTTGGATCACTTTAACGAAGGTCTCTTGAAAGAGGTCGTTGGCTAAATCGGTATCCTTTATTTTGTTGTAAATAAATTTAAAAATGGCTTCTTGATGCCTATTGAGCAAGACAGCAAAGGCTTCTTCGTTTCCAGATACATAGTCTTTGATGAGCTGTGAATCGCTTAATTGAGATAAGATCATAGTTTACGCTTTGTGCAGAAAAGTGGTTTCAGCGGTTAAAGGTAAATTTGATCTATAGGCGTTGCGATTTAAATTAGATATGGCGAATATATAAAAAATTTGAAAACAATAAAAAAATCCACAAAAAAAAGATTGCTTAATTTTGGAAACTAAATTTAAGTACATGCCTTTATTGTCTGCAAAAGCAATTGAAATGCCCGCATCGCCCATTCGCAAATTGGTGCCCTATGCGGAAGCCGCTAAAAAAGCCGGGAAAACCGTTTACCACCTCAATATTGGTCAGCCTGACATCGAAACGCCGCAAGTGGCACTCGACGCCATCCATCATTTGGAACACAAAGTACTCGAATACAGCCACTCTGCAGGTTTTGAGTCGTATCGCCAAAAATTAGCACTTAGTTATCAAAAACAAGGTATTCCTGTAAATTCCGCAGATATCATCGTTACAACAGGTGGCTCTGAAGCCCTTATTTTTGGACTCATGACCGCTTGCAATCCAGGCGATGAAGTGATTATTCCTGAGCCTTTTTACGCCAATTACAATGGCTTTGCTGTTATGGCGGGTCTAAAGGTTGTTCCGGTAACCGCACACATTGAAAATGGTTTTGCCTTACCTCCTGTGGCTGCAATCGAGGCAAAAATAACTAAAAGAACAAAAGCAATCATCATTTGCAACCCTGGGAACCCTACTGGTTATCTATACTCCCAACAAGAACTTGAAGAACTGAGTAATATCGTTCAAAAACACGACCTCTTCTTATTTGCCGACGAAGTCTATAGAGAATTTTGCTACGACGGAGCGGTACCCTTCTCAACCATGAATTTAAGCGGCCTTGAACAAAATGTCGTCATGATTGATTCCGTCTCCAAGCGCTACTCTATGTGTGGCGCGCGAATTGGGGTATTGATCTCCAAAAACAATGAATTCATGCAAGCGGCACTTAAGTTTGGCCAAGCGCGTTTGTCGCCGCCAACAGTAGACCAAATTGCAGCGGAAGCCGCTTTAGAAACACCTCAATCTTATTTCGACGAGGTCGTTGCCGAATACGTTGCTCGACGAAACATTATGGTAGAAGGCCTCAATAGTATTCCGGGTGTATACTGCCCCAAACCAAGCGGCGCATTTTATTGTGTTGCAAAATTCCCTGTTTCCAATGCAGCACATTTTTGTCAATGGTTGCTCGAGGAGTTTTCACACAACGGTCAGACTGTAATGATGGCGCCAGCCGATGGCTTCTATGCCACACCAGGCGCTGGAACCAACGAAGCAAGAATTGCTTACGTTTTGGATCAAGCGCATCTGAAAGCTGCTGTTGAATGCTTACGCGTTGCACTTGAACAATATCCTGGTACGCAACATTAAGCTGAACTAAATTTGCGCTCATGCGTTTTTAAAATATGAAACAATTTGAAGTACCTGCGTTTTACCGTTCTGGCATCTTAGGTCAAGTCAAGGCGCAGCGCAAAGCCGCTGATCCGCGCAAAAAAGACTTCAGCCCAACCGAAATTCAATTGGGTAATTTTACTTTTATACTCGCCAGACACTTTGGATTCTGTTATGGTGTAGAAAACGCAATAGAACGCAGTTACAAAGCTATCGCCGAGAACCCAGGAAAACGAATTTTCTTGCTTTCGCAAATGATACACAACCCAGCGGTCAACGAAGACCTTCAAACCAACGGGATTCAGTTCTTACAAGATACCCACGGAAAACAACTCATTGCATTTGAAAGCCTCACACCCAACGACGTCGTTCTGATCCCCGCATTTGGTACTACTCTTGAAATTGAGCAGCAACTCAAAGAATTAGGAATCGATGTTCAGACCTACAACACAACTTGTCCGTTTGTCGAAAAAGTATGGAACCGTTCCGAAAAGTTAGGACAAACAGCCCACACCATCATTATCCATGGCAAACATGACCACGAAGAAACGCGTGCTACCTTTTCTCATGCTGCGGCATCTGGACACGCATTGGTCATTAAAAACCAACAAGAAGCAAACTTCCTGGCACAAGTAATCACCAAAAACAAAACTAGTGCTGAATTCCATGCTTTTTTTAAAGGAAAACACACGCCGGGCTTTGATCCCGAACAACATTTAAACAAAATTGGTGTAGTCAATCAAACCACCATGTTGGCTTCAGAAACCCAAGAAATCACAGATTTCTTAAGACAAACATACATTGCGCTCTACGGCGATGACGCTATCAAAGAACACATGGCAGATACCCGAGATACCCTCTGTTATGCAACCAACGACAACCAATCGGCTACACTTAGTTTATTAGAGCAAGAGGCTGACCTAGCAATCGTTGTAGGCGGGTACAACAGTTCAAACACTAGTCATTTAGTAGAGCTGCTCGAACAAAAATTCAAAACCTATTACATCAAAGACGCCGCTGAAATTCAAAATGAATACATTCAGCATTTTGACTACCACCAAAAGCATTTAAAGCTAACCGAAGCATTTTTACCAACGCAAACGCAATTGCGCATTGTTTTGACCTCAGGTGCATCTTGCCCCGATAGCATTCTAGAGGCGGTAATGGAACGCTTATTAGCTTGTCGTTACGACGCCACACAAATTTCGACTTTACTCTTGAACCATCAAGCATGAAAATTTATACCAAAAAAGGAGATCAAGGCAGCACTGGACTCATCGGCGGAACACGCGTTTCTAAAGGAGATGTCCGAATAGAGGCTTATGGCACCATCGACGAACTCAATTCTTACATTGGGCTTATCAGCACCCTAGACCTAGACAAGCGTTATATTGAACAACTCCGAGAAATTCAAGATCGCCTTTTTACGATCGGATCTCATTTAGCAGCAGATCCAGAAAAATCTAAAATGCAACTTCCTGATTTAAACGAATCTGATGTTCAAAAATTAGAGCACTGGATGGATATTATGGATGAAGCTTTGCCTGAGCTCACTGCATTTATCTTACCGGGTGGACACATAAATAGTGCACATACGCATGTTGCGCGTTGTATTTGTAGGCGCGCCGAACGCATGGTGGTCACACTAGATGAACTTGAAGGTGTTCAAGAATTGGTGCTTGCTTATTTGAACCGACTCAGTGACTATCTTTTTGTTTTGGCTCGAAAAATCAACCATGACGCAGGTTCAACAGAACAAACTTGGACGCCAAGACATTAATTTTTCCTTGTTTTTACGACGAAGGCTTGGATTTTTGGAAATAAAAATTACTTTTGCCAAAAATTAAACCTAAAATAAAGACTCATGTACTGGACACTGGAACTTGCCTCCTATCTTGAAGACGCACCGTGGCCTGCCACTAAAGAAGAACTCATTGATTTTGCCATTCGTACGGGCGCCCCACTAGAAGTCGTAGAAAACCTACAAGACCTTGAAGACGAAGGGGACATGTATGAAAGCATCGAAGAAATATGGCCAGATTATCCATCAAGAGAAGACTTTCTCTTCAACGAAGATGAATATTAAAAAACCTTTAAAAAAGCCTCATCCGGGGCTTTTTTTTATCTCAACAAATGGACAAAGCCCAAGATGCGAATAGGCTCTCCTTTTTGCGTCTGTTGATATTCAATTAAATAATTATAAACACCATCCGGGCAATCCGTACCGTTCGCCATTGCACCATCCCAATAAGCATTGGGATTGGCACTATAGAAAATAATTTCTCCCCAACGATTAAAAATCGAAAATTGATATCCTTTTGGAATAAATCCAGTTGAAAAAACAGGAAAAAACACCGTGTTGAACTCGCTGCCATCAGGAGTAAAGGCATTTGGAACATACACCGCGATGTTGTTCATGACGGTGGCAGTTAATGTTAAAGAATCTGTACAACCCAAATCTGTGGAACTCACCAGTTGTATGCTGTAAGTGCCTTCGGTAAATGGCAACTCAAAATTAAAACTACCATTCGAATTTTCAAAAACGACGCCGTTCACATTCCATAAGTGATTCAAATTACCAGGTGTCACGTTGTAAATGGTAATAACCGGATCATCGATTTCTACTTGATCTGGGTCGATATAAAAATTAGGAACTGGAATAGGATCGATTTGAACCGTAGCTTGAACAGGTAAAGATTCACAGCCGTTTAGATCCGTACCTATAACCTGATAACTTGTTGTTTGACTAGGGCAAACCGTTATGCTACCATTCGCATTTTGAGGCACACTCCAAGTGTAAGTCAGGCCGCCAGAAGGGAAGATATCTACACAAGTATTGGCACAAACAAATGTATCGGGCACACTTACAATTGGCAGCGCCCACTCGTTAAGCGATAAAATAATTGTAGAATCACAACCATTTTGATTGAGCAAATGAACCGTATATACGCCAGGTGCACTAATGCTTAGGCCATTAAAATTCAATATGGAATCCGCACAAATGGTAATCGAGAGCAGTGTTGTATCCGATTCTAAGTTGACATTTAACGTAACGATTGAATCACAACCATTCTGATTGCTGAGTATAGCTGTGTACAATCCGGCGTTCGTTATTATTTGACCATAAAAATCATATGAGGAGCCGACGCATAAATTCATTGAACTCGCAGAGGAGTCGGGTTGCAAAACCACGACGTTGATTTGATCGGTGGCCACACAACCCAAATTGTCGGTAACGGTTAATGAGTATGTTCCTGGAGTACTTGCGTAAATTGCAGCACTTGTTGCACCTGTGGACCACAAATAGCTGCTAAACGACGTATTTTGCTGAATCAAGGAGGAATCTCCGGCACAAAGAGCAAGGTCTGGACCCAAATCTAAGATAGGTTGTTGTACACTCACAACAATCGAATCTCTGGCCAAAGCGCAGCCACTTGGTACATCGAGCCAATAGGTTCCCGGACCATTGACTACAATAGATGGCGTCGTGGCACCGTTGCTCCAGGCGTATGATGCGTAGCTTGAATCTGGTTGCAAAGTAAAGGAAGTACCCGCACAAATGAGTGTATCGGATCCAAGATTGGGCGGTGCACCTGGGCTTGGAGGCATGTAATTGTAGACCAAAATACCTGACGCCCCTGCTTGGGCACCAAAGTTTGTTCCGGCACAAGCCGGTCCAGTATGCAAGACAGAACCCGGATTGCCGCCTGTCAAAATTGGACTTACGTTTGCAGGTAGTGCGGCTTGTTGAAAAACAACAGCTCCACCGCCTCCACCGCCACCTGGGCCGTGGCAAGCAGAAGACCACAAAGTACTAAAAATGTTGCCGCCGTTGCCACCGCTTACATTGACATTCAGATTTGAATTCACGGTTTGTGATAGCAAATAAACACAGCCACCAGCACCTCCTCCTCCAGCACCTTCGGAATCGGTATTGCCAATGACGTTCGCGCCACTAGCATTGATACTTTGGTTGTTGCCACTGATTGTTGGCGTGATAATAAAGACAATTCCGCCGCCGTTAGAACCGTTGGTCGCATTGAGCCCGTTGTCTTTGTAACCACCGCCACCACCGCCACCTAAAAATGCGCGGTAAGTGGCATAACTTTGACTGTAAGCGCCCATGCCGTAAGCTGTATTCACTGGACAAGAACCCGAGAATTGATTGCCGCCCCTGCCACCAACACCACCATTTGCACCACCACCCGCACCAGGGTTGCCAGAGTTAGAGCCGCCGCCACCATTAGCTAAAGGCGCACGGTTGCCAGCGAGATTGAGTGGTGCAATGGCAATTCCCTCACCTTTTTTACCCGCGTTGGTGCCGGCGCTAGCAAAGTTCGGATCGTTACACGCGAAACCCCCAGAGGTTACTGCGCCACCTATAAATCCTTTTCCACTGACATCAATAATGTTGTTGAATGTCAAGCTGGTGGTTGCTTCTATGGCTACCACACCTCCAATGGAGCCATTCCATGGACTGGAAGTCACCACTGCGTTAATGGTTGCCTGATTGTAGACTGGAATGCGAATAAGTTGCAGTTGGCCCGCTACTGAAAAAGGTTTACATAGATTGGTAATGAAAGTAATGGTATTTCCAGAAATACTCGCAATGTTAGTGAACTCAAAATTCCCAGCTGAACCAATTGCGGTGACCTGACCAAAACTTGCTGTATTGGTTTGGTTGATAGTAGCACCTTTCATTTGGATGAGCAATACACGGTCACCTACAGCGAAACCATTACTACTTGTTACCGTTACGCTATTGAGAGTAATATTTGTAACGGCGACATAGGTATTGACAATACCGCCAATTGACTGCGCATGTGCAGCACTCCAAAAGACAATGAAAAGTAAACCACTTAGTATTCTTTTTACCATAAACCTAACGCAGTAATAAAACATGACCAGTGACACTTTTCATTTCGTCACTGTTCACCGTTTTGAATGCGATAATATATGTATAGGTGCCCTCTTGAGCATCATAAATATCAATTTTGCCATCCCAACCACCTTTGGGATCAAAAGATTCAAAAACGATTTCACCCCAACGGTTTAAGATGGTCATATGAAATGACTCCGGATCAAACCCAGTAGTAAAAATCGGTGTAAAAAGGTTGTTGAAAGCATCGCCATCAGGAGTAAACGTGTTGGGTACATAATAGATGATGCCTCCTTTAATTTGAATTTGAACTTGGCTCTGATCAATACAACCCTCTGCGCTTTCTACAGTGAGCGTGACGGTATATGTTTGGTCCTCTACAAAAGGATACGTGTAGTCAAATTGATTTTGATTACTTTGTAAAGTGGACCCATCTCCGAAATCCCAAATAGTGTTGGCTGCATTTTGTGCAAGGGATGTAAATGAAACCGTAGGATCATCGTTGGTTAAAATCAAAGGGCTTGCAGTAAAGCTCGCGCTAGGCTGTGGATACACGTTTACGGTTGTACTAGCTGTATCAAGGCAATTAAACACGTTGAGTCCGATCACCTGATAAGTTGTTGTTGAAATCGGCGTAACTGTTCCTCCATCTCCCGAAATAGCAATGTTGTCCCAAAGATAATTTACGGCCCCACTCACATTGATATTTGCAGAGAATCCTGGGCAAATTCCTTGGTCAGGAGTAATTTGCAATTGAGGTACTGGATTCACTGTAATACTTACTGCTAAACTATCTTGACAACCATTTTGGGTGATTCCAGTTACTTGATAAACACCCGTTACAGGAAGAATGACACTTTGATTCTGATTGTTGTTAGCGAAAGATACCGGACCGATCCAAGTGTAGGCATTGGCACCGCTTGCCGTCAACTGAAGTGTATCGTGGGCGCATAAAGTAATCTGATTTGCGCTTAAACTTAATAGCGGCAATGGTGCTACAGTAAGAGTAAAATTATCCGTGTAATAACACAAAAATGAGTCAATAGCCGAGACCATATAACTAACAGTCTGGGCTGGTGTTAGCGAAAGGCTTGGCGCAATAACTGCATTTGTTGTACTTTGAGCCAACCAGCTGTAGGTAATGTTTGAGAAAGTGCTTTGTGGAAAAACAATGATTTGTTGGCCAATACAAATGAGCGTATCATCGATATTGAAAACAGGAGTTTGTGAAATAGCTATTTGGATAGTAGTTATGGAATCACATCCGGAGGAAGTCTGTGAAGAATCTATATAAATGCCACTCTGAGCATAAGCTTGACCATTGTAATAAAAAGGCCCACCATTACAAAGAGTATCTTGAATGATATTTTGGTGTTCAGGAAAAATAGTGACGCCTACCTGTGCGCTTGCTGAACAGCCCGCTGAACTATTGTTGTCGGTTACAGTAAGCGTGTAAGTTTGGACAATGGGGGCATTGGAATTCATATTCGATAGTTGCACAGTAGGGTTGGCTACATTTGCTGCGCTTAAACCTGTGTTGGGAGACCAACTGTAACTATAGCCAACCTGTGGAGACATACCTAAATTACCAATTTCACCGGAACAAAGGGTTATATTTTGACCAGTATTTACAACTGGTGCGGATAAAATCGTTATGTTCAGGTTGACCAGAGAATCACAACCAAAAACCGTAGTGAGGGCCGTGTTATATGTACCCGATTGGGTTATTATTTGACCATTCAAGATGTATTGTCCAGAACAAGAGGTGATATTACTCGAAATGTTGTATTCCGGATGTACGGTCACTACTACTTGATCCGTGGTTGGACACAAGCCTGGCGCATTGGCAAGGGATGTAGTCACTGTGTAGGTTTGGGTAATAGTGGCACCAGTGGTATTTGGAAGGGTTACAATCGGGTTAGCCACGCTTGCCGAAGATAGCCCAGTTGCGGGCGACCAGGAATAACTATTGGCCACGTTGGGTGCTACACCGATACTTACTGGATCATTTGAGCAAGTTGTCACATCGACTCCTGCATTGGATTGTGCCTGATCTGTATAGATAATGACATTGCGAATTGAGTGCTGATCAGTAGCACCTCCGGTGCTTGCCGTGAAACCCATATAACCAGTAAAACCGATTGTAAAATTTGCTGTAAGGTATTGAATATTATTTATAAAAAGAGCAATCAGTCCGTTATTGTAAGTGATTTTTACTGGCTGATAGGAATTACTTCTTACAAAATTTAAATTACCTGTGGTATTTTCTAATTTGACAATTCCTGCAATGCATTCGTCATAACCTACACCACTATATATTTGAAGCTCTGGGTTTGGACCTCCACAATTATTCCAGGTATCCAAAACCACTTTTAAACCATTTGCTGTGCCTGGAATGCCTACACCACCTCCGGAAACAAATCCAGCTGGTGGGACACTCAAAAAACAGAAGGCTAGACCATCTGCAGCGCTTCCACCCCATATTCGATAATCAAATTCGACAGTCCATTTCTGGCAGATAGATAAGTTAATTGGGGTATTGTAAAAAATACCACCCGACTGATTGTTGTTGGCATTGGTGAGGATCAACTCGTTTGGAAAATTGTCGATATCACCTGGTGTATCGCCAATAGCGGCATTTCCGTTGAGGTTCCAACCAGTGGTTATCATATTTGGGGAGCCAGTTAGTTGACCAAAAACATATGTTTGGGCATTTAAACTGTTCGCAATGCAAAAGATAGAAAAAAGAATAACAAACAAATACACTCTCATCGGTTACAAAACGTTAAAAACAAATATAGGTTGCTAAATTTAATAAATTTAATTGCATTTTCAACATACTTAGTGTACATTTGACACAAACTAAATACTTTTGGCATGACAGTCCAAGCGAAAAATAACGCAAACCAAGAACGTTTTAAATCATTCAATATTGTCGTTTTTGGTGGCGACGGCGATCTATCAATCCGCAAAATTTTACCAGCTATTTTTCATAGAGATCTCGACGGACAACTCGATATTCCTAACAACGTAATAGCCATTTCCCGTAAAGAACCAAATATCAAAACTTTCCATCAAAAACTAATTCCTTTTTTACAGGAGAGTGATCACCATAAATACAGCCAAGAAGAGATCGAGAAGTTTCTTAAAAAATTAGTGCTCTTAAAGGCTGAAAGCCCCAGTGTGCAGGCTTATCAGGAGCTCAAGTCTTTTTTAAATCAATATCCAGAGCGTCAGAACATCTACTACTTCTCTACTCCTTCCTCTGCATTCGGCCCCATTACCCAAACGTTGAAGGATTGTGGCTTGGTAAATCAAAATAGCAAGGTGGTACTTGAAAAACCCCTAGGACACTCGCTCGCCTCTTCGAATGAAATAAATGCTGAAATAACACAAGCTTTTGAAGAACACCAGATTTACCGCATTGACCACTATCTTGGTAAAGAGACCGTTCAAAACTTAATGGTTTTGCGCTTCGCCAATAACCTTTTTGAGCGCGCTTGGAATGCAGAAAATATTGAAAGCGTGCAAATTACAGTGGCCGAAAGTTTGGGAGTTGAAAAGCGTGCCTCTTACTACGACCAATCGGGTGCATTGCTCGATATGGTACAAAATCACTTGCTTCAACTACTTTGTCTTGTCGCAATGGAACCACCAGTTGCACTCGAGGCAGATGAAGTTCGCAACGAAAAACTAAAAGTACTCAAGGCCCTCAGGCCACTCAACAAAAAATCCGTTCTAAAAGACACCGTCAAGGGGCAATATACGCGAGGTTTTTCCGAATCTGCTCAAGTCAAAAGCTACCTTGAGGATATCGAAAAATACGACTCCAAAACCGAGACTTTTGTCGCCATTAAAACATACGTTGATAACTGGCGCTGGAAGGGCGTGCCTTTTATGTTACGCACCGGCAAGCGCATGATCAAGCGTTACTCTGAAATCGTTATCAATTTCAGAGAGGTCAAGCACAATATTTTTCCTTCAAAGGAGAAACTCAACAACAACAAACTCATTATTCGCTTGCAACCTGAGGAGCGTATTGAGCTGATTCAAATGACCAAAATACCAGGACCAGGCGGATACCGATACAAACCTATTGCACTCAAACTCGATTACACAGATTCATTCAAAGAAAGATTTCCTGATGCGTATGAACGTCTCATTGTCGATGTTATCCGTGGAAACCAAACGCTGTTCATGCGCCAAGATGAATTACAAGCCGCATGGACTTGGATAGAATCAATTACGACGAGTTGGAAAGCCGCCAACATGCAAAACGTACTTTATGAAGCGGGTACCTGGGGGCCAGGTGACGACATCCTAGAAGAGGGCGAATCTTGGATTACCAAAACATGGGGAGAATGATTGAATTCGATTCTAAATTAGCCTTAGAACAGGCGCTTTGCAAACAAATTTCAGCAGATCTTTCTCTTGCTATTTCTCAATTTGACCAAGCAACTTTACTGCTTTCTGGCGGCTCAACGCCAAGTGGCGTATATCGCTTGTTATCAAATGAAAGCATAGACTGGACGAAGGTTCATGTCGGTTTAGTAGATGAACGCTTCGTCGATGAAAAAAGTCCGTTTTCTAACTTTAAGTTACTTAGAGAAAGCATTGGACAAAACGCTGCACAAAATGCACCTATTTATCCGCTGGTTTTGGAAACCGAAGATTATCAAAAAAATTTAGAAAAAGTTGAAGACACATACCGTATTTTTACGGAACCAGACGTTGTACTGCTTGGAATGGGACCCGACGGACACACCGCTTCTATTTTTCCAAATGATACGGCATCAGATTTAGCCAATTTCAATGAAGCACAATTGCTTTCCAATACAACAGCACCATCGGATCCCAAACAGCGCATCACAATTAACGGCCCTATACTGCGCCGTGCTAATAATTTGTACCTTATGATTACTGGTACTCAAAAAAGATTGATTTTCGAAACCAGTGAACAACATCATTTACCAATAGCTGCATTTAAGAATGCACTAACCGAAACTTATTTTACTTCTGCATCATGATCCATCCAAGAATTGCCGAAATTACAGAACGTATTATTGAAAGAAGCAAAACAACCCGCCAAATTTACCTCGAGCAAATAGAGGCTGCATTTCAACAGGGTGTTCATCGCAGCACTTTGAATTGCGGTAATTTAGCACATGGTTTTGCGGCCTGTAACCAACATGACAAAGCGGCACTTGCCGCGGATATCGTCCCCAACCTAGGCATCATTACAGCATACAACGATATGCTATCTGCGCATCAAGTTTATGAAAATTACCCCCAATCAATAAAAAATTACGCCAATACCTTTGGCGCTGTTGCACAAGTTGCAGGAGCTGTGCCCGCTATGTGCGACGGCGTTACACAAGGTCAGCCCGGTATGGAGCTTTCGCTTTACAGCCGCGATGTCATTGCGCTATCCTCGGCAATCGGGCTCACGCACAATATGTTTGACGCTGCACTTTATCTGGGGATCTGCGACAAAATTGTACCCGGTTTACTGATGAGCGCCCTTCGTTTTGGTCACCTTCCGGCTGTCTTCATGCCTGGCGGTCCAATGCCGAGTGGCATCAGCAATGAAGAAAAATCAGCCATTCGTCAGGCCTATGCAGAAGGTAAAATTGGCCGCGAGGAACTACTCAAAGGCGAATCTGATTCTTACCATTCTCCAGGAACCTGCACCTTTTACGGCACAGCAAATAGCAATCAAATGCTCATGGAAATCATGGGACTTCACTTACCTGGCTCAAGTTTTGTCAATCCAAATACGCCTTTGCGAGATTTACTCAATAGAGAAGCGGTCAAAATTGCGGTAGAAAACGTGAAAATCGGAAAAGAACGCAGCTTAGCCAGTTTATTCGATGAAAAAACAGTGGTGAATGGTATCATTGGCTTGCTTGCAACCGGCGGATCTACCAACCATACAATTCACCTCATAGCAATAGCCAAAGCTGCTGGGATCATCATTAATTGGGACGACATGTCTGATTTATCTGCGGTAGTTCCTCTGATCACGCGCATGTATCCAAACGGCGCTGCTGATGTCAATCATTTCCATGCTGCAGGAGGCATGGGCTTCGTAATCCGAACGCTACTTGACAACCGTCTTCTACATGAGGACGTACAAACAATCATTGGCAAGGGACTTCGTCAATATACAAAAGAACCTAAAATAAAAGATGGCGAGTTAGTTTGGGAAGAAGGCGCTTTTAGCTCTTTAAATACGAATATCATTCGTCCTGCCAATGAGCCATTTACACCAGATGGAGGCATCAAACTGCTCAAAGGCAACCTAGGTAGAGCAGTCATTAAAACTGCGGCAGTTGCACCTGAACACCGTATCGTGGAGGCCCCAGCAATTGTTTTTTACGAACAAGCCGACCTTATTGCTGCGTTTAAGCGCGGTGAACTCAATAAAAATTTTATTGCGGTTGTGCCGTTTCAAGGGCCAAAATTCAATGGCATGCCAGAACTTCATAGCTTAACACCTACATTAACGGTTCTACAAAAAAAAGGATTTAAAGTCGGGCTAGTGACCGATGGCCGCATGTCCGGTGCATCGGGAAAAGTTCCTGCAGCAATTCACCTTACGCCAGAGGCACACGATGGTGGATTAATTTCCAAAATCCAAACTGGTGACCTCATTCGTCTGGACAGCCAAAACGGCAGCATCGAGGTTTTAAACGAAGCAAGTATAATAGCCCGCCCACTTATTGAAAAAGACAATAATCAGTTTAAATTCGGACGCGAACTATTTGCAAATCTGCGCAGTGGCGTAAGCCAAAGCGAAGAAGGCGCGTCGTTTATTGTTTAGTTGAATTAATTTGATGCTGTTTGCGCCTCTTTCCAAATTACAGAGGCCAGTACAGAAAGTACGAGCGCACCTACCACAATTGATAAAGAAACAACTGCTTCTATGTGAATGAAAGGAGCTAACAACATTTTCAGACCTATAAAACTGAGGATGAAAGCCAGGCCGTATTTGAGTTTAGAAAGCATATGAATAGAGTTGGCCAACAAGAAATACATGGATCTGAGGCCAAGTACCGCAAAAATATTCGAGGTATATAGTATAAGTGGGTCGTTGGGGGCAATCGCAAAAATGGCTGGAATGGAATCAATAGCAAAAATGAGATCGGTGGTTTCGATAACCATGAGCACTAAAAAGAGCTTTGTTGCCATTCGTTTTCGCCCCCTTTTGATAAAAAACGCCTCGCCGTGGTAATTTTTAGTAACCGGAAAAACTTTACGCAAAAGGCGTGCTCCCAAACTTTTATTGAAATCTTTTTGTTCGTCGTCATCGGAATCAGCTAATGACTTGATCCCGGCATAAACCAAGAAAGCACCAAATAGGGTAAGTATGAGATTGGGCCTAAAGAAAAATCCTGGTTTTGAATGTGCCCCTTGATCCAAACTAAAATGGTATCCAAAGAGTTCAAATTCAGGAAGGTAAGTAAGTTTAATTAAACCTATTCCGGAGAAAATAAAAATACCTCTAAATACAAGTGCCCCAATGATGCCCCAAAAGAGTACGCGGTGTTGGAGTAGTCCTTCGAGTTTAAAAAACTTAAAAACCAAGATAAAGACAAACATGTTGTCTACGGAGAGTGCTTCTTCTATCCAATAGGCAGATTGGTATTCGGCAAATTTAGCAAAGCCCATTTGCCACCAAACCAAAACACTGAAACCCATAGAAAGACCAATCCAGACGAGTGTCCAGCGCAACGCTTCTTTGTTGGTGATTTGCTGTGCTTTTTTATTTACCACACCTAAATCAATCAAAAGCATAGTGAAAATAACAAGCGCAAAAATGGCGATTAGCCAAGGATTAAAAGTCATTCAGAATTGTTTTGACAAAGATAAAAAGAAAGCCACATGAATCCATGTGGCTTACTATATTCGGGCTAAGCAAATTTTATTTTTTTTCTAACAAATAAGCCACCGCGTTTGCTGCATTGACAAAACCTCCGGTTATGCAAAGGTCTTTCATTTTGGCTTTCTCGCCATTGGGCGCAACTACTGTTTTCTTATAAGTGGCAGTTGTAGCCATCAGGACTTCGCGCACTTCTGCTGCACTGAGTTCTGGAAAATAACTTCTAATTAAAGCGGCTACGCCTGCTGTTGCTGGACAAGCCATTGAAGTACCACTTGCGTTTCCATAGTTGTAGTCAGGAACGGTTGAATAGATATCTACGCCTGGTGCAAAGAAATCGACGGAGGTTGCTCCGTAATTGGAAAAATTAGCAATGATTTTTTTACCGCTTTTTGCACTGCTGCTAGCGCCAACTTCGATCCAGTTTGGTGCATTGGTTCTGTTATTGAGTCTGCGCGTTGGGTAAGAATCTTCAACATCTTTGTCTTTGGCGTCATTGCCCGCTGCATGCACAAGCAAAACGTCTTTGCTGCGTGCGTATTCAATTGCTGCGTCGACGTATTCTTTGTTTGGTGTCCAGTATTTACCAAACGACATATTAATGACTTTGGCGCCGTTGTCCACAGCATAAATAATGGCATTAGCAACGTCTTTATCGCGCTCGTCGCCATCTGGAACCGCTCTAACAACCATAATGCGCACGTTATCAGCAACACCGTCTATTCCCATTCCGTTGCCGCGTGTAGCGGCAATGATACCAGAGACGTGCGTACCATGAAAGGCGTCAGGGCCTTCGTAACGGTTGCAACCGTAAATTTTACTAGAAAGGTCATTTGGATTGTCGCCGACAATTGCCGTACGAATAGAGTCTGCATTTTGAGTTGCCATTCGAAGGTCGCTTTCAACTGACTCAAGCGCACTTGCAATTTCAGTGTTTAATTGTTCGGCGGGAAGCAACAATAAAATAGCGTTCATGCGCTTCTGAATTTTGGTATCAGTTTCGCTCGCAGGCACATAGGCATTGTTCGTTTCTTTAGAAAAAGTAGCACCTGTTTGTGCTTCTACGCGACCCATATAATCTGAAAGCGCTTTGATATTGGTGAGCGACTGTTGCTTTTCGGCTATTTCTTTTTCAAAAGCAATCTTTATTTTTTCATATGTGGCAAAACGTGCCAACTCGTTGCTTGGAATATCTTGCGCTTTTTTGTCGCTAAAGTATGCGCTTTCAATGCGGTACATGCGTGCAAGTTCCATGGCTTCTTTATCGATATCTTCAGTGGCACCTCCTAGAAAAGACCAACCATGAATATCATCTACGTAGCCATTTTTGTCGTCATCGATACCATTATTAGGAATTTCATCTTCATTGACCCAAATGACATCTTTGAGGTCCGGATGATCGGTTTCTACACCAGAGTCAATGACGGCAACAATTATGGTCGTTGATTTTTTGCCCGCGGCATTGAGCATTTCATAGGCTTTAGTGGCTCCAGTGCCGTAAACGCCATCTTTTTTGGGGTCTTTGAGATACCAATTGAGGTTTTCAGGGCCTTCTGTTTCTGACTTTTGAGCAAAGGCAAACATCGAAAGACCAAAGAAGGAAATTAAAATAAGTTGTTTAGTCATGAGTAAATGAAGTTTAATAAAACGAAAGTACATTTTATTTTTTGTAGGCGAAACACTTGTTGATAAGTTGCGTTGTGAAGAAAACGTTCAAAACAATGTGTAAAGAGTTACAATTGAATACATACCAAAGCGTTATTTTTGCCAAAAAGAAAAATCAAATGAGTCAAATCGAACGCATCTCTTGTCTTATTATCGGATCCGGACCTGCCGGCTATACCGCTGCTATTTACGCAGCACGAGCAGATATGAAACCCGTCATGTATCAAGGCCTGCAACCAGGCGGTCAATTGACTACTACCAATGAGGTCGAAAACTTTCCTGGCTACCCTGATGGCGTCACCGGCCCCGAAATGATGGTCCAATTAGAGGCCCAGGCCAAAAGATTTGAAACTGATGTACGCACCGGCTTTATTACGCGTGTCGATTTCAGTGGCCCTATTCACAAATGCTGGACCGAAGACGGCCACGAGATCCATACAGATACGGTAATTATTTCCACAGGCGCATCTGCAAAGTACTTGGGCTTGGACAGCGAGCAACATTACCTTAAAATGGGTGGGGGCGTTTCGGCGTGTGCCGTTTGTGATGGTTTCTTTTACCGCAATCAAGAAGTCGTTATTGTTGGCGCCGGAGACTCGGCTTGTGAAGAAGCACATTACCTATCCAAATTGTGTACAAAAGTAACGATGCTCGTGCGCCGCGACGAATTCCGCGCCTCAAAAATTATGGCTGTCCGCGTTAAAAATACGCCAAACATAGACATCCGATTCAATACCGAGACTTTAGAAGTACTCGGCGATGGCCAACTCGTAACGGGTGTGCGCGTCATCGACCGCAGCTCAAACCAAGAGTCAGAGATTCCTTGTACTGGTTTTTTTGTGGCCATCGGTCATCAACCCAACACCGAAGTTTTCAAGGATTACATCAACCTCGACGAAACAGGCTATATTCAATATGCGCAACTAGGCAGTAGTAAGACAAATGTAGCAGGTGTATTTGTTGCCGGCGATGCAGCCGACAAAACGTACCGTCAAGCCATTACAGCGGCAGGCACCGGCTGTATGGCCGCTTTAGATGCAGAACGTTACTTAGCAGCCAAAGGACACTAAATTAGCGCACCGCTTTTTCGTTCAACAACTTAACAAAATGAAAGCCTTTTGGGCCAAAGCCCTGGTTGTAAAAAAACTTGTGTGCCTTGAAATTACTTATGTAAGAATCTAGGGCCATCATATTGCAATTTTCATCTTTGCCTTTTTGCTCCAAAGTTTTAAAAATCAAGTCGCCAACCCCCCTACTGCGGTAAGCTTCTTTAACGACAATATTATCGAGCTCGAGGTATTTACCAATCCATAACTTATTGCCTATCCAGATACCGCAAATGGCGATGCATTCGTCTTGATCAAAAACCGCAAGCTGGCTGTAGTTATGCGGCAACATGAGATCAAGCTCTGTAGCATATTGCTCCATGGTCAAACTCGGGTAAAGCTCTTGTAAAATAGCGATGAATTTTAACATCGTTTGTTTATCTTTCAAAATTTCGGTGCGCAACGCCATGCTCTGTTATTTTAAATAAGTTTCAAATAATTCGTAAATACGTCGGTATTCGTCGGTCCACGAACTCGTGTATTCAAAGGCATGGCGCTCAACAGGGTAAAGTGCCATCCACCAATCTTTTTTACCGAGTTCAATCAGACGCTGATTGAGCCTAACAACATCCTGAAACTGAACGTTGTCGTCAATCATGCCATGCAAAATAAGTAAGGGATCTTGCAATCCTTCTGCAAAATAAATAGGTGAACTTTGACGGTAGGCCTCAGGGTCAGTGGCAGGTAAATTCAGAATATTCGTAGTGTACTCGTGGTTGTAATGTGCCCAATCGGTAACTGAACGCAAAGCTGCACCACAAGCAAAGGTACCTGGCTCCGTGAACAAAGCCATCAGGGTAATAAAACCACCATAAGAACCGCCATAAATACCTACCCTGTTGGAATCTATTTTGTAATTCGCTACTAAAAATTGTTTGGCATCCACAAAGTCTTGTAAATCTCGGCCACCCATGTGTCGGTAAATTGCCGTGCGGTAGTTGCGGCCGTAGCCCTCACTGGCGCGGTAATCGACATCGAGCACAGTATAACCTTGCGCAACAAGCATTTGATGAAACATATACTCTCTATGATAATGACTCCAATAGTAATGTGCATTTTGTAAATAACCAGCACCATGTACAAATAAAACAGCAGCGTCATTCTTATTTTCTTCTTTCGGTTTGTACAAACGTGCGTAAACTGGAATCCCATCGGTTGCCTCAAACGATATTACTTCTGGTTTTTGCCATTGGTAAGATTGATATGCTTCTGTGGTTGAAGTTGTGATTTTAAATTGACTCTTCGGGTTTTTAACAGTACTTGTATAGATTTCCCATGGTTGAGTGCTCGTACTGAAACGGTAAGCAAGCTGCTTGTCATCTGGTGAAAGTTGTACTTCGTAGGCGCCAAGTTCTAAAAGAATTGGTATTATTTCTAGCTTTTTAGGATCCAACTTATGAAAACTGCGGGTCCCGGGATGATACATATTTGTTGTCACGTAAAATGCATTGCTATCTTGAGCTAAAAACACTTGATGCACTTCAAAATTGCCGCTGGTAAGTGCCATCTTCATTTTGGTTTGTAGATCGAAGGTATACAGGTGTGAATAACCCGTTTCTTCCGATTGATAATAAATGGTTTGACCATCTACCAACCAGCCCAAAGTACCCGTCTCAAAATTCCATGAAGATATTCCTGGGCCACCAATCCATGCGCTATCATGTTGGTGCTGTAGCTCATTAATTTGACTCGTTTGAAGATCCAAAGTTACAATCCAGCGGTCTTTGTTGTCTGCACTGCGAATATCAAACAAAGCCAAGGGCTTGGTTTGGGAAAAAATTGCCGGGTGTATAATCAAAGCGCGGTCTGCAGCATTCATTTGGCTGAGACCTGAAAAGTCGAGTTCGACCAAAGAGTCGGAACGCAAATCATGTAAAAACAAGCGTTGCGATGGTTCTTCATTAAGTACCTTCGAACGTGCTTTTTCATTGTAAACATGTGCGTCCGCCGAAATAAAATGTGGGACTTCCGTTGACGTTTCTTCGGGTTGTTTTTCATCCTTCAGTAATACATAGCGCGCCGTAGGATCCACTTGAAGGGCACCTGACGGTTCGAATCCGATAAATTTCACTTTCGGAATATCAAATTTTACACTTTGTAGTTCTTGCTTGCGGATACTTTCAAAAAATTCGCGTTCAGCTGCTGACAAATGGTCTGAGGCAGGCGCCTGGGCTTTTGATTTTTGATACGAGATCAATTGTTTGGCCAAACCGTATTGCATATCGTATTGCCATAAGCTTTGCCCCTCTTGAAAAATTACTTTTTGAGGGTCATTTAAACATTGTAAATTCCAAAATGCATTAGATAACAAAGGATACGTTTTAACCTGTTGGGTCTTGGGATCTCTTCGTTGAAGCATATCATCTTGAATGCGTAAATAATTGAAAGGGCCCGCAGATGAGGCCCACACCCAACGATTTTGCCATTCTTGCTTGGTCAGAATCGTAGTTTTTTTCTGCCCAAAATGGTAGCTGTAGTAAGTTCTTTGCAAAGAGTCTGGAAACTTTTTCCAATAATAAATGGTACTTCCATCTACGGACCACTCGGGTGCTTCGGGTAAGGCGCCAACAAAACCCGGACCTTTCATAATTTGATCTAATTGCAATTGTGCCTCTATCGATAAGAAGGCACTAAAAACGAATGCGAGGAGCAGCGTGAATTTCATGTGTTAAAAATAGAAATAATTGTACTTTTGAGGCAAAGTAACCGAATGAAGAAATTACTCTACCTTATTTTGCCTGAAAAGGCGTACCTAAGCACCTTACATCGGTTCTTTTACTTGCTTTACGATCTTGGCTTGCTCAAGCACAAAGAAGCATTCAAATTTCATTATTTCGTCAAGCGCATCATTGAACCGCAATTTATGGTCATCGATATCGGCGCCAACTTGGGTTATTTTGCCAAAAATTTTTCACGCTTAGCCCACAGAGGAAAAGTAATTGCCATAGAACCGCTACCTCAGTTTTATGCCGTCCTCGATCATTTTATTGGCCACAAAGAAAATGTAGAACTCCACAACGTGGCGCTCGGTGCGCAATCTGGCAGTATTACCATGGTGTTGCCGCAAACAAACGGCATGTTGCGCACAGGCTTGCCTCACATCATGCGGCCTGAAGAAAAAAGCACCACAGAAAAGACACAAGAAGTCCAAATGATTAATACCGCTGACTTCTTTCATACTTTTGAGCGCATTGATTATATCAAATGTGACATCGAAGGGCATGAATGGGAGGTTTTCGAGCGCTTAAAAGACGTGTTGGCCAACAAAAGACCTATTGTTCAGCTGGAAATTGACCCCAAGAACAATGCCGTACTTTTTGAGTTTTTTGAGCAGCTGAACTATGTTCGTTGCGGACTAGACGGACTGGCATGTAAGATAGAAAGAACAACACATTTTGGAGGCGACTTCCTCTTTATTCCAACTGAAAAAATCGAACTACTCAACAAATGGAACGCCTGATCACCTTAATATGTATTGTAAGTTTGCTTTTCTCCTGCGAAAAAGGCACGGGTACTTTCGTTATTAAAGGCAAAATAAGCGACCAAACTTTTCAAACAGGATTGGAAGGAGCGGTTATTTCCATCTATAAAGTGCCAATAGGCACTTCTGACGAGCTGTTTGTTGAAAGCCTAACTTTACCCGCAAATGGCACTTATGAATTCAGTGTGCCCAGAGAAAAAATGGAGCGTTACATCTTGCGCGTAGACAAACCCCTGTACTTTCCAATTGAGAAAAACTTGTATTATTCGGAACTCAGCATAGAGAAAGATAATCTTTGCGACCTCGGAACCAAAGCCATGTCGTGGGCAAAAATCCATTTTAAGAATAACAATCCGGTTCCAATGGATCATTTTAGATACATCAAACAAGAAGGCCTGGCTGCCTGCTTGAGCTGTTGCCCGTCGACGACCCAAAACTTTTATGGCTCACTCGATACTACTTTTTATTGTGTGAACAACGGTAACACCACCTACTCTATCTATTATTGGGAAATGAATACCAATAACAGCGGCCTAAAGACTACCAACACTACCGCCTTTGACACCACCCTCATTGAGGTTATTTACTAATTGCTTTTAAATTTCGAATTAGGAATCCCCTGGTTGACTTTGTAATTGCGCATTTGCATGACAATTGTTCCTGTCTGAGGACCATCCTTGGCATTGTTTTTCTTTTTATTCTGATGCAAGTCGGCAGCCACGCTTTTGGGAAGCTTGAATTTTTTTACGTCGATGGTAAAGACCATTTTGTAAGGCAAACCATATTTGGCCTGATCTCCATAGAAATAATCGACATCTAGCGTTCCATTGCTTTTACTTGTGATTTGCGACTTCAGGATTAAATCGCGCTGGGTATCAATCCATAATTTTACTAAAATTACATCCGAATTTTCGGTAAGGGGCAATACCGAAACCACAGCTGTTTTAACGTCTCCAATCATTTTGGTTCCATTGAGTGCGCAGGTATATGCTTTTTCATTGGTCAAAAAAGCATTGAGCTCTCCCATGCCCTGTTTAGGAAGAATAGCGATGCCTTTAGACTCAACTTTCATGAGGTTGGGTTGCTTGTAATAAATTTTGGCATCTACTTCGTCAATTTTAATCATTGGCACCTGCGCCTTGACATGAATATCAACGGTATAGTCATTGACAAGCTCTAGCTTCAAACGAACCGCTTTAACGATCTGGTTAGCATCCTGGGCTAAGAATGTAAAAAACGAAAAAACAAAAGCAAATAATAGCGTGATTTTCATGAGGTAATATCCTTTCTTTGAAATTTGAAAATTGCAACAGATACAAATAATATGATGTGGGCCAATAAAATCCATATGGATTTATAAATGGCCGACCAAGGAACCGGATCATTGAAAAAAGAACGCCAAGAGGCCATATGCGTTGTAAACAACCATGGCTTGATGGTATCAAAAACACTTACATCCAAAGAACCGATGATGGTAAATAGAATAATAACTGCCATGGTTGATACAATTGGACCTATGGAGTTATCGGCAAAAGCAGAAAAAGCGAGCGATAGCGTCGAAATAGTCATTAAAGCGAGGTAAGCGACCAAAAAAGCCAAGCCATAGCGCCACAAGACATCGGTATAATTTAAAATGACCAATCCGTCAGAATTCAAAACGATGAGGTCACCTGTGCCAAAAACCCAACGACCGACCAAGAGCGCTAAAAAGCCCATCCAAAGAACCAAAATAAGCGTGTAAACTGCTGCTGCAATCAATTTGGAGAGCACGACCTGCGTTCGGCTTATTGGTTTGGTGAGCAACATGCGCAGCGTGCCCATAGCGGCTTCACCAGAGAGCAAATCTCCGGTGACCAACGCAACGAGTAAAGGAATGTGCACAATGAGCATCTGCAAAATGATAAATGCAATTAGGTTGCCATTGAGTACATTGCCATTAAAAGACAAAGTTTGTTCAAAAGATGCCGTCACAAAAGAGATGTACATTTTGCCATCGGCTTTCATTGCAAACAAAATGATGACAATCAGTAAAGTAAGGGCTGCTAGCCCGATATAACTGCGCGGCTTGGCCAGAATTTTAATGAATTCGTTGTAAGTGTTTTTCCAGAGCATTAGGATTGCGTCATTTGAATGAAAAAATCTTCGAGTTTGCGTTTGGGCTCAAGGGCAACGATTTCGAATCCTGCATTGACCAAATGACTATTAAGGGAAGCAATGTGTTGTTTTTCTAATTGCAACTGAAGTGTTTTGGGCGATACTACCTGAACTTCCGAACCAGGAAACCGTTGTGCAATCACCTGCGCAGCTGCTGCACTAGATTCTTGAGAGAACTCAATATTTAGTAATGTTTGCTGCGCGTTCATTAAATCGGCCACTGTCCCTTCAATTACCGTTTGCCCTCGATTGATGATCACCATTCGATTGGCAACAAGTTCAATTTCAGCCAACTGATGGGAAGAAAGGATAACGGTTTTAAGCTGCTCATTTTTGAGGCGCAAAATAAGGTCTCTTACTTCTATGATGCCCTGAGGATCTAATCCAGTTGTGGGTTCGTCCAAAACAATTAAATCGGGCTGATGCAATAGCGTTTGGGCAATGCCGAGTCTTTGACGCATACCGTGAGAGAAGCCGCCAACTTTGTCTTTTTCACGACCGGCAAGTCCCACGAAATCGAGGGTGGCCAAAATTGAGCGCTTGTCTACGCTTGCACCTGAAATTCGCGCAAAAATTTCTAAATTCTTTTGCGCTGATAAATATTTGTAGAAATCGGGTTTTTCAACAATACTACCTACCCGGGCTAAAATGGTGTTTCGCTCTGTTTGCAAG
Source organism: Sphingomonadales bacterium (assembly GCA_016872115.1). GTDB lineage: Bacteria > Bacteroidota > Bacteroidia > Flavobacteriales_D > Crocinitomicaceae > UBA952. The sequence continues at coordinate 82,574 of VHBC01000001.1, read as the reverse complement.
TCTTTTCCAAAAAGGCGTATTTGACCTGCGTTAGGTTTAATCAAGGAAAGCATGCAACGCATGGTGGTGCTTTTACCTGCTCCGTTTGGACCTAAAAAACCAAATACATCTCCTTTGTTTACTGTAAAATTGACGTCTTTGACGGCCTCAAACGCTCCAAAATATTTTTGGAGCCCTTTTACTTCGATGATTGGGTGGTGTTCCATTTGAGCGCATTAAAAGTAATTCAATTCATCTAAACATGAACATCATTTAAAAAGATTGGCTACTTTCTCGAAGCGATAGGCAAAAATTTGTTCTAATTTGGGTCGCACAAGCCAAGGATGTACCAAACGACCGAGCAGACCAAAAGGCAATACATAAGTGACAATATCCGTCATTTCCACACCACCATCGACGACTTTAAAATGGTGTTCGTGGTGCCAAACTTTGTATGGACCTATCCTTTGTTCATCGACAAAAAAAGCCAAGTCTTTGACCGTTTTGATTTCTGTTACCCAATTCATAGGAATGCCCGACAATGGTTTGACCGTGTAAGCTATCATAAGGCCTTCGTACATTTTCTGAGGCACCTCAGACTTGACAATAAAGCCCATGGAGGGGGGAGTTATTTCTTTTAAGTTCATCGGTGATGAGAAGTAGTCCCAACATGTTTGCAAGTCGGTCGGGATAAACTGGGTTCTTTTAAGCTGGTACATGCACTTAGAACAGGGATAATTCAAAATTGTTTGACCGAAACAAATGCTTTTTTTGCTGGTTTAGGCCCCATTTTAAATAAAAGTTCACCCCCCTCCAGCAATTCTCGGTGGGTAATGAATGGTTGATTGAGCAGCCTCCCGTTGAGAGTAACTTGTTGGATGTATATGTTTTTGTCTGAATTGTTGACTGTTTGAATACGCAATACTTGTCCGTTGTCAAATTCTAGTATAGCACTCTTCACAAGAGGTGCGGTAAGACAATATTGCGAGGAACCTGGCGCAAATGGATAAAAGCCTAACGCTGCAAAAAGGTACCAAGCACTCATTTGTCCGCAATCGTCATTACCTCCCATTCCAGCAGATTCTAACTTGTATTGCTTATCGAGTATCATTCGGGTGGAGGATTGCGTTTTCCAGGGTTGCGCTGTAAAATTGTAGAAAAATGGTATGTGATGTGAGGGCTCATTCCCATGTACATAATTGCCAATAATACCCTCACGCATGATATCCTCAGTTTGGGCAAAATATGCATCAGGGAGTTGCATTTCAAATAAAGAATCTAGGTGGGCAATGAATTTTGCTTCACCTCCCATGAGTTCAATAAGACCTTTAGGGTCATGAGGAACATAAAAACTATAATTCCAGGCGTTGCCTTCTATAAATCCTTGACCATGGGTATCTAATGGATCAAACGCATTCTTAAAAGTACCGTTAGTCAATTTTGGCCGCATAAAACCGCTTGAGGCATCAAAGACATTGCGGTAATTTTTCGCTCTCTTTTGGTATTCAAGTGCCAAACTATCAGCTTTTAAATGAGAAGCCATTTGGGCAATACACCAATCGTCGTAAGCATATTCTAGTGTCTTGGAAACAGAACTTCCACTTTGATCTTCTGGTACGTAACCTAAATCGATGTATGCTCCTAGGCCTTCGTAAAAACGTTGGTTTGCTGTACTGTTTGCAGCACGCAAAAAGCGCGAGGGGTCTTTCAAATAGGGATTTTCTTTGACCACTGCGTCAGCCATAACGGATACGGCATGATAACCAATCATGCACCAATTTTCATTGGCGTAATGCGACCAAATTGGCAACATGTGCTGTGTGCTTTGCATGAAGTGCTGCTGCATCGACTCAATCATATCGGCATTTTCCTTAGGATAAAATAGATTCAAAAAAGGCTGTTCGGCTCTGTAGGTGTCCCAAAGTGAAAAAGTAGTGTAATTTGTAAAGCCTTCGGCAATATGGATGCGCTGATCTAAACCGCGGTAACGACCATCTACATCCATATAGATAGTAGACCCAATGAGCGTATGATACCAAGCGGTGCTGAAATTGTACGCATCATTAAGTCGCAGAAATTCGATGTCTTTCACAACTGAAAATGCGCGTTGCCATTGCAATTGAGCAGCATGCTTATATTGTTCAAAACCGACAACAGGTGCTTCAGTTTGGAGATTCAAAAGCGCTCCGTCTATTGAAACGCCTGACAACGCTACACGGAACTCCACTTCTTTCTGATTTTCAAAAAACAAAGCAGCCTTTAGACCTGCTCCAGCTCCTTCGGGAAAATTGTTTTCCGTATCAAATTTGCGCCAGAATCCTTTATACGTACTTGGTTTAAAATCTTTGATTTGATAGGAGCTAAGCGGAACAGATAAAGCAATAGCAAAGTACACGGTGCGGGTTCGACCCCAACCATTGGTTTGTTTGTATCCTGTAAGCAGTGTGTCGTTTTCGACGCGCAAGTAACACCAAACGTTTTTACCTTCGTAGTTGTAGATTCCGTGCGTTAAATCCAAAATGAAATGAGCTGGTTCTTGAGAATCAAAGCGATACTTATGAATACCGACACGCTGGGTGGTAGTGAGTTCTGCTTGTACTTTAGGTTCATCAAGATAGACAGCATAATATCCTGGTTGCACAACTTCATTATGGTGATAAACAGAGCGGTATCCCTTTTGCGGCTGTGCGGCTGTGCCCGGATTCCATTGAATTGCACCGATGTTTGGCATCAATAGGATATCGCCAAGATCCGAATGACCAGTTCCAGAAAAATGCGTGTGAGAAAAACCAACAATAGTAGAATCTGCGTACTGATAGCCCGCACAATAGCGGTAGACATTTGGTTGATAACTACCATTTACTGAAAACGGTATGGTATCTGTATCTGGACTTAATTGAATGGCTCCAAAAGGTACTGTTGCACCGGGAAAAGTATGTCCTGCATCTTGCGTTCCTATAAGTGGGCGAACCCATTCTGTTAGCCCAGATTGACCATAGGCCGAAACAAAACAAAAAATCCAGAAATAAAAGCGCATTAGACCAACTCTAAAACCATGGCAGAAGCGCCACCGCCTCCGTTGCAAATTCCTGCTGCGCCGCGTTTGCCCCCGTTTTGTTTCAAGACATTGAGCAAGGTAACAATAACGCGAGAACCCGAGTTTCCAAGTGGATGTCCGAGTGCCACTGCACCACCATTGACGTCTACTTTTTCTGGATCCAAACCGAGAATTTTCATGTTGGCCAAGCCTACGACAGAAAAGGCCTGATTGAGCTCCCAGTAGTCGATGTCTGAGATAGTCAAACCTGCTTTGTCCAAAGCTTTTGGAATCGCAAGCGAAGGCGCGGTTGTGAACCACTCTGGCTCTTGTGCTGCATCGGCATAAGAAACGATTTTTGCAATTGGCTTTAAACCGTATTTTTGAACGGCTTCCTCGGAAACCAAAATGAGTGCTGAAGCGCCGTCATTTAAGGTAGAGGCATTTGCCGCTGTGATGGTTCCTTCTTTGTCAAATGCTGGGCGCAGTGCAGGAATTTTATCCAAGAAAACATTTTTATATTCTTCGTCTTCGTTGATAATAACCGGATCTCCTTTGCGTTGAGGTACTGACACGCCAACAACTTCATCGGCAAAACGCCCCGCTTGCCATGCTGCAGCAGCGCGCTGATAGGAAGTAATGGCAAATTGATCTTGTTGTTCTCGGGTAATTTCGTATTTGGTGGCGCATAGTTCTGCGCAGTTGCCCATTGGCACCTTGCTATAGACATCGAGCAAGCCGTCTTTGGTGATGCCGTCTAACATAGCAATATTGCCAAATTTAGTGCCGTTGCGGGCATCGAGGTAGTGAGGGGTTTGCGACATGTTCTCCATACCGCCCACCACCACAACGTGGTTATCGCCTGCTAGAATACTTTGCGCACCTAGCATAATTGATTTCATGCCGGAAGCACAAACTTTGTTGACGGTTGTGCACGGAACATTTTTACCGAGACCCGCAGCCAAAGCAGCTTGCCTGGCTGGCGCCTGACCTACACCTGCTTGCAGGACATTGCCCATAAAAACTTCTTCAATAACAGAAGGTTCAATATTTGCTTTTTGCAATGCACCACGGATGGCAGTTGCTCCTAATTCTGTTGCTGAAACTCCTGCAAAGGCACCCATAAAAGAACCAATAGGTGTGCGGACGGCTGAGACGATATAAACGGTTTTTGACATGTTGATTGTATTTTGGCCACGAATTTACGTAAAAATGTATGTACTTTTGAGCTATGCATTTGCTATCTTCTTTTTCACTGTGGTGGATTCTCCCTATTTTGGCTGTTGCAGCGGTCATAAGCTGGCTTTTTTACCGACAAGAAAATTGGATAAAAAGCAAATCTAAAAGTCTTAAATACAGTTTAATAACACTAAGAACATTAAGTATTGGTTTAATTTCAATTTTGCTGTTTGGCTTGCTTTTAGAACAAACGCATTTTGAAACCGAAAAACCGATTATCCTGACCCTCATTGACCGTTCAGCGTCTATGAAAAATTACAAAGAAAGCCCTCTTTTGGAGCGCACTTTGACAGCATATCAAAAAAATATTGAGGCCACACTAGGTCAAGAATGTCAACTAGAAACGTGGCACTTTGGCCAACAACTACATTTTCCGAAAAAAGGTTTCAGCGCCCAACAAACCAATATGCAAGTAGCCTTCGATGCGGCCGCAAATCAATACCTAAATGCCAACCTTGGTGCCATTATTTTAATTTCTGATGGCAATTACAACACAGGACAACACCCCATGTATGCAGCCGAACACCTACCACTCTGTACTATTTACGGTCTTGCTGTTGGTGACACCACACTCAAAAAAGACCTCATTTTAAGTAATGTAGCTTACAACGATCTTACTTTTCTAAACAATACCTTTCCGATAGAAATAGACATCGAAGCACAGCGATTTGCAGGTAAATCCATTACGGCAGCGCTATACGAAGACGGTAAAAAAATAGACAGCAAAACCCTGCAAATACCAAATTCAAGAAGCAGTCGAAATACAATCACATTCGAGCACAAAGCGCTCAAACCCGGAATTCATGAATATCAGATTCGAATTTCGCCACTAAAAGACGAATTTTCTTTTCAAAATAACCAAAGAACGGTTTACATCGAAGTATTGGATAACCGCAGTAAAATTTTATTGTATAGCTACGCCCCACACCCAGACATTTCAGCCTTGCAACAAGCCTTAAGTGGCAATCAACTCAATGAAGTTGTCGTCAAGCAGGGAGCGCAACTCGACGCAACAACGTTAGCTGGCTACGACCTCATTGTTTGGCACGACCCAGGAAAAATGTTCAATAACGATTTGTATACTTCCATTCAAAAATTTGCGCTTCCAGTTTGGTATATCTTTGGCACCCAAACCGAACAGCAAATTGCTGCAAAACTTGCCAAAGGCTTACTAGTTGACCTCAGGCAGCAACAAGAAGAAATTCAAGCCAGTTTCAATGCCGGATTCTCTATTTATGAGCCAAATACAGCATGGCTTGAATTGCTCCCTTCTTTTGCGCCATTAACCAAGAAATTCGGAGAAATTAAGGCAAAATCAGGCACGCAAGTACTTCTAAAACAAAGAGTTGGAAATATCCAAAAAGAACAACCGCTAATTGGCTTTTACCAGCAAAACCAGCAGCGTGAAGCCTACCTTATTGGCGAAGGTATTTGGCGCTGGCGACTCATTTCCCACCTCAAAAAACAAAGTCACGAAGCATTTGACCAGTTTGCTTCAGAAATAGCAAGTTATTTAATGGTGAAAAAAGAAGGTAGCGGCTTGCGGGTCCAAGCACCTAAAAAGCGCAGTACCTTCGAGCGCTGCGTGCTCAACGCCTCCTTTTATAACGAAGCCTTGAAACCAATTACCAGTCCGGTTGTCTATTGGGAACTCAAAGACGCTCAAAACAAATTGAGAAAGGGTACCTTCTCAAAAAAAGGCGCCTATTACCAACAGCAACTTGGGCAACTAAAGGCAGGTCGTTATTACTGGCGCGCCTACACCACCCACAATCAAAAAAAATATCAAAAATCAGGTGCTTTTGTTGTCGATGATATTCAATTAGAACAACTCGAATCAGCGGCTAGACACACCACATTGTATCAACTTGCCGAGCAAAGCAATGGAAAAGTGTTTACTTTGCGTGCTTACAAGAAATTACTTCAAAGCATTCTGCAGCAAAAAGAGTTGGTCGCATTGCGTTCCGAGACACATCATTTTGACCCCCTACTCGATTTACTTTCTTTGCTTCTTATTCTCGTTGGTATGCTATTGACGGAATGGTTTTTAAGGAGATATCACGGTTCCTATTAAAATTCGGTATTTATGGATTTAAAGTTTGTATTTAAATCGTTTGAGCAATTAACACTTAACGAGCTATACGCTTATTTAAATTTGCGCAGCGAAGTTTTTGTTGTCGAGCAAAATTGTGTTTACCAAGACCTAGACAATAAAGACCAGGTTTCTTTCCATGTTTTGGTGTATGATCTTGATCAATTAGTAGCCTGTGCACGCATCGTACCCGTTGGTCTTGCTTACGCTGAAATTTCAATAGGAAGAGTGATCGTTGCCGAAGCCTATCGCAAACAAAAGCTTGGCCATGAACTCCTGCGCTATTGCATTGCGCAAATTGAAAAACACTACGGACCTCAACCCATCGTATTATCTGCGCAAGCCCACTTGCAAGATTTTTATAAAAAACACAACTTCGCACCCGACGGAGCAATCTATCTTGAAGACGGCATTCCTCACATCCATATGATCAAACAATAAATACATGAAAAACAAAATTATTTACGCTCTTGCTATTAGCACAGCTTTTGTAAGCTGTAAGCAAACCAAAATGAATTCTAGCAAAACGCAGGCGCTGCAAAGCATTGACCTCAAAGCCTTAGACACTACTATTCAGCCTGCTGACGACTTCTTTTTGTTTGCAAATGGAATTTGGATTGCGAACACAGAAATCCCGGCAAGTGAATCGCGTTGGGGCAGTTTCAATGAACTGGAAAAACAAAACAATGACAAACTCACTGACATTCTCAAAAATGCAGCCGATAATCAAGGTCCAACTGGATCGCAAAATCAAATTCTAGGTGCTTACTACACGTCTTTCACCAACATGGAATTGCGCAACAGTCTTGGCACCAGCCCGCTACAAGAAGATTTGGCTAAAATCCAGTCTTTGACGAGCAAAGAAGCTTTAGAAGAATTGGTGGCTAACCTGCACCGAGACGGGATTTCTGTCCTATTTTCTTTCGGGATCGGACAAGACTTGAAAAATGTCGATAACAATGTGGCTTATATCGGTCAAGCCTCGTTGGGTTTGCCGAATCGCGACTACTATTACGAAGCGAATAAGCAGGAAATACGCACGGCGTATATCTCTTTTATATCCAAAGCCTTGCAAATTTGCCAAATAGAAAATGCCGAGCAAATGGCTTCGGAATTGATGGATTTTGAACTCGCCTTGGCAAATAAAATGTACAAACCAGCTGAACAGCGTCAGCCAGAAAAAACCTATAACCCACAATCTTTCAGTGCTTTTAAAAGAAGTATGCAGCCGCATTTTGATATGGAACAATACCTTGCTTTGCTCGGTGCGCGCATTCCAGACACACTTATTGTGGGCAACCCAAGCTATTTTGAAAATATAAATTCCCTGATTCAAAATAGTTCTTTGGCGCAAATCATAGCTTATTTCACTTGGTCTTTGATCAACCATTATGCCAGTCATTTGAACGAGGAACTCGATGTATTGAATTTTTCTTTTTACGGAGGCGTCCTTTCAGGCAAACAAGCACAATCGAGTATAGAAAAACGATGTATTGACGAACTCACCGATCTACCAATCGGAGAATTACTTGGCAAGACCTTTGTTGACGCACACTTTTCAAAAGCTGCTCAAAATAGAGTCAATGAAATGGTTGATAACCTCTTATTTGTTTACCGAGAGCGCCTTCAGCAGCTAGACTGGATGTCTGACGCCACCAAAAAAGAGGCTATTGGTAAACTTGATGCCATTGGTCGCAAATTAGGATTTCCATATAAATGGGAAGATTTCAGTAGTTTGCGCATGCGGGCCGATCGTTATTTCTGGAACTACCGAGAAATCATGCGTTATAGCGTTGTAAAAAATCTAGCCGAATATGGTCAACCTGTCGATAAAGCAAAATGGAGCATGCCTGCGCATATGGTCAATGCGTATTACCATCCGCTGCTCAATGAAATTGCCTTCCCAGCAGGAATCATGCAAGCACCGTTCTTTGATGAAAATTATGAAGATGCTGTGAACTACGGTAGAATTGGAATGGTTATCGGCCATGAATTCACGCACGGTTTCGACGATATGGGTAGCAAATTTGCAGCCGACGGCTCTTTTACCAATTGGTGGACCGAGGAAGACCGCATGTTATTTGAAGAAAAAACCAAATTGCTTGGGACTACCTTCTCCGGTTTCTGCCCTATGGAGAACCATTGTGTGAATCCTGAACTTACCATGGGTGAAAATATTGCCGATCTAGGTGGGCTCACAATGGCATATCATGCGTACGCAAGTACTGCGGAATTTAAGTCTGGAGAAATAGTCAATGGTTATACGCCAGCACAACGCTTTTTTATAGCCTATGCGCAACTTTGGAAAATTAAATACACCGATGCAGAAATGAAAAAACGCTTGGCTACCGATCCTCACTCACCAGGAATGTATAGAGTCAACGGGCCACTCAAAAATTGCCCTGAATTTTTTGAAGCATTTGAAATTCCAGAAGGCCGCGAAATGCGAAATGACGTCAAGAAAGTTGCGCGCATTTGGTAAGAAAATCGGCCCGCGAAATTTGCGCTTGCTGGCCGCTTACCATATCTTTAAAGCCCAACATTCCTGAAGCGGCCTCCTCTGCGCCAATCATGACAACATAAGGCACGTTTCTGTCATTGGCGTACTTGAGTTGTTTTTGAAGTTTAGCTACGCTCGGGTAGATTTCAGCCGCAAGTCCTATTTGGCGAACCTCTTTTAACAATTGCAGGCTATATCTGGCTTCTGTATCGCCGAAATTTATAAACAAGATATCAAGCGTTTTATCTAGAGTTGACGGAAATAAATTCAACTCGGTCATGACGTCGTAAATGCGGTCAGCACCAAATGAAATTCCGACCCCTGAAAGTCCTTTTAAGCCAAAAAGAGCCGTGAGGTCGTCGTAACGGCCACCGCCGCAAATACTGCCCATTTTGACATCGTGCGCCTTGACTTCAAAAATGGCGCCAGTGTAATAGTTCAAACCGCGTGCAAGTGTAAGGTCAAAAATGAGTTCACCCTTCGAAAGCCCCAATTCAGCAATATGGTCAAGCACCTCTTGAAGCTCGTCAAGTCCTTGTTGTCCAATTTCACTTTGTGCTAAGTACGTGCGCATGAGCTCCATTTTATCCGAATTCGAACCTTGAAATGCAAATAGCGGCCTGATTTTTTCAATAGCTTCAACGCCAAAACCTTTTTCAGTAAGTTCTTTGACGACGCCCTCCTCTCCTATTTTGTCGAGCTTGTCAATTGCAACCGTAAACTCGACAATGCGCGAAGCTTGATTGGATACTTCAGCTATTCCGCTCAAGATTTTGCGGTTGTTGATCAGGATACTAAATCCGGGCAAGCCTAACTTAGAGAGAACTTCGTCAAAAATTTGAATAAGTTCCACCTCATAAAGCAAAGACTCTGATCCAACAACATCGACGTCACACTGGGTGAATTCCTGGTAACGGCCATGTTGCGGTCTGTCTGCACGCCACACTGGCTGAATTTGATAGCGTTTAAATGGAAACGTTAACTCATTTTGGTGCTGTACAACGAAGCGCGCAAACGGTACAGTGAGGTCGTAGCGCAAAGCTTTCTCAGCTAATGAATTGGCAAAACGCGGCAGATTGTCTGAGGCCAATGCATCAAGGTCAGCTTTGCGCATTTTTTCTCCTGAATTCAAAATGCGAAAAATAAGACGATCACCCTCATCGCCATATTTTCCCATTAGGGTAGTTGATAACTCAAAACTCGGTGTTTCTATTGGCGCGTATCCATAACGTCTGAAAACAGATTTAATGGTCTCAAATAAGTAATTGCGCTTGGCCACTTCTGAAGGAAGAAAATCGCGGGTGCCTTTCGGAATAGCTGGTTTTTGTGCCATATTAGATAGAAGAATTTTGAAGGTAAAGCTGATAAATAACGCCATCGGATAAACCAATTTTAGGAACCATGATTTCCTGTTGACCCAGAGCTTGAAGCGCGGCGATATATATTTGAAGTGCAGGTACAATTACATCTGCACGATCGGGTTTTAGTTGGTATTTTGCGCAGCGTTGTTCAATGGTTTCTTTCGATAGCTTTTGTTCTAATACTTTCAAATCATTTAAAGATAAGATATTCATTTGATTTGAACCACTCATTTTGAGCGCCTGATTGATGTTTCCGCCGGTACCAAAAACGAGATGCGCTTCCTCGAGCGCAACATGTGTTTGAATCCAGGAGGAGAACTCGTCCCAACACGAAAGACTGGTTTTTCCTTTCAAAATGCGCAAAGTTCCAAGCTCAAATGAGCGCGCTGCAACTTTTTGTCCATTTTCAAACACGCTAATTTCAGTGCTTCCACCCCCCACATCAACGACCACAAATTGTTGTTGGTGTAGCTGAAGGAGCTCAAAAGAATTAAATATGAGTTGTGCTTCTTCGTCTCCGGAAATAATATCTATCTGAATACCAGTTTGCGCTAAAATTTGCTTGCACATTTTTTTGGCATTGCTTGCTTCGCGCATGGCCGAGGTGGCTACGGCTCGCAGAAAGTCAACTTCATGAGTTTGGGCAAGTAATTGAAAGGCTTGTATGGTTTGGGTAAAATGCTGCGCTTTTTTGGGACTAATTTTACCTTTGTCAAACACATCTTCACCAAGCCGAAGCGCAACTCGGTAATAAGCTAACTTACGAAGCTGGAGTTCACCTTCAATCCGATCTACGCTTGCAATGAGCAAGCGTGCCGCGTTGGTTCCAATATCAATAGCACCAAATTTCATCAGACAAAATTAAACAATGCCTATTGCAAACGCACAAATTTTTGTGTTTATTTGTTCCTTACCAAATGAAGATCAAAGACCAACATATTTTTCAAAGTAAAACCGCACCAAAACAAGGTTGCCTATTGTTGGCCGATCCCTTACTCGACGAAGCCTTTTTTCAGAGAGCGGCTATTTTGCTTGTCGATCACAACGATCAAGAAAGTTTTGGACTCGTACTCAATCATCCATCTGAAATCACACTGAAAGATCTTTTTGAGCACATTGATTTAGATATACCTATCTTCAATGGCGGCCCCGTTGCACCTCAACAACTCTTTTACTTACATAGATTTGCCCATATCAAAGGTGCGCTGCAAGTCACCTCAGACCTCTATTTTGGTGGTGAATGGCAACAAGTTTTGGAGCAAGCAATGGTACTCAAGGAGCCTCAAACACAACTTCGTTTTTTTGCGGGTTACGCTGGCTGGGGACCCCAACAGCTTTCTGATGAAATCGCCGACCATGCTTGGATTTGTACTGAAACGCTCGAAGCAAAAAAACTTCTGAAAACCCCGCCTTCATTGCTATGGAAAAATTGTATGCTTAGACAAGGTCCTGAGCTAGCTGTTTTTGCACATTTCCCTGTCAATATATCCGACAATTAAAAGTCGGTTTTCCTTGGAATTCAACAATTTATGACTACCTTTGCACCTCTTTAATCGAAGTGCTCCCTGATCGCACGGTTATATTTGTTTAACAACTTTCTGATAATCAGGGTATTGGAAATACAAACTTACATGCCTTATGGCTAAAAATATCGAACCGCAGGGAACTGCAGATTTTGATTGGGAAGCGCTCCAATTGGACGGCTACAATCAAGTAGAACGCTCTGAGCTTGGAGATCGCTACGAAAAAACCCTTACTTCCATCATCGAAAAAGAAGTGATTCAGGGTACGGTTGTCATGATCAACAAAAAAGAAGTAATCATTAATATTGGTTACAAATCTGAAGGTGTCGTGGCTGCCAACGAATTCCGTTACAACGCAGACTTAAAGGTTGGCGATTCTGTTGACATCTACGTGGATTGCCTAGAAGATAAAACAGGTCAATTAATTGTTTCTCACCGCACTGCACGTATGCACAGCGCATGGATTCGTGTGAACGACGTACTCCGCACAGGCGAAATCATTACTGGCTATGTGAAATGCAGAACAAAAGGCGGTCTAATTGTCGATGTATTCGGAATCGAAGCATTTTTACCAGGTTCACAAATCGATGTCAAGCCAATCCGAGACTACGATGTCTATGTTGGTAAAAACATGGAATTTAAAGTAGTTAAAATTAATGAAGAATTCCGTAACGTTGTTGTTTCTCATAAAGCACTCATCGAGGCGGAACTCGAAGAACAAAAGAAACAAATCATTTCTGGCCTCGAAAAAGGTCAAGTCTTGGAGGGTGTGGTTAAAAACATTACCTCCTACGGCGTCTTCATTGATCTAGGTGGCGTAGACGGTCTTATCCATATCACAGACCTTTCATGGGGTCGTGTAACACATCCAGAAGAAATGCTCGAGCTCGATCAAAAAATCAATGTGGTTATCCTCGATTTCGACGACGACAAAAAACGCATAGCGCTTGGCTTAAAACAATTACAACCACATCCATGGGATTCACTCAATACTGATCTTCAAGTTGGCGACAAAATTACCGGCAAGGTAGTTGTCATGGCAGACTACGGCGCGTTCATAGAAATCGCGGCAGGTGTTGAAGGTTTGATTCACGTTTCAGAAATGAGCTGGTCACAACACCTTCGTTCAGCACAAGATTTCCTAAAAATTGGCGACAGCGTAGAAGCAATAGTGCTTACCCTTGACCGCGAAGAGCGAAAAATGTCTTTGGGCATCAAGCAACTTATGCCTGATCCATGGAACGACATCGAAATCAAATATGCAGTTGGTACACGCCACAGCGCCAAAGTACGCAACTTCACTAACTTCGGTGTTTTTGTTGAATTAGAAGAAGGTGTTGATGGACTTATCCACATCTCTGATCTTTCTTGGCAGAAAAAAATCAAGCACCCATCAGAGTTCTGCAAAGTTGGTGACGCTATGGAAGTTTTGGTTCTTGAAATCGACCGCGACAACCGCAGAATTTCTTTAGGTCACAAACAACTTGAAGAAAATCCTTGGGATGTCTTTGTAAATACATTCGCTGAAGGAAGCGTACATAGCGGTACAATCATCGATATGAAAGACAAATCTGGTATCGTATCGTTGCCTTATGGTGTTGAAGGCATCTGCCCATCTAAGCACTTGCGCAAAGAAGACGGTTCTAATGCCAAAGTTGAAGAAACCCTTGACTTCAAAGTCATTGAATTCAACAAAGACGCAAAGAAAATCGTTCTTTCCCACACACGCTTGTTTGAAGAAGGCGAAAACAAACCTACAGCTCCAAGCAAAGGCGGCAAGAAAACAGCTGCCAGTTCTACCGACAACGCAGTGAAGGCAATCAACCAAAGTGCAGAAAAATCTACACTTGGTGACCTCGATGCACTTGCTGACTTGAAAGAAAAAATGGAGCGTGGCGAATAAGCCATTTTCCAATTCATACAAAGGGGACTTCGGTCCCCTTTTTTATTGTCGGGCTTCTCGATTTTATACTTAACTTTAGAGCCTGAAAGATGGGAACAAATCAAATTTCAACAACCGTAAAGGATATTTTTGCTGCCTACCTTGAGCAAAATGGCCACCGAAAAACACCGGAGCGCTTTGCCATACTCGCAGAAATATACGTCTACGAAGGTCATTTTGATGTTGAATCATTATACATCAAAATGAAAAACCATAACTACCGCGTTTCCAGAGCCACGCTCTACAATACCATCGAACTTTTATTGGCTTGTAACTTAGTCCGTAAGCATCAATTCGGCAAGAATTTAGCCCAATTCGAAAAAGCGCACGGCTCCAAACAACATGACCACCTCATTATTACTGACACCGGAGAAGTAATTGAATTTTGCGACCCCCGCATCCAACAAATTAAAGGAACTATAGAAGAACTTTTTGGCGTTGATGTACAGCATCATTCTCTATATTTCTATGGTGTTAAAAAAACAACAATCGACTAATGGAAGTACAGCTACAACAAAACGGGCCGCTGAGTATCCTCAAGCTCCAAGGTCGTTTTTTTACCGAGAGCGACCGAGAAAGCGCTATTGAAAAACTTGATCAAATCGATAACTGGAAACTCGTGATTGATCTATCTGAATTAGAGTACATCAACTCAACGGGTATTGCATTTTTAGTCAAGACCCTCACCCGCTCTCGACTCAACCTCGGCGACACCGTACTCTATCAGCCAAACACACAACTCAACAAAATATTTGAATTGACCCGAATGGAACACATTTTTGGGATTTTTCAAGATTTCGAACAAATAAAAAAGTTTTTTGATCAGACAACATGAAGGTAGACGTATTATTAGGCCTACAATGGGGCGATGAAGGCAAAGGAAAAATAGTAGATGTCTTGACGCCATCTTACGATATCATTGCCAGATTTCAAGGAGGGCCTAACGCCGGGCACACACTAGAATTTGAAGGCATCAAGCACGTCTTACACACCATTCCTTCTGGAATTTTCCATCCAAACGTGATCAATTTAGTTGGCAATGGTGTGGTTATTGACCCAGTTGTTTTCTCTGCAGAACTTGATAAACTCAAACCTTTTCAAATTGATTTCAATAAGCGCTTGTTGCTCTCCAAAAAAGCGCATCTCATTTTACCTACGCACAAATTATTAGATGCCGCATCGGAATTAGCAAAAGGAAAGAATAAAATTGGCTCCACACTCAAAGGAATTGGCCCAACTTACATGGACAAAACCGGCAGAAACGGTTTGCGAGTTGGCGATATTTTCTCCCAAAATTTTCAAGAGAAATACCAAGCACTCGTTGAAAAACATGTCGGTATTTTAGAACACCACACCGATTTCACCTATGATTTACCAGTATTGGAAAAACCTTGGTTTGAAGCCATTGAAGTACTTAAAGCCCTCCAAGCCGTAGATTCTGAACACTACCTTAATAGCGCGCTAACTAATGGCAAGAAAGTTTTAGCCGAAGGAGCGCAAGGCACCATGCTCGACATCGATTTTGGAACATATCCTTTCGTCACTTCGTCCAATACGGTCACCGCAGGAACTTGTACTGGTCTTGGAATTGCACCGACTAAAATCGGATCAGTTATTGGCATTTTCAAAGCTTATTGTACCCGAGTAGGAAGCGGCCCCTTCCCCACTGAACTAATCAACGAAACCGGTGAACTCATGCGCAAAGAAGGCAATGAATTTGGAGCCACTACCGGACGTCCGCGCCGCTGCGGCTGGCTAGACCTCGTTCAACTTCGTTATGCCATCATGGTAAACGGTGTTACAGAACTTGCCATGATGAAAAGCGACGTTTTAGGCATTTTTGAGCATATTAATGTTTGTACTCATTATCTTATCGATGGGCAAAAGATAAGTGAATTCCCTTATGATGTTACCGATTTGGCAATCGAACCAGTATATGAAAAACTTGAAGGCTGGCACTGTGACCTTACGGAACTCGAAAACTTTCAGAGCGCTCCAGCAGCACTTCAAAATTACGTCACTTACCTCGAAACACAATTAAACATTCCTATTCGCGTTATTTCTGTTGGGCCAGACCGCAAACAGACCCTCCAAAATTAAAAATGACCAAGCGCCGCCAAAAACATTTTGCATTTATTTTGATTGCAACTTTTTTTTGGATGCAAGCCTTAGGGCAAGGTACGCTTAGCCTATTGCCTGGCACCCAAAAAATTTATGCGATCCAAAATGGCGTACATCGTTTGGTTGGGTCTGTTAGTTTTCTTTATCAAGGCAACACAATGTATTGTGATTCAGCTCATTACAACGAGAAAGCCAAGGAGGTCTATGCATATGGCAACGTTCACATTCAAAAAAATGGCATCAACCTTTATGCCGACTCCATTTTTTATGCCGAACGGCTCAAATATGCCAAACTCTGGGGCAATGTACGCGCTCGCGACGACGCCTACAAAATGAGTGCTGACTCCATGGACTACGACGCCAAAAGAGGACGCGCAATTTTTAGGAGTTCCGGAACCATTTCTTCCACAACCACCGACGAGAAAATAACCTGTGAGCGCGGTTATTTCTATCCTGGTAATGGTTCCTTCTTTTTTAGTGGAAAGGTGCACTACACCAAAGAAGATCTGGATGTCAAAACCGATACGCTTCAGTTTGCTTACGAACAACAAAAACTTTATTTCTTGGGGCAGACACAAATGCGCAACGATAGTACGCAGATTTATTGTCGCAAAGGTTGGTATGATGTCCAAAAGGAAGGCGGTGCACTTTATAATCATGCTGAAATTTTCCAAAACAATCAGATCATAAAAGGTGATACGCTATACATCAACACCAAAACAAATGATTACGAGGGCCGAGGCGCCGTCTATTACAAAGATGTCGACAAACAAATCGCTCTATTAGGTCAAAAAGCGGTATTTAGCAACACACAACACATTGCTTTTGTGACCGGCAACAGTTTAGGCCTAATGAAATACCAAAACGATACATTGTATGTTCATGCCGATACACTTCAATTAAAAAGAGACAGTCTCAATCATTCCCAATTTTTGATTGCCAATCGAGATTTCCGTTTTTTACATCCCAAACTACAGGGCATCGGCGATAGCACCCTATTTGATTTTACTAAACAAGTTCTGGTTATCGGTAAAGACCCCATTTTATGGTCTCAACGGGGTGAACTCAAGAGCGAGTCGGCTCGTGTTTTTTTCAAAGATTCGTTATTTGAACAAATCGAATTAGATCATAATGCCAGCATTTTGTTCGAATTATTAGAAGACAGTCTTTACAATCAAATGGCCTCTGAACAAATTGTGGCTTATTTTGATTCAAGCGGTACAGTCAATAAGGTAAATGCAACTGGGCGAGCCTGGACAATTTTTTATCCAGAAACAAAAAAACAGAACAACGATTCAACGCTTCAAATTCAACGCGAGGGACTCAATCGGCTTTTTGCTGAAAAGTTACTCATTGAGTTAAAGAATGGAGAACTGCACCAAATCACCTATTTTGACCAACCAGATGGTGTTTTTTTTCCGATGAAGGAAATTGATCCAAAAGAGCGATGGATTAAAGGTTTTAGTTGGAATCCGAAGCTGCGGCCGATGCAGCCACAACTATTGAGACAAGATCATACAAATCCAAAGGATTAAGCTTCTAACTTAATTCTTCAGAATCTACAGCAGCATCCCAGCGCGTCACGCTCTTTACACCTTCAACTTGTTCGAATTTTCTGGTGAGTTGCTCAAGCTGAGCGGTATCGTAAACCAACACTTTAATTCGGCCCTCAAAAACGCCATCATTTGTTTCGAAGGATATACTTTTCATATTGATATTGTTCTGCTTCGAAATGATTTCCGTAAGACGATTGACCAAACCAATTTGATCTATTCCGATGATACGAATAGCCGCTACCCGCTCCACTAAGGCACTAGTTTGCCATTTTGCCTTGATACAACGATATGCCAACTTAGACAATAAATGGACGGCATTTGGGCAATTGAAACGATGAATTTTGATTCCACTGGAGATTGTTATAAATCCAAAAATGGAATCGCCTGGAATAGGACTACAACAGCGCGCTAAAGTATAATCAAAACCTTTAAAGTCTTCACCAATAACAATTGTATCGGTATCTGTGTTGATGCCCTCATTGAGCAAGTTCTCTTCGGACCCTTTGATCTTTTTAGATCGGATTTTACGCTCAACAATAATGCTCCCACCTTGGACATTAAACTCTCTTAGTTGGGATAAGTCAATTTTACCTTTTGCAATTTTATAATATAAATTGGTTGTGGTATCTACATGAAAATGCTTTTCAAGGGTGCGCAGGTTTTCTGGCGAAAATCGAATGTTGTATTGTTTGAGTTTGCGCTCAAGGATTTCTTTACCATCGGAAGCTACTAATTTGTAGGCTTCATTGAGGGCCTGCTTGATGCGCTGCTTGGCTTTTGCAGACACCACAAAACGCAACCATTCATCATTGGGTTTTTGTTTACTTGAGGTCAGGATTTCTAATTGATCGCCGTTTTGTAATTGGTAACTAAGTGGTGCCAATCGGTTATTGACTTTTGCTCCTATACATTTGTTGCCAATTTGTGTATGTATGTCATAAGCAAAATCTAAGATGGTTGAACCTGTTGGTAATACACGCAATTCGCCTTTTGGCGTAAATACGTAAATTTCATCATTGAATAAATTAAGCTTGAAATCATTGACAAAATCCAGGGCGCTGCTATCCGGGTTATCTAGGAGTTCTCTGATCTCAGCAATCCAACGATCAAATTTATTAGAGTCAGCGTGGGCTTCTTTGTATTTGTAATGGGCGGCTAAACCGTGTTCGGCGATGTCGTCCATGCGCTGGCTTCTGATCTGTACTTCTACCCAACGACCTTGCGGAGACATAACGGTAGTGTGTAAAGATTCATAGCCGTTGGCACGTGGTGTCGATACCCAATCGCGGAGACGTTCCGGACTGGGTTGATAAAAATCAGTTACTACCGAATACACACGCCAACAATCTGACTTTTCATGTTCCGGAGCGCTGTCTAGAATGATGCGTAGTGCAAAAACATCAAAAACCTCTTCAAAAGGCACATCCTTGGTTTGCATTTTACGCCAAATAGAAGAAATGGATTTGGTCCTGGCTTTGATATCAAAGTGATAACCTTGAGCCTGTAATTCTTCGCGAATCGGCGCCAAAAAACGACGGATAAAACGATTTCGGACATCGGCAGTTGACTTGAGTTTGGCTTCTATTTGATTGTATATTTCAGACTCACAGTACTTCATTGAAAGATCTTCGAGCTCTGATTTAATTGGATACAAACCCAAACGATGGGCCAATGGGGCGTATAAAAATTTAGTTTCCGAAGCAATTTTGAGCTGTTTTTCTGGCTTCATGCTTTGAAGGGTCCGCATGTTGTGCAAGCGGTCAGCTAGCTTGACCAACACCACCCTGAAATCGTCGGAGATGGTCAGGATCATTTTACGGAAGTTCTCCGCTTGAATGGAGGTATTTTCGTCGAATACCTCAGGAATTTTTGTTAATCCATCAATGATTTTTCTGACGGTCACGCCAAAAATATCTTCGATATCTTGTAATGTCATGTGCGTGTCTTCGACGGTATCATGTAACAGCGCGCAGACAATCGCGGTTGGTTCGAGCCCCATTTCTTCGGCACAAATGCGCGCAACAGAAATGGGATGATAAATATAGGGCTCACCAGACTTGCGACGCATGTCTTTGTGCGCATCTAATGCAATATCAAAAGCTTTGCGTATGAGTTTGGTTTCGTCGCGGGACCGGTCTTTGGTGGCACGCAATAGACCTTTAAAGGCATTGAGGATTTCAATGCGTTCTTGTTCTAAATCAATGGGTGTCTGACCGTCGTAATACATTAGTTGGCAGGAAGTAATTTGCTTCTAACTTCTCCAAAACCAATAATAATGCCATTTTTTGCACAGTGGCCGCGCATAATCACGGTGTCGTGGTCCTGGATAAAACGTCGTTCGGTACCATCGGGCATTTGGATTGGTTTGGTACCTTTCCAAGCTAATTCTAGCATGGAACCATAAGAATCTGATGTTGGACCTGAAATGGTACCAGAACCCATGAGGTCACCACAACGCACATTACAGCCATTTACAGTATGATGCGCTAATTGTTGGGCCATGTTCCAATACATATATTTGAAATTGGATTTGCTGACGGTATGTTCTGGGAAATTTGGTGCAGCAATAGCCACCTCTAGATTGATATCGTAAGACTTGAGCCCTTCAAATTTCAAGTACGAAAGAACTTCTGGATCTTGATCAGGGGTTGTACAAGCAAAAGGCTGCAGCGCATCGAGTGTAACAATCCAGCAAGACATTGAAGAAGCAAAGTTTTTCGCAAGAAAAGGTCCGAGTGGAACATATTCCCATTTTTGGATGTCTCTGGCTGACCAATCATTGAACAAACAAAGTCCAAAAATGTAATCTTCGGCCTCGGCAGTACTGATACTTTGACCGAGTGCTTTGCCATCGAAAGTAATAAAGCCCATTTCTAGTTCGAAATCGACTTGGCGCGATGGTGCAAAAATAGGATCAGCATTGTCGTCAGGTTTAATTTGACCTTTTGGTCGAATCACTGGATGATCCGATGCTATAACCGATGATGCACGCCCATGGTAACCTACCGGAATCCAAAGCCAATTGGGCAAAAGTGCGTTTGTAGGATCTCTAAACATGATACCTATATTGGTGGCGTGTTCTTTAGAGGAATAAAAGTCAGTGTAGTCTCCGATTTGAACCGGCAAGGCCATTTTGACATTTGCACACGGAATGAGTGCGCCATGTTTGTCATTTGCCAATTGAAAAGACTTATTGTCGGTAGAGAGTAATTCTGCTATGCGATTTCTCAAAGCTCTTACCGCGAGTTTGCCTTTTTTCATAAAGGTATTAAGATAATCTTGAGAAAAATCCGAAGTTGCAAACGGCAGGTCCTGAAAATAACCATAAGCTGCCATTTGAGCTAAGTCGAGTACTTGCTCACCGATGCGCACACCTACCCTTTTACTCCCCTCGGCAACTTGAAAAATTCCAAAAGGCAGGTTTTGAATAGGAAACTCGGAATGATCTGCTCCGGCTACCCAAGAGCGCAATGCGGGGTTATTAGCGGTAATTTGCATTGAAAATTAGATTAGACATTGAAACGAAAATGCATGATGTCGCCGTCCTCAACGACATATTCTTTGCCCTCGACTTTAAACTTACCTGCGTCCTTGACGGCACTTTCTGTACCATAATGAATATAATCGTTGAATTTCATGACCTCTGCCCTGATGAAGCCCTTTTCAAAATCAGAGTGAATGACACCCGCTGCCTGAGGAGCGGTCATGCCTTTACGAATGGTCCAGGCACGAACTTCTTTCACACCAGCAGTAAAGTAAGTTTGAAGATTCAGCAAATGATAAGCCTGACGAATGAGGCGATTCACGCCGGGTTCTTCAAGGCCAAGTTCTTCCAAGAACATTTGTCGTTCGTCGTAGGTTTCTAGTTCGGTGATGTCGGCTTCAATTTTAGCGCCTATGACGAGCACTTCGGCGTTTTCTGCTGCTACAGCATCTTTGACGCGGGCCACATGATCATTACCTGTCTTGACACAAGCTTCGTCTACATTACAAACGTACATTACCGGCTTTGAGGTAATGAGGTTGAAACCTTTGATGATATCCATCTCGTCTCGGGCAAAACCTAAGCCGCGTATAGATTTACCTTGCTCAAGGCCCGCCTTGATGCGCAGCGCAAAATCATTTTCTTTGAGGGCTTCTTTATCGCCAGATTTAATGACGCGGGCTAAACTTTGTATTTTTTTCTCGATGGTGTCGAGGTCTTTGAGCTGAAGCTCAATATCGATGATTTCTTTATCACGGATTGGGTCAACACTGCCATCGACGTGGATGATGTTTCCGTCGTCAAAACAGCGCAACACGTGTAATATAGCATCAGTTTCTCGGATGTTTGCCAAAAATTGGTTACCCAAACCTTCGCCTTTAGAGGCTCCTTTAACCAAACCCGCGATATCTACGATTTCCATGGTGGTTGGAACCACGCGCTCAGGATTGACAATAGCTTCTAGTTTTTCTAGTCGTGGATCTGGAACGGAAATGGTTCCGAGGTTGGGCTCAATGGTACAAAAAGGAAAGTTTGCGGATTGCGCTTTGGCATTCGACAAGCAGTTAAACAAAGTTGATTTTCCGACATTCGGCAAGCCGACGATTCCGCATTTTAAAGCCATTTAATCTCTTAATTAGTTATAAAGGCAAAGATAGCCAAAAGCGGCTTGCTTCTGTCTATTTTTGGTATTTTTACGCAAACTTCATTCATGAAAAGCACGCACTTTCTGCTCTTTATATTTAGTCTCAGCTTCTTTAGTCTGGCCCAGGACAGCATTTTTATTCGACGCATCTACGACGAAGCCTTGTTGCGCGGACATGCCTACGAAAACTTAAGACAACTTTGCAAAGATATCGGCCCGCGCTTATCTGGCTCGGCACAAGCCCAAATGGCCATCGACTGGTCCTACACCAAAATGAATGCCTATCATTTTGACCGCGTTCAAAAACAGGCAATCACTGTTCCACACTGGGAACGCGGCACCACCGAAACTGCCTGGTACATGTCCAAAGACGGACAATTGCACAAAGTACATTTATTGGCTTTGGGTGGCTCTGTTGGTACCAACGGCCTGATGACTGCTGAAGTAGTCGAATTCAAAACTTTGGATGCGCTCAAAAAAGCGAAAATAGCTGCTGTCGAAAATAAAATTGTTTTTTTGAATCAGCCTATGGATGCTGCACAAATCCAAACTTTTAAAGCCTACGGTGCCTGTTATGCCATTCGTGGTAATGGCGCCGTTGAGGCAGCTAGGCTCGGAGCAAGCGCGGTGGTTATTCGCTCCTTAGGCCTTCCTCAAGATGAACATCCGCATACCGGCTCAATGCACTATGAAACAGAAATTCCTAAAATACCAGCCGCCGCAATGGCAACTGCCGATGCGAATGCTTTGTCCTTAGAATTGGAAAAAGGAAAAGTTCATTTCTATTTGGAAATGGATTGCAGAGATTTTCCAGACGCACCATCATATAATGTCATGGCCGAACTCAAAGGCTCTAAGTTTCCAAACGAAATCATCACGATAGGTGGTCACCTCGATTCTTGGGACACCGGCGAAGGCGCCCATGACGACGGCGCTGGCGTAATTCACTGTTTAGAAGCCCTACGCATTCTTAAAGAACTAGGTTACCAACCCACACATACCATAAGAGTGGTGTTTTTCATGAACGAAGAGAATGGCAACCAAGGTGGCCAACAATATGCCAAATGGGTGCTTTCTAATCAAGAAAAACAAATTGCTGCGCTAGAAAGCGACCGCGGCGGTTTTGTTCCGAGAGGCTTTGGCCTAGATGGCCCGGACACCTATCTTGCACTCATTCAAAGTTTTGAACAGTTATTGCGCCCGTACGACTTGCACATCTTTGAAAAAGGATATGGCGGTGTAGATATCGGACCGCTCAAAAACCTATATCCTGGTATTCCTTTGTTTGGTTTTGTCCCAGACTCACAGCGGTATTTTGATTACCACCATGCGCCCTCTGATGTGTTTGAAAACGTCAATAAAAGAGAATTAGAGCTAGGTGCCGCCGCTGTTGCCAGCTTTGTATATCTACTCGATAAAAATATATAGTTCTTTACTATGTGCGGCATTGGCGGTCTCCATCAAAAAGTAAAGCAACCTGGGGTCATAGCGCAAACGATCTTGGCCAATATGAATGAAAAATTGGCCCACAGGGGCCCCGACGGCACTGGCCTCAAATGGTTTGAAGACCAACATTTTGGCATCGCACATCGGCGGCTCTCCATCATTGATTTGAGCGCGGCAGCAGCCCAACCAATGCAAATTGAAGACCGCTACTGGCTCACTTTCAATGGTGAAATCTATAATTATCTCGAGTTAAAAATCAGATTAGAACAATGTGGAGCGCAATTCAAAAGTGCGTCGGATGCAGAAGTATTACTACAAGCCTATCATCATTGGGGCGCAGCATTCCTAAAAGAATTGAATGGCATGTGGGCGTTTGCAATTTATGACACACAAGAAAATTTGTTGTTTTGCGCCAGAGACCGCTACGGTGTCAAGCCATTTTATTACAGCGATTCTGACGCGTATTTTGCTTTTGCGTCCGAAATAAAAGCCTTACTCGAAGTACCAAACCAAGCAAGAATTGCAAATAAAGAAGCCTTACACACTTTTTTTGCTCACGGACTCATAGAAACGAAGCAAGAAGGATTCTTCAAAGGTATTTACGAACTCTTGCCTGGCCACGCGCTTTGTTACCGTACCGATCTGCAACAAAAATCAATTTATTGCTACGAAGATTACGCAGCAACCTCTCCTCAAATTGCCAAGCAAGAATTGGCTTTTGCTTTAAAAAATGCAGTTTCATTGCGCTTGAGAGCCGATGTACCCATCGGCTTTTGCCTATCTGGCGGACTAGATTCCAGCAGTATTTTGCATTTGGCAAATGAAATCAAAAATGAACGCCAGATTGGCTCCTTGCAACATGGTTTGCACGCTTATACTGCCACACACCAATCCGAACAAGACGAACGCAGCTGGGCTGAACAAATGGTCAAAGCTACAGCTGCCCATTGGCACATTTCGGAACTCGACAGCCTACAACTTACTGAATCTGTTCAAGAAATCATTTATCACCAGGACATCCCGCTTTTAAGTACCAGTACTTTTGCGCAAAGCAGTGTTATGAAATGTGCTGCTTCGAACAACATAAAAATCCTAATTGATGGCCAAGGTGGAGATGAGCTTTTTGCAGGCTACCAAGTGTTTTATCCTACTTTTTTCAAAGAACTTTTTTGGACAGGTAAATGGTGGTTATTCCACAAAGAGTGGTCTGCGCTCAACAACTCACCTACTTCTAAAAAATATATTTTCAAAGAATGGCTCAAAGATGTCATTAGCTACCTTCCGTCAAGTGTCCATAACCGCATTGAGAAAAAGCAAAAAAATGAAACTTGGCAATACCTGACAAACAAATCAAAAACGAAACGCCAGCGCCAGCAAACGCTACAAGGGCATCTTGCCGATTTTTGTAGGGGTTATCAATTAAAAGGACTCTTGCGTTGGGAAGACCGCTGCGCAATGCAGTATAGCATTGAATCTCGAACGCCATTTGCCGACGATGAAGCATTGATACGCATCGCACGATCATTGCCTTCCAAGGACCTCATTCAAAATGGATGGTCAAAATTTGCATTGCGCAATGCACTTGATAACCAACTACCAAAAGCGATCTCTTGGCGCAAAGACAAAAAGGGCTTTTCAGTACCTGAAAGCCAATGGCTGATGCAGAGCGCTGAATTCTGGATCAATACGATAAAAGAAAAAGCGCACCTTGATAAGAGCGAACTCATTGATAAGGACAAACTACAAAAGGATCTATTAGATATTTTTAAGAACCCCGAACGAAGTTCAGGCCAAAATTTTGCCTTTCGTTATGCTTGTTATTTGTTTTGGCTTGAAGCTTTTCAGATTGAATCTTTTGGTTAAGACGCTATATTTATTTGCTTGATGGTAAGCTCAAAAGACTTCGTCGGAAGCGCATTAATTTCAATAAAATCACCATTTGGTTGTTGCGGTAAAAAAACAGCACAAAGCGAATTTTTTACCAGGTACACATGCTGATGCATGGTCTTAGGAAGTCCATTATAAATACCGAGCAAAACTTCGTAGCGTGGATACTCTGTATCGGATTTGGCGTCGTGCCATACAATGATGGATTCTTGATTTTTTTGCAACCGCAAGGTGTTGCGGGTATCTCTTTCTACCGCCTCTGTACTGTGGTCTCCGTCGATAAAAATGAGATCCATTTTCCTCACGTATGGTTGCCAATCAAAAGTGGCAGAATCACCAAATAAATGGGTTACGTTCGAAAGATGCTCGGAAAAAAACCGATGCGAAGCAATATATGCTTCTGTTTGCCCCATATGACGGAGGGACTCATCTGGCAAGTTGAGTGTATAGGCCTGTTTAACAAAAGGCGCCACATTCGCTATACTTTCTCCTCGCCAAGTTCCAATTTCAAAATAGTTTTCGACCTGAAATCTGCGGCACAACAACTGTAAAAGTGCAAAGTCTGTGGGCAAAGATGAACCCGATAAAAAAGCATAAGGAACAATCTTGATTTTTTGTGCTTCGGGCCAATCCAACACTGAAATCTCTTGAAGCTTTATTTGCTTGTAATTGCGCTCAAATTTCTCCTTATAGACCGCATCTTCTTTTAAAATTAAATTCAAAAGGGCGGGTCTTTTAAGCAACAAGTAAAGTGCTTTAATTAACTTGATAATTTTATTCATAACCTCATAGAACGTAAGCGCTGTAGCACTTGAGTTTGAAATGATTTGATCTCCTCGATTTGAAGAAATAAGGTAAATTGCCCCCCTTCTTTCTTGAAAAACCAAAAAACGATGGCACTTGTCACCATATATGATAAACTCGCTGCAACGGCGGCGCCTTGGGTTTGATAGGTTGGAATCAACAAGAATGAACCGATCAAACTGACAATTAGACCAATACCAGAGGCAAGCGCATTTACCTGATAGCGCCCATGTCCTGAAAAATAGTGCCCCACAATTAGGGCATAAGAGAAAAGCCAAACCCCAGGCGCTAACAACCACATGATCGGTTGCAATGCTGCAAAATCGGGACCAAAAAGAAAGCCGTAAAAGGAACCTGGTAAGATAGCCAAAGACAAACAAGCTAAAAAGGCTGTGGTCATACCAAATCGTGTGAGTTTTTCGGTTAATTGTATATTATACTTGCTGTCATCGGAATTGGCAATGACGGCGTACTGCCATAAAGAAATACTGGTGGCAACGAGCCACACAGACTCTGTTAAGGAGCTGGCGTTTGAAAACAAACCAACAGTGCTTTTGCCGTGATAATATTCAAGAAAATAAAATGAAGCCCGGAAACTCAACAATTGAAAGACGTGAGCCATTTGGTTGTAAGTACCGTATGCAAGCATTTGCCGCAATAAAAATCCAAACGCATGAGGGGCAGTTTGCGCTTTTGGCAAATAAAACCACACAAAATAACTACTGATTAAAAAAGCGGAACCATATGCAAAATACAAGGCCAATTCGTAATTGAGTTTTCCGTCAAAATAATATTGAAAAAGACAAGTAAAGAAAGTTAAGAGTGGAATGCTAATTTGGATCAAATTATAGGCAACAAAGCGTTTCTGGCCTAATAACAATGAGGAATGCACAGCAACTATTGCGCTCAATACGCTTAAAATCAAAACATTCAACAAATAAATAGGAGAAAACACCTCCAATATAAATAACAATAGGCCGGCAATAAGTGTCAAGGCAAAAATCCAAACGTAAGAGGTCCGTAGTAAAATAGACCAAGCAAAACGAGTCGAAAAATTAACCAATGCTGCACCGCCAATTAATGCATCAAAAATGGTGAGAATGGCAATAGTAGTAAGCAATAAGCTCTGTTCTCCTTTGCCGATAAGACCGCCAACCTGTGAAAAAAGAATCACCAAACCCAAATTGAGTATCGAGGCAAAAACCCGCACACCAAAGTTGCTGAAAATACTACGCCACATCAGTTTTGAGTAGCATTTGATAAGCTTCTAAAAACAGGCCTGAAACGGTATCGGGACCAAACTTAAGCAATGTTTCACGATGTAGATTTGCACCGTCAAAAGAGATACTTTGAATTTGTTTCATGGCGTTGGACAAGGCATTTAAATCCTCTGATGGCACGAGCAAACCATTGTGGGAATGAACAATTTCAGCTACCCCTCCTACTTGTGTCGTAATTACCGGCGTACCACATGCTAATGACTCTATGAGCACGCAAGGCAGGTTTTCGTAACGGCTGCTTAACACAAAGGCGTCGGCAAATTGCAAAATAGCTGCCACGCCTTCTGGGTTTTGTTTGCCATGAAAATGTATGGAACTGGCAAAATCAAAATCTTTAAGCAATTGGGTATAGGCTTTTTCATTCCCATCCGAAACCACGTGCAATTCGATGTTATCTTGTTCTTTTTTGAGCGCGTAAAATGCGCGTACCAACAAATGAAAATTCTTTTGTTTGACATCCAAAGAGGACACATGCACAAAGCGATATACCCGATGGGCCCGCTTCTCTATTAACTTGAAGATTGACGGGTCAACAACGTTTGGCACCACTTTCATTGGTGTTCGCATACCGAATTGCTGCATGGCAACAGCAAGATCCAGTGAGACAGGTAATAGCAGATCAGCGCGTTTAGCAATCCAACGCAGCGCTGTTTTAACAAGAAGCGGCGGTTGCGGATCAGCGTAAGGGTGATAACAGGTCCAATGTTCGGAAAAAACAAGTGGAATTCGCCAACGCCATTTGAGCAAAATTCCAACCAAGCCAATAGGATATAAAATATTTGCATGAATAAGGTCGGGCTTGCCGAGTTCCGTTTTTGAAACAAATTTCCAATATGTTAAAAGCACTTGAAAATAATTGATCAATACACCTAAAAATGGCACGTTATTCTTGGGCAAATAGATTAAATGCGTTTCAAAAGGCGTTTGCTTGCGCTCGTGGGTAAGCGTTTTGTGGGAAGAACTCAACACAACATGAACAAGCGCAACTTGGGCAATTTCTTGAGCAGTCTGAATATGCTGTTCGACAAAATTACCTTCTGTGGGTCTCAAAAGATTTGGGTACCAACTAGAAATAAATAAAACTTTGGGTTGCGTCCGCATTTTTTTTGAAGTTACAAATTCTTTTGATACACTTCCTCGAGTTGTTGGAGTGCATAATCGATTTCTGCCTTGGTCGTATAGCGCGAAAAAGAAAAACGCGCATTGGGTCTGGACATGTCGGCAGCAATTCCCTCAAGTACATGGGACCCTTTTGCAGCCCCTGAGGTGCAAGCCGAGCCACCGCTAACTGCAACGCCCTTCAAATCGAGTGTAAACAATAAAAGCCCGGCTTTAGCGGTTGCGGGTAAACTTACATTGAGAACGGTGTACAAGGCTTTTTCGTAACTGGTTTCTCCATGAAAAGCAACCTCTGGAAAAATAACCTGAAGGCGCTCCATCATGTAGTTTTTCAAACCCCAAACGTGTAGTTGGTGGGCTTCAAGATTGGTGTAAGCCAACTCCATTGCTTTTGCTAAGCCTACAATGCCTGCAATATTTTCGGTACCGCCACGCAAACCGCGCTCCTGTGATCCGCCGTGAATAAGTGGGTTGACGCGCGTTTTTTTATTGACATACAAAAAGCCTATGCCTTTTGGGCCATGAAATTTATGTGCCGCACAAGTAATAAAATCGATGTCGAGGGTCGCTAAGTCAAAAGTGTAATGCCCAATTGTCTGGACAGTATCTGAATGGAAATAAGCACCGTAGTTTCGACATATTTGGGTAACCTCGGCAAGGGGTAAAAGTGTGGCAATTTCGTTATTGGCGTGCATTAATGACACCATTGTGGGCGTGGCATCTTGCAATAGCGCACGCAATTCTTCTAGGTTGATATTCCCTTTTGCATCGAGCCTAAGGTTGATCACTTCTATATTTTGGTGATGTTGAAGCGCCTCAGCTGTATGCCCAACGGCATGGTGTTCTATTGCTGAAGTAATAATGCGCTTTACTCCTAGTTGCGTTACTGCAGCGTGCAAGGCCATGTTATCCGCTTCTGTACCGCCAGAAGTAAATATGATTTCAGATGGCGCACAGTTGAAGTGTTGGGCAATTTGGCGTCTGGAATTTTCGATTAAGGCTTTTGCTTGACGCCCAAAAGCATGTGTAGAGGAAGGGTTGCCAAAGTGCTCATAAAGCACTGGGATCATGGCTTCAACTACCTCAGGAGCCACCGGCGTGGTGGCAGCGTTGTCAAGATAGACGTTCATTCTGGCTGTTTTGCCACGAAGATACTAAAATTACTTTGCTTATCTTTGGTTAATGAACGCCCCGCTCGCCGAACGCATGCGCCCCAAAATCCTTGACCACTACATTGGTCAGCAGCACCTTTTGGCGCCAAATGCTTCTCTAAGAAGGGCCCTAGACGCCGGCGTTATTCCATCCATGATCTTTTGGGGCCCACCTGGCGTTGGTAAAACCACTTTGGCGCAACTCATTGCAAGTCACCTGCAGCGACCGATACATACACTTTCGGCCATATCAAGCGGGGTCAAAGATGTAAGAGATGTCATTGCAAAAGTAGAGCACGGCGGCATGTTCACGCCAAAAGGGAATATTTTATTCATTGACGAAATACACCGTTTTTCCAAAGCCCAACAAGATTCTTTGCTCGGAGCGGTAGAAAAAGGCATCATTACTCTGATTGGTGCCACCACTGAAAATCCTTCCTTTGAAGTGATTTCAGCTTTGTTATCACGCTGTCAGGTCTACACACTTGAACCACATAGCCAAACTGATTTACTGCAATTATTGGATCGTGCGCTTCAAGAGGATCCCATTTTACGGCGAAAAAAAATCACGCTCAAAGAAACAAACGCACTTTTGCGTATCTCTGGAGGTGATGCCCGAAAATTGCTCAATGTATTTGAAATCATTGTCGGTACTTTTCAAGAACAACTACAAATTGACATTACCGACGACATCGTCATGCAAAATGCCCAACAAAGTTTGGCGCGCCACGACAAAGACGGCGAACAACACTACGACATCATTTCGGCGTTTATCAAGTCAGTTCGGGGCTCAGACCCCAATGCAGCAATATATTGGTTGGCCAGAATGGTAGAAGGCGGCGAAGATCCCAAATTTATTGCCAGAAGACTGCTCATCTTGGCCGCAGAAGATATAGGCTTGGCCAACCCAAATGCATTGCTGATGGCCAACACCTGCTTTGAAGCAGTGAAAAACGTAGGTTGGCCAGAATCCAGAATCATTCTAAGCGAATGTGCAATCTACCTTGCAAGTTCTCCAAAAGGAAACGCTGCCTACATGGCCATTAATCAGGCACAACAACTCGTTCAAAAAACCGGCGATTTACCTGTGCCTGTTGCCTTGCGAAATTCACCTACAAAGCTCATGAAAGAACTCGGGTATGGCGAAGGTTATCACTACAGCCACGACTATCCGGGCAATTTCTACGACCAAGAATTTTTACCCGAACCAATCAAAGGCACGTCTTTTTTTGTACCGGGCAGCAGCTCCAAAGAACAAGAAATTGCGCAACAAATCAAAAAATGGTGGCAAGAAAAATACAATTTCTGAGCGGAGCTTTGCTCTATTACGGCTTGGTTTTACCACTGTCCTATCTTCCACTTTGGATCTTATATGGATTTGCACATTTTTTACACCTATTGTTTTGCACCATTCTACCTTATCGAAAAAAAGTAATAGACCACAACTTACTTCTCGCCTTTCCAGAGAAAACAAGCAAAGAAAGAAAGCAAATCCGCAATAATTTTTACCGTTTTTTCACTGACCTCCTCGTTGAATCCATTAAAAACCTGACTATTTCCGAGAAAGAACTAGCCGCTCGCTTTCAATTGGAAAACCCTGAAATTTTAGAACAAATCGATACATTGAACAAACCTGTTTTATTGGTTGCTGGCCACTACAACAACTGGGAATGGCTCATCACGAGCCAAGCGCTTTGGTTCAAACAAGACAATTATGGAATCGGAATGCCGCTTAGCCATCCTTTTTGGAATAACAAACTAACGCAACGCCGCGAGCGCTTTGGCTTAAAAGTGGTAAATGCCAATAATTACCAAACTGCATTTGCAAACAAAAATGCTAAAGTTTTGGTGTTGGCTGATCAAGCACCAAGTTCTTCGGAAAATTGCCTATGGCTGCCTTTTCTTGGTAAGGAAAGCGGGGTCATTTTTGGGCCAGAATACATGGCTAATTTATATGATTGTATTGTAGTTTTTGCAGATATATCTAATTATAAAAGAGGTTATTACAGTGTTCAACTTGAAATATTGGTTGAATACTCACTGACTTTACCTTACCAAGAACTAACGCGGCTTCATTTACAAAAACTGGAAGCGCAAATTCTTAAAAATCCTGCGCGTTGGCTTTGGTCTCACAAGCGCTGGAAGCACCAAAAACCAGCTCATTGGGCTCAAACAAGCCAAACGCTACAGCGCAAATTCGAGCAAAAATTTCGCTAGGATGTATAAATTACTTTTAGGTTTATGTTTGGCCTTTAATTCAAGTGCGCAATTCCAGCTTTGGAGTTACAAATTCACAAATTCCGAAAACCAACGCGCGCTCATACCTCTACCCAATGGACTTTTCCTTAGCGGTTCTAGCGAAGCGGCACTGCGTGTATACGGCCCAAAGCAAACGGATGTAGAACGCTATAAATTAAATGATCAATTCAAAGAAATTAGAGACCTCTGTATAACTGCAACTGGCTATATCGCCATGCAAAGTCATGATTCTAGCTGTATTTTGTTGTTGAATAAAAATTTTAAAGTGGATTCTGTCGTTTATCTTTTTGAAAGAAAGGCGCCACTCTTTTTGGATGGAATATGTGCTGAAGGTAATAATGTATTCCTACTCGGAGACCCGATCAATGGCAAATTCAGTACCTTTCGCTCCTTCGATAACGGCCTAAATTGGGAACCCACGCCAGGTCAACTAACTGCAAACAATGGCGAAGCAGCCTACGCGGCTAGCGGCCAAACCAACCAAATTATGAACGGGCAATTCTATTTTGTTTCGGGAGGCCTCACTTCAAGGTTTTTCCATTCTACTGATCAAGGCGTGACTTGGTCAGAAAGTGCACTACCCTATCCTTCTTGCCCAACTTGCGGACCTTACGCAATGGCGGTCAAAACCGAAAAAGAAATTATGACTGTTGGCGGCTCTTACCTCGAGCCTCAAAACAAAAAGAACACTTGTTTTTACTCAAAGGACGGCGGTAAAACTTGGAGT
This sequence comes from Sphingomonadales bacterium, assembly GCA_016872115.1. GTDB lineage: Bacteria > Bacteroidota > Bacteroidia > Flavobacteriales_D > Crocinitomicaceae > UBA952. Next base: position 49,923 of record VHBC01000001.1, on the reverse strand, counting down.
GCACCCAAAAAAGGCCCCACAGGTTACCGATCATGTGTTCTTTATGCAAACAAGTGCTATTACGCTTGTGGCACTAACGGAATAGATGTGAGTAAAGACGATGGTAAAACCTGGAAGCAAATTTCTAGGGAAAATGCCCTCAGTATGGCATACAATCAGGGAAAGCTCTATGTAACAATGGCCGATGGCAGCTTGTTGGTACTCAAGCCATAAATTAGTTTGGCTCCAAGTCAAATATTTCCCCAATTTTCAAATACACAACACCTGGCTCCAAACTAAACTTTCTTTTCGAAAAGAAAGACACCAAGCCCTGTCCTATTTTATCTTCACTATGCGTATCGATTAAAACCTTAGCGCTAAGTTGCTCTTTTAGTTGCAGCGCTCGGCTGAATCCGAGGTTAATGGTACCTCCCAAATAAAACGGCAATTGATACTGAAGCGTAGTAGAAATCACGGCATCAACTTGAAGATCCACATTTTTCTTGAGCACAGCTCCGTGTGGTGCATAGACAATCTTCTCTTGTACGCTTTCTATCAAATATGCTTTGTGTACCAGCGCGTTTTTAGTTTGTAAAACTTGTATAGCAAACGGAGCTTCTTCTAATGTCATTAACTTCCGAAAATGATTCCATTTTGTAATTTTCGTCAAGATGCTCGGCAACGCAATCAAAGGAATATTTTTATCAAATTGTAAAAGGGTTTCTTTATTGCAATGATCGGTAAACGGATGCGATATAAAAATGTAATTGGGTTGTTGAATGGTTTCAATATTTGGCTGCGGGCCTTTGTGAAACTGCCTACTAAAAAGTGGATGAAAATCGACCTGTGAGGCACTAAACCAGGGATCGACGATTACACGGAGCTCATCGAAATGAAACATCCAAGAACTATCGTCGTTGAGTTTGGAAAGTTGCATAATACGAAAATAAAAAAAGCCATGCGATTGCAGTACTTTTCATTTATTCAAATCATAATTGAGATATTTTTTTTTTTCGGATAGGAATATTGATTTAAGATACATTCAACACGAAAAAATTTCATTGAAATTTTAATTGTTTTTTGATTTTTTTTTGTTAATTGTACAAGATTTTTTGAAAACGAATATTTCTAAACCATGTGCACCAAAATAACCACCTTTCTTTTTATTCTGAATGCTTTTTTTTATTTCGGACAATGTACAGTTACCGTGAGCACCACCGCAGATTCTGGGCCCGGTTCTTTTCGACAAGCTATTCTAACAGCTAATGCTTGTGCCAGTGGAACTACTCCAGTAATCAATTTTACGATTTCAGCGAACAGTTTTATTACCCTTTTGTCAGATCTACCTTCCCTTACTCATGGGAATACAACGGTGGATGGTACAACTGCACCTGGATTCTCTTATCCAAATTCAATGGTGACGTTGGTTTGGCAAGGCATTGATGATTGCATCCAAATACAAAGCGGAAACAATAATCAAATTAAAGGTCTTGCATTCACAAATAATTTCAACGGGAACGGCGATGCCTCGATTCGTGTGAATGGAGGAAGTAATTTATTGGTGACTCAATGCCGAGCTTACTTACAGGATAAGAATTTAGTCAGAGTTCAAGGTGGAACAAATGTCAAAGTGAATTTATGCACAGTTGAAAATTTCTGGTACAATAACGGTGATTCTCAGCGCGCCTTTGAGGTCAACAGCGGTAGTTTGGTTCAATTATCAAATTGCACCATCAGCAATGTTGCGCGCAAAGTGATAGAATTTAATAGTTCTGCAAACGGAGGGACTTCAGGGAAAATTTCTATATACAATAACACGTTTAATCATGTAGGTTATGGAGATAGCTCTATTTGTTCACCTACACCGTGCGGCATGAATAAAGGTGAACATGTCATATCATCGTATACCAACCACACGGCGATATTTTCGATTCGAAACAACACCTTAAACAGTAGTTTTTCAAAATTCATTGAAATTATTAATTCCAATGGAACATCTGCGAATAGAGATTCGGTATATAATAATGTAATCAACAATTGCCGTGGTCAACACACGATATATATAGAATCGAACAGCGGTAACAATTATGGCGGAATTGTGATACAAAACAATACCCTACAAGGAAACGGAATAAATACCTACAATGTCGATCAAGTCATAGAGATAGGCGGATGGGCAAACAACTACAATAACGCTAAAATAGTATCTAATGTCATCTCTAATTACCACGGAAGGGGCATTATGTTTCGTTACGTGGATAATACACAAATTCTCAATAACCAAATTTATAATTGCTCAAAAGATCAAGGTATTGAATTGAATAATAATTGCGATTATGTCACTATTCAAGGGAACTACATTGGTACAAATACTTCAATGGTTTCGGGATTGTCGCATTTTACAAGTTCATCTATTCAATTCAATCAATGCAACAACTGCCAAATTGGCGGAGACGCAACGCTCGGTGAAGGTAATGTGGTGGTGGCAGCGAGTAATCGTCGAGCCATTGAAGTAACCTCTGGCAGCACTGGTACAACTACTATTCGCGGCAATAAAATTAATACGAACGGAATTACCACGTTATCAACGTCAAATGAACCCGCTATACATATGATGGGAACCACTGCGGTAATTGGAGGTGATTCATTAATCCACGGCAATTTTATCTCAGGAGGATCCAATGCAACCGGTATTCGCATTGAAACCTCAGGAGCGACTATTCAAGGCAATTACATCGGATGTCAAGCAGGTGGGATTCCTATTGCCTCGGCTAATCTTGCCACAGGTATTCGTTTAGATGCCAACACCGCACTTGTTGGAAGTTCGACGCAGAATGCTTATGCCAATAAAATTGGTTATTGCCAAAAAGCAATATTAAATTCAGGGCAAAACAATGAATGGAGTCGAAATCAATTCTGGGGAAACACCGCTAATGAAGTAATCGATAATTCGGGTTCGGCAAATGGAAACGTTCAACCGCCTACGGTTATTTCTGCTACCTTACCATATACCGTCACAGGAAACGCGACTGCGGGTGCTCGCGTTGAATTATACTATTTCAATCAGGCATTTTCATGTCAGGGTTATCAATATATAGGTAGTGTAACTGCTTCTTCAAATGGTACTTGGACTTATACAGCGCCAAACCCCATTACCCAATCTCTAGCCGTTTTGCAGGTCGTTGGTCAAAATGCCTCGGAGTTTTCGTGTTTTCCAATCAGCATCACTCCCCCTCCGCCTTCAGCACCGAACGCTGCTTTTAACCTCAATGCAAACTCAATATGTGAGGGTGCTTGCATCACTTTAAACGATTTATCAACGAACAATCCAACCAGTTGGCAATGGACCGCAAGCGGAGGAACACTGAGTGGCCAAGGCACTTCCTCAGCCTCCGTCTGCTATAATTCACCTGGTACATATACAATTACATTAAACGTTTCCAATCAGGGTGGAAACGATTCTGAAAGTACAACCGTTACAGTTGTTTCAAACCCAACCATAAGCGCGCCTCTTACTGCTAGCTATTGCCAAAATGCAAGTACGGTCGCTTCGCTGAGTGCAACGGCTAGCGGCGGTATTAGCTCCAGCTATTCGTACCAATGGTTCAGCAATACTACAAATAGTTCTACTGGTGGAACAGCGATTACCGGTGCAACAGCTGCTACATATACCCCGCCTGTCAATAACACTGGTGCTTTTTACTATTACTGCGTGGCAAGCATCAATCCTGCCTCTACGGGCTGTTCGGTGAGTTCCGCTGTTGCCACAATTACTGTCAACCCTGGGCCTACTTTCACTACCCAACCTCAAAGTCAAAATATTTGTGCGGGCGGTACGCTTAACCCACTTACTGTTGCCTCTGCTGGCGGTAGTGGAACTCCTACTTATCAATGGTACAGCAACACGACCAACAGTATCTCGGGCGGCACTCCTGTCGGTACTTCGAGTACTACTTACGCGCTTCCAACTTCCCTCACCACTGCTACAGGTACCAACTATTACTATTGTCAACTGACATTTAGCGGCTCTGGAGGCTGTTCGCAAGTCAGCTCTGCTATTGCTGCAATCAATGTTGTTGCAGATCCTATTGTAAGTGCGCCGGCTTCACAATCCATTTGTACAGGTGGAACAATTACACCTATCTCGGTTACTGCCAGCGGTGGAGTGAGTTCAACTTATGACTATCAGTGGTATGATGCTTCTGGTCCGATATCAGGTGCAACAACTGCTTCATACACGCCGCCTTCGAGTACAGGCACCTATTACTGTGTTGTTACCAATTCTCCAACAACATCTGGATGTAGTACCAACTCTGCCAATGCAACCGTTACCGTTGTTGCTAATCCTACGGCAAGCGCTCCGCTAACGGCCAGCTATTGCCAAAACGCAAGTACGGTCGCTTCGCTGAGTGTAACGGCTAGCGGCGGTATTAGCTCCAGCTATTCGTACCAATGGTTCAGCAATACTACAAATAGTTCTACTGGTGGAACAGCGATTACCGGTGCAACAGCTGCTACATATACCCCGCCTGTCAATAACACTGGTGCTTTTTACTATTACTGCGTGGCAAGCATCAATCCTGCCTCTACGGGCTGTTCGGTGAGTTCCGCTGTTGCCACAATTACTGTCAACCCTGGGCCTACTTTCACTACCCAACCTCAAAGTCAAAATATTTGTGCGGGCGGTACGCTTAACCCACTTACTGTTGCCTCTGCTGGCGGTAGTGGAACTCCTACTTATCAATGGTACAGCAACACGACCAACAGTATCTCGGGCGGCACTCCTGTCGGTACTTCGAGTACTACTTACGCGCTTCCAACTTCCCTCACCACTGCTACAGGTACCAACTATTACTATTGTCAACTGACATTTAGCGGCTCTGGAGGCTGTTCGCAAGTCAGCTCTGCTATTGCTGCAATCAACGTTGTTGCAGATCCTATTGTGAGTGCGCCGGCTTCACAATCCATTTGTACAGGTGGAACAATTACACCTATCTCGGTTTCAGCTAGCGGCGGTATTAGCTCCAGCTATTCGTACCAATGGTTCAGCAATACTACAAATAGCTCTACTGGTGGAACAGCGATTACCGGTGCAACAGCTGCTACATATACCCCGCCTGTCAATAACACTGGTGCTTTTTACTATTACTGCGTGGCAAGCATCAATCCTGCCTCTACGGGCTGTTCGGTGAGTTCCGCTGTTGCCACAATTACTGTCAACCCTGGGCCTACTTTCACTACCCAACCTCAAAGTCAAAATATTTGTGCGGGCGGTACGCTTAACCCACTTACTGTTGCCTCTGCTGGCGGTAGTGGAACTCCTACTTATCAATGGTACAGCAACACGACCAACAGTATCTCGGGCGGCACTCCTGTCGGTACTTCGAGTACTACTTACGCGCTTCCAACTTCCCTCACCACTGCTACAGGTACCAACTATTACTATTGTCAACTGACATTTAGCGGCTCTGGAGGCTGTTCGCAAGTCAGCTCTGCTATTGCTGCAATCAATGTTGTTGCAGATCCTATTGTAAGTGCGCCGGCTTCACAATCCATTTGTACAGGTGGAACAATTACACCTATCTCGGTTACTGCCAGCGGTGGAGTGAGTTCAACTTATGACTATCAGTGGTATGATGCTTCTGGTCCGATATCAGGTGCAACAACTGCTTCATACACGCCGCCTTCGAGTACAGGCACCTATTACTGTGTTGTTACCAATTCTCCAACAACATCTGGATGTAGTACCAACTCTGCCAATGCAACCGTTACCGTTGTTGCTAATCCTACGGCAAGCGCTCCGCTAACGGCCAGCTATTGCCAAAACGCAAGTACGGTCGCTTCGCTGAGTGTAACGGCTAGCGGCGGTATTAGCTCCAGCTATTCGTACCAATGGTTCAGCAATACTACAAATAGTTCTACTGGTGGAACAGCGATTACCGGTGCAACAGCTGCTACATATACCCCGCCTGTCAATAACACTGGTGCTTTTTACTATTACTGCGTGGCAAGCATCAATCCTGCCTCTACGGGCTGTTCGGTGAGTTCCGCTGTTGCCACAATTACTGTCAACCCTGGGCCTACTTTCACTACCCAACCTCAAAGTCAAAATATTTGTGCGGGCGGTACGCTTAACCCACTTACTGTTGCCTCTGCTGGCGGTAGTGGAACTCCTACTTATCAATGGTACAGCAACACGACCAACAGTACCTCGGGCGGAACTCCTGTCGGTACTTCGAGTACTACTTACACGCTTCCAACTTCCCTCACCACTGCTACGGGTACCAACTATTACTATTGTCAACTGACATTTAGCGGTTCTGTAGGCTGTTCGCAAGTCAGCTCTGCTATTGCTGCAATCAATGTTGTTGCAGATCCTATTGTAAGTGCGCCGGCTTCACAATCCATTTGTTTAGATGCAATACCTACTGCTATTTCTGTGGCTGCGAGCGGTGGAGTGAGTTCAACTTATGACTATCAGTGGTATGATGCTTCTGGTCCGATATCAGGTGCAACGAATGCGTCATACACGCCGCCTTCGAGTGCAGGCACCTATTACTGTGTTGTTACCAATTCACCAGCAACATCGGGATGCAGCACGAACTCCGCCAATGCAAACATAGTGATCCTTGAACCCCTCGGAACGATCACACAGGAGGTAAGCATTTGTGATGGGGAGTCTTTCACGGTGGGCAATAGCGTTTACACTATGGGTGGAACTTACACAGACAACTTACTTACAGTGTTCGGTTGTGATAGCACGATTATAACCATATTGACTGTTGATTCAAATTCCACAAGCACCATTTATGACACTATTTGCGACGGAGACAGCTTAGCATTTGCTGATACAATTCTTACTCAGCCAGGTTTGTACATTGACACATCGACCAATGCTTGGGGATGTGAGCTCATTACTACTTTAAATTTATCGGTAGTGGACTGTTCGGGATCAGGCTTGGTAGAATTATTGCTCCACAATATGATTATTTATCCCCTTCCTAGTCAAGGGCTCGTGTATGCCAAAATTCCAGATGCCATGATCGGTAAACTATGGATTATGGATGATATTACCGGTAGACAAGTAATGTCGGGTCGATTCAACGCAAAGGTAAATGAGTTTGACATGAGGGGGCAGTCTTCGGGGCAGTATCTAATTCGGGTTGAAGAATATGGTGGTGCTAAAGTCATAATACTTCAATAAATTAGGCCAATAGCAGTTTTGTAAGGACATTACGCTCTTTCTTACGAGTAAAGATTTCTGACCTAACAGCAACGCCGTTATTATTTATACATCGTATTTCGTGGAGAAGATGGGATTCGAACCCACGACCTCTTGACTGCCAGTCAAGCGCTCTAGCCAACTGAGCTACATCCCCTTTTTTATTTGGCTTGCAGCGTGTCTTCCATTGCAGAAGATACTGCTGCTTTTTCTATACGGAGTTTGGTGCCTTCTGATTGAATCAGAACAGTGTTTTCTGAGATCTCGAGAATTTTACCGTGAATACCACCAATGGTTACAATTTTGTCACCTGCTTTAAGACCTTCGCGGAACTTTTTGAGCTCTTTTTGCTTTTTCATTTGAGGACGAATCATAAAAAAGTAAAAAACGCCGATCATCAAGATGATCATTACCAACTGATTTGCTCCTCCTCCTGACATAATTATTAAATTTTGAGCTACAAATGTAGTTATTTTATTCTTCCCTTGATTTGCAATACGGTAATATTTGGCCTCGTATTGGTCATCACTGTAATTGCCTTGTGAATGCGCTTTGTATGCAGCTCATCGGTATTGATAGTGGCAACAATTTTGGTGCGCTTTCCTGGCATCAGCGGTTTGGTCGGCTTTTTTGCTAAGGTACACGTACAAGAAGGTCGCACCTCTCCGAATACCAACGGGTTGTCACCTGTGTTTTCAACTTCAAATTCAGCCCGGATGACCTCCCCCTTATAAACAGTGCCAGCATAGTGGATTTTGCTTTTAAAGTGCATGGTGGTCTCTGCTCCTACCTCTATTGACGCCTCATTTTGGCAAGCAAAAAGGAAGAGTACGGAAAAAATAAATAACGAAAGTACTTTCATATGATTAGTTGAGTAAGCCGCGGCCTATTTTTTGAATGCGTTTTTCAGCGCTTAGCTTTGTAATCGCTTTATCTAGAATACCATTGATAAACACGTTGCTTTTTGGGGTACTGTAAAATTTAGAAATCTCGATATATTCGTTCATAGTCACTTTTGTTGGAATACTCGAACAGAACTGCAATTCAGTCAGACCCATCTTTAGTAGGAGCATATCCATTTTAGCAATGCGGTCAAGTTCCCAGTTTTCGGCAAGCGCTAATATATCAGCCTGGTGCGCAACATCGGACTGTATGGTTTTATGCAGAAGCGTCAAAATGAAATCCTTTTCGTCGTCGTCGGGCTTGTAGAGCGGCAATATTTCTATTGACGCACCTGACTTCCATGTTTTTAATGTTTTGATGGCCATCGAGGCGCATAAATCGAGGTCGTCGGTCCAGTAGATGGATTTTTCATCAAAGAAGTGCTGCAAAAGTGAGGCGTTTGCTACATCTTGCTTGAAAATTTGTAGCGCAAAGGAAAGGTCTTCGTCCGGGCCGCTCACCCCATTGTTCATGTGTTCAAAGTAGCTGCTGGTCTCCGACAAATGCAGAAATAGTTTTCTGAACATTTCTTGGCTTTCGGCTCCCAACCAATTGACTTTGCGTTGTTCTGCAAGTTTATATAGTCCGGTGTGCTTCGCTAGTTGATTAATAAGCTGGTTTTCTACGAACTTCATGTTGGGATTCAGGTCTTCTGGACTTGGCCGCAATTTCTTTTTGAGCTCTGCCTGCCTATTTTGAGCAGCGCGCTGTAATTCTGGCAAGGATAGCAATAAATACAGGTACATATCGTACATGCGTTCTACCGAAAGTAACAATTCTTTTTCTGCTTTGTGTGCATCGCTTTCTTGACCTTGAAAAAAGGCGTAAAGGACTTGCAAAACTTTGATGCGAAGATGTCTTCTATTGAGCATATTATTTATTGAGGCTTCCTTTAGATTGAATGCGTTCTTCGGCCATGAGGTTCGCAATTTTAAAACTAGGCACACCTTCTTGTTTAGAACGCGTTAAAATGCTGTCAATGGTAGTATAGATTTCTGCAGCTTTTTGTTTGGCCCACTCCAAAGACAAGCCTTCTACTTCAGAGAAACAATTGATTACACCGCCGGCGTTTAGTGCAAAATCAGGTGCATAAATGATGCCGCGATCCATTAGGATTTGTCCGTGCTTGAATTCGTCTTTTAATTGATTATTGGCAGCACCGGCAATGATACCACATTTTAAACGTGTCAGCGTGTCGTCGTTGACAGTTGCACCTAATGCACAAGGAGCGTAGATATCCATGTCTACGTCATAGATTTCGTTCACACCAACCACAGCTACACCATGCTTTGCGCTAAGCGCTTGCAAAGCCGCCTCGTTAATGTCGGTAATAGTCACCTGCGCGCCTTCGGCAACAAGATGCTCAACTAAGTAAGCGCCAACATGACCAATTCCTTGAACGGCAACTTTCTTGCCTGCCAAAGAATCTGAACCATATTGATGTTTGGCTGCTGCCTTCATGCCCATATACACACCAAAAGCGGTTACTGGAGAAGGGTCTCCACTTTTGCCTGGCAAACCAACCACATGTTTTGTTTCTTTGCTCACGTGCACCATATCTTCCGGAGAAATACCCACGTCCTCAGCGGTAATATAAGATCCTGCTAAGGTATTTACAAATTGTCCAAAACGACGAAATAACGCTTCTGATTTCATGCTTTTTGAATCGCCGATGATGACGGCCTTACCTCCACCAAGATTTAGTTGGGAAATGGCATTTTTATAAGTCATCCCTCTGGACAAACGCATGACATCTGTAAGTGCTTCTTGTTCGTTTTGATACATCCACATTCTGGTTCCACCGAGCGCAGGCCCAAGAACGGTGTTGTGAACGGCAATAATTGCTTTTAATCCGGTTGCGCTATCGTTACAAAAAAGGATGTGTTCATGCCCCATGGCGTGCATGGGTGAAAGGATGGGATTCAGGGAAGAATCGACAATCGGAGAAATAGTCAGGTCTGACATGTTTTTGAAATGAGTTCGTTCACTAATTCTTATTTGACGTAACTTTACGCTCTCAAATAACTTGGCAAAAGTAGAAAAAAACCATGAAGTCCCTCCGATACATCAATAAATACTTTCTGAAGTACAAATGGCGTTTTCTACTCGGCATTCTTTTTACTGTAATCAGTAATTATTTTGGCGTTCAAATGCCTGCCTATTTTAGTGCTTCCATCAATCAATTTCAATATCAAATTAACAACCCTACCTCAGAGAACGTACTTTGGTTGGCTCTAGAACTTGGCGGCATCTACATGGGGCTTTCACTGCTCAAAGGATTTTTCTTATTCTTGATGCGTCAAACCATCATCGTGATGTCTCGCTACATCGAGTTTGATCTCAAGAAAGAAATTTACGATCAATACCAAGCACTAGATCAACGCTTTTACAAACAAAACGCCACCGGCGACCTTATGAACCGTATTTCAGAGGATGTTGGACTTGTGCGGATGTATGCTGGGCCAGGCATGATGTACACCATTAACTTGGTGGTCAGCTTTATGCTCATTGTAGGTAAAATGATTAGTATTTCACCTAGTCTTACACTTTATGTGCTACTGCCCTTACCCATTATGTCCATTCTTATTTACAAGGTTTCCTCCACAATGAATAGAATGAGTCTTGAAGTTCAAAAAGAACAGTCCTTTTTAAGTACACTTGCCCAAGAATCCTTTGCCGGTATCCGTATCATTAAAGCTTACCAACGCGAAAACGAAATTACCCAAAAAGTAAGTGCCTCCGCTGAGCGCTACAAAAAGCAAAGTATGCGTTTGGTGCTTGTCAATGCTTTTTTTAGCCCGACAATTATCTTTCTAATTGGCCTGAGCTCCATGATTGCCATTTATTATGGCGGCTTACTCACCTTTGAGAAAAAAATGAAAGTTGGTGATATCGTCGCGTTTATTATGTACATCACTAACCTCACTTGGCCCTTTGCAAGCTTGGGCTGGATTTCATCGATTATCCAACGAGCAGCGGCTTCTCAGCAGCGCATCAATGAATTCTTAACCCGTAAACCGGACATTCAAGATATTTCTACCCAGCCCTGCCCACTTGAAAAAGGTATCTCCTTTCAAAATGTAAGTTTTCAATACCCAAACAGCAACCAACCTGTCCTTGAGCAAATATCTTTCACGGTTCGCAATGGTGAAACCTTAGCCATCATTGGCGCAACAGGAAGCGGAAAGTCGACTATTTGCAGTCTAATATCACGGCATTTTGATGTCAATGAAGGTCAAATTACGATTGCCAATCAATCGTTGCAAAGCTACTCTCTGGAAAACTATCGTCATCAATTAGCCGTAGTACCTCAAGACGTTTTTTTGTTTTCCGATACCATTGAAAACAACCTTAAGTTTGGATCAGAACAAACAGATATTACAACCGAAGAACTCCGAGAAGTTTGCCTTCAAGCACATGTTCTTCATAATATCGAAGAATTTCAAGAAGGGTTTCAAACGATTTTAGGAGAGCGTGGCGTCAATCTAAGTGGCGGACAAAAACAAAGGCTCTCTATTGCCAGAGCACTACTGAGAAAACCAAAGCTACTTGTTCTCGATGATTGCCTCAGTGCTGTAGATACTGAAACCGAAGAAATTATCCTCAATGAACTTCAAAAGGGGGCGGCAGCGCGCACAACAATAATCGTATCTCACCGCATTTCTTCCATCCGAAATGCCACTCAAATCATTGTATTAGATAAAGGTAAAATTGTTGAATCTGGCAGTCATGATGAACTTTTAACTCAAAAAGGTTCCTATTTTGAACTGTATCAATTTCAGTTAGAGCAGGAGAAAGATGCACAAACAAAAAAGGAGGATTAACAAATCCTCCTTTTCGTTTTTTTTAATTACTTCCTATTCATAACGGTAGCGTCCGATGTCGTAACCGACTGTGAGTTGGTGGCATCCATAACTTCGTCTGTAGCCGATGTTAAATGCATTCAAATGGTATTGAAATCCAAAAACAGGAGAAATTAATTGTTGATAAGGAAATTGGACAGGTGAAAGGAAACTCGGAATTAAATATATTGAATCAGCATAAGAATTTGCTAAATCTGTATTAGCAGAGAATATTTCTTCAGAGGTAAATTCAGGCGTTAAATAACTAGGTTGATTACTATATACATCTAACCCATAATCTACTTCTAAATTTGTGCTTTTAATTAAATTAAAGGAAATACCTGAATACAAATCAAAATTGCTTAATTTAAAATTTAATATTGTTGCTAACCCGATTGTCCGATTTTTGATATCCATGTTGTAAACAATATAAGTTGGCCTATAATAACTATCACCATTATTTATATTATAGTACCAATCCTTGGTGTTATATTGCATTACAAATGGTTGATTGTCGGTTTGAGTGAAAAGTTCTGTTTTTAAATTTATAGGACCCCAAATTTTATAATTCAAGTATAGAGCTAAATTGATAATATTAGCTCTTCCACAAGAATAAGAATTATATGTATCATAATTGATTAACGTGAGGTTTTTTGATACACCTGAATTTGAAACAACCCCCCAAGATAAATCCTGGGCTTTGGCTAAAAAACCAAAAAACAGAAAAACAAAGATTACTTTTTTCATAATTAAAATGTTAAAAAAAGCCCCTTGAGGGGCTTTGGTTATTTAATCGATTTCAAATTAAGCTTTAAAGCTTCGTTGAGTTCATTTTTACCCATTTTACGACCTGAGTCTGTGATGTAATAAATGAGCTCATTTGTTTTTGAATCGAATACTGCATAAAGGCTTGCTTCATCTTTGTATACCGGAGTTCCACCGCGCAGGTAATTTTCATTGTTGCGCGCGCTGGTTGGTACTTTTTGATAGCCGTGGCGGTATTTGTAAACCAATACTTTAGTCTGACCAGCCGTTGTGGAATAAATATCCTTTGGTTCAGATTTTAATACAGAATTTACGTCGCTAACTGACATACCTTTTTCTAATTTTAAAATTTCTTCAGTAGATGTAGCATAGTTGTTTAAAACTTTAGCTGGCCCACATGAAATCGCTAATAAGCTGATCATCATGCCTAATAAAATATTTATATTTTTCATCTTGAGTAGATTTATTATTAATTCATTTTAACTAGTTTTTTACCTGGCTGAGGCGCTCCTGTTTTTGGTGCCGCAGGCTTTTTCACCTCTGGCGTTTTTTTCTCTCCTGCAGTTGCTTTAGTTTCTTTCGTGCCATTTTTGCCTTCTGGTAAACTCACGTTGATATTGACATTAGCGTTTGTCTTGCTCAATTTGTCAATTAAATCACAATTTGTACATTCTTCTGCCTGCGCCTCTGTTCCTGGAATTTTAATACATTTCGAATTGCATTCGCTGTCTGGACGGCTTGCGTTGTAATTTGGATTTGGTATGTACCCACAATCACAATATGCACAACTTCCGTCGTCAATAAGCGCATTTGGATTATAAGTAAGTGAGCTCGGATCTGTACAACCTTTGAGTCCAGCTTCACTGCACATTGCTTTTGTGGCATTAATGTCGGCAAGCAACGCATGAACATCGGCTTTACCAGCTTTGGTAAGCACGGATTCAAGCTGACCATTTTTATAAACCAAATAGGCATCTGCTTCATCGACATATTTTTTATTTCCGTCATATAGTCCATCTTTTGTTTCCAATCTGGTCAGAAGTGTCATCTTAGCTGGTGTTTTATACTTGTATTGGTGAACTTCACAACCGCCTTGTTCATACATTAAAATGTCATAAGGACTTAAGTTACCCAATTTGGACTTCACCTCTGTTTTCGACATCCCAGTATTCAAGGAAGCCAATTCAGATGTATTGACATACATTGGCTGAACGGAAGTTTTGCAACTCCACAAACCAAAGGCCAATATACCCAGATAAATAATTTTTTTAAACATAGTTATAGTGTTAGATTGTTCCTACTCTATTTTGGCTTTTCGGAATACGCCTATCTCAAAAAAAAAAAATTTTTTATATATAAAAAAAAAAAAATTAAAAAAAAAAAAAAAAAATGATGTAAAATCGAGTGGCCTTAAATCTGATTTAAAAGCATAATTGCTTAGTTCAAAAATTGCCTTTTAACACATTATCAAAAGGCACAAACAATAATCTGTTGATCTTATTTTTGAAACAACTTTGCAAACGATTGCGTATATTCGGCTAAACCAATTAAACAAACAACTATGAAAAAATTAATGATTTTTGTAGGAGCATTAACATTGACTGGGGCTTTGTTTGCTCAAAAACCAGCAGCTGATGACGCACACTTCTCTCTTGAAGGACTCGCAAATCTAAATAGCTCGGATGGCATGTCATTTTTAGCGCCATCACTTCGCTTGCGCTATTTTATAAATGACAAATTTACTGCGCGAATTCAATTTGGTTTTGCCGGAGATGGTTCTTCCGTTGTAGGTTTACCGAGTAAAGAAACAACATATTATTTCAATCAAACCAAAGATAAAAGCGGAACAATTGAGGTCAATCGCAGTGCCATTGACTTTAAATTAGGCGCAGAATACCATTTGCCAGGAACGGATCGCATGTCCCCTTATTTTTCGGCAATGTTTGGCTTTGGCAATGGCAAAGAAGCGCAAAATTGGACTAATGTTTTTTATGAGATACCCGGAAATCCAGCATCCGAATTGGTCTATACTGAAGGTTTCATTGTTAGTGCAAATGGAAGTTACACCACAAACATGTGGGGCTTAGGAGCTGGTTTTGACTATTATGTTGCCGACAACATCTATTTAGGACTAGAGCTTAATCTTACAAGTCAAAATACGCAATACGGCAATAAACAAACTGAAATTACTGACCCAACAGGAGCTGTAATGTCAATTGATCAGCCCGGGAATTCAAAAACAGAAACTAACATCGGTGCTGCTCATGGTTCAGTACGTATTGGTTGGAGATTCTAAGCAATTCAACAACTATTTTGAAAGGGGGCTTCGGCCCCCTTTTTTATTGGTCTTTTGAAAAATCGTACCTTTGCAGCATGGATACAAGAAAACACGTTGAAGTTTGTTTTACACCAGGAGAATACCCGTATTACAAAGATGAATTTGAAATTGTAGTTGTCATCGACGTACTTCGAGCCACATCGGCTATTTGTGCTGCATTTGACAACGGTATCAACTCCATTATTCCTGTTCCTACCGTAGAAGAAGCTTGGGCATACAAACAAAAAGGATTTTTAGCCGGTGCAGAACGCAAAGGGCAAATTGTTGAAGGATTTGATTTCGGCAATTCTCCTTTCTCCTACATGCGCGAAGATTTCAAAGGGCAAGATGTCGTACTCACTACCACGAATGGAACCAAATCTTTAGATGTAGCCAAAGATGCCGAAATCGTAGTGGTTGGGGCTTTCCTAAACCTAGATGCGATCTGCAAATGGCTCGAAAAACAAGATAAAAATGTTTTATGCCTTTGTTCGGGTTGGCAAGATAAATTCAATTTAGAAGACACCATCTGTGCAGGAGCAATTTGTCAGTATTTAATCGGAACAGGTAATTATATTTCAGACGAAGACTCCTCAATTGCGGCCAAGTATTTATACCTTTCAGCCAAGGACAATTACCTTGGTTACCTCAAGTCGAGTTCACATCGCCGCAGGCTCAAAAACCTGAATCTCAACGAAGACATCAAGTATTGTCTGACTCCAAACCAAACGGAGGTCATTCCAATACTTAAAGATGGAAAACTCGTCAAATTATAAAACACTTGCCCTTTTGGCGCTGCTGATTTTCGTTGGCAGTCTTTTTATTCAAACGCAATCCAAAAGCACTGGTTCTTGGGGCTTTTCTGGGCACCAACGCATCAATGAATACGCCGTTTATTTGCTTCCGCCACAACTTCAGGCTAAATTCATTCAACACCTTCCCTATTTAGTAAGTCAAGCAGTTGCACCTGATCAACGGCGTTATGCCATTGAGGCTGAAGCAGCCCGGCATTACATCGACCTCGATCATTATTACCAAAATGGCCAAGATCCATTTTGGAACTTGCCACAGCGCTGGCAAGAAGCCGTTGACTGCCACTCCGAAGACACCCTTCAAGCTTACGGAATTGTACCTTGGCATGTTATACAGATGAAGTACCGCCTTCAAAAAGCCTTTGAAGAAAAAAATTTAGCGCTAATTCTCAAATATGCGGCCGAAATCGGTCACTACATTGCAGATGCGCATGTGCCGCTGCACACCACAGAGAACTACAATGGTCAACTCACCAATCAGCACGGCATTCATGGGCTCTGGGAAAGTAGACTCGTCGAATTACAGTCTGCTGACTTCAATTACTGGATAGGCCCCGCCCAATACATTGAGTCCGTTCAAAAAGCTATTTGGGCAGCCGTGCGCAGCTCTCACGCAGCACTAGACTCGGTACTTAGATTTGAAAAAGAAATCAGCAAACAACTCAAACCACAAGAGAAATATAGCTATGAGCAGCGCGGTAGCACCATGACTAAAGTATATTCTCGGAAATTTTGCGCGGCGTATCATAATGCTCTAAACGGAATGGTTGAACGCCGCATGCGCTCGGCAATTTGGATGGTAAGCAGCATTTGGTATACTGCCTGGATAGATGCAGGGCAGCCAGAACTAAAAGATTTGGTCCTGAACCAATCTCAAAAAGAAGCCCAAGAGTTGGATACGGCTCAAAGTGTAAACAAACGCTGGAAACAGCGCAGTTGTCATTAACTCAGGCTTCTGTATCGTATGCGTTTTGGACCGGCATCGCCAAGGCGTTTGCGGCGGTTTTCTTCATATTCAGAGTATGACCCCTCGAACCAATAAACCTGAGAATCACCTTCAAAAGCTAAAATATGTGTGCAAATACGGTCCAAGAACCAGCGGTCGTGAGAAATCACAACGGCGCAACCCGCAAAGTTTTCGATGCCTTCTTCCAATGCGCGGAGCGTATTGACATCGATATCATTGGTTGGTTCATCTAATAAAAGCACATTTGCTTCCGTTTTAAGCGTCATGGCCAAATGCAAGCGGTTGCGCTCTCCGCCGGACAAAATGCCTACTTTTTTATTTTGATCCGAACCATTGAAATTAAACTTTGACAAATAAGCCCTGGAATTGATTTTTTGATTGCCTACCTCAACGTATTCTAGTCCATTGGAAACAACATCAAAAACGGTCTTATCCGGATGAATATCTTTATGCGTTTGATCTACATAGCCAATTTTGACGGTTTCACCGACAGTGAATTCACCTTTTTCTGGCGCCAATTCAGACATGATCATCTTGAAAATAGTGGTTTTTCCCGCACCGTTGGGCCCTATGATCCCAACAATTCCCGCCGGAGGCAACTTGAAGTTCAGGTCATCATACAAGAGCTTGTCTCCGAAAGCCTTGGCAACATGAATGGCGTCGATCACGTTGCTGCCCAAACGAGGCCCATTAGGAATTGGTATCTCGAGTTTTGCTTCTTTCTCACGGGCATCTTCTGAAAGCATTTTGTCATAGTTCTGCAAACGGGCTTTGCTTTTGGCTTGACGCGCTTTTGGGTTCATGCGCACCCACTCGAGTTCGCGAGCCAACATTTTTTGACGTTTTGACTCCGTTTTTTCTTCTTCTTGTAAGCGCTTGCCTTTTTGCTCTAGCCATGAGGTGTAATTCCCTTTCCAAGGAATACCTTCACCACGGTCGAGCTCGAGGATCCAGCCAGCTACATTGTCGAGGAAATAGCGGTCGTGGGTAACGGCGATTACGGTTCCTTTATACTGTTGTAAATGTTGTTCTAACCAATCGATAGATTCAGCATCAAGGTGGTTGGTAGGCTCGTCTAGCAACAATACGTCAGGGTTTTGCAAAAGCAAACGACAAAGCGCCACACGTCTGCGCTCACCTCCTGAGAGTGTACCAATGAGCTGGTCATCGGGAGGGCAACGCAGTGCATCCATTGCGCGCTCAATTTTAGTATCGAGTTCCCAAGCATCCAAAGCATCGATCTTGTCTTGAACCTCGCCTTGACGGGCAATGAGTTTATCCATTTTATCAGGGTCAGACATGACGTCTTCATCCATAAAGGCGTTGTTGATTTCTTCGTATTCAGCCAACACATCTACAATTTCCTGAGCGCCTTCCAAAACGATTTCACGGACGGTTTTGTTGGTGTCGAGCTCCGGCTCTTGCGAAAGATAACCCACAGAGTAACCTTGAGAGAAAACCACTTCTCCTTGAAAGGCTTTGTCGAGGCCCGCAATGATTTTCATGACGGTGGATTTACCCGAGCCATTAAGACCGATGATGCCAATTTTGGCGCCATAGAAAAAGGACAGGTAAATATTTTTAATAATTTGCTTGCCTTGGGGAGTTGTTTTGGAAACCCCCACCATTGAAAAAATGATTTTTTTATCGTCTGACATATAGGTTATTTATCGAGTTCAAATTGTGCAAATTGTTTGCTTTGGAGTACCTCAACAGCTTTTTGTAAAATTTCGTTGGTTTCGTTGTATACTTGAAACATTTCGTTGGTACCCCAAAGATCTTGGGCTAAAACTGCTTTGATACGTAGTTTGAGTAATTGTTCTGATATAGCATATTGCTCGGCATTGAATAGCAAGGTAGGATCTTCCTTTTGGACATAAGCAAAGAATTGGTCCATATAAGCTTGATCTAAGATGAAATCGCGCTTGAAAGAGTTGATATCAAGATACTTTGCACGCAATGCGGCTCGGTTTGCATTGATATATTGGAAGGCAAAGCTATTGACGTGACCGCCTTGGATAAGATCGGCAAAGTAGTCAGAATTCTGAGTGGTATCGAGCGGAACAAAGACGTCTGGCATAATGCCGCCGCCCCCATAAACAGTGCGTTTGGTTTTGAGGGTTTTGTACATTAAGGAATCAGGCATTTTGATGGAATCTTTGAGGAAGAATTCTCCGTTTAAATATCGCTGATTGAGGTCTTTTCTGTAGGTTTCGGTGTCCTGATAAGGTTTTTGAATATGACGACCTGTAGGGGTGTAATAACGTGCGATGGTCAGGCGCATTTCAGAGCCGTCGCTCAGCGGCATAGGACGCTGCACCAAGCCTTTTCCATAAGTACGACGACCAACCACCAAACCGCGGTCCCAATCTTGAACGGCGCCCGAAAGGATTTCACTGGCGCTGGCGCTGTATTCGTCTGTGAGAATCACCAGTTGACCTGTTTCAAACAAGCCTTTTTTAGCTGCTTTCAAATCAGTTCTTGGTTGAGCCCGACCTTCCGAATAAACAATGAGTTTGTCGCCGCTAAGAAATTCGTCAGCCAATTTATGGGCCGCGTCGAGCAAACCACCTCCGTTGCCCTGTAAGTCAAAAATGAGACTTTTCATGCCTTGTTCTTTGAGGGCGAGCATTGCTTTTTGAACCTCTTGAACGGTGGTTTTAGAGAAACTATTGAGTTTGATGTATCCAATTTCTTTGTCGATCATGTAGGCTGCGTCGACGGAGAATACTGGAATTTTGTCGCGGGTGATATTAAAATCGAGAAGTTTTCCTTTTCTATTGACGGTAACTTTCACTTTGGTGCCGAGATCTCCCATTAGTTTTTGTCTGACTTGATCGTTTTTGATGCCAATTCCGGCCACGTTTAGACCGTCGACCTGTACAATTTGATCACCTGGCAGTATGCCGAGTTTCTCGGACGGCCCGCCTGGTATGGTGGCAACCACACTTATGGTATCTTTCATGAGCTGAAAGCGCACGCCAATACCTACAAAGCTGCCGTTGATGGTCATTTGAGCGTCGTTGAGGTCTTCTTTAGGAATGTAAGTTGAATGCGGGTCAAGTTCTTCAAGCAACGCAACAATGGCGGCTTCTGAGAGTTTATTGGTATTGGGTGCATCGACATAGAAACGCTCAACATTGTAAAGCACTTCTGTCATTTTGCGCGCTGCATTTGCAGCTTCATCAGATTGCTGAGCAAAAACGCGCGCACTTATTGCGCAAAACAATATAAAGAAAAGAGGACGCATGTCAATTAAATTAGAGATTACAAAAATAAACACTTGCTAGGCAAATTGCTCAGAAAGTTTAACTTTGTTATACACAAATGAGAGAAAAAAAACGCAAACTTTATTGGTACCAAAAACGCAAAACCCGCAACTTTTTTAAGCGCATTAAAAAAATGACGGGCTATTTTTTGACTTTCCTAGGCTCTGCTATTTTACTCTACGCCATTAGTACTTTTTTGTTGTCCCGAATTGGTGTTGAAGGCCGCTCCAACAAAAACGCCCACAATATCATTTATCTCATGAAATCCGGTGTCCATTCTGATTTTGTGGTTCCGGTCACAAACCACATTAAAGATTGGCGCACAGAGTTTCCTCTAACCAACACCGCTTTCAAAGACAGCCTTAGCAAGCTAGTTTCTATAGGTTGGGGAGATAAAAATTTTTACATGAACACACCCCAATGGTCCGATTTAACTGTTAAGACTGCACTTAGCGTTCCTTTTGGTATAGGTCCATCGGCAATTCACGCCACATACTATCAACAACTTTTAGACGACCGCCCCATTATTAAATTGCGGCTCACTGACCAACAATACCGCAATTTAGTTCGGTATATCGAAAAAACGCTTGTCCATAGCAAACATGGTGGAAAAACCAAATATATCAAAGCCACCAAACCAGGTGTGGTTACGGGCAATGACGCCTATTATGCTGCACACGGCCGTTACAATATGTTTAAAACGTGCAATACTTGGGTCAATTCAGGCCTTAAAGCTTGTCAACAAAAAGCGTGTTATTGGACGGCATTTGCTGGTGGCATTTTCTATCAATATGGCAAATAGACTTCTTTTTATTTTATTCTTCTTTTTTTCAAATTTGAATGCTATGGGGCAAGATCTTTTGGTTTTCATCAATGGCTACAGAGGCCCAAAATATGACAAAGAACTTCCCGATAACCAAATTCACCTTAAAGACCCTACTGGCTACTGGTACCAACTTGACGACACCATCAAAAAGCGATTTCCCAACTCCCAATCGGTTTACTTTAATGCACATCATCCGCTAAGTACCTCCACGCACAAACGTTTATCAAAAGCGCTGCGCTCCTATATTTTTTCTAGATTTTGCTGGGTTCGAAAACAAAGCAAGTGGGTGCTGAATCAACAAATCAATGAACCAGGTTTTCAAGAGCGCGTTGCCAATGGCCAACTTGCTGGGGCCGCACTGCATCAATTCCTTGAAACACATCCGCACCAAAAAATTCATTTTGTTTGCCACAGCATGGGTTATGCCTATATGCTCGGCATGGTAGACATACTTGAAAACTATGTGCAATTTGGAAAAGCACTAATTTTATCTCCAGAAGGCGCCAATACGCAAAACAGAAATTGGGCTCTTTTTGATGAAGTTTGGCAATACGGTGCACGTGCAAACGACAAACTTGCTGATCCAATTTGTTTTCAAGACGGTATTGCGCCTCAGACGGCTGTTCCAGGCATCGACAATTTGCCTGTGGGAACCAAAGGTGGGCGCATTTACATCCCTGAAAACTATCCAAGAAAAAAATTAGGCTTCATTAAAAGCCATCATCTTGCCTATTACGATTGGTTTGGTCTTATCGGACCTAATGATCCGGGGTTTTTTAAGCAGTAGAATCAGTAATTTTTCTACAATATTTCTAACTTTGGGCTTCACATGCAACATAATTACAGCCTTCAACCCTACAATACCTTCGGAATTGACGCCAAAGCCAAGTATTTTAGTCGCTTTTCGAGTGTCGAAGAACTGGAATTGAACTTAAAGCACTATGCGAACGAACCCCTTCTTGTATTAGGTGGCGGCAGCAATGTATTATTTACCCAAAACTTTGACGGCCTTGTCTTGCTCAATTGCATTACCGGCATTGAGGTAAGCGACGACGACGACGAATTCATTTATATCAAAGTCGGAGCCGGAGAAAACTGGCACCAATTTGTCATGCATTGCCTTGCCAATAATTGGGCCGGGCTAGAAAACCTATCCCTGATTCCTGGCTCTGTTGGCGCCAGCCCGATGCAGAACATAGGCGCATACGGTGTAGAAATCAAAGATGTTTTTCATTCCTTAAACGCTTTTTGCATCGCAAACGGTGAAATTCACACTTTTGACAACCACAAATGTCAATTTGGGTACCGAGAAAGCATTTTCAAAAGGGCGCTAAAAAATCAATACGTCATTTTAGATGTCACCTTTCGTTTGTCTAAAAAGGCCAATTTGCGCACAAGCTACGGTGCCATCCAACAAGAACTTTTCTCAAAAGGGATCACAACACCGAGCATTCAAGATATTTCAGCGGCTGTAATTGCCATCAGGCAATCCAAACTTCCCGACCCAAAAGCACTTGGAAATGCGGGTAGTTTTTTCAAAAACCCCGTCGTGAGCAAACAACGTTTTGAAGCGCTGCAACAACAATATCCAGACATAGCACATTTCTTAATATCCGACACCGAAGTCAAGTTAGCTGCGGGTTGGCTTATTGAAAAAGCAGGCCTGAAGGGTTTTCGTATGGGGCCTTGTGGTGTTCACGACAAACAAGCCTTGGTGCTAGTAAATCACGGAAGCAGCACGGGTCAACAAATACTTGACCTTTCCACTCATATAATAGAAAAGATCAAAGTGCAGTTTGGCGTTAGCCTTGAGCGCGAAGTCAATATCATTCCACCACATGAAAATATCATATAACTGGCTCAAAACATACCTCGACTTCAATTACAGCCCCGAGGAACTCAGTGACATCTTAACCCAAACAGGTTTAGAAGTAGAGGGTCTAGACACCTACCTAGAAGTGCCTGGAGGCTTGACAGGTGTTGTCGTTGGTCAAGTGCTCACTTGTGAACAGCATCCAGACGCCGATAAACTAAAAGTAACTACCGTAAACATTGGAAAAGAGGAACCCTTACAAATTGTTTGTGGTGCACCAAACGTTGCTGCCGGACAAAAAGTAATTGTTGCTACTGTTGGCTGTACATTGTATCCGCAACCAGATCAGCCTTTTGAAATAAAAAAAGCTAAAATCAGAGGGGTTGTTTCCGAGGGTATGTTATGTGCAGAAGACGAACTTGGCCTTGGTACCAGTCATGACGGCATACTTGTTTTACCAACGTCAACTCCTGTCGGACAAACGGCAGCTGCTTATTTTCAGCTTGAGTCCGACACCCAATTAGAAATTGGTCTCACGCCTAACCGCGCCGATGCCATGGGACACATTGGTGTAGCCCGAGACATACGCGCATTCCATAATTTGCATGCAGACACAAAAGCGCAGCTTCAATTCCCAGAAGTTTCAGCACTATCCAATAATCAGCTCAGCCCGCTCCAAATTCAAATCGAAGACAATCAGGGCTGCAAAAAATATAATGGACTTATCTTGAATAATGTCAAAGTTGGACCCTCGCCGAAATGGTTGCAAAATAGACTTAAAGCAGTTGGCCATAAACCAATCAATAATGTTGTTGACCTCAGTAATTTTGTCCAACGCGAACTTGGCACACCACTCCATATATTCGATGCCGATCAAATTGAACTGCCATTGCAAGTAAGATGTGCTCGAAAAAATGAAACTTTCATTGGACTTGATCATACAACTTATACACTCGCGGGCCATGAACTTGTAATCGCCGATGCAAAAGGTGTTCAATGCCTTGCTGGTGTTCTGGGCGGAAGTAAAAGCGGCGTAACAGAAAATACGAAGCGTGTGCTCATTGAGTCGGCATTATTTGATGCCGTGCGTATACGAAAAGCAGCTCGACAACATGGACTAAATACTGATGCTTCCTTTAGATTTGAACGCGGTGTTGACCCTTCTTTAACCACCTTTGCATTATTGCGTTGTGCCAATCTTATCCAAGAACTCACAGCAGCACAAGTCAGTAGCGCGACCTTTAGTTATGAAGGTCAACTTTCTGCAGCCGTTCAAATTGAACTCAGCAAAAATGCGATTACACAACTAATTGGCAATGACATTCCAACCAGCGACATCCAACAAATTCTTGACGACCTCGATTTTCAGACGCTTTCTTTTCAAAATGATACATGGGAGCTCGTCGTTCCGAGCTACAGAGTAGATGTCACAAGACCTGTAGATGTCATTGAAGAAATCATTCGTATTTACGGCTTAAACAATGTTGAAATACCCGAAAAATGGAATTTTAGCTTAGGAAAAGTCAATCTGCTCGATACTGAAACTCAGAAGAGTAATGTTGCTGAGTTTTTTGTAGGTCGAGGCTATTTTGAAGCGCTCAATAATTCTCTAACCAAGAAACATTACGCACAATATCTTGATGAATCTTTCGGAAAGGCTATTACAATTCTAAATCCGTTGAGTCAAGATCTAGCCCACATGCGACAAACCCTATTGTTTGGCTTACTTGAAAATCTACAACACAACCAAAATAGGCAAATTGCCAACTTACAGCTTTTTGAGTTTGGACAGTCTTATCAGTCACACGAACAAGCACGCATCGAAAACCAAGAACTTGCCCTTGTTTTATTTGGAAAACAACAAACTGAAAACTGGAATAGTCAAGGACAGTCACATACCTTTTTTAGTTTAAAAAAAGAGGTAAAGGGCCTGCTCGAAAGATTTGGAATCAGTACGATTTGTACAGAACAGCAAAATGATAGTGCATTGTACCACATTGGCCTAGACATCCATTTTCAAAATGAGGTCGTAGCTAGCTACGGCCAAATTGCAACTAATCTTCAAAATGCTTTTGACCTCAAACAAGAAGTATTTTATGCGCAATTCAACTGGTCCATACTTAACCGATTTGCTGCAAAACAACAGATTAAGTTTATAGAGGTACCCAAAAGCTTTGCCGTTCGACGTGATTTATCTTTGTTGGTGGATAAGCAATTAGATTATGCCGAACTGGTCTCAAGTGCGCGCAAAGCAGAAACCAAATTACTTCAGGATGTCCAGTTATTTGATGTGTATGAAGGTAAAAACCTGCCCGAAAACAAAAAATCATATGCCTTGGCCTTTTATCTTCAAGACCAACAACAAACCCTTAGTGAACAGCAAATAGAAAAGGCCATGCAACGAATTCTTTTTGCACTCGAAAAAGATTGTCAGGTTGAATTAAGAAAGTAGTAGGTAAGGCCTCAGTTATTTATCGTAACCTAATATTTTTAGGTAATCTTGCGCAGTTTGCTCATTGCTAAATACTTCCGTCTGAATTTTTCCGTTTTCGTCGCGGGTGATGAGAATGTGTTTGGGCTCGGGAATAAGGCAATGCTTAAGTCCACCGTATCCACCAATAGTTTCTTGATACGCACCCGTATTGAAAAATCCGATAAACTGCGTGTTATTTTTGTCAAACTTGGGTAAGTATATGGCATTGGAGTGTTGCTCAGAATTATAGTAGTCGTCTGAGTCACAAGTCAAGCCGCCTAGCAACACGCGTTCGTAATCGTCGTTCCAACGGTTGATCGGCAGCATGATAAAGCGCTGGTTAATAGCCCATGTATCTGGCAAGTTAGTCATAAACGATGAATCGATCATGTTCCATTTTTCGCGGTCGTTTTGTTGCTTTTGATGCAATACGCTGAAAATAGCCCCACCACTCTCTCCTACCGTAAAAGATCCGAATTCAGTAAAAATATTTGGTTCTGGGATGTCGTTGTCTTGGCAAACACGCTTCACTTGGGTTAAAATTTCACGCACCATGTAGGCGTAGTCGAAATCAAAAGCCAAAGATTTTTTAATCGGAAAACCACCGCCGATATTTAAAGAATCTAGTTCGGGGCAAAGTTTCTTTAGGTCCGAGTATACCCGTAAACATTTGGTAAGTTCATTCCAGTAATAGGCGGTGTCGTTGATACCTGTATTGATGAAAAAATGCAGCATTTTGACACGTACCCTCGGGTTTTCTTTGAGTATGGCTTTGTAAAAAGGCACGATTTCGCGGTAACGAATGCCGAGGCGCGAGGTATAAAATTCGAACTTTGGCTCTTCTTCAGAGGCAATTCGAACACCGATATTGAGTTCATTGGAGGTGAGTTCTATGAGCTGTTTGAGCTCATCAATGTTGTCTACAACTGGAACAATTCGCAATTCATCTTGCTCGATGAGCTTGGCAATTTTTTGTAAATATGGTGCCGGTTTATAGCCATTGCAGATGACATAACTTTTTGGCTTGAGTTTTCCTGCGGCCTGGAGGCTGTTGACAATATCAATGTCAAAAGCAGAAGAGGTCTCGATATGGACATCGTTTTTAAGTACTTCGTCAAGTACGAATGCGAAATGAGAACTTTTGGTGCAGTAAGAATAGTAGTAATTACCCTGATAACCAAGGTTCATGATGGCTTCGCGGAACCAACCTTTTGCTCTTTGGATGTTATTTGAAATTTGAGGCAAGTAATGGAACTTGAGTGGCGTGCCGTGCTCATGGACCAGACGCATGAGGTCGATACCATGAAAAAATAGACGTTCCTCGCGCAGAAAGAATTCGTTTTGAGGGAAATCAAAAGTTTGTTCGATCAGGTCAATATATTTGGTTCTCATGCTGGCTTGTTAATCAAAAAGGGGTTCTACGCAGATTTGCAGTAGAAGTTTCGCTTTTACGCTTCAATTTTGTGCAAAAATACTGCATTTTCACTGGAAAGGATGCAACATAAAATAGTACTTTTGAAAACAGCTTTTTTCCATGTCCTATTTAGACGAACTCAACGAAAGTCAGCGGGTTGCCGTTGAACACATTTATGGCCCTATTATGGTCATTGCTGGCGCTGGCTCAGGCAAAACGCGCGTACTCACCTACCGCATCGCCTACTTGATAGAACAAGGCTTAGACCCATTTCATATTTTAGCCCTTACTTTTACGAACAAAGCAGCAAAAGAAATGACTGAGCGTATTGGCCAAATCGTTGGAGCTGCAGAAGCCAAAAATATCTCAATGGGTACTTTTCACTCGGTATTCTCTAAAATATTGCGCTTTAATGCTGAACGCATTGGTTTTCCTAACAATTTCACCATCTACGATACCCAAGACTCCAAAAGCTTAATCAAAGACATCATAAAAGAACTCAACCTCGACGACAAAACCTATAAACCGAGTATGGTTTTTGGTCGTATTTCGGCTGCTAAAAATAACCTCATATCCCCGGAAGCTTATATTGCCAACACAGAAATAGAATTAGAAGACAAACAATCTCGCAGACCAGAGCTTGGTCGAATTTATCAAACTTACGCCAACCGTTGTCTGAAGGCTGGTGCCATGGATTTTGACGATCTGTTGTATTTCACCAACGTACTACTCCGTGACTTCCCTGATGTATTGCATTACTATCAACAAAAATTCCAATATATCCTCGTCGATGAGTACCAAGATACCAACTATGCACAGTACCTCATTGTTAAGAAATTAGCCGCGGCTTATCAAAACATCTGTGTGGTCGGAGACGACGCCCAAAGTATCTATTCTTTTCGTGGAGCAAACATCGAGAACATCCTCAATTTCAGAAAAGATTACCCCGATTTTGCGTTATATAAACTCGAACAAAACTACCGAAGTACCAAAAATATTGTCGAAGCAGCCAATAGCATCATCAAAAAAAATAAGGATCAAATTTTAAAAACGGTATGGACCGACAACAACGAAGGTTCTAAAATTAAAGTCCAACGTTCCCTGACAGACAACGAAGAAGGACGCACCATTGCCCAAGCCATTTTTGAACGCAAAACAGCAGAAGGTGCTCGTTTTCAAGATTTCGCCATTTTATACCGCACCAACAAACAATCGAGGGCATTTGAGGAGGCGTTGCGAAAACTCAATATGCCTTACAAAATATATGGCGGCTTGTCGTTTTATCAGCGCAAAGAAATCAAAGATCTCCTCGCCTACTTCAGACTCAGCGCAAACCCGCACGACGAAGAAGCGCTCAAGCGCGTAATCAACTACCCTAAACGCGGCATTGGTAAAACCACAATAGAAAACATCATTATTGCAGCCAACCGCTATGGTATCAGCATGTGGGAAGTTATTTCAGACTTTCAAAGTTTCCCAGCCGATGTAAGTGCAGCAGCCAAAGCAAAAATTTACGAGTTCACCACCATGATCTCTAGTTTTGGCGCTGAGCTCGATAAAACAGACGCTTTTACGCTTGCTGAACGCATCGCCAAATCATCTGGAATTCTCAGAGAATTACTCGAAGAAAAAGACAAAGGCCCCGAAGAAGTAGAGCGTTTTCAGAACATCGAAGAATTATTGGCAGGTATTCAAGAATTTGTGCGCGGCGCAGCGCCAGACGCACCCCGCACCCTCGCTGACTTCATGATGGATGTCGCACTACTTACCGACGCCGATCAGGAAAAACCAGAAGACCGCAACCATATCAGCCTCATGACGATTCACTCGAGCAAAGGGCTCGAGTTTCATCATATTTTTATTGTTGGGCTTGAAGAAAATTTATTCCCTTCTCAAATGGCCCTCAATTCGCGCCCAGAGCTCGAAGAAGAACGCCGCTTGTTTTATGTAGCGCTCACCCGAGGTATGCGTAGCTGCATGCTTTCTTACGCCACCAGCCGCTTTACCTGGGGGCAGTCTATTATGTGTGAACCATCCCGATTCATCGACGAAATTGACCCGCAATATTTGCAGTTTGAAACCATCTCCCGAACAGCCAATAGCCGTTCACTAATGGGATCCGGTAGTATTGAACGGGGTTTTACAGGGGGGCTCAATAAACCGCTGGGTGGTGGTCCACAACTGCGCTCTTTGAAAGAAGTGAGCCAAAATAAAAGTGCCAATCCCCAACAACAAGCGAATATGGCAAGCCTTGTGGTTGGCCACAATGTGTTGCACGAAAAATTTGGCAAAGGAAAAGTACTACAACTCGATGGCCAGGGTCCTGATAAAAAGGCGACCATATTCTTCCCGCAACATGGTTCCAAAACCCTACTGCTTCGATTTGCAAACCTTCAAATAATTGAGGATTAATCTCCTAACAAGTCTGGTCTTCTTTCTCTGGTTCGCAATAGCGCCTGTTCTTCTCGCCAAGCCTCTACTTCTTTAGGATTGCCACCCAAAAGTACATCCGGCACTTTTAATCCATTAAATTCTGGTGGTCGCGTATAAACTGGCGGAGCCAACAAACCATCCTGAAACGAATCTGTCAATGCCGAGGTTTCGTCATTGAGCACGCCAGGAATCAGGCGAACAACAGCATCGACTACAATTGCAGCAGCGAGTTCACCCCCACTCAACACGTAGGAGCCAATTGAGATTTCTTTGGTAATATATAAATCGCGAATGCGCTGATCAACACCTTTATAGTGACCACATAAAATGATGATGTTTTTTGCCAAAGACAACTGATTACAACTATTTTGATCCAAGATAGCGCCGTCGGGTGTCATGTATATGATTTCGTCATAGTCTCTTTCTGCTTGTAGATTTTCAATTGCCTTGGAAATTGGACCAACGCTCATCACCATTCCGGCTCCTCCACCGTACTGATAGTCGTCTACATTGCGGTGTTTATCGTCTGAAAAATCGCGTAGATTGTGCACATACAATTCCAAATGACCCTTGGTTTGCGCGCGTTTCATGATAGACGCGGCAAAAGGACTTCGCAGCAACTCTGGCAACACCGTGATAATATCAATTCGCATAAGGCAAAGATAAGTCAATTCATTGCAAATTACTACCTTTGCACAAACCCAAAAACATGATTCAATTATCTGAGCGCTTGCTGGCCATGGAAGAGTCTGCAACTATTGCAATGGCTAAAAAAAGCCGTGAACTCAAATCCCAAGGAAAGGACGTTATCTCGCTATCATTGGGTGAACCTGATTTCCACACCCCTGACTTTATCAAGCAAGCCGCGGTTGAAGCATTAGAACAGAATTTCACTACCTACACCCCTGTCCCTGGTTATGACGACCTCAGAGATAGTATTTCTCGTAAATTCCTAAGAGACAACAAGCTGAGCTACAGCAAAGACCAAATTGTTGTTTCAACAGGAGCCAAACAGAGCATTGCAAATTTAGTTTTGAGCCTCATCAACCCCGGCGATGAAGTCATTATTCCTGCACCTTACTGGGTATCCTACTTAGAAATTGTCAAAGTTGCAGAAGGCATTCCTGTGGTTATCTCTGCAGGCATCGACAAAGACTTTAAAATCACAGGCGCAGATCTCGAGGCCGCAATTACGCCAAAAACAAAAATGCTGATGTTCTCTACACCCTGCAACCCTACTGGCTCTGTGTATTCCAAAGCGGAATTGCAAGACATCGCACGTGTTCTGGCCAAATATCCACAAGTAATTGCGATGTCCGATGAAATCTATGAACACATCAACTTTATAGGCCAACACGAAAGCCTCGCGCAGTTCCCAGAAATCTATGACCAAGTCGTGACCGTAAATGGCGTCTCTAAAGCCTGGGCAATGACCGGCTGGCGCCTCGGATACATCGGCGCGCCGAAAGCGATAGCGACCGCCTGCGATAAAGTCCAAGGTCAGTTTACTTCTGCTACCTGTTCCATTACCCAGCGTGCTACAATTTCTGCAATGGATGCCGACCCTTCGATACTCAAAGACATGATCGGCGCTTTTGAAAGCCGCCGCAATTTGGTTTTGGAAGGGCTCAGAAAAATTCCAGGTTTAAAAGTCAATCAACCGGGTGGTGCGTTTTATGTTTTTCCCGATTGCTCGTCTTATTTTGGTAAATCTTACAGGGGCCAAACCATTCAGAATTCAGACGAACTCTGCATGTATTTGCTAGAAGTCGGCCTTGTTGCCTGTGTGGGTGGCGCTGCTTTCGGAGACCCCAATTGTTTTAGACTCAGCTATGCTGCCTCAAAAGAAACCTTACAAAAAGCAGTTGAACGTATTTCAACAGCCTTAGCACAACTTAGATAATGCAAACCTCAGCCCTACTCGACGCCTTTAATGGTAAACGCATCTTAGTTGTTGGAGACGTCATGACCGACACCTACCTTCACGGTCAGGTAGAACGCATGAGCCCTGAAGCACCGGTTCCGGTAGTTAACCTTCAAACGGAAGAGCAGCGCATTGGAGGGGCAGGCAATGTAGCACTTAATTTAATTGCTTTGGGTGCAAATGCCATTTTAGCAAGCGTCGTCGGTAATGACTCTGCAGGCAAGCATTTGCAACAGCAACTTCAAGAAGCTCAAATAGACACATCCGGTGTGCTTTTCTCGAAGGAGCGCAAAACTACCATCAAAACAAGAGTGCTCTCTAATGGCAAACAACTTTTGCGCATTGACAATGAAGACCAACACGACCTAAGCACAGCTGAAACGGTAGCTTTTAAAAGTCAAATTCAAGGTATTTTAGCTACTGGAATCGACGGTATACTTTTAGAGGACTACAATAAAGGCGTGCTTACTGAAGTACTCATCGAATGGCTAATTGACAGCGCCAAAAAGCTGGGTATTCCAGTCGTGGTTGATCCCAAAAAGAAAAACTTCTTAGCCTACAAAGGCTGTACACTTTTCAAGCCCAACCTCAAAGAACTTAAAGAAGGTTTGCAAATAGATTTCAATTTTGTCAACGACCCAACTGCGCTCGCACTTGCCATTGAAGACCTACAAAAAAAACTCGAATGCAAATACATTTTTGTGACCTTATCTGAACATGGCGTTCAAATTTACGATGGACAGCAACAACATCATTTACCTGCCCATTTGCGAAACATTGCCGACGTTTCGGGTGCAGGAGACACCGTTATAGCAACAGCCTGTCTAAGTTTGGTTTGCGGTGCGTTGCCAACACAAATAGCCGTACTTGCCAATTTAGCTGGAGGCTTGGTTTGTGAAACACCGGGTGTAGTAAGTATCAACAAAGAAAAATTAAGTGCTGAAGCACAACAACACTTTTTATAAAATGTCAGAAAAAGTCGTTAAACCCTATGATTCTGGGCAATCAAAAAAAGAGGAAGTCGCTCAAATGTTCAATAACATTTCGGCCAACTACGACTTTCTGAATCATTTTTTGTCTCTGGGCATTGATCACCTTTGGCGTAAAAGAGCGGTCAAGCAATTGCGCGCTTTGCAGCCAAAAGTTATGCTCGATTTAGCAACCGGCACCGGCGATTTTGCAATTGCTTGTTTGGCACTCAAGCCCACTCAAATTATCGGCATGGACATCTCAGCTGGCATGTTGGCTGTTGGTAAACAAAAAATGAAAAAACGCGCCTATGACCAAATCATTGATATGCAATTAGGCGATTCCGAAAATATGCCATTTGAAAACAACTTTTTTGATGCTATTACCGTTGGTTTTGGTGTGCGCAATTACGAAAACCTAGAGAAAGGTCTTTCGGAAATGCTGCGCGTCCTCAAACCCAAAGGAAAAGCCGTCATATTAGAATTTTCTAAGCCAAAATCTTTTCCAATTAAACAACTCTTTGGATTTTACGCCAATGTCTTCATTCCCTTTTTTGGCAAATATATCTCCAAAGATACGCGCGCATACACTTATCTTCCCGAAAGTGTTGCCGCCTTTCCAGAAGGCCAAGCTTTTGTAGAAGTACTTCAAAAAGTAGGCTATCAAACCCAAGAACCAATCCGCCTAAGTGGTGGCATTGCGAGTATTTACATCGGCACAAAAGCACAATAATTCGACAAATGAGACGTTTGGAGGTCATGAAATTATTGCTTGTTTGCTGCTTACTTAGTCCGTGTTTGTTTGCCCAAAAACAAAAACAACAGCGCTACAAGAATTTCGACAAACGTTACATTCACTTCGGTTTTATGCTTGGGGTCAATAGCTCAGACTTCACCGTCATGCCAAAACCCAATGCATATAACCAATACCAACTTTTATCTATTCAAAATGATGCCCAGCCCGGAGGGCAACTCGGTATTTTAACCACCGTAAAATTGGGCACGCCCACCATTCGCTTTCGCTTTATCCCGACGCTTTCTTTTCAGGAGCGCGTGCTCAATTACAAAAGCCTCGACACCATTTGGTTTTTAAACGGTGCTGGTCAACAGCGCGTTAATTCCACGAACCTCGAGTTTCCAATGATGTTGCAATTCCGAACCAAGCGCTACAACAATTTTACCGCCTACTCTCTTTTTGGCATGCAATACAGCATCGATTTGCAATCACAGCAAGATGCATCTCAAAATTTCTACGACCCCTTCGTGAAAATAAAAAAGAACGATTGGCAAGGTCAAATTGGAGGCGGTGTCGAATTTTTTGCACCGTATTTCAAGTTTGGAATTGAACTCAAGTACAGCCATGGTTTCAAAAGTAGTTTTATTCAAGACTTCACCCCTGTATCGAATCCTATAGACCAACTTTATAACCGAGCCTGGTATTTTTCATTGATTTTTGAAGGATGATTTCAGTTCTTGATTTCACATGTTCTCCAGAAGAAGCCAAAGACGACGCTCACTTGGAAAAGCGCATTCGCAAAGAACTTCAACTAGCCCAAAACCAAAACATCGCTTTTCGTTGGCGCAAGCGCAGCATTGATGCGCGCCAAAAACAAATCAAAATCAATGCAAGCATGGAAGTGGCCATAGATACAGCGCTTGCGCCCCGTTTCCATCCCACCTCCTTTGACATCTTGCCAAAAGAAGCGCCAAG
The DNA here is from genome assembly GCA_016872115.1 of Sphingomonadales bacterium. Lineage (GTDB taxonomy): Bacteria > Bacteroidota > Bacteroidia > Flavobacteriales_D > Crocinitomicaceae > UBA952. The sequence goes on along the minus strand of VHBC01000001.1, from coordinate 16,246 downwards.
CGTACACATTATTGGAGCTGGCCCCGCCGGACTCTTTGCCGCTTTGCAAGCGATTTTACAAGGGTTTAGACCAATCATTTTTGAGCGCGGCAAAGACGTCCGCTCGCGAAGGCGAGACCTCGCCAAACTTACCAAAGAACACTTGCTCAACCCTGAATCCAATTATTGTTTTGGCGAGGGCGGGGCCGGTACTTACTCGGATGGCAAATTATACACACGCTCCAAAAAGCGCGGCGACGTTCAAAAAGTGCTAGAATGGTTGGTGCAGTTTGGCGCCACAGAAGACATCTTGGTCGATGCGCATCCGCATATCGGAACCAATAAACTCCCTCAACTCATCGAAGCCATCCGAGCGCAAATTATTGTTTCGGGTGGACAAATCAACTTCGAAAATAAAATAACAGACCTTCTTATCCAAGAAAAAAAGATTACACATATTCAGGTCAATTACAAAGAAAAAATTGCCGTTGAAAAAGTAATTTTAGCTACCGGGCATTCCGCAAGAGATATCTTTGCATTATTGCACCAAAAAAACATTGAAATCAAAGCCAAGCCTTTTGCGCTTGGTGTTCGTGTAGAGCACACCCAGGCCTATATCGACAGCCTGCAATACCACGGGCGCCACAACGATGCTTATTTACCTCCGGCTTCTTACAGTCTTGTTACACAAGTTGACAACAGAGGCGTCTATTCTTTTTGCATGTGCCCAGGTGGCATCATTGCGCCGTGTGCGACAGCTCCCGATGAGGTTGTAACTAATGGTTGGTCTCCTTCCAAGCGAAATAACATCTACGCAAATTCAGGAATTGTGGTGGGTATTGAACCAACCGATTTTCCAGATTTGAAAAATCCATTTGTGTGCCTGAATTTTCAAAAAGAAATCGAACAAAAGTGTTGGGAAGCTGCCGGAAAAACCCAAAAAGTTCCCGCCCAAGGACTTCAAGATTTCGTAAATGGTCAACTTACAACTCACTTTCCGAGATCTTCATATCAACCAGGCTTCACAAGTGTGAACCTCAAAGATATCTTCCCCGATTTCGTTTATCGTCGACTCTGTCAAGCTTTTATTGATTTTAATCGGAAAATGCCTGGGTTTATTACCAACGACGCCGTTGTGCACGCGCCTGAGTCCAGAACATCTTCTCCCGTACTAATTCCCAGAGATCCAATAACTTTTCAGCACCTTCAAATCAAAAACCTCTACCCTATTGCCGAAGGAGCCGGTTATGCTGGCGGTATTGTTTCGGCAGCTATTGACGGCATAAATTGTCTTGAAAAAATTGCACAAACACATTTAAGTGTTTAATTTTAGGAAACATTTTTGACAGTTATGAAATTTTGTATCCTACTTGTTTTTACAAGTCTTCTTTTTTCGGCGCAAGCACAGCTAGATACATTATTTTGGTTTGTAGCCCCTGAAGTTGCGCAAAGTCACGGAGACCGCCCTATCGTTTTCCGATTTGCAACTTTAAATCAAGCAGCTACAATTACGGTGAGTCAGCCTGCAAATCCAACTTTTCCTAATCAAGTTCTTAACTTACTTGCCAATGATGCCCAAACACTTAACCTCACCGCTTGGATTGATCAAATAGAAAACAAACCTGCCAACACGATTTTACCATACGGATTTAGAATAAGCTCAACAGCACCCATTATGGCTTACTATGAAGTAACGCCAACTTGCAATTGCAATCCAGATATATTCGCTTTAAAAGGTAAAAATTCTTTAGGTACTGCTTTTGTTGTACCCGCACAAAATTTTCTCAATAATGCATCCTATGCACGCTCCGGATTCAATATCGTTGCCACTGAAAACAACACTGTGGTCACCATCAATCCAAAGCAAGCAATTGTTGGACATGCCGCCAATATTCCATTTACCATTAATCTTCAAAAAGGAGAAACTTTTTCGGCTGAAGCCGTTTCTATTTTAGCCAATCAACACCTCAGCGGATCAACTATTAGCAGCAACCTTCCCATTGCAGTTACACTCCACGACGACTCAATGAGTGGTGCTCCCTATGGTGGTTGTGCAGACCTCATGGGAGATCAATTAATTCCAAATCAAGTGATCGGAACTGAGTACATTATTTTAAAAGGATATTTGAATGGCCCTGATAAAATATATGTAGTAGCCGTTCAAAACAACACGCAAATTTCTGTAGACGGAGCAGTTGTTGCCACAATTAATGCAACTGACACTTATGTCCATACACTGAGTAGTCCTACGGTCCTGATCGAAACGAGTTTACCTGCACATGTTTTACATACCACTGGTTTTGGCTGCGAAGTCGGAGGTGCCGTTTTGCCATCAATTGTTTGTACAGGTTCAAATACGGTTGCTTTTGTGCGCTCCACAAATGAGTTTTTTGCATTAAATATTCTCGTTCCTGCCGGAGGTGAAAACGACTTCACCTTTAATGGAAATACAGGAATCATTAATGCTGCAGCATTTAATTTTGTTCCAGGAACGAATAACGCATGGAAATATGCACAAATTGATGCGAGTGCTTTTGTTGGCGTACAATTAGCGTCTCGAATAGACAATCCTAACTTTAAATTTCATTTAGGCGTTGTTCATGGTGGTTCTTCAAGTGGTTGTCGCTATGGTTATTTCAGTGATTTTGCTGCTGCACAATACCAAATAAGCGTCAATGACCAAAGCTTTTGCGTAGGTGAAACTATTCTATTAACTACCAACATCTTGACAGGCGCAACCTACAACTGGACCGGTCCAAATAACCTTAGTTCAAATGGACCTCAATTACCAATTCAACAGGCGCAACTGGCCAACGCCGGAACTTATACGATTTCTGGTTTTTTACCTGGCGTCTGTCCAATTACGCCAGATACCATCACCATTCAAGTAAATCCCAATCCGAACGCTCCCAACATTTTAACGAATGGACCTGTTTGTAACGGCGAAACGCTTTCTTTTTGGATAGATATAGCGGCCGCTCAATATTTGTGGTCTCTGGGCAATACTACGAGTTTCCTAGATTCATTCACGGTATTATTGAACCCTGGTACATACAATGCCCAACTCACCATCATTGATACGAATGGCTGCAGTTCGCCTCCTGCAACACTTTCAGGTACAGTCCTAGGCAATCCAACCATTCAATACACCGGGCCAAATACTATTTGCGGCTCAGCTTTAATGTTCAATGCAGCATATCAAACGGATCAACAAGATGCCTTTGATCAACTCAGTTGGCAACAAAATGGTCAAACGCTGTCTACTAATAACCCCTACACTTTTGACCTACAAACCAACAATGGCAGTACAGAATCATTTATAGTAAATCTCATTACCACTAATGGATGCACAGCCTCTGACACCTTTCAAATTAGCTTCAATCCATTCCCACTTGCAAACTTTAGTGCCGAGCCTTTGTGCGATGGGCAAACTGTCAATTTCAATAACTTGAGCAGTTGGACGGGAACACCTATTTTGGGCACCACCATTCAAGGAACTTTTTTACCTGGAGACGGGCAAACGCTAAATAATATACCAACCAGCTATACTTATGCCCAAAGTGGGTCTTACACTGCAACGTTGGTTTTAACAAGTTCTGCAGGTTGTTCAGATACCACCACTCAGAATTTTCAATTGCTAAGTGTTCCTCAAATCTTTTTGAATAGCTCGGATACATGCGGTCAGACGGCAAGCTTTCAAGCTAACTTTAATGTACCGAGCACCGATATTCAAAACTTGCAGTGGACGATTAATTCACTTCCTTATAATCAAAATCCCATCACGTTAAACTTTGATCAGGCCGGAATAATTCCATACACCTTCACAATAAACCTTGTTAACGGATGTACCTACACTGCCAATGGCTCTATTGACATTGTTCCATCAATTGTATTGCAAGAGATGGTATTTCCAAATATCATTTCGACAAAAAGTAATGCTGAAAACCATAAATGGCAAATTGATCCGCTCTACGAAAACTGTGCTTCTTTTGAATTGCAAATTTTAAACCGTTGGGGGCAAACAATTTTCACAACAAATTCAGCTCAAAAAGCCTTCGAAGGTAAAAACGAACAAGGTGAATTACTTTCAGAAGGAATTTACTTTTACCTCTTTACTAGTGGACAAGAGAAAAGACAAGGCTTCCTTCACCTGATCCACTAAGAAGCCTTAACTTTGTTTTATGAAAAGAGTAGTCGTAGGACTTTCTGGCGGAGTAGACTCCAGCGTTGCTGCGTTATTATTACAACAACAAGGTTATGAAGTCATTGGAATGTTCATGCGCAACTGGCACGACCAAAGTGTTACCCTTTCTGATGAATGCCCTTGGATAGACGACTCCAATGACGCCCTACTTATTGCCCAACAACTTGGCATTCCATTTCAAGTAATTGATTTATCTGAACAGTATAAAGACCGGATTGTCAACTACATGTTTAAAGAATATGAAGCTGGGCGCACGCCAAATCCCGATGTTTTGTGCAATAGAGAAATCAAGTTCGATGTCTTTTTAAAAGCTGCCCTTGATTTGGGAGCAGACTACGTTGCAACAGGACATTATTGCCAAAGGCAAGAAAATGCAGACGGCAGCTTTAGTTTATTAGCTGGAGCCGACCCCGGCAAAGACCAATCCTATTTTTTGTGCCAACTCAGCCAGGAGCAACTCACAAAAGCATTGTTCCCAATTGGTCACCTAAAAAAAGCCGAAGTAAGACAAATTGCACAACAAAATGGCTTGGTCACTGCAGACAAAAAAGATTCTCAGGGACTGTGTTTTGTTGGTAAAATTGCGCTTCCAACCTTTCTCCAACAACAACTAGCAACTAAGGAGGGCCACATAATTGAAGTTTCTCCTACACTCGAAAAATTCAGGATCTACAATTCTCTAAAACCGAATATTGATAACATTGAATCTTTGGCGCAGCCTTTCATTTACGAACCTCAAGAAGGAAAAGTAGTTACAAAACACCAAGGCGCACATTACTACACCATCGGCCAACGTAAAGGTTTGCACATCGGTGGCAGACCCGAACCAAGTTTTGTGATTGGAATTGATACCGTAAACAATGTCGTGTACAGCGGCCAAACGGAACAGCATCCGGGACTCAACCGTTGGGCTTTAAAGCTTGAAAACGATACTATTTCATGGATCAATTCGCATACAGAATTTGAAGGCAGTGGCAAACTAGCTTGTCTTGTGCGCATACGTTACCGACAACCTTTACAAGAAGCACAACTTATTTCAAAAGAGGGTGAGTTGTATATCCTTTTTAAACAAAAACAAAAAGGCATTACGCCAGGGCAATTTGCGGCTTGGTATTGCGGCAATGCGCTTCTCGGCTCTGGTGTAATTGCATAAAAAAAAGGACCCATTGCTGCGTCCTTCTTTTATCTAACTATAAATCAACTATTAGTTGAGAATCAGTGCGAATCCTTGAGGTTCTACACTTAATTTTTCTTCAGTGAAGCGAATGCTATCCCATAGATCGGCAACTTCAAATATGTTTAAAGGACTTTGAACACCTAATTCACGGTGCTGATCTAGTTTCAGCTTTGCTTGACGAATCGACTTAGTTCTGAGCGATTGAATACTTGTGGTCATAGTCTTCGTATTTTAATTATTTTGTTGTGTTTCGAGTGCTCTTACGCCAAGGATTGTGCCAAGGTTTCAAAATCATTCCTTTTTCTCACTGAACAAAATAAATAATCGTAAATATCTAATTGATTAAGAATACTTTAACTCAATCATAAAATCTATTGAATTATCCACAATTTTCTTTAACTACTCCTAAAATTGTTCATAAACGTTATCATTGACATCCTTATATTTGCATTGTGAAATACTTAATTATCCTTATTCCCCTTTTGCTGTGGTCCTGTCAGGGGCCAAAAAGCGAAGAACCCACCACTGAAAACAAGCCAGCTGGCCCTCCGGTAAAAGGTAAACAAAGCCTCGAAGCATATGCCAATCGAATGGTACGCGCTGCATTGAATATTCAAGCCAATGAAAAATTCGAGCTTGCCATTTACGGCGCACAACTGGACGCAGACGGTATAGAGGATGCTATTATCACTGTCAATCGTCTTGATTTTGCTATGAAAGAAGCCGCTGCTGGCCCAAACCCAGCCAAACGGGCCGACCTCGGTTTTATGGGAAATTTCAATTACTTTTTCTTTTTTGATGGCAAGCTCGACATGCTTTCACCCCCAATAGCGATTCCATCTTCCCCATTGCTACCATTAAAAGTAAGTTTTGAAAATATCAGCTCTACACAATACAAAGACATCCTGATTGATTTCAGAATAAGAAATGCATCCTATAAAGACTTTTATACTGTGAGCAACCACACGCCTCGACGCATTTTTCAATTCAAAAATTTCGATGGCCTCGGAACCGCACTTACAGAAGCCTATCATTTTTCGTATGGCGCAGGATCGTACGGACCCCAAAAAAATATTTTTGTCATGGAGGCCAAGTTGGAAGCGCTCCCAGCTGGGGCAGACAAAAACACGTATTTCCCGAAAATCACGCCAATAGAAAAAATCAAATACACTTTTTTCTATTTGGAGAGCCAAGCAAAGTACGCTACAAAAGACGCCCAATAAAAAAGGCGGAGTTAACTCCGCCTTTTTTGTTTTTTTTATTGGATTAAAACGATCCTCTAAGGGTCAAAATAAAATTGCGGCCAGGTGCCGAGATGTTCGATGCGAACATGCGGTAGTTCTGATCTAAAATATTCTCACAAGCCAATTGAATACTGAGTGTATTGTTTAGGTTGTAATTGGCTCTTAGATTAAGGGTATACCAACTTGGCATTCCATTTGGCGTAGCGTAAGCAAAATTATCTTCGCCAACTAAATTGTAATCTTCCAATTTCTTTGCAGCTGAGTACATGGCAAAGGCCTCCAATCTGAGTTTGAAAGTTGGGGTGTATTTCAAGCTAATTTTACCAAAAGCAGGTGCAACGTGATCTAACGGGTAAGGAATGGTATCAGTTGCGATGCGGCCGTAGGTATAATTGTAGCTTGCAAACAATTGCCATTTGCTTGTAATTTGCGCATTTACAAACGCTTCTACGCCATATACTTTTGCGCTACCAGCGTTCGTTGTTTTAAGTACCGAACTCATTTGACCATCATAAAGTACACTGTCCGAACCATTGAAAGTGCCATTTTGAACTGTCAAAGCATTCGTAAGCCAGGTTTGATATACAGTTGCGCCTAATACCGTGTTTTTCAATACGGTATAGTGAAGACCAAACTCTGCATTATAGGCATATTCTGCAAGCAGGTTAGGATTAGGAACAACAACCTTTCCCGGAACAGACTCAAATACTTTAGTGAGGTCATCCACGTTCGGTGCTCTAAAAGCCGTAGACCCGTTTAAAGTAAGACGGAATTTAGAAATAGGCATATAAATCAAACCTAAATTGCCATTTACTGCCAAATGATTTTGTTGGATTTCGCTAAACGGAAAAGGAAAAAAACTTTGGTCCTTGAATTTGGCATTCAGTGCTACTTGTGAAAGACGGATGCCATCATTGATAATTAATTTATCTGAAAGCTCTAAAGTATGTGAAGCATAAAGCGCGGCCCCTTGCATGCTGGAACCGCCATCTGGGTAACGCGTATCCAAAGTCGTTTGCGCTCCTGTTGTGATATCTTCAGTGTAAGCCGTTGAATTCACTAAATTCAAATAAGCCTCGGCGCCATAGCGTAATTCATGAGCGCCTTTTTTCTTCATGAAATCGGCATTCAAGCTATAAATATCGAGTTGTTCTATGCGGTGGTTCAAGCCTACTTTATTAAACCTTCTGTCCATGCGGCTTTCTTCAATAGCTTGATAAGCCAAAATGAGGCGGGCGTTGTCGTAAAACTTAGTTGCGTTCGACAATTCTAATGTATAAGCAGCAAGAAGACGGAATTGTGGACCATAATACCATTCTGCAAATTTTGGTTTAGAACCCGACATTAAAGTGAGCCGGTCGTAACGATCAATGTTACTCGAATTTGACAATTGTAAATTCAAATGATGGCTTACGCCTTGTTTTTGCTTAAAACTGAACTTTTGTAAAACGTCGTATTGGCTGTACCCAGAACCTACTTGCAAACTACTGTCTGTATTGGTCACCATGCTGTCCACCCCATTTATCGTACTGACACACCAAGGTCGGTAACCCAAATTTCCGATTGCTTCAGAACGCTTGTTTCCTTGTCGTAAATCACCAAAACTTGCGTAAGAAATGGAAGTTAATGAAGCAAAGCGTTTATTTGCGACATTCACTTGGGCATTTGTAGCATAACCAGCGCCTGCAGAAAACGCACGTACATAAGCGCCACTTTTTACAAGTGTTTGGTCTGTTGAACTAAAAATTGGTTTTTTGGTCTGAAAACTCATGACGCCTCCAATGGCATCTGAGCCATACATCACTGAACCCGGCCCAAAAACAACTTCAACGCGGTCCATATTTGCTTGATCTAAAGTGAGAATATTTTGAAGGTGCCCTCCTCGGTATATCGCATTATTCATGCGTATACCATCAACTACTAATAGAACTTTATTGGTTTCAAAGCCGCGAATTATCGGGCTGCCGCCGCCGAGTTGGCTTTTTTGAACGAAAACAGATCCGGAATTAGACAATACGTCAGCCATGGATGTTTGTTGCTGAAACTGCAGTTCAGAAGCTCTAATTACTTGAATCTTCTGAGCGACATCCTTGCGCTTTTCAGCCGTTTTATTGGCAGAGACAACCGTTTCATTTTCCGTTTGGGTATTTGGAACGAGATAAACCGTCACCTGAATTGCAGCACCATTACCTGGAATTTGCAAAGTATACTTTTCGTAATCCGGGTGTTGAATTTCAACAGTAAAAGGCGCTTGTCCATCCAATTGATAACTTGAATTTGATAGTTGCTTCACTTTAGCCTTTGACTGTATTGTTAGCCCATTTACAGACTCGAAGGTATAAGCATCGCGCACTTCAAAAGTTAGCTGCGCAAAACTGAGGATAGGCAAGAAAAGCACACCTATCACCATAAGATATAGTGATTTCATTCGTGTTAAGTTTAAATAAATATTTCATCCATTTCGATGAACGTAAGCACTCATACCTCCTTAACAAGAAAGTATGAGCTTTTTTACTACTTTGTAGTGTGGCTATTTAAACTCGATTTTCGGGTGGTGGGCCGGTGACTGCTATCTGAGGTTCAAGAATTCTTACTTCCTTAAAAAAGATAGTTTTGTTAAAGGATGCTTTATTTTTTTTCAACTGGATTTTAAAAAAATCAGTCGGTTCCATTGGTTCATTCATAAGCTTAAGCCAGCCATGAATCGGGTGCTGATCAGGGGCATTGACGAGGTTATCGGCAGTTGCATAGGCTAACTTTTCAAATAAGACTGTTTCTTGTTTGTCATCAATGCATTTGAAATGCCAAATGCCTTTGATCTTACGCTTGTGTACAACATCATAAAACCTACCATTGAGCCTGAATTCATGGGGTTTAACCCAATTCAGTTTTTTACTTTCCTTAATTGTAAAATGAAATGAAATGAGCTGATTTTCAGGAACAGCTTGCTTGAGCGCCGTTTTATTTTCTTTTCGAATGAAGTAGTGCTCTATTTCCACAAAAGTGAAAAAACCTATCAATTGATAGAATAAGATTGAAAGAAAACCGAAAAGAAGAAATTTTCGCACCGTCAAATATAGTTGTAAATTTAGGACGTCTAAACATTCAACATGAAGTTTTTTACCATCATTTTAGCAATATTAATCTCTGTCTCTTCTTTTGCGCAAGCTCCAGGCAGCCTGGATTTAAGTTTTTCTGGAACCGGTTATGCAAGTTACGGTCCGGTTGCCAGCAATTTTATGGATAACGCACAAGATGTCGTTACGCTAGCCAACGGAAAAATGATCTATTGCGGGACTTCAGGCATGACCTCTAGTTTAGGCATGGTTGTCGTGCGCCTGAATTGCGACGGAACCATCGACAATACCTTCGGAACAAACGGCTATTACTTGTATAACGCGCCGGGCGGCTCGAGTTTTGCCTACGACATGGAACTATTGCCGAGTGGTCAACTTTTAATCGCAGGTGCCACAAGTTTAACTGCTGCCAACCCACAATTCACAATGCTGCGCCTAAACAGCAATGGTACCTTAGATCAAACTTTTGGCGTCAATGGTTTTTTTCATAATGACATCGGCTCTAGCGAGGACTACGCGCGTAAAATCCTGATCCAAAACAATAAAATCATTTTGGTAGGTTCTTCTAAATTACCAGGGTTCAGCACCAACCGCTTGGCCCTTACCCAATGCGATTTTAATGGGCAAATTGATTTGACTTTCGGGACAAATGGAACAACAACCTTTCAAAATGCCACAGGTAGTTCATGCACAGGACAAAGCGCAGTCATTGGAAACAATAATGACATCTTTATTTGTGGAGATGCTTATATTAATAATATTTATTACCCGCTTTTGGCAAAAGTATCCGCAACAGGGGTTCCATATGCTGCCTTTGGTAGCAATGGCGTTTTAATTCCAATGAATTTTAATGCGCGCTTTTTCGACATCGAGTACGACGGCTCAAAACTGATCATGGCGGGGCAAAATGGCGTTGGCCCTTGGGATTTAATTCTTCAAGCCCGAAATACAAATGATGGAGCACTTGTAACCACGTTTGGCTCTGGTGTCTTCCCAAGCACCCTAGGTACTTCAATTATAGATGTGGCGGTAATGGATTGCGCTTATGAATTATTGATTCATCCTGATGGTTCTTTACTAACCTGTGGCACTACCGGACCTAGCTCATTTGTGCGTGATTTTATCATTTCTAAATACAACGCCAATGGCATCTTGCAAACTTCATTTGGTACAAACGGACATACTATTACATCACTTAGCACAAGCTGGGACGACGCTTACGGCATGGACCTCTACCCTGGCAACAAAATTGTAGTTGCAGGGTTTAGTGCCCAAACCAATACGCAGCACGCCGTTGCGCGCTATGCCTACGGGCCAGCTACGCCTGTTTATGGTTGTACAGACCCACTTTCATGTAATTACAACTGTCTTGCAACCGTAAATAACGGCAGCTGTTTGTATCCAAACACCCCTTGCAATGACGGCAATCCAAATACAATTAATGACAGTACCAACGCCAATTGCGTTTGCGCTGGCCAACTCGTTACAACAATACCCGGCTGTATGAACCCAGCTGCGTGTAATTACAACCCACTTGCAAATGTCGATAACAATAGCTGTTTGTTCCCGGGATTACCTTGCGACGACGGCAACCCGAACACCATGAACGACTCGATTAATCCTGATTGTCTTTGTGCAGGTATCCTGATTGTAGAGGGTTGTATGGATCCAAATTCTTGTACTTACGACTCCTTGGCAAATGTAGATAACAACACTTGTATCTATCCAGACACACCTTGCGATGATAACAACCCTGACACGTTCAATGATGTCCTCGATTCACTTTGTAATTGCGTAGGCACCTTGTATGTGAGTGGTTGTATGGATCCAAACGCATGTAACTACAATCCGTTGGCAAATATCGATGACCAAACGTGTATTTTGCCCGGTAGCCCCTGCGACGACGCAAATGCCTTGACCATCAACGACTCCATTGATATCAATTGTAATTGTGTAGGTATTGATATTTCTGGTCTTACAGAAAATCAATTTGAGTTTGGGCTGAATCCGAATCCAGCCATGGATAGCTTTACTTTAGAATTCAGTTCGGGTGCTGCCAAAACCATAATTATTATGGACCTTCAAGGCAAGATTTTGAGTGAAATCAAAACCCATGCTGCGTCCCAATTTGTTGATTGCACATTCTTAGCAGCGGGCTCTTATTTGGTTAGCGTACAAATGAATGGTCAAACCAAGTCAAAGAAATTGCTCATACAGCACTAATGTTTGAACAGCACCTTCCTTTTGAGCAAACAAGACGGTACTATCAAAATGATTTAAAAGGCAAAGATAAAATCATTTTTGCCCTACATGGCTATGGGCAGCTTGGGCAGTTTTTCTTTCGACAATTCAATATCTTAAATGACAATTGGGGAATTGTGGTACCAGAAGGTCCGCACCGCTTTTATTTAGAAGGAAGCTCAGGAAGAGTTGGGGCCTCTTGGATGACCAAAGAATCCGGACATCGACAAAAGTGATTTTCCTAAAGGTGCAAAGTTGCAATTTGCAATTGGTGAAAATGACCCTTACTTCGATAGGGAAAGTATCGAGTCCACAATAAAAACTTATAAAAGTCTTGGTTTTAAAGTCAGCCGTTTTGAAGGTCATCACGACCTCCATGCGCCCACCTTGCTATCCTTTCTCAACAACGAATGAGGAAGCCTTTGGTTCTTCCCACTTACCCACTACAGCTGTAGCAACAGAATTACCCAACACATTGGTTGCACTGCGGAACATATCACAGAAGTGATCTATAGGTAAGATCAAAGCAATGCCTTCAATCGGGATATTGAACATACCACAGGTGGCGGCTACCACCACTAAACTGGCACGGGGCACACCTGCAATACCTTTACTGGTCAACATCAAAACAAGCAGCATGGTTAATTGGCTTCCACCATCCAAGTGCACACCAAAAACTTGTGCGATGAAAATACTTGCAAATGTCATGTACATCATGCTCCCATCTAAATTGAAGGAGTAGCCAAGTGGAAGCATGAAAGAAACAATACGGTCCTTGATGCCAAAACGCTCCAGCTCTTCGGTTAATTTAGGAAAAACCGCCTCGCTGCTCGTGGTGCCAAACGCAATGACCAATGGACTCACAATGCGCTTGAGGAGTGTTTTTAAATGACTCCCTAAAAAGACATAACCTACAAGCAATAAAAACACCCATAACGAGGCAATCCCTACCAAGAAAGAACTAAAGAATTTAGTATAGGTCAACATTAAATCAGAGACATCTTTTACTGAAAAAACACCTGCAATGGCGCCGAAAACACCGATTGGCGCAAACTTCATGACGAAATTCACCATTTTGAGAATAATGTGTGAGGTTTTATCGAGCGCATTGATAACTGGCCTTACGTTTTCACCTATCGAGGCTGCTGCCAATCCAAAAAAGATGGCGAATATGACAATTTGCAATATTTCGTTTGAAGCCATTGCTTCAAATACCGATTTAGGAAAAATGTGTTCCACAAAATGTTGCACTGAAAAGTCTTGGGTTTTGGCTGTGACCTCTGAAGCCGTGGAGGTATCTACACCCGATAAATTGACACCATAGCCTGGACGCAAAAAATTCACCCAAAACAAGCCAATTAGTAGCGAAATAAACGAAGCACTAAAAAACCAAGCAAGTGCCCTACCCCCGATGCGTCCTACAGATTTGATGTCACCGAGTTTAGCAATGCCGACCACTAATGTCGTGAGCACCAGTGGCGCAATAATCATCTGAACCAAGCGTATAAAAATTGTTGCCAGAATTTTGATATACGTACTAAACTGCTCAGCCGTTTTAGTATCACAAGCATTGTGAATGATAGCACCCAAAATACCGCCGAGCAGCATGGCAACCAAAATATAAAGTGTGAGTCTGTTTTTTTGAGGTTTGATCGCAGTACCTTGATGTGGATCTTTATTTGTCATATAGGTGCTCATTTATTTGATTGTATGAAAATAGGAAAAAGACTAAACATGGCAAGGGAAGATTACATTTCGTATATTTGAGACCCAATCAACACATGGCAACAACACAACAACTCAACTTCAATTTTAACGAAGATCAAATGCGGCTCAAAATCAGAGCGCTTGAACAAACACTTGAAAAAATTCATCTGGGTGGCGGTCAAGCCCGTATCGACAAACAGCACGAAAGCGGCAAACTCACAGCTAGAGAGCGCATTGATGCATTACTCGACCCTAATACCGAACGCATAGAAATTGGTGCTTTGGCGGGCCATAATATGTACGCTGAACACGGCGGATGCCCTGCGGGAGGAGTTGTTGTCGTTATAGGCTATGTTTCTCAAAGACAATGCATTGTCGTTGCAAACGATGCTACCGTTAAAGCAGGCGCTTGGTTCCCAATTACAGGAAAAAAGAACCTGAGGGCTCAAGAAATTGCCATGGAGAATCACCTTCCAATTATTTATCTCGTCGATTCTGCTGGTGTCTATTTACCGATGCAAGAAGATATTTTTGCCGATAAAGAACATTTTGGACGTATTTTCAGAAACAACGCTAAAATGTCAGCAATGGGAATTACCCAAATTGCAGCCGTCATGGGAAGTTGTGTAGCTGGTGGCGCCTACCTACCAATTATGTCCGACGAATCACTTATTGTAGATAAAACAGGTACAATATTCTTAGCGGGATCTTATTTGGTAAAAGCAGCTATAGGTGAAGATATAGACAACGAAACACTTGGAGGTGCTACTACCCAAACAGAAATCTCTGGGATTTGTGACTACAAAGTAGCCGACGATCAGGAATGCTTACTTAAAATCCGCGATTTGATGTCGCGTATCGGACAACAAGACAAAGTTGGATTTGACCGTACAGAAAGTATTGCACCCGCAAAGAATCCGCAAGATGCTTTTGGCATTATTCCATCAGATCGCTCAAAACCCTATCACACCAAAGACCTGCTTCAAACTATTGTCGATGCAAATTCATTGAGCGAGTATAAACCCGACTTCGGTAAAACACTTATTACCACTTATGCCCGTATCGACGGTTGGAGCGTCGGCATTATTGCCAATAACCGCACAGTTGTCAAAAATGCAAAAGGAGAAATGCAATTTGGCGGCGTTATTTATTCTGATAGTGCAGATAAAGCCGCGCGTTTCATTATGTTGTGTAATCAAAAAAAGATACCTCTCGTTTTTTTACATGACGTCACAGGATTTATGGTTGGTTCCAAAAGTGAACACGGTGGTATCATCAAAGACGGCGCCAAAATGGTCAATGCTATGGCCAATAGCGTGGTGCCTAAATTTTCTATTGTTGTAGGAAACTCGTACGGTGCTGGTAATTATGCAATGTGTGGAAAAGCATACGACCCCAGATTAATTGTTGCTTGGCCAACAGCCGAAATTGCCGTCATGTCTGGTGCAGCTGCAGCGAAAACCCTGCTGCAAATTGAGATCGCCAAACTTAAAGCGAAAGGTGAGGTCATAGACCCTAAGAAAGAAAAGGCGCTTCTCGATGAAATTAAAGCTAAATACGATACCTCAATTTCGCCGTATTACGCGGCTAGTAAATTATGGATTGATGCTATCATTGACCCTATTGATACAAGAAAAGTAATATCCATGGGAATAGAAATGGCCGCTCACGAAGGTTTTCTCCACCCTTACAAGGTTGGCGTTATTCAAACCTAATCTTCTTCAACACTACTTTTTTTCCCATTGAAATAATAAGTGTAGCCAAAACCTACACTTAAAAATGCTGAATTTTGTTCAAATTCGGCTGGATCATAACCCATATTACCCTCTATTCCAATTAATTGGGGTGAAAACGAAAGTGTATAAAAAGGATAGCCAATCGTGAGCCTAAAACTCTGATTCACATCAGAAGTTAAAATAAGACTTAGATTTGGTTCCCAATAAATGCCTTCTTGTATTTGTGGTGCCGCGTTTTGGGCTATAAGCGCATCAGAAGAAATATAGCTTCTGGCCCAGCCAGCCCGAATGCCGATATCGGTACCAAAGCGCTCAGACCAAAATTTTTCATGACCGGTTTTTATAAACACAGCTCCAGAATGAATTCCACCATATACTTTAGGAGTTACCCTAAATTCATTTATGGCGAAATAACTATAGTGTACTCCAGCTCCTAAATATAAACCTGGTTTCCAAGCATATTGATAGTGTGTACTTGCATGAACCAATCCCTGCATTATTGTACGAAAAGCCGCATTTGATGTCGGATTTGGTAAACATAAATCAATAGTAAATGAATCATCCGGTGTAATTTCCTGAGCTTCAACAAGAAAATTCAATGTAAGCGAGAAAAGAAAAATAAAACGTATGCGTAATTGGTATAAGGTCATAAATCTAAACTAAGCAAATCAATACTTTTCACAATAATAACAATTTACCTTGTCAAAAGGTTACATCCACAGAATAGATGTACCAACCAGGATAAATTCTATATCAAAAAAAAAGCCCCACATTTCTGTGAGGCTTTAAAAAACGGCATCGACTTACTCTCCCACGATCAAAACCGCAGTACCATCAGCGCAAGCAGGCTTAACTTCTCTGTTCGAAATGGGAAGAGGTGG